>JBBSQC010000044.1:0-30167 GCA_038258215.1 Actinomycetales bacterium | reverse complement strand
CCAGGCACGTAAAGAAGTGACCTATTGTTCGATTGTACGCACTGACCGTCGGGCCAGGCCCGTAAAGAATGGACCTATTGGTCGATTGTTCACGGCGTTCGGCGGGCGAGGGCCCGTTCGAGGTCGGCATGGTCGTCGGCGCCGAGCACGCCCGCGTCGAGGACCCTGCGGCCCTGCTCCACGTCACCCATGAACGCCCGGAAGACCTCGGGCACGGTGATCGCGTGGCCCGGCCGGTCGAGCACCACCACCTCGTCGCCGGCCGCGATCGCCCCGGGTTCGAGCACCGCGAGATAGGCCCCGGTGCGGCCCCGCTCCGAGAAGCGCTTGACCCACGCGCGCTCACCCATCCACGCGGCGAACGTCGCGCACGGGATCCGAGGTCCACTCACCTCCAGCACCGCGGCACCGACCTGCCACCGCTCCCCCACGACCGACCCGTCGACGTCGAACCCCTCCGTGGTGAGGTTCTCCCCGAACATCCCGTCGCGCAGCTCGCGCCCCAGCTCGCCCGCCCACCAGTCCAGCTCCTCGCTCGCGACCGCGTACACGGCCTGCCGCGAGCCGCCGTGGTGCCGGCGCGACACCACGTCGTCGCCGACCACGCCGCTGCCCAGCCCGCCACGCTTCGGGCCGGGGTCCCGCACGTCGACGGTCGGCACCGACCGCTTGTCGATCGCCGTGGCGCCGCGCCGGAGGATGCCCTCACGCGGACTGCCGACGCTCACCGTGCGCACCGTGGGACCCATGCAGGAGAGGGTATGCCGCCTCCACCCCTGCGCGCCCAGGCCCTCCACGAGCGCCGGAAAACCCCCGAGCCACGGCGCGCTCACGTCGGGTAGCGTCCCGACGGTGAGCGAGAACAGCACAGAGCGCCAGCCCACCGCCATCGACGCCATCGCCGAGGCCCACTTCGACGCCGCCGTGGCGGCCAGCCCGATGGAGGCGACCTACCTCGGGGTGCCGGTCGGCCAGACCGAGATCGACGACCTCTCGCCCGACGGCTACGCCCATCACGCCGAGCTCGCGCGCGCCACCCTCGCCCGTCTCGACGGCGCAACCGCCGTCGATGCCGTCGACGCGGTCACGCTCACCGCGATGCGCGAGCGCCTAGGGCTCACCGTGCGCACCCACGAGGCCGGCTACGACCAGATGGAGCTCAACGTCATCGCCTCGCCGATGCAGGCCTGTCGCGACGTCCTGGACCTGATGCCCACCGACACCCAGGACGACTGGGCCACGATCGCCACGAGGCTGACGCGCATCCCGAGGGCCCTCGAGCAGTACGCCACGACCCTGCGCGAGTCGGCCGACCGGGGCCTGGTCACCCCGCGGCGCCAGGTGAGCGAGTGCATCTCGCAGTGCCAGGACCTCACCACCCCCGACGGCTTCTTCGCGGGCTTCCTCGCCGTTGCCCGGGCCGGCACGGACGACCTCGACCCGGCGGTCCGCACCGACCTGGAGCGAGGCGTCGAGGCCGCGGCCACGGCCTACGGCCGGCTGGGCGCCGACCTCGGCGAGCACCTGCTCGGGCGAGCGCCGGAGGCCGATGCCTGCGGGCGCGAGCGCTACCAGCTGGCCTCGCAGCAGTTCCTCGGCGCCACGGTCGACCTCGAGGAGACCTACGCGTGGGGGCAGGAGGAGCTGGCCCGGATCACCGCCGACATGGCCGCCACCGCCGAGCGGGTCCTCCCCGGGAGCAGCGTCAAGGAGGCCATCGAGCACCTCGACCGGGACCCGGCCTACCAGCTGCACGGGACCGACGCCCTGCGCGAGTGGATGCAGGGCAAGGCGGACGAGGTCATCAGCCACCTCGCGGGCACGCACTTCGACGTCCCCGACCCGGTGCGCACCATCGAGTGCCGGATCGCGCCGACCCAGACCGGCGGCATCTACTACACGGGGCCGAGTGACGACTTCACCCGGCCCGGGCGGATGTGGTGGTCGGTGCCCAAGGGCGTCACCGAGTTCGGCACGTGGCGCGAGCTGACGACCGTCTACCACGAGGGGGTGCCGGGCCACCACCTGCAGGTCGCGCAGACGATCTATCGCCGCGAGCTGCTGAACCGGTGGCGCCGGATGATGTGCTGGACCAGTGGCCACGGCGAGGGCTGGGCCCTCTACGCGGAGCGGCTGATGGCCGAGCTCGGCTACATGGACGACCCGGGCAACTACCTCGGCCTCCTCGACGGCCAGTCGCTGCGCGCCGCACGCGTCGTGCTCGACATCGGGGTGCACTGCGGCTTCGAGGCACCCGCCGAGGTGGGCGGGGGTGACTGGACCTACGAGAAGGCGTGGGCCTTCCTGGACTCCCACGCCAACCAGGGCGAGGAGCAGCTGCGCTTCGAGCTGAGCCGATACCTGGGCTGGCCCGGCCAGGCCCCCAGCTACAAGATCGGTGAGCGGCTGTGGCTCGAGCTCCGCGCCGAGGCGGCAGAGCGTGAGGGAGACTCCTTCTCGCTCAAGGACTTCCATCGCCGGGCGCTCGACGTCGGGTCCGTCGGGCTCGACGCCCTGCGCGAGGCCGTCCTCGGCTGAACTGACCGCAGACCAGTCACCGTCGACCGGCGCCCCACCGGCGCGCAGCGGCACGGCATACTTTTCCTGCTGCAGGAATTCCGTCGTCGACCAGGAGGTGAGCGGTGCCCGCACCCCGAGGTCGCCGGCCCGCCGGCAGCGGCACGCGCGACGCGATCCTGCTCGCCGCCACCCGGCAGTTCGGCGCGGTCGGCTACCCGCGCACCACACTGCGGGCCATCGCGCGCGAGGCCGGCGTCGACACCCGGTTGGTGACTCACTACTTCGGCTCCAAGCAGGAGCTCTTCATCACCATCGTCGAGCTTCCGTTCAACCCCGAGGAGGTCGTCACCGCCCTGCTGGCCGAGGGGACCGACGGGGTGGGCGAGCGGCTGGCGCGGTTCGCCGTGGGCATGCTCGAGACCCCGGCCGCACGGTCGACGATGACCGGGCTGCTCCGTGCCGCGGCATCGGAGGACGAGGCTGCCGTCCTCGTGCGAGACCTGCTCGTGGAGTCGCTTCTCACCCCGCTGGCCCGTCTCGTCGGCGGCGACCAGCCCGAGCTGCGCGCCTCGCTCGTGGGGGCCCAGATGGCCGGCCTGGGCTTCGCTCGCCACGTCATCGGGCTGCCCCGCCTGGCCGCGGCCAGCCCCGAGGAGCTGGTGGCGGCCCTCGGCCCCGTCCTCGAGCACTACCTCACCGGTGAGCTGACCACCCCCCGGCACCGGGCTGCGGGGTGACCTGATGGAGCTCGCCGCCCTCGTCGTGGGCATCGTCCTCGTGGTCATCCTCGTCGGCCGCGCGACCGCGTCCCTCGGGCTGCCGATGCCGATCGCCCTGCTCGTGGTGGGCGCGGGTCTCTCCTTCCTCCCCGGGGTGCCCGAGCTGCGTCTCTCCCCCGAGCTCGTCCTCTACGGCCTGCTCCCCCCGCTGCTCTACGCCGCGGCCATCACGACCTCGTTGCTCGACATCCGGGCGCAACGCCTCCCGATCCTCGCCCTGTCGGTCGGCCTGGTGCTGTTCACCGCGGTGGGCGTGGCGCTCGTGGCCCGCGCCCTGCTCCCCATCGACTTCGCGCTCGCCCTGGCCCTCGGGGCCATCGTCGCCCCGCCGGATGCCGTGGCCGCCACGGCCGTGGCCCGACGGATCGGTCTGCCCCGCCGGGTGACGACGATCCTGGAGGGGGAGTCCCTGCTCAACGACGCCACTGCGCTCGTGACCCTGCGCACGGCGCTGGCCGCTGCCGGCCTGGTGGCCCACGGCGTGGGCTCGTCCGATGGCCCCGCAGCCACCGTCACGATCGGGTCGGTCAGCGTGGACCTGGCCATCGCGGCCTTCGGGGGCTTCGCCATCGGGGTGCTCGCCTACCTCGTTATCGGTGCCCTGCGGAGGCGACTCACCGAGGTCCCGGCCGACACGGCCCTGTCGTTCGTCGCGCCGTACGTCGCCTACCTCCCGGCGGAGCGTGTCGGCGCCTCGGGCGTGCTGGCCGTCGTCACCGCCGGTCTGCTGCTCGCCCACCGCGCTCCCACCCTGCAGAGCGCCCCGTCACGCCTGGCCGAGCGGATCAACTGGGCGAGCATCACCTACATCCTGGAGAACGCCGTCTTCCTGCTCATCGGGCTGCAGATCTTCTCCCTCCTCGCGGACGTGCGCGGCGGCGAGCTCACCCTGGCCCGGACGCTGCTCGTCGGCGCTGCCGTGCTGCTCACCTGCATGCTGCTGCGACCCCTGTGGATGGTTCCGTTCACGGTCCTCACCACCCGTGGGGCCGATGACCGCGGCGACCGGGTCCGTGGCGCGATCGTCGGCTCCTGGGCGGGCATGCGGGGGGTGGTCACGCTCGCCGCGGCCCTGACCCTGCGGGTCGACACCCCGCTCCGCCCCCAGCTCGTCGTGATCGCCCTCGTCGTCACCGTGGGGAGCCTGCTCATCCAGGGCACCACCCTGCCGCTGGTCGCCCGGGTCATCGGCGTGGAGGGTCCGGACCCGCGCGAGGACGCCCTCCAGGAGGCGACCGTGCTGGGTGCGGCCACACGCGCCGGACTGGAGGCCATCGAGGGCGACGGTCGTGCCGACGACGGCGTCGTGCGGGCCCTGCGCGAGCAGGCCAACTCCCGCGTCAACCGCAGCTGGGAACGACTCGGTCGGCTCGGCCGGGGTGATGCCGAGACCCCGAGCGAGGCACAGGCCCGGCTGCGCACGGTGATGATCCAGGAGGAGCGCGCCGAGCTGCTCCGCATCCGGGACCGGGGCGGGGTGGACCACCACGTGCTCACCACAGTGCTCGGTCAGCTGGACGCCGAGGAGACGGCGTTGTCCTGGGCCTCCACCCGCAACGCCGCCGTGCGCGACTCAGTGCTGAGGTCGCCGGAGGTCGTGGCCGGCGCCTGCGAGCACCTCACGGATGCCGCGGAGGCCGCGGTGCCCGAGACGCCCAACGAGTGCACCACCTGCGTCGCCGAAGGGCTCAGCTGGGTGCACCTGCGGTCGTGCGTCGAGTGTGGCGAGGTCGGATGCTGCGACTCCTCGGTGGGCAGCCACGCCAGCAAGCACTTCGAGGCGACCAGGCACCCGGTGATGCAGAGCATCGAGGCCGGTGAGGCCTGGCGGTGGTGCTTCGTCGACGAGGTGCTCGGGTGAGTCATCGGCAGGACCAGGGCGCACTACCGTGCTCCGTATGCCGTCCGCCCACCCCTCGTTGCTCCTGGCCTCCGCCTCCCCCGCCCGCCTGAGCGCCCTCAGGTCGGCCGGTGTGGAGCCGGCGGTGCGTGTGTCGTCCGTCGACGAAGCCGCCACCCTGGCCGCGGCCGAGGCCGTGAACGGGGCCCTCGCACCCGCGGACGTCGCCCTGCTCCTCGCCCGTGCCAAGGCCGAGGACGTCGTGGCGGCCATCAGCAGCGAGGACGCGGAAGAGGACGAGGACGAGGACGGCTCGGGGCTGGTCCTCGGGTGCGACTCGGTGCTGGAGATCGACGGCGAGGTGCACGGGAAGCCGGTCGATGCCGCGGAGGCGATCGGGCGGTGGCAGCGGATGCGGGGACGCTCCGGCATCCTGCACACCGGTCACTGGCTCGTCGACCTGCGCCCTGTCGAGGACGGCGGGACGTCGGGGATGCTCGGCGGCACGGCATCCACGACCGTGCACTTCGCCGACCTCGACGACGCAGAGATCACCGCCTACGTCGCGACCGGCGAGCCCCTGCGCGTGGCCGGGGCCTTCACGCTCGACGGGCTCGGAGCCCCCTACGTCTCGGGCATCGAGGGCGACCCGAGCAACGTCGTCGGCGTCTCCCTCCCGCTCCTGCGCGAGCTGGTCGGCGAGCTCGGCATCGCCTGGCACGACCTGCGTCACCCCTCCCCACCTCGCCTTGACGATATGGAAAGTACTTTCTAGGATGGGGTGAACACGACGACGAAGGGACCATGATGAGCGAGCAGGACACCCCGACCGGCATCACCTCGGACCAGGCCCTAGAGCGCCTCGAACGCGCTAGGAACGGTGGCGTGGACGACGGATACGCGCGGAGGGTCCATGCCTTCGCCACGGCGGCCTTCGGCATCGTCATCGGTGCCTTCTTCGCACTGCACACCGGGCTCGACGAGACGTCCTGGGAGCCGACCATCATCGTTGGCTACGTCGCGATCCTGCTCGGGCTGGCAGCATGGCAGAGCCGTGCGGCGCGAGTGATGCCGAGGCATGGTCGCCGCATGAGCTGGATCGGTCTGGGCTGCACCGCCATCCTCATGATCTCGGCGGTGCTGGCGGCTAACGTCCGGCAGGCCGGGCGCGAGGCCGATGGGATCACGGCCGGTGAACCGCTGTGGCTGCTGGTGGTCATCGCCCTGGTGATCGCGGCACCGATGGTCGTGGCCGGCATCCTCATCCACCGCGGTGAGCGGTGAGCCCGAGCTCCGGCGCACCGCCGGCCGAGCCCGCTCAGAGCCGGGGGACGCACGCGCGCCACCGGCTCGACGACGCCCTCTCCTCACCGGTGCGCTTCAGCATCGCGGCGGCACTGGCGAGCGTGGACGAAGCGGAGTTCGCGCTCGTGCGCGACCGGGTCGAGGTGTCGGACTCGGTGCTGTCCAAGCAGGTCTCCACCCTCGAGCGGGCCGGTTACGTCAAGGTCCGGAAGGGCTACGTCGGCAAACGGCCCCGCACCTGGCTCTCGCTCACCGGGCACGGACGCGTCGCCTGGTCCGCCCACCTCGACGCGCTGCGAGAGATCGCGGGCGCCTGAGGTCGCGATTGGCCGACCTCGTCGGTCAGGACGTCGGTTTCGCGCCCCATCACCGGCGTGTCGCGCCACCCCGACAGACGACGTCGGGGAGGACCGGGAGGGGTAACGGTCAGACCGGGGGGATGTCGCGGCGCTTGGTGGCGAAATGACGCTCCCGGTGAGCGGCGTGGCGCAGCCGCAGCAGCAGCTCACCGCGCAGCGCATCGGGTTCCACGACCTGGTCCAGCACGAGGTCGGCGGCCAACCGCTCGAGGTCGACGTCCTCCTCGTACTCCGACCGCCTCGCGGCGACGAACGCCTCCCGTGCCTCCGGCCCCTCGGCCGCCTCGACCTCCGCGATCTTGTTGGCGTAGACCGCGTTGACGGCGGCCTCCGGGCCCATCACCGCGATCCGTGCCGTCGGGAGCGCGATGGTCGCGTCGGGCGCGAACCCCGGGCCGCCCATCGCGTAGAGCCCTGCGCCGTAGGCCTTTCGGACCACCACGCAGAACTGTGGCACGGTCGCCGAGGAGACTGCGTGCACCATCTTGGCGCCGTGCCTGATGATCCCCCCGCGCTCGACCTCGGACCCGATCATGAAACCGGGCACGTCGGCGAGGTAGATGAGCGGGATCGAGAACGCATCGCAGAGCCAGATGAAGCGGGCCGCCTTGTCGGCTGAGTCGGCGAAGAGCACGCCGCCCTTGACGGCCGAGTTGTTGGCGACGATGCCGACGCTCTCGCCGTGCATCCGCCCGAAACCCACGACGAGCTCGGCGGCGAACAGGGTCTTGATCTCGAAGAAGCTGTCGTCGTCGACGAGGCCGTCGATGAAGTCGTGCACGTCGAAGGGCTGGCTCTCGCGCTCGGGCACCGAGGCCCGGGTCAGCGGCGCCGCCGGCTCCTCCGGGTGGTAGGTCGGCAGCGGGGACCGCCAGCTGAGCGGCAGGTAGGAGAAGTAGAGCCGGGCGAGCTCGATCGCCTCGGTGTCGTCCTGGGCCAGCAGGTCGCCCACGCCGGAGACGGTGCAGTGCATCCGCGCGCCCCCCATCTCCTCGAGCGAGACCTTCTCCCCCACCACCATCTCCGCCATCCGCGGTGACCCGAGATACATCGAGGCGTTCCCCTCGACCATGATCACGATGTCGCAGAAGCTGGGGATGTAGGCCCCGCCGGCGGCGGACGGGCCGAAGAGACAGCAGATCTGCGGCACCTTGCCCGAGAGCGCCACCTGGTTGTGGAAGATGTGCCCGGCGCCTCGGCGCCCGGGGAACATCTCCACCTGGTCGGTGATGCGTGCGCCGGCGCTGTCGACGAGCCAGAAGACCGGGAGCTCCTCGCGCAGCGCGGTCTCGGTGGAGCGCACGATCTTCTCGACGGTGCGCGCCCCCCACGAGCCGGCCTTCACCGTGGGGTCGTTGGCGATGACGATGACCGGTCGGTCGTCCACGGTCCCTCGGCCGGTCACCACGCCGTCGGCCGGCAGTCCCGCGGCCAGGGCGTTGGCGTAGCGCCCGTCCTCGACGAAGCTGCCCTCGTCGAGCAGCAGCGCGAGCCGGTCCCGCACGTAGAGCTTGTTCTGGGACTCGAGCTTGGCGGCCGCCTCCTCGGTCGGCCGCTCGGATGCCGCGTGCGCGGCCTGCAGCCGCGCCCGCACGTCCGCGACGCGCGGGTCGCCGAAGGGTTGGTTGGTCGGCATGCCTCCATCATTGCCCTTGAGTGCGGAAGTGGTCGCCCCGGCAACCACTTCCGCACTCGAGGCGGGTCGGGGCAGGGTCATGCGGTGGGGAGGCCGAGGCCCTTGGCGATGACCATGCGCTGCACCTCGGAGGTGCCTTCGCCGATCTCGAGGATCTTGGCGTCCCGGTAGAACCGGGCCACGGGGTACTCCTCCATGAAGCCGTTGCCCCCGAACACCTGGGTCGCGATGCGCGTCGCGGACACCGCAGCCTCGGACGTGTAGAGCTTGGCGACGGCCGCCGCCTGCTTGACGTCCTCCACCGAGCGCCGGCCCGCCTCCTGCTCGTCCTTGAGCCACGCGGCGCGGTAGGTCAGCAGCCGCGAGGTCTCCTCCATCACGGAGAGGTCGGCGATCGGGAACGAGACCCCCTGGTTGGCCCCGATCGGCCTGCCGAAGGCCGTGCGGCTCTTGGCGTATGCCGTGGCCTCCTCCCGCATGCGGGTGATGAGGCCGAGCGCGAGGGCACTGATCGCGATGCGCCCGTCGTCGAGGGTCTTGAGGAACTGGTGGAACCCGCGACCCCGCTCGCCGAGGAGGTGGTCCTCGGGCACCCGACAGCCGGCGAAGGACAGCCCGTGCGTGTCGGAGATGTTCCACCCGAGCTTGTCGTAGGGCGCCTCGACCGTGAGTCCCTCTGTACCGGAGGGGACCATGATCGCCGAGATCTCGGCCCGGCCCTTGTCGGTGGTGCCGGTGCGCGTGGTGACCGTGACGACCGAGGTGATGTCGGTGCCCGAGTTGGTGATGAAGGCCTTCGCCCCGTCGACCACCCATTCGCCGCCGTCGAGGACCGCCTTGGTGCGCGTGGCACCGGCATCGGACCCGGCATCCGGCTCGGTGAGACCGAAGGCCGCGAGGGTGCGCCCCGCGACCAGGTCGGGAAGGAAGCGCTCCTTCTGCGCCTGGCTCCCGTAGGTGAGGATCGGGTTGATGCCGAGGCCGACGCCCGCGGAGAGCGTGATGCCGATCGACTGGTCGACCCGGCCGAGCTCTTCGATCGCGATGCACAGGCTGGTGAACGCCCCGCCGTCGGCCGCCTCGAGAGAGCCCCCGAACTCCTCCGGCACGACGAGGCCGAAGAGCCCGAGCCCGCCCATGGTCGGCACGAGGTCGACCGGGAAGTGGTGGTCGCGGTCCCACTGCGCCACGTGCGGCTCGATGGTCTCGGTGGCGAAGTCGCGCACGACCGCCCTGAAGTCCTCGTGGTCCTTGCTCAGCTCGTACATCGGCGCTCCCTGGTGTGGAGGTGGTCGCGCGGCCCCGGGTGGGGGGCCACGGCAGGCGGTGTCGTCTTGACGTTGACGTCAACGTAAAGCAATACTCGCCGGTATGCCAACCCGAGCCACGTCACCCGCCCGCCCGAGCGACCACACATGGTCGATCGCCGAGGTGGCCGAGGAGTTCGGGGTGACCCACCGCACGGTGCGCCACTACGAGGCCCTCGGCCTGATCACCCCGGAGCGCCGCGGCACCACCCGCGTCTACCACCGGCGGGACCGCACCCGCCTCGGACTCGTCCTGCGCGGTCGGCGGCTCGGCTTCCCACTGGAGGAGATCCGCACCATCGTCGACCTCTACGACGCCCCCCGTGGCCGACGCAGCCAGCTCGAGTACGTCCTGGGCCAGATCGACGAGCGCCGGGCCGATCTCGAGCAGCGGCGCCGCGACCTCGAGGCCGCGCTGGCGGAGCTCACGGCCTTCGAGGCGCGATGTCGAGACGAGCTGGCCACCGCCAACTGAGCCCGGTATCGGTGCGCCAGAGCCTCAGGGGTCGGAGCGTCAGGGGGTCGGAGGGTCAGGGGGTCGGAGCGTCCCAGGCGTAGCTGCCGTCCGTGCGCCGCACACAGATCACCGCGTCGCCACCGACCGTCTCCTCCCGGATGCCGACGTCGCTGAACAGGCACGGTTGGCCCACCCTGATGACCACGGTGCCGACGTCGACGGACCCGCTGGTCGCGCTGGGCGACGGCGAGGGTGTCGCCGACGGGGTCGACCCGGGTGAGCTGGACGGGGAGGGCCCAGGTGTGGTCGGCACGCCGCTCATCGATGGCGGTCGGCCCTGGTCGGCCCGGTCCGGAGCGTCGCGGCCCGCCCACCAGGCCAGACCAGCGACCGCGGCGACGACGGTGAGCACCGCGAGGCTCACGATGGTGCGACGCACCGTGGTGCTCGGGACGTCGGAGGAGTCCGCGGTGCCGGACGCCCCGCTGGATGCCGCCTGGCTGGATGGCGTCCCCGATGGCGTCCCGTCCCCGGCCGGTCCGGGCGTCAGGGTCGGGACCGGGAGCCGGGGCGTGGCCGCGGGCCGGGTAGGCAGCTCGTCCGGCGGCTCGACGCGCAGCTGGGGCCGGCCGTCTCCCGGTGGCTGGACGTGGGTGAGCACCTCGACGTCGCCCATGGCCTCAGCGGACCAGGCCAGCGACGGCAGCTCAAGGAGGGCAAGGGCATCGCGGGCGGAGGCCGGTCGGGCAGCGGGGTCGGGGTCGCAGAGGGCGGTGACCACGTCCCACAGGGCGGTGGGAACGGCATCCGGACGTCGGGTCGCCGCCGGGTCGGACGGGCGGATGCCGGTGAGCATCGCGCGCCCGACCTGCCCGGCGGCGTAGAGGTCCGCGCCAGGCGACGGCTCGGCACCGAGCTCGGCCTCCGGTGCGATGTAGCCCGGTGTGCCCGTCACGCCACCGCCCCGGGTGAACCGGGGGGCCGACTCGTCGACGGCGATCCCGAAGTCGGTGAGGAGGGCGTGCGGCCGCGCGCCGCCGGTCGCGACGAGCAACACGTTCGCCGGTTTGACGTCCCGGTGCACGACGCCGGCACCGTGCACGGCACCGAGCGCGGCGAGCAGCTGCCGGAGGATCTCGGCGGCCAGCACCGGCGGCAGCGGGCCGTGGTCGCCCACGAGGGTCGAGACCGACCCGCCGTCGACCACGGGCATGGTGAAGAGCACCCGGTCGTCCTCGCCGGCCCACCCGAGCGGGGTCAGGACGTGGTCGTGGCGGATCCGCACCGCCTGCTCGCGCACGAAGCGCAGCAGGGAGACCGCGTCGGACTGGCGCAGCACCTTCGCCGCGACGAGGCGCTCCTCGCGCCGGTCCCAGACCCGCCACACCGAGCCCATCCCACCCTCGCCGAGGAGGTCGACGAGCTCGTACCGCCCCGCGAAGACCTCACCCACGGGCAGCGAGGTCGGCGGCTCGGTGGAGAGCCGCGGCCAGCGCGGGCGAGGTCACCTGCCCACCGGCGGTGCGCAGCTCGTCCGGCCCCGCGAGCCCGGCGAGCGCACGCGCGGCGGCCTCGAGGTCGGTGTCGTGGCCCCCGGTCAGCGTGGCCTGCTCGGTGCGGATCTCCGCCAGCCGCTCGGCGACCTCGGCGGGCGAGAGCCGCTCGGCCCGGCCGGCAAGGGTGAGCACCGACTGCAGCCGGTGCACCACGGCAGGGTTGCCGATCTTGACCCGCTGACCGCTGAGCAGCTGGGAGAGCATCGGCGCCGACAGGCCGAGCACCTCGGCCAGCCGTCCCTGGGTGAGCCCGAGCGCGGAGGTGGCCTGCGAGGCGAGCTCGGCCAAGGGCGCACCGTAGAGGGTGCGCTGCTGCTCGAGGGGGCCGGCCGTGCTCACGAGAGGCAGTGTAGGCGGGCGCGTCCGGGGCCGGACTCAGCCGGCGAGCCCGGCCAGGAAGTCGTCGATCTCGGCACCCGTGGGAGCGGTCTCGGGCCCACGCCGGGTGACCTTGATGGCGGCCGCGGCGTTGGCTCGCCCGGCTGCCCGCACCCACCCCGCCCCGGCGGCGCGCGCCGCGAGGAGGACGCCGGTGTGGGTGTCACCCGCTCCGTTGGTGTCGACGGGTCGGCGGGGGTGGCCGGCCACGTGCACCTCCTCCCCCTTCTCGAGCACCAGGCAGCCCCGGGGACCGTCACGCACGATCGTCACGGCATCCTCGGCGAGCTGGGTCGAGACGATCTGGGCGGACTCGCGGATGCCGGTCACGCCGGCGAGCGCGGCCGACTCCTCGGCGTTGCCGGTCCACACCGAGGTGCGTGCCAGCACCCGATCGCGGATGCCGGTCGGGATCTCGGCGAACGCGGCGCCCGGGTCGAGCACGAGGAGCACACCGTCGTCGAGACCCTCGACCCACTCGAGCAGGGGGTCGCGGGTGCGCCCCACCAGCGAGTAGCCGCTGAGGCACACCAGGTCACCCGCCGTCGGCGCGCAGGACCTGAGCGACGCGACGGTGATCTCGCGCTCGGCACCCTGCGTCGTGACGAAGGTGCGTTCACCCGTCGGTTCGACGAGCACGATGCACACCCCGGTGTCGAGGTGCGGCACGGCGCGCGCCGACATCTCGACACCGTCCGCCGCGAGCGCCGACCGGATGAGGTCACCGTTGACCCCGGTGCCGATCGCGCCCGCGTGCACGGCCCTGGCACCGGAGCGAGCTGCGGCCAGCAGGATGGTGACCGCTCCCCCGGCGTACCGCTGGTGGCTCGTCGCCATGACGTTCCCGCCGCGTGAGGGCAGGGCCGGGACCTCGGTCACGGCGTCGACGAGGGCCTGCGCGGTGTGGATGACACGGGGGGCCATGCGGAGACCCTAGCCGGGCCGCCATTTGCGAGACTCGCGGGTGAGGAACGATGCGGGATCTCGTCGGCTCGGCCATCGCCGTGACCCGCCGCCGCTCGAGCTCGACCGGCTGAGTCAGCCCACCTGCGCACGCACGGCATACAGCTCGGGGAAGAAGGTGAGGTCGAGCGCGCGGCGCAGGAAGTCGACGCCGCTCGACCCGCCGGTGCCCAGCTTGCGACCGATCGTGCGGGTGACGACCTGGAGGTGCCGGAACCGCCACTGCTGGAACAGGTCCTCGATGTCGACGAGCTCCTCGCACGTCTCGTAGACGCCCCAGTGCTTCGACGGCGCGGCGTAGACGGCGGCGAAGACCTCCACGAGCCCCTCGTCAAGACGGTAGGGAAGGGTGACGTCCCGCTCCAGCACCGACGCCGGCACGGCATACCCGTGCCGTGAGAGGTGGCGCAGGAACGCGTCGTAGAGCGTCGGCTCCCCGAGCAACCGTTGCAGCTCGTCCCGCTGCCCGGGGTCGTGCTCGAACACGCGCACCATGTCGGCGTTCTTGTTGCCGAGGAGGAACTCGACCGAACGGTACTGGTGGCTCTGGAAGCCCGAGCTCGTCGCGAGGAAGGGCCTGATCTGCGCATACTCGCTCGGCGTCATCGTCGCCAGCACGTCCCACTGGTCGACGAGCTGCCGCTGGATGTGTTTCACCCGGGCCAGGCGCTTGAGCCCCGGCGCCAGCTCGTCCGCGGCGATGAGGGCCCGCGCCGAGCGCAGCTCGTGGAGCAGGAGCTTGAGCCAGAGCTCGGCGACCTGGTGCTGGATGATGAAGAGGAGCTCGTCGTGCTGCGGCGGCTCGCTGCGGGTGTGCTGGGCCGACAGCAGCGTGTCGAGGTCGAGGTAGGCGCCGTAGGACATCGCGGTGCTGAAGTCCGTGGAGATGCCCTCCTCGAGGGTGCGTCGGGCTCGGTGGACGGCATCGTCGCTCATCGGGCCATCATGCCGTTCCCGACCTATTGCGCCACACCCACGCCCGGGGGGCCGTTTCGGCCCGCAGGACGTGGGTGTGGCGCAATATGTCGAGGTCAGGGTGAGGTGCGCGATGCGGCCAGGACCTGGGCCGCGATCGCCACGGCCGGAGCCCTGCCGTCGACCACCAGGTCGAGCCCCCCGCGGTCGACGCGGTGGTTGACGACGGCACCGCCAGGTGGGCCCGGGGGCCGCCCACGCTTCGCGAGGTCCCGGGGCAGCCCCCGGGCCGCCACCCGACGCCCGGCCTCGCCGAGGTCCAGGTCGAGCCAGCACAGGACCACTGAAGCGGCGCCCCACGACTCCGCGAGTCCGCGCCAGGCCCCGGCATCCGACCCCTCGGCGGTGAACGGCGCGACGGCGACCACGTCACGGCCCGCGACGAGGTTGTCGCGCACGACCCGCCCGAGGCAGGCGTACCTCGCCGCCCGCAGGCCGGCGAACCTCGGTGCGTCCAGATCCGCCTCCAGACCGAGGCTGGAGGCGAACGCCTCGACGAGCGCGGTGGTGACGCTGTCGAGGTCGACGAGCGACAGACCGCCGGATGCCGCGACGAGGGCACCGACCGTGCTCTTCCCGGCTCCCGGCGGGCCCCCGATGCAGACGAGGTGGCCGGGAGGCCGGGAGGCGTCAGTCACCACCGGCACCGAAGGAGCGATACCAGTCCGCGCCGACCACGTGCGGCGCGTCGGCCATCGGCACCGGCGTCCACGCCGGTGCCCCTCGACCCTCGAGCAGCCCCGCGAGGTCGTCGAGGCGACGTGCGGCCAGGGCCGCGCCCTCGGCCCGCTGCTCCGGGGTGTGGCGACCCACCGCGTCACCCCAGATCGCCCGGCCCGCCATGAACCCGCTGCACCCGTGGTCGGCCGCGACGTCGACCTGGGTGCGGAACCCCTCGAAGGTGACCCCGGCGCTCAACAGCACCCACGGACCGTCGACGGCCTCGTCGAGCTCGGCGCAGGCCTGGTGGCAGGCCGCGAGGTCGTCGAGGTCCAGGACCGGGAACTCCATCTTCATGATGTCCGCCCCGTCGGCCCTGAAGGACCGTGCCGCGCTGACCACGCTGCGCCGTCGCCGCTCCTGCACCTGGGGGTCGGCGAGGTCCTCCTCGGTGGTGGGGTGCCACAGCGGCTCGACCACCAGTGGGAGCCCGACCGCGTGGCAGTCGCGGGCGGCTCGCGCCACGACGTCGTGCTGGGCGGCGATCTCGGCAGTGTCGCCGTCCTCCCGGTGGAAGACGACGAGCTTGGCCGCGTCGGCGCCGAGGGCCGCGAGCTTCGCCGGTTCCCAGCCCGCCTTCAACCGGAGCTCGGTGTCGAACCCGACCGTGCTCGTCGACGGGGTGTAGTAGAGATCCTCGATACCGCTGATGAGGCCGACGTCCCCGGGCAGGGCACCCGTGACGACCGCCTGTCCGAAGCTGTAGACCGGGTCGGCCAGGACCGAGGTCGCGTGCCTGGAGAGCTCGGCGATCATCTCGAGCTTGGACTCGACCACCTCCTCGAAGGTGACCTTCGAGACGTCGTCGTCGAAGAGCAGCAGGTAGTTGTCGGGGTGGTCGATGGCAATGGTGCGGATCAGCCCGGCACGGTCGGTGATGCGGGCCAGGCGGCGATGCAGCCCGACGGTCTCGGCGGATGGGGCACGGGATGTTGACAGCGCTGTCATAGCGCCCTACTTTAGTGCCCACGCAGGATTCCGACAAGGCGTCCCGCCGCTTCTGACAGCGCTGTCTTTGGGCAAGGAGGCCTCGTGCTCGTCGTCACCCCCAACACGTGCATCGACGTGACCACCTGGCTGCCCACGCTGGCTCCGGGGTCCGTGAGCCGGGCGACGCGCACGTCCACGTCGGCGGGCGGCAAGGGGGTCAACGTCTGTCGCACCCTCCGCGCGCTGGGGTGCTCGCCCCGCCTCATCGGGCTCTCGCCGGCGTCGGACCCCCGCCTCGCGCAGCTCCTCGCCGCCGAGGGCTGCGACTTCGTCGCCGTCCCGCACAGCGGCGAGAGCCGCCTGGCCCTGATCCTCCTCGAGGACTCCGGACGGGTCTCCGTCGTCAACGGTCGGGGGCCCGAGCCCACGCAGTGGCAGCCCGAGGAGCTCCTCGGGCGGATCGTCGAGGAGATCGCCGGTGAGCGCCCGGCCGCGGTGATCTGCTCCGGGTCCCTGCCCCCCGACGTGAGCACCACGTTCTACGCGGAGGTCGTGGCGGCCGCCCGGGCCCGAGGGGTGGAGACCTACGTGGATGCCGCGCCACGGGTGCTCGGGGCCACGCTCGCCAGCGAGCCGGCCCTGGTCAGCCCCAACCTGGGTGAGGTCGAGTCGCTCCTGCACGGTCGCGCCGACGAGCACGTCGAGGAGGAGGGCGATGACGTCGTCGAGCGGTGCGTGGCGGCATCCCGCGAGCTGCACGACCGCGGCGCGCTCCTCGCCGTCGTGACCGGGGGGTCGCACGGGGCGGCGCTCACCAACGCCAGGGGCAGCTGGTGGGTCGACGCAGTGACGGTCGACGTGGTGAACCCGATCGGCGCCGGCGACTCCTTCATCGCCGGCACCGCGCACGCCCTGGTCAGCGGATCCGATGACCTGGATGCCGTGCGGCACGGCATGGCCGTGGCCGCCGCCGCCGTCCAGCACGAGACCGGGGGAATGCTCGACGCCACCCTCGTCGGCCCCCTCCGCGCCGCGCTCGGTCGAGGGACCGCGTCATGAACCGGCCCACCATCTACGACGTCGCCCGCGAGTCGGGCTTCTCGATCAAGACCGTCTCCCGCGTCATCAACGACGCTCCGAACGTGCGCACCGAGACGGTGGCCCGGGTGCGCGCCGCCATCGAGATGCTCCAGTACCACCCGGACCCGGCGGCGCAGCGACTCGGCGGTGGCAAGCTCCCGACGGTCGGGGTCGTCGTCGACTCCGTCGACGACCCGTTCTTCGCCCAGGTCGTCGCCGTCATCGAGGCCCGGGCGATGGACGTGGGGATGGACGTGCTCGTCGCCTCGACCGGGATGGACGAGTCGCGCATGCGGATGCAGATCCAGCGCCTGGCGCGCCGAGGCGTCGCCGGGCTCGTCGTGGCGCCTTTCGGCGACGCGAAGGATGTCACCGCGGCCCTTCCTGACGACGTGCCCGTGGTCGTGATCGACCGTCAGTGCGGCATCACCGACAAGGACGTGGTGCGCGTCACCGACCGCCAGGGCGCCACGGATGCCGTCCGGCACCTCGTCGCGCGAGGTCACCGTCGGATCGCCTTCCTGGGCAAGACCTCGGCCTTCACGACGATCGTCGACCGCTTCGCCGGCTACGAGCAGGCCCTCACCGAGGCCGGCCTCGAGGTGGAGGGCAGGCTCGTCGAGACCCGCGCCTGGGCCACCGACGAGGCCTACCCCTACGCCCTGGCCATGCTCGCCGCCGCTGATGCGCCGACGGCGGTCTTCGCCGCCTCGCCGATGATGGGGATCGCGGTGCTCCGCGCCCAGCAGGCCCTGCACCGCCAGGACATCGCCCTCGTCATCTTCGGGGACTACCCCGTCGCCGAGCTGATGACCCCGCCGACGACGGTCGTCGACCAACGGCCGGCAACGTTGGCGGACACCGCCTTTGACCACCTCGCGCGTCGCATCCAGAACCCCGACGCCGAGGTCCTCGACACCGTGATCCCCACCATCCTCATCCCGCGCGGGTCCGGCGAGCTCGCCCCGAGGCAGGACCGATGAACGCCGTCGTCGACCTCGGCGTCGACCTCGGGACGACGGTGACCAAGGTCAGCGCCGTAGCCGTCGACGGCACGCACGTCCTCGACCACTCGGTCGCCACCGCGTGGCGTGAGTCGGGCGAGGGCAGGGCCGATCGCAGCCCGGCCTCCGTGCTCGAAGCCGTGGAGCACCTCCTGGCGGAGGTCGCCGACGCGCTCGCGCCCGGCACCACCATCCGCTCGATCGGCTTCACGTCCATGGCCGAGGCCGGTGTGCTCCTCGACCCGTCCGGACGGGAGCAGTCCCCCGTCATCGCCTGGCACGACCCCCGCGGCTCGGAGCACGCGGCATCCCTCCCCGAGCGCCTCGCGACAGCCTTCCCCTCCGCCACCGGTCTGCCGGTCAGTCACGTCGCGTCGTTCTTCAAGCTCCTGTGGCTGCGCGACGAGGGAGTGGACCTGCGCGGCCTGCAGTGGCTCTCGTTGCCCGAGTTCGTCATCCACCGGCTCGGCGGCCGCCGGGTCGCCGAGCTCTCGCTCCTCGGTCGCACCGGCCTGCTCGACGTGCACACCAACACGGCCTGGATGCCGGCGCTGGACCACCTGGGGGTGGATGCCGGCCTGATCCCCGAGATCGTCGGGGCCGGCACGATGGCGGGTCTCGTCCGCTCCGACCACCCGGTCGCTGCCGTCCGCGGGGCCGTGCTCACCGTCGCCGGTCACGACCACGCCGTCGCCGCCGCCGCCACCGGCTGCGGAGCCCCCGGGTCGGCGCTGGACAGCTTCGGCACCGCCGAGGCCTACGTCGCGGCCGCCACCCACGTCCCCGCCCCTGCGGTCGTCGGCGCCCTCGCCACTGCGGGCATCTCGGTCTACCCCCACGTGACGCGCGGCAGCACCGGCTTCATCGGCGGCACTCGCACCGGCCTCGTCCTCAAGCGGGTCCTGCGGGTCCTCGACGCGGAGGACGATCCGGCGCGGTCCGAGCTCGACGCCGCGACCCTCAGGTTGTCCCCCGGTGACTGCGCCGACGTCCGGGTCACCGGCTACGCGATGGAGGACCACGAAGTCGTGATCCACCTCGGGTCCGACACGCACCGGCCGGCCCACGTCTGGCGCGCCGCGCTCGACGGCGGCACCGCGCGAGGCCACCAGCTGCTCGAAACCCTCCGGGACGCCGCCGTTCCCGTCGACCGACTGGTCGTGGCCGGTGGCTGGACCCGGATGGCGTCGGTCCTCGCCGCTCGCCAGGACCTCGCCCCCCTGGTCGAGACCTCGGACGTCGACCAGCCCGGCACCTGGGGCGCGGCCAGGTTCGGCGCCTGGGCTGCCGACCCGTCCCGGGCGACCGGCCCCGACCGACGACCACCCACCGACTGGTTCACCCGCCGCCAGCACACCGAACCCAACTCCCGCCAGCCCATCCAGGAGGCACTCGCATGACCATCACCACCGGACTCGACTCCATCGCCACCGACGCCGGCACCTTCGCCGTCCTGGCGATGGACCAGCGCGGCACCCTGCGCCGCATGCTCGCCGCAGTCGACCGCCCCGACACCCCCGACGAGGAGATCACCGCCCTGAAGCGCGACATGATCACCTCGCTGGCGGGAAGCGCCTCGGCCTTCCTCGTCGACCCGACCTTCGGGATGCCCGCGTCGAAGGCCGCCGAGACCTCGTCGCGCTACGGCATCCTCCTCGCGGCCGAGCCGGCCAGCCGAGGCACGCACCACGGCGAGCCGGTCGTCTCCCTCGACCCCGCACAGGATGCTGCGTGGGTGCGCGACAGCGGGGCCGACGCGATGAAGTTCCTCGTGCAGGTGCGGGCCGACCGCCCCGTCGGAGGTGACGGCCGGGACACGACGGCCGAGGCGGTCGACGTGATGCGCACCCTCGTCGCCGACTGCGCGAGCGTCGGCGTGCCGTCGGTCATCGAGAACCTCATCTTCCCCCTCGAGGAAGAGGCGGCCCTCTCCCCCGAGGCACGCGCCGACGCCATCATCGAGGCCGCCGTCCTCATCGACCAGCTGAGACCCACCCTCCTCAAGCTCGAGTACCCGGGCAGCCCGGAAGCCTGCCGACGACTGGCCTCGCGGATCTCCGCCCCGTGGGCGGTGCTCTCGGCCGGGGTCTCCTCGGACGAGTTCGCCGAGGTCCTGCGGGTCAGCTGTGACGAGGGCGGCGCGAGTGGCTTCATCGCGGGTCGCTCGGTCTGGCGCGAGACCGTCGCGATGGACCACGCCGAGCGGGTGGCGTTCCTCACCGACACCGGCCGCCGGCGACTCGACGAGTACTGCTCGATCATCGACGGCCGTGCCCGGTCCTACCGCGAGGTCGCGGCATGAGCGCGTTCTTCGAGGCCGCGGGGCTCAGCCGCCGCTTCGGGCGGGTGCAGGCGCTGGACAGCGCGGACTTCGACGTCGAGGCCGGCGAGGTGGTCGCGCTCATCGGTGACAACGGCGCCGGCAAATCGACCCTCGTCAAGGCGCTCACGGGAAACCTGGACGTCGACGAGGGTGAGGTGCGCTTCAAGGGTGAGACGGTGCACTTCACCACCCCGCAGGACGCCTCGCGACTGGGCATCGAGGTGGTCCACCAGGACCTCGCGCTCGCTCCGCACCTCGACGCCGCCCACAACATGTTCCTCGGCAGGGAGGTGATGCGTCCCGGGCTGCTCGGCCGCCTCGGGTTCATGGACACCTCCGGGATGCGCGAGCAGTCGGCCCAGGCGTTCACGGAGCTGGGCTCGGCGGTGCGCAGCGTCGTCACCCCGGTCGGCACGATGTCCGGCGGGCAGAAGCAGACCGTGGCCATCGCGCGAGCCGTCGCGTGGGCCAACGAGCTCCTCTTCCTCGACGAACCGACCGCGGCTCTCGGGGTGATCCAGACCCGCAACGTCCTGGACACCATCAAGAAGGTCCGCGACCGTGGTATCGCCGTCGTCCTGATCTCCCACTCGATGCCCCACGTGCTGGAGGTCGCCGACCGCGTGCAGGTGCTTCGTCTCGGGCGAAGGGTGGCCACCTACCGCAGCGCCGACACGAGCATCGAAGAGCTGGTCGGCGCGATGACCGGAGCCCTGGATGACAAGGAGGGGGCGGCATGAGCACGTCGACCGACACCGGCAAGCCCACGTCGACCATCGAGACCAAGGCCACCCACGACAGCCTCCTCGAGAGGGTCAAGGCCATGCAGTCGGTGTGGATCCTCGGGGTGCTCATCGTCATCGTCGCGGTGTTCGGCGCCCTCTCGCCGAACACCTTCCTCACCACCGGCAACATCACCAACATCGCACAGAACGTCTCGATCTGGGCCGTCCTCGCGGTCGGGATGACCTTCATCATCATCACCTCCGGCATCGACCTCTCGGTCGGCTCCGTCCTCGTCGTCTCCTCCGTCGTCGCGGCGAAGTTCATGGAGTCGATGGGCGACAAGGGGTGGGGCACGGCCCTGGTCGGGCTCCTGCTGTCGGTGGCGGTCGGCATCTTCTGGGGCTCCCTCAACGGGTTCCTCGTGGCACGGGCCAAGGTGCCACCGCTCATCGTCACCCTGGGCACGCTCTCCGTGGCCCTCGGGAGCGCCCAGATCCTCACCGGTGGGCTGGACATCCGTTCGGCCCCGGCCGTCCTCCAGGACAACATCGGCTACGGGCGGCTGGCCGGCATCCCCGTCATCACGATCATCGCGATCGTCATCGTCGTGATCGGCGGGATCATGCTGCACCGCACCCGCTTCGGTCTCTACACCTACGCCATCGGCTCCAACGAGACCTCCGCGCGCCGGGTCGGCATCAACGTCGACCGCAAGCTCATCCAGATCTACGCGCTCTCGGGCTTCCTGGCCGGGATCGCCGGAATGCTCTCGCTCGCGCAGTACGGCACCACGACGATCGCCGGGCAGTCGTTGACGAACCTCAACGTCATCGCCGCCGTCGTCATCGGTGGCACCTCGATCTTCGGCGGCCAGGGCTCGATGTTCGGCTCGATGGTCGGCCTGTTCATCCCCGCCGTGCTCCAGTCGGGCTTCGTCATCATCGGCGTCTCCCCGTACTGGCAGACGGTCGCCGTCGGGTCGATCCTCATCGCCGCCGTCTACGTCGACCAGCAACGACGGTCCAACGCCAGTCGCGGCCGCGGCTAGTGCCCACCGAGCAGCAGTACCCGACAACGAAGTCACCCACAAGAAAGGCACCACCCATGCGAAGCACGATGAAGATCACGGCGGCCGGTCTCGGCACCCTGCTGGCCCTCGCGGCCTGCTCCACCGGGAGCCCGTCCGCATCCGACAGCTCCGACGGCGACACCGCGGCCAGCAACGACAACAAGACCCTGGCCTTCGTCCAGGGGGTAGCCGGTGACGAGTTCTACATCACCATGCAGTGCGGCATCGAACAGAAGGCCAAGGAGCTCGGCTACACCGTCACCACGCAGGGCCCGCAGAAGTTCGACCCGACCCTGCAGAAGCCGATCGTCGACGCGGTGACGGCCTCCAAGCCCGCGGCCCTGCTCGTCGCCCCGACCGACGTCCAGGCGATGCAGGCCCCCCTCGAGCAGGCCGCGGCCGCCGGGATCAAGGTGGTGCTCGTGGACACCACCGTCAACGACCCGTCCTTCGCGGTCTCCCAGATCAGCTCGGACAACGTCGGTGGCGGCAAGGCCGCCTTCGACGCGATCAAGGGGGCCAAGCCGGACGGCGGGAAGGTGCTCGTCATCTCGGTCGACCCCGGCATCTCCACCACCGACGCCCGGGTCAAGGGCTTCGAGGACGCGACCAAGGCTGACAACACCTTCGAGTACCTCGGCGTGCAGTACAGCCACAACGACCCGGCGACGGCCGCGAACCTCGTCTCGGCCGCACTGCAGAAGGACCCCGACATCATCGGCATCTTCGCGACCAACCTGTTCGCCGCGGAAGGCTCGGCCACCGGCGTGCGCCAGGCCGGTGCCGACGGGGTCACCATCGTCGGCTTTGATGCCGGCCCCAACCAGATCAAGGCGCTCGAGGCCGGCACCGTGCAGGCCCTCGTCGCCCAGCAGCCCGCCACGATCGGCATGGACGGCGTGGAGCAGGCCGACGCCGCCCTGAACGGTGGCACGGTCGAGAAGGAGATCCAGACCGGCTTCACCGTCATCACCAAGGACAACCTCGATGGTGAGGGTGGCGACGCCGCCTACAAGTCGAGCTGCTGAGCAGGTCCCCCGGACTGCGGGGCCGTCGCGAGCCGAACAGGGCCGCGGCGGTCCCGCTGCCTGCTTCAGGGCGCCGGACTGACCACGACACCGACCAGGGCCGCGTGCCCCCGCCCGTCGACCTTCACCCTGGCCACCGCGTCACCCGCCCGCACGGCGTCCTCGAGGGCGCTCGCGTCGTCCTGCGGCAGGAACCAGCTCTCGATGCCGCACGCCAGCCGCCAGCTCGAGTCGTCACACGTGAGGTAGGGGCCGGATGCCGGTCGGGTGCGCTGCACGGGTCGCCCCACCCAGACACCGCCCTCCTCCACGAGCGGCACGTATGCCGTGCCGCGCGCGTCCTCGGAGACCTGCTCCTCCTGGCCGTCGGTGTCCGCGCCCGTCGCCGGCTGACCCGGCAGGTCGGGGTAGCCCAGGTCGACATAGGCCCCCCGGAAGGGGTCGTAGGGGTCCACCGGCTCGACTCGCAGGCGGACCTCGTCGCCGGTGGCGCGCGCCGAGAGCGGCGCCCAGACAGCCACCGCGACGAGCAGCAGCTGAGCCAGCACCGCGACGCCGATGCGGACCGTGCGGGACGCGGTCACGACGCCACCTCCTGGCTCTCGGCCACGAGCCGTCGCCGGCCGCGGTCAGCCAGGACACCCGTGCCGATGAGCACCAGCCCGACGGCAAGGAACAGGGCCGCACCGGACAGGATCGGCGCGAACACCGCGAAGGCCTGGACCGGCACGAAGACGACCAGGGCCGCGGTGGCCAGCCAGGTGAGACGCCCGCTGTCACGCATCCCGCCGAGCACGGCATACCCGGTCGCGATCGCCAGGTAGGCGGCGACCGCGACGACGGCTCGCAGGTAGGCAACCCCGGAGACGTCGGCGGTGTCGACGCCGTCGAGGTCGTAGCGCCACAGTGAGAGCCCGATGGCCGCGACGAGGGCCACCGCGGCGAGCGCCACCTCGAGCCGGTCCACGCGCTCACCCACGACGAGGGCGCCGGCCACCAGGGCCGCGGTCACCACCAGCGCGATCCACAGGGCGGGACGGCCGCTGGTCTCCCCCCAGTCGAACGGCAGCGCCGCGACGAAGAGCGCGACCAGCACGAGCACACCGCCGACCTCACGCCACGGGGTGGCCGCCTGGGGCCAGCCGCGGACGCCGTGGAGCACCCCCACCCCCACCGCCGCAACACCGGCAGCCCCGAGGGCGGTCGTCACCGAGAAGGCCCCGCCCGCGTCGCCGACCACCTGCCAGACGAACCAGAAGGCGAGGAGTCCGACCCCGAGGACGAGCGGTGCGAGGCCGCGGACGGCATACGCCCACAGCAGTACCCCCAGCGCCCACACCCCGACGAGCAGCGGCTCGTAGGCGGGCACCTGGAGGCTCTGCGCGGCCTGGAACACCACCGCGCCGTAAGCTCCCCCGGCCAGCACCCGGACCGCGCCGACGACCGGTGAGGTCACCTCCCCCTCGTCGCGGGCCTCGGCGCGGCTGCCGAGCAGCACGGCGACCGTGACGAGCCCGAGCCAGAGCAGCAGCGCTAGCACGAATCGCACCAGCGGTGACATCTGGTCGAGGTTGGCGGCTACGAGCCAGATCAGTCCGAGCCCCACGAAGACAGCGCCGAGGGTCAGCACGATTCGCGCCAGCGTTAGACGCCGGCTTGCGACATACCTCCCGCGGATCGACACGGCACGTTCCTCGTCGACGATTCCCTCGACCACCCACTGGCGCAGCTCGCCCTCGAGCCAGTGCAGCTGGGCGGGGCTGGCCGCGCGGCGGGACGGGCCGCGGTCTGCGGGAGCCGGGGGGCTGGTCGTCGGTGACGCGGTCATCGGATCTCCTCACGTCGTGCCCGTTCCGGGCCGGACCGGTGGCCCGATCCTCCACCACGGGAGCCGCCGGAGCGTGAGATCCCGTACTCAGGTCGGACCGGCGCGAGTGTGGTTCACGCCCCGTTGAACTCCTCCGGGTTCGGTCCGGTCCGGAAGCCGCGGTCCAGACCGGAGATCGCGTCCACGTCCTCGGCAGTCAGGTCGAGGTCCGCGGCGGCGAAGTTCTCCTCGATCCGGGACGGCGTCACCGACTTCGGCAGCACCACGAGGTCGAGGGCGCGGTGCCACGCGATGACCACCTGGGCCGGCGTCGCGCCGTGGGCCTCGGCGATCGACCCGATCACGGCGTCGTCCAGCACCTGCTTCCCCGACGCCAGCGGGCTCCAGGACTCCGTGACGATCCCGCGCTGCTCGTGGAAGGCCCGCAGGGGGCCCTGCTGGAGATACGGGTGCAGCTCCACCTGGTTGATGCTCGGCCACTCGCCGGTCTCGTCGTGCAGTCGCTGGAGGTGCTCGGCGTGGAAGTTGCAGGTGCCGATGGCACGGACCCGGCCGTCCTCGCGCAGCTTCTGCAGCGCCCGCCACGTCTCGACGTAGCGGCCCTGCAGGGGGGCCGGCCAGTGGATGAGGAAGAGGTCGAGCACCTCCAGCCCCAGCCGCTCCATCGAGGCGTCGAACGCGGCGAGGGTCGCGTCGCGCCCGTGGTCGTCGTTCCAGACCTTGGTCGTGACGAAGATCTCGTCGCGGGGGACGTCGGCGGCGGCGAGGGCGCGCCCCACCCCGCGTTCGTTGCCGTAGAGCCGAGCGGTGTCGACGTGCCGGTAGCCGACCTCCAGCGCCGTGGCGACGGCGGCATCCACCTCCTCGTCGGGCACCTGCCAGACCCCGAAGCCGATCGTGGGGATCTCCACCGGGCCGGTGGGCGTGGTCAGGGACGTCGTCGTCACGGGCATGACCACACCGTATGCCGTGCCGGCCCGGCCGGGTGCCCTGTCAACTGCCCGCCAGGGGCGGCTCGGGCCCGCGCTCGACACCCACACCTTCACCTTCGCACCAGGAATGTTGCTCCGCGAAGGTGAAGGTCCCTGCATCGGGCGAGAAAGTTGGGACGCGCTCACCTGGGCGCGGACTCCTGACCTCGGCCCCGGTGGGCGTCGGCCCACAGGTCCACGCGGTATCTTCTGGGCGATGTCCATGCCCGCCGCGGCCGACCGGAGTCGGGCCGAGATCACCGCGCTGCGCGCGTGCGCCGTGCTGCTCGTCGTGCTCTACCACCTGTGGCCGGGCCGGCTCCCCGGTGGCTACATCGGCGTCGACGTGTTCTTCGTCATCTCCGGATTCCTCATCACCTCGCACCTGCTCCGGGAGTCCGACAGCACCGGAACCATCGACCTCGCCCGTTTCTGGGCCCGACGGGCCAGGCGGCTGCTCCCCGCGGCGTACCTCGTCCTCGCGACCACGGCGGTCGCAGTGGCCGTGTGGCTCCCGGTGATGTCCTGGCAGCAGAACTTCCGGCAGATCATCGCCTCGACGTTGTACGTCCAGAACTGGGTGCTCGCGGCGGACTCGGTCGACTACCTCGCCGCCGACGAGGCCCCCGCGGCGGCCCAGCACTACTGGACGCTGTCGATCGAGGAGCAGTTCTACCTCGTCTGGCCGCTGCTCATCCTCGCCGCGGTGGTGTGGGCCCGCCGGCGCTCGTCCTCGCCGACCCGCGCGACGTGGTGGGCGATCGGCGTCCCGACCGTGGCCTCCCTCGTGTTCTCGTTGTGGATCACCGGGGCCAACCCGTCAGCGGCCTACTTCGTCACCCCCGCTCGCGCCTGGCAGTTCGGTGCAGGAGGCCTGCTGGGCCTCTACCTGGCCGGCCGGGCCAGCGGCTCCACGCCCCTCGCCGACCGTCCCGCCGTGCTCTCCCTCATCTCGTGGGCCGGGTTCGCGGCTCTCGCCTGGTGCGGGTTCCGCTACGGCGCGACCACACCCTTCCCCGGCACCGCTGCCCTGCTGCCGGTGGCCGCCACCGTGGCGATCATCGCGGCGGCCGAGCCCCGGAACCTCGCGTCCCCGGCTCCGCTCATGCGGTGGCGCCCGGTCGGCTTCCTCGGCGACATCTCGTACTCGATGTACCTCTGGCACTGGCCGCCGATCGTCATCCTGCCCGTCATCCTCGGCCGGAACCTGGGGTTCACCGAGCGGCTGCTCATCCTGCTCGGCACGATCGCCGCCTCGGCGGCGACCAAGCGCTGGGTCGAGGACCCGGTGCGGTTCACCCATCGCTTCGGCATGCGCCGCCCGCTCATCACCCTGCTCGCTACCACCGTCGGTGCCGCCGTGCTGGTCTCGGGCAGCTGGGTCGGTCGGGACGCGGCGGTGGCCGCCGAGCGCACCGCGGATGCCGCGGCCGAGGCCGTCGTCGAGAGCGCGCCGGAGTGCTTCGGGGCGGCAGCCATGGACCCGATGCACCCCTGCTCCAACCCCGACCTCGACGGCACCATGGTCCCGGCACCGGAGGCGGCCGGTGGGGACTACCCCAAGAAGTACGAGGACTGTTTCACCGGCATCACCGGCACCGATCTCAACGCCTGCGAGTTCGGTCCGGTCGATGACCCCGACATCCCGCACGTCGTGCTCGTCGGGGACTCCCACGCCCGGGCCCTGCTGCCCGCCCTGGACGAGCTGGCCTCGCAGGGAAAGATCTCCGTCACGGGCCAGATCAAGGGCAGCTGCTCGTGGACTCGTGACCCGATCAAGCACCCGGACCAGGTCCGCGTCGACAGCTGTGAGGCGTGGAAGGCCAAGCTCGAGCCCTGGCTCGTCGAGCAGGCCCCGAGCACCGACCTGATCATCACCACGGGCTACGCACGCTTCAACAGCGGCACGCACGAGGAGCAGGTCGCCAGCATGCAGGCGGCGTGGAAGCCCCTCGCCGACCTCGGGGTGCACATCGTCGCCGTCCGGGACAACCCCCGGCTCGCGAAGGACCCGCTGGACTGCCTGGCGCGAATCGACACGGTGGAGCCCGAGAGCTGCGCGTCCCGGGAGAAGGACGTCCTCGACACCTTCGACGCGTTCCAGGCGACGGCCGGGACGGTCCCCGGGTCGACGCTGCTGGACCTCACCGACTTCTACTGCCGCGACGGCACCTGCCCAGCCGTCATCGGCGGAGTCACCGTCTATCGGGACATCTCGCACCTCACGGTGACCTACGCCAAGACCCTCGCCCCGTACGTCTACCGGGGGCTCATCGAGATCGGTGCACTGCCCCCGCCGGGGTGAGCGCCGCACCCCGAGCGTGGCCCACCTCACCCCTGGTGCCGACTCCTCCACGGAACCGGGCCCCACGGCATACCGATAGGCTCCGAAACATGGCCATCAGCAAGGTCCTCATCGCCAACCGGGGCGAGATCGCCGTCCGGATCGCCCGCGCCTGCAGGGACCACGGCATCGGGTCGGTCGCCGTCTACGCCGAGCCCGACCGTGACGCCCTGCACGTCAAGGTCGCCGACGAGGCGTACGCCCTCGGTGGGTCTACTCCAGGCGACTCGTACCTGCTGCAGGACAAGCTCATCGAGGTCGCGCAACAGGCGGGTGCCGACGCGGTGCACCCCGGCTACGGGTTCCTCGCCGAGAACGCCGACTTCGCCAAGAAGGTCATCGACGCGGGGCTGGTCTGGATCGGCCCGGGCCCCGAGGCGATCGACAGCCTCGGCGACAAGGTCAAGGCCCGGCACATCGCGCTCGCGGCGGATGCGCCGCTGGTTCCCGGCACCAAGGACCCCGTCGAGGGCCCCGACGAGGTGGTCGCGTTCGCGGAGGAGCACGGGCTGCCGGTCGCGATCAAGGCGGCGTTCGGCGGCGGCGGACGCGGGCTCAAGGTCGCGCGCACGATGGAGGAGATCCCCGAGCTGTTCGAGTCGGCGGTGCGGGAGGCCGTCACTGCGTTCGGCCGCGGCGAGTGCTTCGTCGAGCGGTTCCTCGACCATCCGCGACACGTCGAGACCCAGTGCGTGGCCGACCAGCACGGCAACGTCGTCGTCGTCTCGACCCGCGACTGCTCGCTCCAGCGGCGCAACCAGAAGCTCGTCGAGGAGGCACCGGCGCCGTTCCTCACCGAAGACCAGCACACCGAGCTGCTGAGGGCCTCCAAGGCGATCCTGAAGGCCGCCGGCTACGTCGGAGCGGGCACCTGCGAGTTCCTCGTCGGCCCCGAGGGCGACATCTCCTTCCTCGAGGTCAACACCCGCCTCCAGGTGGAGCACCCGGTCTCCGAGGAGGTCACCGGCATCGACCTCGTGCGCGAGCAGTTCCGCGTCGCCGACGGTGAGTCCCTCGACTACCCCGACCCGGAGCCGCACGCGCACTCCATCGAGTTCCGCATCAACGGCGAGGATGCCGGTCGCGGCTTCCTCCCCTCCCCCGGCACCGTCACCCGGATGGTGGTGCCCCAGGGGCCGGGCGTGCGCTGGGACTCCGGCGTGCTCGAGGGCGACACCATCGCCGGCGCCTTCGACTCGATGATCGCCAAGCTCGTCGTCACCGGCCGCACCCGCCAGCAGGCGCTGGAGCGCGCCCGCCGGGCCCTCGACGAGCTGACGATCGACGGCATGCCCACCGTGACGCCGTTCCACCGCAAGGTCGTCGCGGATGCCGCCTTCGCCCCGGCCGACCCGGACGAGGCGTTCTCCATCCACACCCGCTGGATCGAGACCGAGTTCGACAACGACATCGAGCCGTATGCCGGTGACTCGGCCGACGCTCCCGAGGCGCAGGAGCGCCAGAGCATCGTCGTCGAGGTCGGCGGCAAGCGGCTCGAGGTGTCACTGCCCGGTGGTCTCGCCCTGGGCGGGGGCTCCTCCGTTGGGGCCGCCAAGAAGAAGGCCCCGCGGCGGTCCGGCGGCGGCTCGGCCGGCGCGGCGGCATCCGGGGACGCCCTGACGGCCCCGATGCAGGGGACGATCGTCAAGGTTGCGGTCGAGGACGGGGCCACCGTCGCGGAGGGTGACCTCGTCGTCGTCCTGGAGGCGATGAAGATGGAGCAGCCGATCACCGCGCACCGCGCCGGCACGCTCTCGGGGCTCTCGGCAGAGGTCGGCGCCACCGTGAGCAACGGCGCCGTGCTGTGCGAGATCAAGGACGCCTGAGCCACCGTCGACGCGCTCGCCCGGCCCGAACCTCACCCGTGGCGGGTGGCCGAGAACTCGACGAAACCGCCCCGCCAGACGGCCGGATAACGGAGGGTCTGCGGGTCGAAGCACGCGGCCAGCTCGCCGCGGTCGCCGAGGCGGACGCAGACGCCTTTGGGGACCGTCACCCCCGCGCCGCGGAAGACGCCGGAGATCAGCGAGCCGAGGTCGGTCTGGTTCCATCGGCCGTCGGCCCAGATG
>JBBSQC010000043.1:0-30920 GCA_038258215.1 Actinomycetales bacterium | reverse complement strand
TGGTGAGGAGCTCTCGGAGGCGCCCGGGGGTCAGCGGTGGCGGGTCGTGCGCGGACCGTTCGCGGTGGAGTTCTTCGAGGTGTCGGTCGTAGCCGCCGACGGTGAGGTCCCACACGACGTATCGGCCGTGGTCATCCGGTCTCGCTCGGACCTGGGCGACGAGGCGTCGTTGGTGGACGAAGGTGTGGTGGCGCTGACACAACAACGCCGCGTTGTCCAGGTCGGACAGGCCGCCGTCGATCCAGTGCCGGACGTGGTGCGCCTTGGCCCACGCTCCGGGTGCTGTGCACCCGGGGTAGGTACAGCCGCGGTCTCGGCGCCACAGTCGGCGACGCTGCGCGCGGGTGAACAACCGCACCACCCGGCCCATGTCGAGGTCCTCTCCCGCGGTGCCCAGGACGTAGGGGATCAGCTCGGCGTCACACGAGACCCGCCGCAGCACCTCCGGTGAGAGCAGCGTGATGTTCGATTAACAAGCACAGAGAGACCAATTTGCCGACAGCAGAGCTTAATTCCCCCGGACAGCCGGCTGCCCGGCATACCTCGTGGGTGTGCCGGGCAGCCAAGGTCTGGTCGTGGACTTCGGCCCGTCAGGCGACGCGCTTCTGAGGGGCGGTCTCGGCGGTCTTCCCGGCGTCCTTCTCGACGATGTCGCCGAGCACCTCGTCGATCTTGGTCATGAGCTCCGCCTCGAGCTTGACGCCGGCGGCCTTGACGTTCTCGCCCACCTGCTCGGGGCGCGAGGCGCCGACCAGGGCGGCAGCGACGTTGGGGTTCTGCAGCACCCAGGCCACGGCGAGCTGGGCCATCGACAGGCCGGCCTCGTCGGCGATGGGCTGGAGGCCCTGCACGCGGGTGAGCACGTCGTCGTTCATGAACCGCTTGATCATGTCGGCTCCGCCCTTCTCGTCGGCGGCGCGCGAGCCCTCGGGCGGGGTCTGACCCGGCTGGTACTTGCCAGTGAGCACACCCTGCGCGATGGGGCTCCACACGATCTGGCTGACACCGAGCGCGTCACAGGTCGGCACGACCTCGTCCTCGATGACCCGCCACAGCATGGAGTACTGCGGCTGGCTCGAAATGAGCTGCACGCCAAGCTCCTTGGCCATCGCGTGACCCTCGCGGATCTGCTCGGCAGTCCACTCGCTCACGCCGATGTAGAGCGCCTTGCCCTGCCGCACCACGTCGGCGAAGGCCTGCATCGTCTCCTCGAGCGGTGTCTCGGTGTCGTAGCGGTGTGCCTGGTAGAGGTCGACGTAGTCGGTCTGGAGCCGGGTCAGCGAGCCGTTGATCGACTCCATGATGTGCTTGCGCGACAGCCCGGTGTCGTTCTTGCCGCCCGGGCCGGTGGGCCAGTAGACCTTCGTGAAGATCTCCAGGCTCTCGCGCCGCTCACCCTTGAGGGCCTCGCCGAGCACCGACTCCGCCTTGGTGTTGGCGTAGACGTCGGCCGTGTCGAAGGTCGAGATGCCGTGCTCGAGCGCCGCCCGCACGCACTGGGTCGCGACGTCGTTCTCGACCTGGGAGCCGTGGGTGAGCCAGTTGCCGTAGGTGATCTCAGAGATCTTGAGTCCGCTGTTACCGAGGTATCGAAATTCCATACCCCCACCGTATGCCGGGCCACCGACCACGATCGACGCGAGCCCCCAGCAGCCTGCGGCGTCCTTCCCAGCAGGGCGTCCTTGTCGAACGCTACGTGCTTGTCGAGGGCTGCGTTCTTGTCGAGGGCTGTGCGCGCGAGAGGCGGCGCTGGGAAGTCGGTGGCTACGTCACTCAGACCGCAGAGGTGTTCTTCCGGCCTTGGTACCACTCCCACGCGAGGACGCAGACGATGGCGCCGATGATCGAGCCGAGGATGCCGCTGGTGCGCAGCGCGAGCCCGTCGCCGGAGAGCAGGCTGATCAGCAGGCCGCCGACGAGGGAGCCGATGATCCCGGTGGCGAAGGCCATCGGCCAGTTGATGCCCGCCGCGCCGCGCCGGAGGATCAGCTGGGCCGCGGCGCCGATGAGCATGCCGAAGAGGATGATTCCGAGGATGAGCATGGCGGAAGCGTAGAGGATGCAGCGCGTCAGGCCGCGGGGTAGTCGGTGTACCCCTCGGCGCCGCCACCGTAGAAGGTGTCGGGGTTGGGCTCGTTGAGCGGCAGCCCCTCGCGCCAGCGGCGCTCCAAGTCGGGGTTGGCGAGGTAGGGGCGACCGACGGCCACCAGGTCGGCGAGGTCGTGCCCGATGAGGTCCTCGACACCACCGAGGGTCGTCACGTCACCGAACCCGGAGTTGACGACCACCGGGCCGTCGAACCGCCGGCGCAGGTCCTGGGTGAGGTCGGCACGCGGGTCGGCCAGCACGTGCAGGTAGGCGAGGTCGAGGTCGGCGACCGAGTCGACGAGGTGGCCGTAGGTCTCCGCGATGTCGACGGAGTCGGTCTCCAGGACGCCCTGGATGTTGTGCGCGGGCGAGAGCCGCAGGCCCACCCGGTCAGCGCCGATCTCCTGCGCGACGGCGCGCACGACCTCGACGGCGAAGCGGGCGCGGCGCTCCGGGGAGCCGCCGTACTCGTCGGTGCGGGTGTTGCTGCTGGGGGCGAGGAACTGGTGGATGAGGTAGCCGTTGGCGCCGTGGACCTCCACGCCGTCGGCACCGGCACGAATGGCGTTGCGCGCCGCGACGACGTGCTCCTCGACGACCCCAGGGATCTCCTCGAGCGTGAGGGCCCGCGGGGTGACGTGGGGCTTCTCGCCCTCGGCGGTGACCATCATCCCCGGAGCTGCGATGGCCGAGGCGGACACCGTCTCGAGGCCGTGCTTGTTGTCGGGGTGCGCGATGCGGCCGGCGTGCATGAGCTGAATGAAGATCCGTCCGTCCCGCTCGTGCACGGCATCCGCGACCTTCGCCCAGCCGGCGACCTGCTCGTCGCTGTGGATGCCGGGGGTGCCGACGTAGCCCTGCCCCACGGCGCTGGGCTGGGTGCCCTCGCTGATGATGAGACCGGCGCCGGCGCGCTGCCCGTAATAGGTCGCGTTGAGCTCCTTGGGCACCCCGTCGTCGCCGGAGCGGTTGCGAGTGAGCGGGGCCATGACGAACGAACTTCTGCGGCAGCGTGTAGCGACCGATGGTGACGCTTTCGAAGGCGTGGGACATGGGGGTGAGACTCCTGTCGTCGGTGGTTGAAACCTCAACAGGTGCCTCCAACCGGCCCACCGGCACCACCATTCCGACGTTCGACGAGCCTGGCTCAGCTCATGATGCCGTGCTGCGCGTTCCAGCGCTGCGCGCCGGTGTAGGCGTCGACCATCGACCAGATCCAGATCGCCGGCAGCAGGAGGAAGCCGATGAGCGCGATGACCAACAGCCAGCTCAGAATGAAGGCCACGAGTGTGATGAGCCCCTTGGCGACCTGTCCGTTGATGAGCTGCCCGAGGCCCGGGAGGAAGAACGAGCCGAGCAGCGCGAGCCCCGGACTCTTGGGCGCGACGTGCGAGACGGCGACGTAACCCGCTGGCGTGTAGGCGAGCTGGGACTGGGTGAGCGACGCGTTCGGCTGGGGTGTGGCGGGAACGACCGCCTGTCCTTGTATCGGTGCCGGAGCCTGCGGCTGCGCACGCACCTGGTCGCTCCAGTAGCCACCGGTCCAGAAGCGCTGCGTGCCGTCGGGCTGGGTGTACCACCCGGCCGGTGCCATCTGCGCGTCCATCGCACCCCTCCACGTCCCTGGTTGGGTGGAGCCTACGACCAGAGGTGCAGTCGGCGCCCGACATCGGTGACCAGGGCCCGAGTGGTGGCACACGTCGAGGCGAGGAACCCGCTGTGCCCCCCGGCCCACGAGGGGTCTCCCGGGAGCGGGCCGAGCGGGTCGCGCTCGGCCACCGGCACACTCGTGTCGGGGACCGCGAGCGCGCGACGGAAGGACTCCTCCACCCCCACCAGCTCGTGGTCGCTGGGCAGCATGTCGATCGCGAACTCCATGTCGTGGCAGACCATGTCGTGGCGCAGGCTGTCGACGAGCGAGGACACCGTCTGGCTCGGCACGTCGGTGATCGCCCCGGCCAGGGCCCCGACGACGTCGGTCGGCAGACCGGACACGGTCGTCTGCGGCCGGGTGAGGCCGGCGACCTCGGCGAAAGCGTCGAGGAGGCGGGTGTACGGCATCCGCTCCGGCCCCCCGACGTCGTAGGCCCGCGACGGGGCGTCGACGGTGAGCGCGCCGGTCAGCGCCTCCACCACGTCGACGACGGCGATGGGCTGCACGCGGTTGTCCATCCAGTCGGGAATGGTCTGCACGGGCATCCGCTGGCTGATCTGCCGCACGATCTCGAAGCTCGTGGACCCCGAGCCGGTGACGATGGCCGCACGCAGCGTGATGGTCGCGACGCCGGATGCCGTGAGGATGCGCTCGACCTCGAGGCGGGAGGTGATGTGCTCGGACAGGTCGCTCTCGGGCACCTCCGGCACCAGGCCCCCGAGGTAGACGATGCGGCCCACCCCGGCGGCCGCACAGGCCGTCGCCATGGTCTGCGCGGACTGGCGGTCGGTCTCCGCGAAGTCGCGGCCGCCCAGCCCGTGGATCAGGTAGTAGACCGTGCCGACACCCGCGACCGCGGCCCGGACTGCCTCGGCATCCAGCACGTCCATCTCGACGACGTCCACGTGCTCGGCCCACCAGTGGTCCCTCGCCTTGGCCCGGGCCGTGACCGAGGCCCGCACCGGGATGCCGTCACGCAGGAGCCGCGGCACGAGCCGGCTGCCGATGTAGCCCGTCGAGCCGGTGACGAGCACCCGCGAGGAGGGAGCGGATCTGGGGGTCACTCGCTCAACCTAGGTGTCGGCCACCGCTCGAAGAGCCTCGGGGTCAGCCGGATGCCCGCCTTCAACAGGCGGTCTACCTCGGAATCGCATCATCGGAGCCCTGCTGGCGCTCGCCGCCGCGGCAGACTGGGCCGGTGCACCTCCCCCGCCCCGGCCTCCCCATCGGGCTGCGCCTGCTCCGCGGCTACTCGGGCCGGCACCTGCCCGCCGACGCGCTGGCCGGGCTCCTCGTTGCGGCCCTCGCGGTGCCCCAGTCACTCGGCTACGCCGCGGTCGCCGGCGTGCCCGTGCAGGTCGGTCTCTACACGCTGCCCCCGGCGCTGCTCGCCTACGCCCTCTTCGGAGCGTCGCGCCTGCTGTTCGTGGGCCCCGTGTCGACCGTGTCGGTGCTCTCGGGCTCGATCGTCCGCGCCCTCGCCGGTGGGGATCCCGCTGCGGCCGTGCAGATCACGTCCGCCCTGGCGCTCGTGGCGGGAGTGGTGCTCGTCGCTGCCGGGCTGCTCCGCCTCGGCTGGGTCGCGCAGTTCCTCAGCGAGCCGATCATCACCGGGTTCGTCGTCGGGCTGGTCGTGCTCATCGTGGTCGGCGAGCTGCCGACGCTCGGTGGGCTGGCCCCGCCGCCCAACGGCAGCCTCCTCGAGCGGTCGGTCGGACTCGTCGGGGGGCTCGGCGACGTCAACGGGCCAACCCTCGCCGCGGGTTCGCTCGCCCTGGTGATCCTGTTCGGGGGTCACCGGTTAGCTCCTCGCCTGCCCTGGTCACTCGTCGTGCTGGTGGCCGGCGTGCTCGCCTCCTCGCGGCTCGGTCTCGCCGAGCGTGGCGTGCCGGTCGTCGGCGACGTGCCGACCGGCATCCCGGTTCCGTCCCTGCCGGTCGTCGACATGGCGCTGTGGAGCGGCATCGCCACCGGCGGCCTGGCCATCGCCGCAGTCGGCATCGCAGAGGGCCTGGCCGCGGTGCGCACCTTCACCTCCGGCGGGCCGGTCGACGCCGACCGCGACAACCGGGAGTTCGTCGCGCACGGCGCCGCCGACCTCGCCTCTGGGGTGTTCGGCGGGATGGGGGTCGGCGGGTCGCTCTCGAAGACCGCCGCCAACCGACAGGCGGGCGCCTACACCCAGGTGAGCAACGTCTCGGCGGCGCTCCTCGTCCTGGGGTTCGTCCTCTTCGCGGCAGGGCTGCTCGCCGACCTGCCCCGCTCGGTGCTCTCCGCCATCGTCATCCACGCCGTCTGGGGTCTGGTGCGGCTCAGTGAGTTCCGGCGGTATGCGGTGGTGCGCCGCAACGACCTCCTCGCGGCCGTGGTGGCCCTGGTCGGTGTGCTCGCCCTCGGCCCGATCAACGGGCTGCTCGTAGCCGTGGGGCAGTCGCTGCTCGGGCTGGTCTACCGTTCGCTGCAGGTCGGCGTGGACGAGATGGGGCGGGTCAGCGGCGAGAAGGCCGCCTGGGGATCGGTGGGAAAGCACCCGAGCCGACGAACGTACGCCCACGTGCTGGTGCTGCGCCCGGACGGTCCACTCTTCTGGGCGAACGCCACGCACGTGATCCAGCGCATCGGGGCGATGGCCGCGGAACGGGCCCCCATCGATGCCGTCGTCCTGGACCTCGAGGCGACGAACCAGATGGATACGACCACGGCGGACCGTCTCGCCGGGTTGCTCGCCGACCTGCGCGGGCAGGGTGTCGACCTGTACCTGGTGCGGGTGTTCGGCACCGTCCGCACCGTGCTCACCCGGTCGGGCCTCATCGACGAGCTCGGCCCGGACCACCTCTGGCACTCCATCGCCGCCGGGGTGAAACAGGCTCGCCTGCGATCCCGAGCGGACAGGGCGTCGGCTCGGCGCGCGGCTCAAGGACACCCTCCCCGAGGCTCGTAGACGCAGTCGCCCTCAACCGTCCAGGAGGCGTCGTGCGTTCTGTTCGGCGTTGTAGGCGCCGATGACGCGGCCGACGGCGTCCGAGTCCTCGAGGTCGACTCCCCCGGCGAGGATCCTGGCCATGATCTCGGCGCCGGGGCCGTGATCGGAGCCATCCGCTGCCTCGTCCAGGTAGTCGTCGTGCAGCTCGTCGACGGCCGCGACCACGGGTGCGATGTCCTCATCAGCGAGGCCCTTGCGGCCGAGTGCGAACACCACCCAGGCCCGGAGCACATCCGGCACTGCCACGGCTGCCTCGCCGTCGAGGACCACCTTGCGGTGCACCCAGTCGAGGAGGAAGCGCTCGACCTCCCCCGGGTTCCAGGCGAGCACCCCGCCGTGAAGGTAGCCGTCGCCGAAGTCGATGAAGGTGTCGGCGGCCACCTCGACGATGCTCGGATCCAGGGCCAGGGCCTCTCCGTGCTCGGCCGCGAACGCCTCGATCAGCGCCTGTCGCTCGTCGTCGGGCAGCGGCTCCCAGTCCGACTCCGTGCGGTGACCCGAGGTGCGCCAGTGGGCCAGCGCCCGGGTCAGCACGTAGTCGGGGTCGTCCTGCGGCGGCCAGTACATGTCGGTCTGCCAGAGAGCGTCGGCGACCACCGCGAGGGCCTCGTCGATGTCGACGTCGTCCTGCAGGATGAGCTCGTCGGCCTGCTCGCCGAGCGCATCGAGCTCCGAGCCCACCTCGAGCGTGTGGATCATCACGCCACCGACGGTCGAGAGGCTCACGAGCAGCACGTGCTCAGCCGGTTCGGTGTAGTGCATGAGATAGACGCGCACTGACCCCCACGGGTCCCTCCACAGCTCGACACGGATCGGCCGCTCCGGCTGTGTCGCAACCGGATCGGTCGTCCACCCAGGGGCGGGCGTACCTTCGGGGGCTTCCGCCAACGTGCTGAGCACCTCCTCGCGCCACTCCCCCGGGATCGTCGCCAGGGCGTGGAGGGCGAGGTATGCCGTGGGCTTGCCCCTGCGTCGCGCCGCACCCACGAGCTGGGTGACGAGTGCCGCCTCGGCTCCACGCTCGCCCATGCTGCGCTTGGCCCAGGCCTCGCCGAGCCAGGCGCTGGCCGCGGCCTGAGCGTCCAGTCGGGTCGCGGCCTCCAGTGCGCGGGCGTCTCGCAGGACGTGGTCAGCCTGCGAGAGCTGCCGGGCTGGGGAGCCGCTGTGGTGCCGGGGGCGCCCACGTCCCTTGGGGCGGCCTCTGCTCTTGGGACTCATGGCCACCAGTCGATCACATCCGCGCCTTCATCGTCAGACCCTTCGGACGCGCCGCGATCGGCACGCCGCCCACCGTAGGTCTCCTTCACCCGCGAGGTCCCTCTTCGCGGGGCACGTCGTGTCGGGCGGAGCCGCCGGGGTCGCACATCGCTTCGGCTGGGACTGAGCGCGAGGGAGCGATCCGTCCGGTCGTGCTGACTACCGCGAGTTCGTTCGGCCAGGTTTCTCGGGTGACCCGATAAACCCCTGCCCTGCGGGACAAGCCTTCTCGTGCACACCCGGGGCTTCTCGGGGTATGCCGGCGTGTTCACCCATCTGCCGCGGACGGTATGGCGGCCAGGCCGGGGGTGGGCTTCGCGAAATGTGACAGCGCGCCGAGCATAATGTACAACTCAGCGGTTATCGCGGTATGGTACGCCCATGAGTGAAATCACCGTCAGCGATGCCCGGGCGCGGTTGGCCGATGTCGTGGATACCGCCCGCGTCGGGCATGACCCGGTATACCTGACCCGTCGGGGGCAGCGGGTGGCCGCGGTGATCGACGCCGAGGACCTCGACCGCCTGATCGCCTCCGCCGAGGACCTGGCCGACCTCGAAGCCGCCAAGGCCGCCCGGGCCGAGATCGCCGGCGGTGAGGCGACGATCCCTTGGGAGCAAGTCAAGGTCGACCTCGGTCTGGCATGACCTACCGGGTCGAGGTCGCGCCCGCTGCGCTGCGTGAGATCCGCAAGCTCGACCCTCCCACCAGGCGCCGCATCCAGGCGGCCATCGAGCTGCTGGCCGATCAGCCGCGACCAAGCGGGGCACAGAAGCTGGTCGGCGGTGAGGGCGAATGGCGGGTCCGTACAGGCGACTACCGCATCATCTACGAGATCCACGACAACACCCTCCTCGTGCTGGTCCTCGCCGCCGGACACCGCCGCAACATCTATCGACGCAGGTGAGCAACGTTCTGTCCTGCCGCGATCGGTTCATTCTGGGGGCTGGCGCCAGGTGTGGTGGAGCGGTGTTGGCGCTCCTTGAGGCACAGCTCGTGAAGCGTCGGTGAACGCTGCTGACAAGGCGTCGGATGCCTCCCGCGAGCACCCCACGGTGCCCGCAGACAGGGATTCCGCTCGCCCGACGAGGGGCCAGCACCCCACAGTCGTCGGTTCAGTCGGCGCCCCGCGCCAACCCGATGAGGCGGTCGAGGATGCGCCCACCGTCGGTGCGCAGCCCGTTGTGGTGGTACTCGTCGGTGACCCAGCTCCGCATCCCGGGAAGCAGGTCGGCGGTCTCCTCTGAGAACTCGCGGTCCACGAAGGCGTCGTGGCTGTAGATCGCGGCCGCACACGGCACGTCCACCGAGGCGAGCACGTCCGCGTCGTACAGCCGGGGCCACTCGTGGGCGGCCAGCAGGTGCGCCACCTCGGCATAGGGCGCCAGCTCCGGTCGGTCCTCGAAGTGCCACGGGTAGAGGTGCTCACCCGTGAGCAGGGCGGAGCTGCCCTCGAAGTCATCCGGCACCACCCGGCCCGCGGACCAGTTCGTCACCCCACCATCGGCGTAGCTCGACTCGTGCACCACGGCATACAGCGGGTTGCGTCCGTTGAAGGGCGCCATCGCGGCCAGGTCGTGGCTGAAGGCCGGTGAGCGGGGGTCACGCTCGAGCAGGTAGTTCACCTGCTCGGCGCCGCCGTCCATGCCGAGGTGGTTACCGATGGTGCGCAGCATCCGGCGGCCGACGGGTGTGCCGCCGGGCAGGAGGACCTCGCCGTCGTCACACATCTCCATGGCCCGCTCGAGGAGGGCCAGGTGGCCGGGGAAACGCTGTTGGTGCTCCTCGTTGAGGCGGCGAACGGTCCGGAACGTCGCGGCATACACCTCGTCGACCGGGCGACCGACCGGCGGCACCCCGCCGGTGAAGAACGCCTCGCGCACGCTCCCGGGGCTCGCCGAGAGGTAGCGCAGGGTGCAGAAGCCGCCGAAGGACTGTCCGAGCAGGCTCCACCGATCGACCCCGATGTGCTCGCGCAGGCATTCGGCGTCGCGCACGATCGCGTCGGCCCGGAAGTGGGTGAGGTATGCCGCATCGGCCTCCGGGTCCGCTCCGGGCGGGCCGTAGGGAGTGGACCGGCCGGTGCCGCGCTGGTCGAGCATGAGCACCCGGTAGTCGCGCAGCGCCCGGTCCAGCCACGCAGGGGCCGGAGGTCTGCGGATCGGGCGGGGAGCCTCCTGACCAGGACCGCCCTGGAGGAAGAGGAGGAACGGGCGGTCCTGTCCGTCGTGGGCCGCGACCTCCCGGGCGAACACCTGGATGGTGTCGCCGTCCGGGTCGTCGTGATCCAGCGGCACGTCGAGCACGTGGTCGGTGAGCACGAGGCCCGCCACGTGCGCCTGCTGCGTCATGCTTCGAGGCTAAGACCGCGCAGGGGCCGTGGCGTGGTGGGCGCGCGCTGTCTCAGGTTCTGGTTGCTTCGCAGCCGGCAGGGCGCCGGGGTGCCCGGGTGCCGGTCAGGCGTGCTCCATCACCCAGGCCATCGGGTCGCCGGCCCCCAGGTCGGTCACCCCGGCGTCGGCGAGCGCCCCCAGGGCCAGGGTGCGGCGGTGGGCACCGAACGCGAGCACGTGGGCGGCCATCCCGGCGTACGTGAAGGTCTGGGCGGGCTCGCAGAGAGCGTCGACGAAGGTGTCGTCGAGCGTGCCGGCGTCGATCACGTCGTCGACGAGCGTCGTGAACCGGCGCCCGGTGTCGGCGAACCGACGGCGCAGGTCGGTCACGGCGACGTCACCGCGGTCGTGGTCGACGTAGTTCGCGGCGGCCTGCGGCACCGGACCGCCCTCGGGCGTCCCGCGACCCTCGACCGCGGCGAGCCACATCTCCGGCTGGCCGGTGAGCCGGCGCAGGAGGTGCCGCAGGCTGAGGTCGTCGTCGATGCCCTCGACCGAGATCTCGATCGGGGCGTCGAGGGTGGCGTCGTCGAGTGCCTCGCAGCGCTCGAGGATCTGGTCGACGAGGTGGACGTGGTGGTGGACCATCGAGGAGAGCACGTTCATGGCAGTGACCTTTCGGGTGCCGGGCAGCAGCAGGCCGCCCGGTGGGTGGAAGTGGATGCCGCTCGGGGCGGCGATGCGGGGCGTGGGCGCCGGGCTGGCGCGCATCCCGGTCGGGGTGGTGCCGTGCGCGCGACGGAACGCGCGGGTGAAGGCCTCGTGAGAGGCGTAGCCGGCTTCGACCGCCACGTCGAGAACGGTGGACTGCGAGGTGACCAACCGGTGTGCGGCGCGTTCCAGGAGGACCCGGCGGCGGAAGGCGCCGGGGGCCTCCCCCGATGCCGCCGCAACCAACCGGTCGAAGTGGAACCTCGACACGAACGCCCGGGCCGCGAGCTCCTCGGGGCGCAGGTCTGGCTCGTCGAGCGTCTCCCCCACGATGTCGAGGAACCGGGCGAAGGTGTCGGTCGTCGCGGTCATGGGTCCATCGTGCTGCTCGGCGCGCGCGGTGCGCTTGATCGCCGTTGCGCAGCCAGTCCCCCAGGTGCTGCCGAGGTCATCGCGCCAGCAGGGGATGGCCTCGGATGGCCCGGATGGGCCATGTCGCGTCAGCGCTCCCGACGGTACTGTCGATGGGTTGAAAGCAACCTCGTGCTGACCGACGCCGCTCCTCAGGTGCCCGGCACGTTTCACGTGGGGCCCTGGTGGCCTCCTGCATCGACAACCGTCGGACGTCGCGATCCGGCCGGCGGCGTGGTCCCAGGGTCGCGGAGCACGGGAGCACGCGCATGACGAGCCGCACCGTTTCTGGGCTTCCCGACAGCGGGAAGCTCCACCCTTACCACCACCGAGCCGCCGAGGACGACCTCGTCGTGGACCTGATCCGGCCCGGCGACCTGGTCGCCGTCACGGTGACCGTGCGGGGCGCGCACCTCGAGCCGCCCGGCGTGCCGGACGCGGAGGGCGCCCACTCGGTGCTGGTCGCGGGACCGGACGCGCGGCTGCTGCTCGACCTCCCCTTCCAGCACGCCCACGAGGAGGCCTCCTACGAGGCGGGCAAGGCCCCCCAACCGGACCCGAAGAACCCCGAGAAGCCTGGGCTTCCCGGCACCGAGGTCCTCCTCGCCGCGCAGGAACCGGCCCAGTACCGCCCGGCCCGCGGCAGCCGGCTGGCCTTCTCCCTCCCGGCCGGCGGGCGCATCGACTTCACGACGGCCGGCATCCTCGGTGCGCTGCCCTGGCTGGACAGCCTGCTCCACCCGCTGGGTGAGGCTTCGGGCACGCGGCCGCCCCGCTACCAGCTGCCGAGCGGCGCGGCCCTCCCGCTCACTCCCGGCTTCGAGGTCGCGCTGGCCGACGGCCTCTTCGCCACGATCCGGGAGGGGGGTGTGCTCATCACCCTGCGTGGCAGCGCGGGCACCTCCGTGCCCGATGCCACGTCGCTGCGGGGTCGGGCCCAGCTGGCCGCCAACGACCGGCTCGTGGCGCGGTTCGTGCAGGCCCGCGGCGTCACCCTCGGGCGCGGCATCGACCGCGCGGCGATCGTCGGTGAGGTCGGCCACCTCCTCGAGCCGCGCCTGCCGCCGATCGTCATCCGGCGCGGCACCTACAGCCGCAAGGCCGAGCCCGAGGAGACGGCCATCGAGGCGCCGTTCCGCCTCCAGGTCTCCCCGACCCACGACGCCCACTGGCTACACGCGCCGGATGCCGTCGCGGCCGCCGACGCACCCGGCCACGTCGAGCTCTGGCACACCCGACTCGACACCGGCGAGCGCACCCCCGACACCGTGCTGCTGCCGGGGCGGCCGGAGGACGACGAGACCCGCGTGATCCGGGCCGTCTGGGCCCGTGACCGCGACGACCTGTCACCGGCGGCGTGGAAGGCCGACGACGCCGACCAGGGCACCGGGCCGCTCAGCCCGGACAGCGTCAGCAGCGCCGGTGCGCTGGCCGACCCGTTCCTCGGTTCGCTCGACCGGGCCGACCGGCACCGGCTGGTGCGCCAGACCGCCGAGGTGTGGCCGGGCACGGGCCTCTCGCGCATCCAGCCCGAACCCGTCGGGGCGGACCGGCTGTGGCTGACCTCGCTCGGTGCCTGGCTGGACCTGCACGGCCAGTGGGACACCAAGCCATACTCCGAGAAGCTCATCGCCTCGATCCTGGCGTGGGACCACGTGGCCACCGGGGGGCGCGACCAGTTCGTGCGGGTCGTCTACCCCGGCTATCTCTATCCCCTCGGTCAGCCGACCGTGCGCGTGAAGATCACCGAGCGCAGCATCCGCCCGAAGTCCTCCCCCACCGCCGGTCTCTACCAGCGGCAGTTCCTCGTGGTGATCGACCCGGTCCGCGAGCACGGCATCCCCGGCTTCCCCTTGACGCGCAGCGTGGTCCGGCCCCGGGTCACCCCCACCATCGACCCGCCCGGCGACGACCTCCTCCCGGGGCTGACCGAGGACAAGGCGTTCTGGCCGCGGGTCGGCGGGCAGCCGTTCTCCTTCCGCGTCGACGGCCTCGACCGCGACGGCCGGCCCGTCTCCTTCCCGATCCCCCTGCTCTGGGTCGCCGAGTCGGTGGGCACCGCCGCCGACCTCAAGGCCCTGGACGACGGCTACGCCAAGAGCGCCCGACGCGTCCTCGACCTCGGCGGCCAGACCGTCGCGTTCGCGGCGAAGGAGGATGCCGGTGACGCCCGCCTGGAGACGCAGGCGGTGCGGCTGCTGGGCGCCGCCGCGCAGGGCCGCAGCACCCCGCGGATGTCGACCGCCGACGTCGTCCTTCCGGCCGCGCAGGCCATCGCCGGGACCGGGGCCACCCGCATCACCTACTACGCGCCCTACCGGGCGAGTGGGTTCACGGCCAGCAACGGCGGTCGGGTCTGGGCCGCGACCCTCGTCGGGGGCATCACGGGCGACACGGCCTACGGGCCCGACCTCGTCTCGGCGGGCGAGGCGCCCGACGAGTCCCAGTCACTGCCTCGGATCGGGTTCGGCGGCGAGAGTGGGGATGTCGGCTCCGACAAGGCAGGTGGGTTCATCCAGCCCAGCCTGACCATCGCGGGCCTGTCGATGAAGCAGGGCCCGATCGGTGACCTCGCCTCGGTGGCCGCCGACACCTTCAAGCCGGCCGACTTCCTCGGGGACGCCCTGCCCAGGCTCTTCGGGCTCGTCGAGCTCGACCAGCTGCTCCCGGACGGGTTGCTCGACGAGGCGCCCGCGCTCATCACCGAGGCCCTCGACACCCTCACCGCCATCGAGAAGGAGGTCGAGCGGGCCATCACGATCGCGCAGGACGCCGTCGCCCAGGCCCAGCGCGTCCTCGACAAGGTGCAGTCGGCCGGCGGTGCGGCGCAGGCCGCCGCCCAGCAGCTGCGCGACGACGTCGAGGCGCTCGTGCAGGCCTACGTCGACCTCGCCGCCGCCCTCCCGGACGTGGTCAGCGCGCTCGCCGGTCTGGATGCCACCGCCCTCACCGCGGCCCTGGACGCCGCCCCGGACGGGCTCCGGCCGCGCCTCACCGCTGCCGCCGCCGCGACCCGCGCGGTGGCCCGCCCGCCGTTGCCACTCTTCGCGCGTTCCCGGCTGGAGCAGGTCGCCGCCGCCCTCGACTCGTTCGCCGCGTCGGCGTCCCTGGCCTCCGACATCATCGGCTTCCTCGACGGCCTGGACCTCGCGAAGAAGGAGGTGACCTTCCGCTACGAGTGGACCCCGACCATGGCGTCCTGGCCGAGCGAGGCCCTCCCGCTGCTGGAGCTGAAGAAGGACTCACTGGTGCTCGCCGTGGCGGGAACCCTCAAGGCATCGGGGCCACCGTCGGTGGAGGTGCTCGCCGAGCTGCGCGACTTCAAGCTCAACCTCTTCTCCAAGGACCCGCTCATCCAGATCCCGTTCGAGCGGCTCTCGTTCAAGGCCGGTTCGTCCGGGAAGGCCGAGGTCGACGTCGTCATGGACGACATCGTCTTCGGCGGCTTCCTGTCCTTCGTGCAGACCATCAAGGAGCTCATCCCGCTCGACGGGTTCTCCGACCCCCCGAGCGTCGAGGTGACCCCGGCCGGGCTGACGGCCGGCTTCAGCCTCACCCTGCCCAACATCGCGGTGGGGGTCTTCAACCTCTCGAACATGTCGCTCGGCGCGGACGTGCGCGTCCCCTTCCTCGGCGAGAGCCTCACCGTCGGCTTCAACTTCTGCACTCGCGAGCGGCCGTTCGTGCTGTCGGTGGTCTTCCTCGGCGGTGGCGGATGGTTCCTGATCCGCCTCTCCCCCAAGGGGCTCGAGGTGCTCGAGCTCGGGTTGGAGGCCGGCGCCTACCTCGCCGTCGACTTCGGGGTCGCGTCCGGCTCGATCTCCGCGGCGATCGGCATCTACATCCGCCTCGAGGGCGAGGAGGGTTCCCTCACCGGCTACTTCCGGCTCCGCGGCGAGGTGGACGTGCTCGGGCTCATCTCGGCATCCATCGAGCTCTACCTGGAGCTGGTCTACAACTTCGACACCGGCAAGTTGCTCGGCCGGGCACGGATCACCGTGGAGGTCGAGGTGCTCTGCTTCTCGGCCAGCGTGAGCATCGAGGCCGAGAGGCAGTTCGCCGGGTCCAACGGCGACCCGAGCCTGCGCGAGGTCGTGATGGAGCCCGACGGCACGGCGCCGGCCTGGGACGACTACCTGTTGGCGTTCGCACCCGAGGAGGTGGCGGCATGAACACCGAGTGGTTCACCGCGATCGCACTGCCGGTCTCGGTCGCGGAGGATGCCGCGGCCCACGTGAGCGTCTTCATCGCGCCGACGCTGCGCCCGGACCACGAGGGGGCCGTGCTGAGCGAGTTCGACCTCTTCCGCGTGTGGGGCGAGGTGGTCGCCGACGGGCTCACCGTGACCCTCGTCGACCAGTCCGGCGAGTTCGAGGCCCGGGTCGACGTCTCCGACCTCGACAAGTCCCTGTGGGAGAGGGCATTCGGGCCGCAGACGCCCGTGCGGTCCAACCTCGTGCCGCAGTGGCAGCAGCGCGACTGGCGCACCTTCGCGGCCAAGGACACCTCCGACATCGCCAAGGCTGTGCACCTCGCCACGATCTCCGCAGACCCCATCACCCCGGTGGCGCCCCTCGACCACCCCCTGACCAACGCGGTCCTCGAGGTGGCGCGACAGTCCGAGGCGCTCTCCTTCGAACAGGGTCGCGACCGCCGCCACCCGGTGCCGACCTATGACGAGTCACGCCTGACGCAGTTCCTCGACGGCTCCCTCCAGCGCGGCGCCAAGGGCGCGTGGACCACACCGGATGCCGGGCGCGCCGGCACCGGAGACCTCACCGAGTCGGTGCTCGGCGCCCTCGAGCAGCTGCACCTCGTGCGCCGGTTCTACGAGCGGCCGGAGAGCCAGGCCACCCACCAGCGGGTCAAGGAGCCACCGGACAAGGTCGAGACACTTCCCTCACCAGAGCCGGAGTTCCACGAGCGGGTCGCCGCCGCCGGTGACCACCCCGTGTTCCTGCGCCGGCTGGGCCTCCTGCTGCCGGTGCGGTCCGACCCCAGGCGACTCCGACGGAGCCGCTGGCTCGCGGCGGTGGTGCACACCCGCGGGCCCGATGACGCCTGCCGCTCACCCCGGCTCGCGGTGCGGGCCCTGCGTGACGACTTTTTCGTCCCCGAGCCCAACCCGGACGACCCCGCGATCTGGGCCGACGGCGCCCTGACCCTCGGTGACCAGTCGATCTTCGACGTCGTCGACGTCGACCCGGACGGCTCGGCGATCAAGGCCGAGCGCTTCCTCACCACGGTGCCGCGCCTGGCCATCGCGCAGTTCCAGAAGACTCCGGCGGATGCCGCGTCACCCGCCCTGCGCGCCAGCGGGCTCACCGTCACCCGGCGCCAGCAGGCGGGGCGGGCCGTGGAGCAGCTCGGCCGGCAGGAGGGCTACCAGGCCGACCTCGAATCACCGAACACACCCGACAAGCTTCCGCTGCTGCACACGCAGGACGTCACCCGGGGCGTGCGGGTGGAGGTGTGGGACTCGGTGAGCCGGGTCTGGCACTCGCTGCACTCGCGCCGCTCCACCCTCCTCGTCGACGGCGAACCCGTGTATGTCGACGAGCCGGGTGAGGGCTTCATCCAGGGCACGAGCGCCACCGAGACCCGGGGCGTCGAGGGCGGGGCCGTGCACGTGCACGAGGCGATGTTCGGGTGGGAGGGCTGGAGCCTGTCCGTCCCGCGGCCCGGGAAGCGCGTGCGGTCCGAGCTCAGCGACGCACCCGGGGGCGGCACCCAGATCACCGAGACCGTCGAGCCGACGCCGGTCACGGCGCAGGGTGTCGAGAAGCCGCCGCACCCCTTCGTCTTCACCCACCAGTACGCCCCGGGCACCCTGCCCCGGCTGCGCTACGGGCGCGACTACTCCTTCCGGGCCTGGGCCGTCGACCTCGGTGGCCAGGTGCGCGCGCACCACGTGGGGCCCCGCCCACCGGAGCTCGCCGAGGCGGTGACCGCCGCCGCGGCCCTGTCGCCGCTGTCGGACCGCACCCTCTCCCGCCGGCTGGCGAGCGCGATCGCGATCGACGTACCGGCGTTGGCGTCGGGCTTCTCCGCGGCCGTCGCGGCGATGACCGACGATGCGCCGAGTGCGATCGAGGCGCTCACGGGGGAGGTCGGGTCACCCGACGGCGATGCCCCGAACGGTGAGGCCGTCGACATCCCCGCGCGGGCCGGGGACCGGATCCTCGACACCCTCTCGCCGTCGGCGCTGCACTCGATCGTCACGGGTGCCGCGCTCGGACGCATTGCTGCGGACGCGGTGTCCGCCGCCGATGCCGTTGCCGCCGCGGGCACGCCTGCGGGGGTGGGGAGCCCGCGGTTGGGCGAGCTGGGGTTGCGCGGTGCTGCCGCACGCCGCCGGCTCGCCGAGCCACCGGCCCCGCCACCCGGCATCCGGTCCCGTGCCGCCGCGGTGAGCGCCACCTTCCGGCTGGCAGCGGCCACCGGTGCCGTCGCACGCAGCCCGATCAGCACGGACCTCGAGACGGCGCGCGACCTCATCGCCGGTCACCTCGCCGACACCTACGCGGGGCTGCCCGCCGCCACCTTCACCGTGCCGATCGCGCAGATCGCCGCATCGACCGTGACGCCTCCGCGGCCGTTCCTGCGCTGGGACCCGGTGCCGCCCCCCGTGGTGGTGCCGCTCACGACCTTCACCGAGGGCGAGTCGCTGCGGGTGGTGGTCGTGCGCTCCGGGGTGAGCCAGGACCCGGAGACCCTCGAGGTGAGCACACAGGAGCCGGGCGCCTACGCGGCATCCGTCGCGGCCGTCGCCCCGCACTACGCGGCCACGTCCCGCCGCCACCTCGCGCCGCCGAAGACGAGCCAGGTGCAGGCCGAGCTGCACGGGGTCTTCGACGCCGGCATCGACGAGGGCACTGCGGCGGCGCGCCTGCGGATGCTGGCGTGGGCCCTGCGCGAGAGCGGCAGCTTCTACGACCAGTCGGTGCCCAGTGCCACCGACCCCAACGGCGCCGCCGTGCCGCAGCAAGGGGTGCACCTGCTCCCCGAGCCGGTGGGCGGCGACCACTTCAACCCCAGCGACCCCAACCGGCCGCTCAAGGTGCTTCCTCCCGCGACCGGCACACCGGACGAGCTGGTGCTGCACCCCGGCGACGCCCCGGCTCCGGGGCAGTACGTCGTGCACGGCACCCCCGACCTGCGCCTTCCCTACCTGCCCGACCCGCTGGCCCTCGGGGTGTCGCTGGCCTTCACCGAGGCGGGGGCGGGGCGTCACGTCCGGTTCCCGTGGGGCGCCGAGCAGGTGACGGCCCGCTATCCCGGTGCGTGGCCCGAGCGCGAGCCGTTCCTGCTGACGCTCGGCAGCGGGCCGCAGCTCGGTGCCGAGATCGACGGGCGCGGCATCGACCTCCGGCTGCCCCCGGGCGACGTGCAAGCCTTCCGGCTGGCCAGCTCGATCCCCAAGGAACGGCTGGACTGGCTCGGGGTGTGGCGCAGCATCACCGACGCGCTGACCTCCGACCCGGACGTCCGGGAGGCGGCCGCCGACGGGCTGCTGTGGTCGCTGACGCCCGGTGAGGAGGTGCGCCTCGTGCACGCCGTGCCCCGGCCGGTGTCGGCGCCCCGCCCGACGACCGTCACCGTGCATCGGGCCGCCGGGTCCGTGCTCGCCGCTCTGGTGGGTGGGGTGGAGGTGCACGGCCCGAGCACCGACCACCTGAGCACCACGCTGGCCTGGACCGACCTCGTCGACGACGTCAACCTGGACGCGCCCGTGGAACGGAGCAGCACGGCATCCGGTTTCGAGGTCTTCGTGCGACCCGACGACCGGATCGTGCCGCTGTGGATCGTGGACCAGACCTTCCCGTGGCCGGGGTGGGAGGGGGTGGTGCTGCGCAGCACGGTGCACCCGCTGCCCGACACCCGCCACCACCTGGTGCGCTACCGCTTCCGTGCCTCGACCCGCTTCCGCGAGTACTTCGCTCCCGAGCTGCTGGCGCCGGACCCGGCGAACCCGCTCGACGACGGCCAGAGTGTCGTGAGCGAGGAGCTCGTGCTCTCGCTGCCGTCTACGGTGCGGCCCGATGCGCCGGCGGTGCACTCGGTGCTGCCACTGTTCCGGTGGGAGGAGACCGAGGAGCCCGAGCAGCCGTTCGGGCGGCGGCGGACCCGAAGGCCCGGCGTGCGGATCTACCTCGAGCGGCCGTGGAACTCCAGTGGCGACGGCGAGCTGCTGGCCGTGCTCCTCGCGGTCGGCGGCGACGACAGCACGGGCTACCCGAAGCCGGACAACCCGGCCGAGGGGTTCCCGTTCGTGAGCCAGTGGGGCAGCGACCCGATCTGGAACTCGCCGGGCGTCCTGGCCCGCGCGGTCACCCTCGTCGAGCTCGACGACGCGTTGTCGCTCACCGGCATCGACGACCGGGTGGATGCCGGGCGGCCGGTGGCTCCCGCTGCGACGCTGACGCTGCCGCTCGGCGACACCGGGCTGAAGAACGCGCCCCAGACGGTGCCGGTCGTCGCGGTCGGCTACCGGCCGCAGTACAGCGCCGCACGACAGCTCTGGTACGTCGATGTCGCCTTCGACGCGCGGGCGACGTTCTGGCCCTTCGTGCGGCTGTCGGTCGCGCGCTACCAGCCGGACTCGGTGGGCGGGGCGCACCTGTCCACGCCGGTGCGACTCGACCACGTGCAGCTGACGCCCGAGCGCACGGCGTCGGTGGCGCGCACCGACGACACGCATGCTCGGGTCGTCGTCACGGGGTTGGCGGGGCACCGCGAGTCGGCGTCACGACAGTTCGCGGTGTCGGTGGCGCGCAACCGTCGGCTGGTCGCCCGTCTGCAGCGCTACGAGCCCGCGGTCGGCGGCGATCTGGCGTGGCGCAGCGTCGACGCCGTGGAGCTGCAGGTGCGCGGGTTCGCCAGCCGGGATGAGGACCTGGTGTGGGTCGGTGAGCTCGAGGCGGACCAGGTGCTGGACGTGCGCACCCCGGTGGGCGGTTCGGCGGGCGCTGAGGCGCCCGGCGGCTCGGCCTGGCGGGTGCGGGTCGAGGAGTGGGAGAGCTTCCCCGGTGACCCGCCGTCGCGAGAGGAGATCGCCGAGTTCGGCGACAACCCGATCTGGGAGCAGCGGCTGGTCTACGCCGACGACGTCTACCTCTGAGTCACAGAGTCACCGCCGGCACGATGTCCGTGTGCCCGAAGTCGTCGCCCTTGTAGAGCAGCGGCTCCCCGCTCCCGCGGGCGAGCGCGTAGGCGAAGCAGTCTCCAAGGTTCAGCCCTGCGGGGTGGGTGCTCCCCTTGCCGAAGTCGCGGTAGGCGCTGCGGCCGAGTGACGCCTGATCGGCATCGAACGCGACGACCTCGATGCCCAGGGCCCGGACCAGGTCATCCAGCTGGCGGCTCAGGACGGGATCACCGCGGCGGTCGACGACGACGCACGCCTCGAGGAGGGACGCCGCCGACATCCTGGGCTCGGTAGCAGCTCGGATGGCCGCGACGAAGGATGCCCGCTCGGGCTCGTCGCTCAGGATGGCGAGGAGCGCCGAGGTGTCGATGATCACGCCGGCAACCCGTCCTCGTCGTAGAGGTCGTCCTGCCTCAGCGCGGCCCGGTCTGCGTCAGTCAGTCGCGCGTCGATGGCGGCGAGAATGCTCCAGACACCTCTACGTGGTTCCTGTCTACCGTGCGGTGCTCACCAAGGGGCAGGCGCGCGCGCACCCGCCCGCCGCGCGGGGTCGGCCCAGCCTCGAGGCGCCCGCCGAGCTCGTGGGCGCGTTCACGCATCCCGGCCGTCCCGACCCCGGTGACCCATCGGTCGGGGCCACCACCTCCCCCGTCGACGACCTCGACGCAGAGCACTCCGTCGGATGCCGTGATCCGCGCGGTCGCGCGGTCGCTCCCGCTGTGCCGGGCGGAGTTGGTCAGCGCCTCGACCATGATCCGGTAGGCCGCAACCTCCAGCGCCGCGGTCAGGGGCGGCAGCCCCTCTGTTGCAACGAGCTCCACCTGCAGCGGCTCTCCCGTGGGGGTTCGCAGGGCGAGGGCCTGCTGGCGGACGGCCTGCACGAGCCCCAGCTCGTCGAGGGCCGGAGGCCGCATCCCGTAGACCAGCCCCCGGATCTCCTCGATGGCCGTGGTCGTGTCACCTCGCAGTCGGGCGAGGAGCTCCTCGGCCGCGCCCGGGTCGACGCGCACCGAGTTGCGGGCGGCATCCGCGGTGAAGGCGATTCCCGACAGCCGTGGCCCGAGTCCGTCGTGCAGGTCGCGTCGTAGCCGTCGCCGCTCCTCCGCGATGGCGGTCACCGACTGCTCACGGGCGACCTGCAGCTGGGCCGCCAGCGCGGTCGACCTCGCGGTGAGCGCGAGCAGCGGTGCCACCAGGCCCAACACGTGCTCATCGCCCGCTGACAACGTCAGGTCCCCGGGGCGCAGCCCGACCTCCAGCTCGCCGACCCTTTCTGCGCCGAGACCGAGGGGCACGGTCCGGGTGGAGGTGCTCGGCTGTCCCGAGCTGGCGACGACGACGCCCTCGACCCGCAGCACGGCATACGGGAGGGCGAGCGCCTCACGGATGGCCCGCAGGGCAAGCACGGGGTCGCCGACGGAGTGCCCGGCCACGTGGGTCGCGGCCTCGAGCGGGTCGGAGCGCACGCCGAAGAGCAGCTCGTCGACGACACCTCGCAGGGCGGTGAGCAGGGGCGGCACACCGAGGGCCGTGAGACCGCCGACCACCGCGAGCCCGCCGATGCTCGGCTGGCGGCCCAGCAGCACCTCGAGCAAAGACGCCAAGCCCACGAACGCCGCGAGGTAGGAGAGCAGCGCGACCGCGACGACCACCACCTGCACGACGACGACCCGCACGTCGAGCAGATCCGGTCGTGCGGCACCCACGACCATCGACGGCCCGATGAGCGACATCGCGAGCACGGCCACGAAGGCACCCGCCGGGTTCGGCGCCGCGAAGATGACCAGGCCACCGATCAGCGAAACCGCCGACCCGACGACAGCCATCCAGGTGATGGGCCGCCCATCGTCGACGCCTGCTCGCTCGAGCTTCCACCACGTGTGCAGTACCAGCACGCAGCCGATCGTGACGCCGGTCGCCGAGAGCACGGAGTCCTGCTGCGGCTGCAGAGTGGCGAGCACCCCCGAGCCGATCACCGTCACGAGCGCGACGAGGTCCACCGGATGCCGCCACGCCAGTCGCGGGTAAGCCGTCACCGCCAGCGGGGCGGCCAGGGCCCAAGCCAGCACGAACAGCCCACGCGCAGCGCCCGACTCGCCGGTGGCGTCGACCAGCGCCCCGGCCAGCGTCGCAACGCCGGCCAGGGTGAGGGCCGTCGCGGCGACGGGTGGCCCGGGCAGGTGACCAGCCAGAGCGAGCCCCACCCCGCTGGCCGCCCAGACGAGGCCGAGGAGCGCGATCCCGAGGAGGAGGGGGGTCTCCATCACCGCGGCTGCCCGAGACCTCGTTCGCGGGCGCGGATCATCGCCGAGGCCCGGTCGGCGACCTCGAGCTTGGCGAAGATGCTCGTGAGGTGGTTGCTCACCGTCTTGGGCGACACGAACAGCTCCTGCGCGATGGCGGAGGTGCGGCGGCCGGCGGCCAGCAGGTCGAGGACCTCGCGCTCGCGGGCGGTCAACTCGGGGAACGGCATCGGGTCGGCGCTCCGCACCGGATCGTCAGTGTGCGCAGTGCCGGTCGAGAAGTAGGCGAGGACCCGGGCCGCGACGCCGGGGCCGAAGACGAGCTGCCCGGCCACGACGCCGCGCACGGCACCGACGATCTCGTCCTGGCTCGCGCCCTTGAGGAGGTAGCCGCGAGCCCCGGCCTGCATCGCCGTGAAGACCGTGGCGTCGTCGTCGTGCATGGTCAGCACGAGCACCGCAGTGTCGGGCACGCTGGCGCGGATGCGGCGGGTGGCCTCGATGCCGTCACCACCCGGCATCCGCACGTCCATCAGCACGACGTCGGGCCGCAACAGCTGCACCTCGCGCACCGCCGCCTCGCCGTCCTCCGCCTCACCGACCACCTCGAGCCCGTCGAGGGTGCCGATCAGGGCGCGCAGGCCACCGCGGACGACCGGGTGGGTCGTCGACGACGACGATGCGCAGCGCAGCCACCTGCCCATCATGGCGCCAGCATGCCCATCGGCACCCGGGAACTTCTTCCCCCGACCGCGGTCGAGGTCGGGAACATGATGGGGAAGGTCGTCCCTGTCGCCCAGGCGGGGGCCGGACCACGGTGGGGTCATCAGCCCGAGGCGGCACTCGCCCCTCGACCAACCCGATCCCAGGAGTCACCATGTCAACCATGACTGCCACATCCGTCACTCGCACCGTGTCAGGGCGGCAGCGGGCCGGCCTCGTGCTGGGCGGCCTGCTCAGCGTCGTCAACATCGCGAGCGGGTTCGAGTCCACGCCGGAGGGAGAGGTCGGCCCGCCTGACGTCGTCCTGTGGGGCGGCGCCGTGCTCGGCGTCGTCGGCCTCGTCGCCGTCGTCGTGGCCTGGCGGTCGGGCAACCGCGGCGCGCTGCGGGTCGCGGCCGGCGCCCTGGTCATCACGGCCCTCAGCACGATGCCCGCCTTCTTCGTCGACGTGCCGCCCGTGCTGAAGGTCTTTGCCGCAGGCTTCGTGCTGCTCACCGTCGCCGCCGTGGTGCTGATGTTCTCCTCGGCGCAGCGCCCCGCACCGATCACGGACTGAGGGGCCGCGGTCATGATCGCCATCGTCACGGTGCTGCTCTGCGCCCCGCTGGGCTGGTTCGTGAGGTCGCGGCTCGTCGCCAACACCACGTATGCCGTGGCCTACCTCTGGGCGTTCACGTTCCAGACGCTCTATCTCGCCCTCGACGGATCCGCCTTCAGCGCAGGCGAGTTCCCCATCTCCTACGGGCTCGTGGCGCTCGCGATCTTCGGTGCGGGCTCCGGCCCCATCGCCGCGGTCCACAGGGCTGGTCGAGGGCACTCAGCTCAGCGGTCCGCCGGGGTCGCGGGCGAGATGGCGGCGAGCCCGGTGTGACGCAGCTGGTCTGACGCGGGCGGGTGAGGCTCGTGGACATCGCGAGGGTGCATCTCGGGGAGGCCTGGCGGATGCCGGGCCTCCCCGAGGTGATCCGAAGAGCCAGACCCTTCGATGGGGTCTACGGTGTGTGACATGGGTCATACCGATGTCGGAGACAGCAGCTTCACCCGAGTGCTCGGCCGCTGGGACGTTCTGGCCGTTGCCTTCGGAGCGATGATCGGCTTCGGCTGGATCGTGCTGACCGGTGGCTTCCTCCAGGACGCAGGAACGCTCGGATCGGCCCTCGCCTTCGTGGTCGGTGGCGCCATCATGGCGCTGGTGGGGCTCACCTACGCGGAGCTGGTCTCGGCGATGCCCCAGGCCGGCGGCGAGCACAACTACGTCCTGCGGGGGATGGGCTCTCGCTCCGCCTTCGTCTGCTCGTGGAGCCTGGTGCTCGGCTACGTCTCGGTGGTGGCGTTCGAGGCGGTGGCACTGCCGCAGACCGTGCTGTTCCTCGCGCCCGACATGCTCGCCGGGCAGCTGTGGACGGTCGCCGGCTACGACGTGTACGCCACGTGGGTGGCGGTCGGCGTGGCCGGGGCGGTGGTGATCACCGGCCTGAACTACGTGGGGGTCCGACCCGCTGCCGTCTTCCAGACCATCGCGGTCGCCTTCCTCCTCGTCGTGGCCGCGTTGCTCCTCTTCGGGTCGTTCATCGGCGGGGAGTCCGCGAACATGCGCCCCTTGTTCAACGGTGGTGTCGGCGGAATCATCGCCGTGCTGGTCGCCGTGCCGTTCCTGTTCGTGGGCTTCGACGTGATCCCGCAGTCGGCGGAGGAGATCAACCTCCCGTTCAAGCAGATCGGCAAGCTCGTAGTCATCTCGGTGCTCGCCGCGACCGCCTTCTACATCCTCGTGATGCTCACGGTCGGGTCCTCGCTGCCGACAGACGCCCTGGCCGAGTCCGACCTCTCCGCCGCCGACGGGATGGCTGCCCTCTGGGGCAGCGAGACGATGGGCAACGTGCTCGTGGTCGGCGGGATCGCCGGCATCCTCACCAGCTGGAACGGCTTCATGCTCGGTGCGAGCCGGCTGCTCTACGCCATGGCGGCCTCGGGGATGGTGCCGAGGTGGTTCGGCAGGCTGCACCCGAAGTTCCGGACGCCGAGCAATTCGGTCCTGTTCATCGGGGCGCTGTCGGTCGTCGCGCCGCTGTTCGGCCGCCAGATGCTCGTCTGGCTGGTCGATGCCGGCGGGTTCGTCATCGTTGTCGCCTTCTTCTTCGTGACCGTGACGTTCGTCGTCCTTCGCTCTCGCGAGCCCGAGATGGAGCGGCCGTTCCGGGTTCGCGGCGGCACCAGCGTCGGAGTGGCCGCCGCCGGGCTCACCTTCGTGCTGGGCATCCTGTTCATGCCGGGGATGCCGGCCGCCCTGGTCTGGCCCTACGAGTGGCTCATCCTCATCGCCTGGTGGGGCGTCGGTGCGGTGCTCATGCTCCGGCTGCCCAAGATCGGGCCGGGCCCGGATGCCGAGCACCAGATGGTCGAGGCGGCCCGGACGCCGCGCTCAGGCGGCTGAGCGCTCCATGCCGGTGTGGGTGGGTCGTCGGCCTCCCCCGCCCTCGGTGGGACGGGACTCAGCGGTCGCCGCGCAGGATCGGCGGTGAGAGCGCGACCGCAGGGTCGCCGCGGAAGACCCGGGCGGGCCGGCCCCGGCCTCCCTCGCGCACCTCACCGGTGGGGGTGAGGAAGCCCTCGACTCCGGTGACCTTGCGGTGGAAGTTGGCCCGGTCGAGCTGCACCCCCCACACCGCCTCGTAGACCGCGTGCAGGTCGGCGACGGTGAAGGCCTCCCCGCAGAGCGCCGCGGCGTAGCCGCTGTCCTCGAGCCTGGCCCGCACCCGCTCCACGCCGTCGCGCAGGATCTGGCGGTGGTCGAAGGCCAGCCGGGTCCGCGAGCGCAGCGCCTTCTCGACCGGAACCCACCGGGCGTCCGCGGCATCCGAGCCGGGCTTCAGCTCCGGGAGGGCCGCACCGAGGGCCAGCCAGGCCACCGAGACCACCCGCGCGCGGGGGTCGCGCTGCGGTGCGCCGTAGGTGGCGAGCTGCTCGAGGATGACGTCCCGCCGGCCGATGCCCGCCTCCTCCGAGAGCTCGCGGTAGGCGGCGGCCTCCAGTCCTTCGTCGACCTCGACGAAACCACCCGGCAGGGCAAGGCGCCCGGCATACGGCTCACCGCCGCGTGTCACCAGGAGCACGGCGAGGGCGCCCGCCCGCACCGAGAGCACCACGAGGTCGCAGGTGACGAAGAACGGGGGGTACTCAGTCGTGGAGGTCACCGCGGCATCCTAGTGTCAGAGTGACATTTTCCTCGATGGTAGATTGTTGTCGTTCGCACAAAATATTGCCGCCGCGCGCCCGTTCACTGAGCCGTCTCGACACCTCCACCATCGAAGGGATCGCGACATGGCTCTCATCTCGTGTTTCAGCTGCCACAGCGACAACGACATCCATCTCGAGGGGCTGGCTCCCGACGGGTCGAAGGTGCTGCGCTGCGGCGACTGCGGGCACACGTGGAGCCCCACCGCGGTGAGCACGTCCCCCACCTTCACGCGTACGCCGTTCGAGATGGCCAAGGGGCGGTTCGCGAAGTCGGCGATGGTCGCTGACGATCGGCGCACCCGCCTCACGCGTCTGCGGACGAGGTTCCTCAAGGAGGTGCCCGAGCCCGACGCCGAGGTGGCGGAGCACTGGGCGCACTACCAGCAGGTCTTCTCCCCCGCCGGGCTGGCGGCATGCACCCCGGAGGACCTGCGGGCCTTTGCGACGAGCCGGGTCGGCGGCGACCCCGGCTCGACCGCCGTGCTCACCCGCGCGTGGAAGCGCCTCGGCGACGAGGAGTCGGCCGAGCGGGTGCGGGGGTCCATCGAGCACCTCCTGCGTGGCCCGCACGACACCCCGATGGAGGACCGCCTCACCGAGCTCGTCGACGACGCCGACGGCACGGGGATGCCGGGCTTCAAGGAGGCCCAGCTGACCAAGGTGCTGTGCGTCATGGAGCCCGCGCGCTTCCTGCCGATCTTCACCTACGCCACCGAGGACACCGGCAAGCGCGACGTCGTGCTCGAGGTCTTCGGGCTGCACCTGCCCAAGGTCGCCGACCAGACCTCGATGACCATCGGCCGCCTGGCCGTGTGGTCGAACGACCTGCTGCTCGAGCTCGTCGGCGACGGGTTCGTCGACGCCCAGCACGCGGCGGGCTTTCTCGCTGCCGCGCGCAAGCCCGCGGGTCGGCGCACGCTGGCCTCGGTCCGCTAGGCCGCTGGGCTGTTGGACCGCTGGGCCCCTGGGCCGCTCCGGGAAGGGCGACCGGAGCGCTCTGGCGAGAGCGACGCATGTGACGCGCGGAGGGTCTGAGAGACTACCGCCCGTGGACACGCCGCGCGCCGCCCGGCAGCAGGTGCACAAGCCGGCGGCCACGCGTCGACAGGAGATCGTCGACGCCGCCGTGCGGGTGATCCGCCGCAAGGGCCTGCTGGAGACGACGAGCCGAAATGTCGCAGCCGAGGCGGGCACCAGCACCGGTCTGCTCGCTCACTACTTCGACTCCCATGACCACCTGTTGGTGGCTGCCTTCGAGCAGGTGGCGGCACACGACCTCGCGCGGGTCCGCCGAGTGCTCGATCAGGCGCCCGACGCGGTTGCCGGGCTTCGGGTGCTGCTGGACCAGTTCAGCCCCGCAGCACCCTCGTGGCAGTACCGCATGTGGATCGACGTGTGGGCGGCATCCGCACACCACACCGCCCTGCGCACGTCGTCGCGCGGTCTCAACGAGGAGTGGCTCTACGCCGTCACGCAGGTGATGGAGGGCGGCGTCGCAGAGGGTCTCTTCACCTGCCGGGACCCTCGCGCGTCGGCCTGGCGGCTGCTGGCGATGCTCGACGGCATGTCGGTGCAGCTCGTGGCGCACCAGGGGCGGACGAAGCGCGCACAGCTGCTGACCTGGATACGCGAGGCGGCCGCAGGCGAGGCCGGAATCTCACCAGAGCTTCTCGATCCAGCCGCGACGTCCTGACCGTCTGGAGGGTTGCCCAGACCTCTCCTGGGGTCTATCTTGAGCGCACGTTCAAGTTACGAGCAGGGAGCCGGCATGTCACGACGCTGGATTGCGACACTCAGCACGGCAGCCACGGCGGTCACCGCGATGGCGCTGGCGACGGCCAACGCCGTCCCGGTGGCGGTGGCCGCGCCGACGACGGCAGGGGTGTCTGCCGACGCGGCGGCGACGTACGCAGTCACGTCAGGGTCGCATCGCGACACCCCGTCCCCCGGCGTCGGTGAATGGCGCACGACTCGTGAGTCGGCCAGGCTCGCACAAGGCCTTGCCAAGGCGGTGCGCCGGGCCGGGTTCGACCGGCTCGTCGACTTCGACGATGTGGACAACGGTGTGGCCCAACCAAGCCGCGCCCTGCCGAACGTCGACGTCGCGGTCATCGAGCTGAGCCGCACCGGGCGCATCGTCGGCGCGGCCAACGTCCTCTACGACCGCGACAGCCCGTACGCCTACCGAGTGCCGATCGATCTCAGGACCATGCAGCCACAGGGTGTGCGGTTCTCCCAGTGGCGCGGCGATCGCTGGGACGACCAAGGGTTGTGGGATGCCGGTCCCGCGTCGGGCGATGTCCTCTCTGCCCCGGCCCATGGGGTCCGCAAGGACTTCATGGTGCCGTATCCGGCGAGCGTGCTGAAGGTCATGGTCGGCTACGGCGTGCTGCGCCTGGTCGACCAGGGTCGGCTGACGCTGGACTCGCAGGTGACGTATCGCGAGATCGGCGGCAACACCTGCGGATACGGCCCGAGCAACCCCACGGGCGCCACCCCTCCTCCCGAGGCTGACGGGGCGAGCGACACGGTGGCCAGCTGGATGGACCAGATGATCACCGTGTCCGACAACTTCGCCACCTGCGTCCTCCTGCAGCTGCTCGACAAGACCGGTGGGCTGAAGGACACCAACGCCAACTTCGCCCGCCTGGGCCTGACCACGCTGCGGATGAACCCTTCGCAGCCCGAGGTCGGCAACGGGTGGTCGTCCGGTCAGATGACGATGGGCGCCCTTGACACCGCACGGCTGATGTTGCTCGTCAGCGGCACGACCCGACGTCTGTGGCGAGCGCCCGACGGGAGCAAGGTCACGGGGGACTCGGGTCTGAGCCGCCGCTCGCAACGTTACTTCCGCTCCGTGCTCCTGGATCAGTCGTTCCACGAGGTGCTGAGCACCGGGAACCTCTGTGGATCGGATGACGCTGCGCCCGGCATCCCGGCCCGCGTGTCCAAGAGGTGGATCGACCGCGAGAACGGCCACGTGGTCACCTATGACGGCGACACGCCGCTGGACTTCGGCTACGACACCCGCCCGTGCAACAAGGCTGCAGAGGTCACGTTCGCCCACAAGACGGGCCTGGTCTCGTTCTCCGGGAACGACACCGGCATCGTCAAGGCCCTGCCCGGCGAGGACGGACGGTGGTATGTCGTGGCGGCGCACAGCAACGTCGGCTACCGCTTCGGTGACGCGGACTGGGCGACTTCGGATCCCAACGCCTGCCTGGGCGCACCCTACGTCTGCTACAGCCGGGCGTACGGGCGCTTGGGTCGGGCGATCGACACCCTCGTCGAGCAGCGACCGCGCTCCGTTCGCTGACACCGCGACAAGGCCCGTCGTCAGGCGGTGCGCTCGAGCGAGGCGAGGTAGTCGTCGCTGAAGATGTCATCCATATCGGCGTCATCCGCGAACTCGTCGGGGCAGGAGCGCGCCAGCTCGCTTTCAGCCCATCGCCATTCATCGGTGTCGCCACCGGCGATGGCTACGAGGAGGGTCTGGAGCCGCTCTGGTGTGAGCGGCGGTGGATCGTTGGCCGCACGCTCGGCTCGTTGTCGTTCCAGGTGGCGGTCGTAGCTGCCTTGGGTGAGGTCCCAGACCACGAATCGCCCGTGGTCGTCGGGCTTCTTGCGGACCTCGGCGACGAGGCGTCGCTGGTGGACGAAGGTGTGGTGCCGCTGACACAACAACGCTGCGTTGTCCAGGTCGGACAGGCCGCCGTCGATCCAGTGCCGGACGTGGTGCGCCTTCGCCCACGCTCCGGGTGCGCCGCACCCGGGGTAGGTGCAGCCCCGGTCTCGGCGCCACAGTCGGCGGCGTTGGGCGCGGGTGAACAACCGGACCACCCGGCCCATGTCGACGTCCTCCCCCGCGGTGCCCAGGACGTAGGGGATCAGCTCGGCGTCACACGAGACCCGCCGCAGCACCTCCGGTGAGAGCAGCGTCCCCGTCGCGACCGACCCGAGGACCTCACCGCTACCCGTGCCCGCCTGCAGGTCCGACAGGGCCATGGTCACATGCACCGCCGCGGCAGCAGCCCCCGCACCGTCCTTGCCCGCCCCATCGGCATCGAGGGCACTGGAGCGTTGGCACACCTGCGTCAACGCTTCGACGCGGCGCTGACCCGCCGGGCGCAGGTCCCG
>JBBSQC010000042.1:0-32582 GCA_038258215.1 Actinomycetales bacterium | reverse complement strand
GAAAGGGCGCGTGCTGCGCTCAGTTCAGAAGATCTGCTCGGGTCGGCGAGAGGTCGTGGTTGTGCGTTCAGCCACCCCACTGCCAGTGCTTGTTCGTCATGTCGGTCCTCCTTTCTTTTCGAATGTCAATGGCAGGCTCGGAGTCGCGCGTGTCTCATCCTTTGGGTTTGCTTTGTTCGAATCTGAAATGCACGTGCCGTGTCCAGCTCGATAGATCGACTCAGGTGCTGCGGCGATTACTGCGACCGAGCACTGTGGAAAGTTTCGGACTCGACCTTGAAAGAGTTGAACGGCAGTTGGGATATTCGCCGTTTCGCGTCTTCCTTCGCCCGCACATTGCGGGCAGTTCGCGCCACGACAAAAGCCCGACAAAACCGGTCGTCTTTCTATGAAAAGACGATACGGGTTAATCGATCAGATGGCGACTTGAGATGCCTGTTCGTGATTTATGCCTCGAATAGGTAGGTTTTTTGGCTTTTACCGGTACCATAAACTCCTTTTATGGAAGTCGATTCAACAAGTTTTCACCCACGACCCCATTCGGGTCGAGCGCTCAGCGCTGAACAAGTGCTCCATCGACGGGCGATACCGATCTCAGACCGGGGTGTCACGTGCCCCTGACCTGGGGCCGCCGTGCTGCAGGGTTCTCCGCAGTAGGGCCGTGCCACGACCCCGGCGAAGGAGCTCGCGCAGCCGCCCCGAGATCACGGGCCGCAACGATGCGGCTGGTCGGCATCCGGCAGATCGACGTGGACCGGGGTGGTGTGGGTGCCGGACCCCAGGACGGTGTCCGCACTGCGGTGGTCGGCGGCAGAAACCGCCGCATCGACAGGGCCCTTGTTCACGGGCTCTCGACGCGGCGTTCGTCGTCCGGCGTCCGTCGCGAAGTGGCTCAGGTTGCACGGCAGTGGTGGTGCCACCTGTGAGCGTCACCGGCGAACCAGACCGGTGCCGGCGGCCTCCTACCGGGCACCCTCGGTGGATCGCGATGGTGCCCGGTCCCGGCGCGACACGGTGAGCCACAGGTAGTGCGCCGTGAGGGCGAGGAGGACACCGGCGACGGCGTCGCTGGGGCGGTGCCAGCCCGCGACGACCGTCGCGACGGCGAAAACCGTCACCACGGGGACCACCAGCACCCGAGGAGCCGCGTTCCACCGTTCGGGAAGCACCGCGACGAGGGCGAGAGTGAGCGCGGCAGCGATGGTCGTGTGTCCGCTAGGGAACGACCCGCCGCCCACCGTCAGCTCTGCAGTGCGCGAGGACAGCTTCGGCAGCACCGCCTTCAACACCTGCGAGGCGGCCACGACCGTCGCGATCTCCAGCGCCAACCACATGGCTGCTCGGCGGCCGTGGGTTCGCCAGGCGACGAGGGAGAGAAGGAGGACCGCGAGCAGGAGTGAGGCGGGGTTGATGAGACCGAGCACATCAAGGGCAACGGGCTTGGCGCTCCTGCCGTCGCGCGCGACTGTCGACCGAACCGTCTCGTCGACGTGCGAACCGGCCACCGTGAGCCGGAAGGTCACGTAGAGCAGGACGAGTGCGCCCGCGGCAGCGAGGGCGTGCGCGATCGTGCCCTGCACCCGCGTCATGGCGATCCTCCTGCGACGGTCCGGACCACGGTGGGGATGACCATGCGACACCCCATCCCGCGGGTGGTCTCGATGGTCTCCACCGACCGCGCAGCGTCCACCTCCCTCGAAGGTAGTCGATGCCGACTTCGGCGAGGATCGATTCGAGATGGCGAGCGCAGCGCCAGAGGCAAGCAGGTCGCACCGCGCTCGCGAACCACCACGCTCGAGTCTCAGCCATCTCCAGCCCTCATCGACCGAACGCGAGTCAGCCTTCTGCAGGTGTAGCTGTCAGGTGGTGAGGACCACGCCCGACCGGGACGCGTGCCAGGCCGAGAGCATGCCGTCCACGGCATCGGCGGAGAGCGCGGCCTCGGTGGCGGTGACGGCAGCGCCGCGGATGCCGGCGTCATCCCCCAGTCGGGTGTATTCGACCCGCACGTGCCGCGTCGCGGCGGGGACACCGAGCTTGAAGAGGCTCTCGTGCATCCCGGCGAAGAGCTGGTCCCCGGCGTCGGCGAGGTAGCCCCACACGACGACGACGTCGGGGTTGAGGAGGTTAACGGCGCCAGCGAGGACCTCACCGATGTGGCGACCGGACTCGCGCACCGCCTGACCGGCGGCCACGACCCCGTCGCGCGCGAGACGGGCGACCTCCCGAGCAGAGTCCACCGGGTAGCCCAGTGCCGCAAGGTGATCCGCGAGGGCTCCACCCCCGGCGACCGCATTGAGGCACCCGCGGTTGCCGCAGACACACAGGGCATCCTGACCACTCAGGGGGGTGTGGCCGATCTCGCCGGCCAGGTCGCTGCCGCCGGCCACCACGTGGCCATCGATGACGATGCCGCACTCGATGACCGTGCCCGCCTTCACCGCCAGGAGCACGCGCGCCTCGGGGTGGAAGGCCCGGTGCTCGGCCAGCGCCAGCAGGCTGGCCGCCCGCCCGACGAACACGGGGACCCCGAATGCCGAGGTGAGGTGCTGCTCGACCGGGTACGGGCCCCAGGGTGGCCCCGCCGTGCCCGAGGAGCCCCGCGCGGTCTCGAGCTCGATGTGCCCCGGCATACCCACCCCGATCCCGAGCACGTCACCACGGTCGCGACCGGCTTCGGCCAGGAGCGAGTCGAGCTGGGCCACCAGCGCATTGAGCACGTGGTCGGGACCGGTGCCGATGGCGATGTCCGTGGAACGGGTGGCCAGGGGAGTTCCACCGAGGTCGTGGACACCGGCCCGCAGGCCGCTCATTCCGAGCTGAGCGGAGAGGACCACCCCAGCGTCGGGTTGAACTCCAACACGGCCGCAGGGCGACCCCGACCCACGACGACCTCGCCCCCGGGCCGAAGGAGCCCCCGGTCCAACAAGGCGTCGACCCGGTCGGTGACGGAATGCCCGCGCTGGGGGACACCGCTGCCCTGAGCCGCACGGTCGGGCCGGGCGACATCGCCCTGTTCACGCAGATCAGCGGCGACCGGAACCCCCTGCACTATGACGAGGACGCCGCGCGCGGAAGCCGGTTCGGTGAGGTGGTCGTCCAGGGTGGGATCACCACCGCCATCCTCAACGCCGTCGTCGCCGAGGCGCTGCCCGGCCCCGGCACCGTCTTCCTCGAGGTCTCGTGGCGGTTCCTCGCACCGGTGCGGCCGGGCGACACGATCACCGGCGAGGTCGAGGTCACCAGCGTCAGGGCAGACAAGCCGATCACGCACCTGAGCACGCGGGTGGTGCGTGACGACGGGGTCGTCGCGCTCGACGGCACCGCGGTCTGCTACACGATGGAGCTGCCGTGAAGACTGCATCCGGCTCGGACATCGTGCTGCTGGCGGGCGCTCGCACGCCGGTGGGACGGATGGGGGGTCGCTGGGCCGGGGTCCCCGCGACCGAGCTCGGAGCGCTGGCCGTTCGCAGCGCCCTGGACCGTGTGCCCGGCATCCGGGTCGACCACGTGGTCCTGGGCAACGTCGTCCAGGCCGGCAACGGGCAGAACCCGGCCCGGATCGCGGCCATCCGAGGGGGCGTGCCGCGCGAGGTCCCCGGAGTGACGGTGAACGACGTCTGCCTGGCGAGCATGAGCGCGGTGGCCCACGCGGGGCACCTCATTCGATCCGACGAGGCGTCCGCGGTGCTCGTCGGCGGCTTCGAGTCGATGTCCCGAGCGCCGCGAGAGCCCGAGGACCTCCTGGTGCGAGACGGCCTCTGGTGCTCCCTCGACGACGTGGGGATGGGGTCGCTCAGCGATACCGAGAACGTCAGGCTCGGCATCTCGCGCGCGGATCAGGATGCCGTGGCCCTGGCCAGCCACGGGCGCGCAGATCGGGCCTCCACCACCGGCCTGCTGGCCGAGGAGATCCTCCACGGCCGTGGTGGCGAAGTGGACGAAGGCATCCGCGCCGACAGCTCGGCCGAGAGGTTGGCGGCGTTGTCGCCGGCCTTCGGCCCCACCGGCTCGATCACCGCGGGCAACGCCTCGCAGATGTCCGACGCGGCTGCGGCGGGGGTGGTGACGTCGAGGGCGCTCGCGCGCCGCGAGGGCTACGTACCGCTGGCGCGGGTCGTTGACCGTGCCGTGGTGGCGGGCTCGACCTCAAGCCTGCACGAACGGCCCGCCCAAGCCGCTGCGCTCCTTCTGTCCCGTCACGGCCTGACCCCTCGAGACGTCGAGGTCTGGGAGATCAACGAGGCCTTCGCCGGGGTGGTCATCGCCTCGATGCGGGCCCTGTCGATCGACCATGACCGGGTCAACGTCAACGGTGGTGCCATCGCCCTCGGTCATCCCCTGGGAGCCAGCGGGTTCCGGCTCGTCCTCACCCTCGCCCACGAGCTCCGTCGTCGTGGCGGCGGCCTGGGGGTGGCGGCGATCTGCGGCGGTGGCGGTCAGGGGCAGGCCATCCTCCTGGACGGGGGCACCGATGAGTGAGCGGGTCCCAGGCGCAGGTGTGGCGGGTTCGCCCCACCGGGCCAAGGAGGAGATCGTGGATGTCGACGTCGTGGTGGTCGGTGCCGGGATGGGGGGTCTGGTCTCGGCCCGGCACCTGATGGCCCAGGTTTTCGTGGTGCTGGGCCTGGAGTCGCACGAGGGGATCGGGGGCCAGTGGGACACCCGGAACCCGAACAGCGGCGTCTGGCCGGCGATGCGTACCAACACGGCCAGCTTCCTCACGCGGTTCTCCGACGTGGAGTATCCCGAAGGCACCTCCATCTTCCCGAGGAACTCCGAGGTGCTCGACCTCCTCCACACCTACGCCGACCGCCACGACCTGCTGGCGAGGTTTCGGTTCGGTGCACGCGTGACCGTCGTGGCCCGACGCGAGGGAGGCGGCTACGTCGTGAGGTGGGAGCAGGAGGGCCGGGAGGAGGAGGCTCGTGCCGACCGCGTCGTCGTCGCCACCGGACGCTACAACCGGCCCGAGATCCCGCAGGTCGAGGGCCTCGACTCCTTCAGCGGCGTCGGAGGGGTCTCCCACGCGTTCCACTACAAGGAGAAGGAGCCCAGAACCGGCGAACGGGTGCTGGTGTGCGGGGGCAGCATCTCCGCGCTCGAGATCGCGAGTGACCTCGCGATGGCCGGGGCCGAGGTGCACCTCGCGCAGCGCCGTCAGCGCTACGTGATGCCCAAGATGGTTGCCGGCACACCCATCGAGTCCTACGTCTTCTCCCGCGAGCACGCGTTGGCCCTGGAGTCGCTGCCGCAGGAGGAGCTGCATCGGCTCACGGCGGAACGGGTGCTCCGGCTGGGCGGAGACCCACAGGGCTACGGCGCACCCGCACCGCACCCGGACATCGCCAGGGCCGGCGTCACCGGGAGCCCGCACTATCTCAACCTCGTGGCAGAGGACCGGATCTCCGTGCACCCGTGGGTGTCTCGCGTCGACGGTCGCCGGGTCGAGTTCACCGACGGGTCCGCGACCGAGGTCGACACCGTCATCGTGGCCACCGGGTTCGACCTGTCCCTCCCGTTCCTCAGCGAGGAGATCAGCCAGATCGTGGGGCTCAATCGCAAGACGATGCGCCTGGCGGAGTTCACCTTCCATCCGGATCTCGACGGTCTCGCGTTCGTCGGGCTGTGGCCCCAGCTGGGTCCCTACGCCGTGCCCCTGGAGCAACAGGCGCGATGGATCGCCAACGTCTGGGGCGGGGTCATGAGAGGACCGACGCGCGCCGAGCTCGAGAGCATGGTGGCCCACTGCGTGGAGGAGGACCACTTCCTCGGGTACCGCGAACAGCACGAGATGGCAGTCAGGTTCGCGCGGCTCGCTGGGGTGGACCCGGTGCAGGTCGACGACCCCGAGCTCGCGCTGGTCCTCCCACGAGCCACGACGTCGGCGGACGCGTTCCGCATCGTCGGACCGGACGCCGACCCGCTCGCCGGGGAACGGGTCAAGGCAACCTTCTGGAGGTACGGCGCGCCGGAGGACAAGGCGGCAGTGAGGGCCGCGATGGGCCGTACGAGCCGGCCGGGATGCGTGGGGTCCGACGCGGGGTGAGGCTCGAGGCGCCGACGAGCGGTCCGCTCCCTGGTCTTGCGGGGCCGGTTGGACCCCGTGATGCTGGGGCGATGGTCTCCGGAACTGACGAACCCCAGCCCACCCGTCCGGTGTCGCCCCCGAAGGTGGTCCCCATCGGGGACTACGGGTTCCTCAGCGACGGCGAGGTGTCGGCGCTGATGTCCCCGGCCGGTTCCGTCGACTGGATGTGCCTGCCCCGGTTCGACGCCCCAAGTGTGTTCGGCGCCATCCTGGGACGCCGCGCCGGGCGCTTCCGCGTGGCACCGCTCGACGTCAACGTGCCGGCCGACCGGCGCTACCTCCCGGGGACCATGGTCCTCGAGACGAGCTGGGGCACCTCGACCGGCTGGATGATCGTGCGCGACGTGCTGTTGATCGGGCCCTGGCACCATCAGGACGACCGGTCCGAGACCTACGCCCGGACCCCCACCGACTACGAGGCGGAGCACACGCTGCTCCGCACGATCCGCTGCGTCTCCGGAGAGATGCAGACCGTGATCGACTGCGAACCCGTGCTCGACTACGGCCGCAAGCCCGTCACGTGGCGCTACACCGGTGATACCTACCACCAGGCGGAGGCGAGCGCCGAGGGGTCCGACACCCGGCTCACCCTCACGACCGACCTGATGCTCGGCTTCGAGGGCGGTCAGGCCAGCAGCCGCACCCTGCTCAGGGCGGGCGACACGCGCTTCGTCGCCCTGTCGTGGGGTGGCGCGGTGCCACCCCTGACCTACGAGGCGGCCTACGACAAGCAGGTGTGGACCGCCCACCACTGGCAGCACTGGCTGGCCAGGGGTCGCTTCCCCGACCATCCGTGGCGCAGCTATCTCCAGCGCAGCGCGCTCACCCTCAAGGGGCTCACCTACGCCCCGACCGGGGCCGTCGTCGCTGCCGGCAGCACGTCCCTGCCGGAGACGCCCGGCGGAAACCGCAACTACGACTACCGGTTCAGCTGGATCCGGGACTCCACGTTCGCCCTGTGGGGGATGTACTCGCTCGGGTTCGACTGGGAGGCGGTCGACTTCTTCTCCTTCATCGCCGAGGTCGCCGAGCGCGACCAGGACCTCCAGATCATGTACGGCATCGGCGGGGAGGCGGAGCTCCATGAGGAGGAGCTGGATCACCTGCCCGGGTATGCCGGGTCGCGTCCGGTGCGGATCGGCAACGCGGCATACGCCCAGAAGCAGCACGACGTCTGGGGCGCCCTCCTCGACTCCGTCTACCTGCACTCCCGGGCCGCCAACCACCTCGACAACCGGATCTGGCCGATCCTCGAGACCCAGGTCAACGAGGCGCTCAAGCACTGGCGCGAGCCGGATGCCGGCATCTGGGAGGTCCGCGGCGAGCTACAGCACTTCACGTCCTCCAAGATCATGTGCTGGGTGGCCGCGGACCGTGGTGCCAAGCTGGCGCGGATGGGCGGCGAGGAGACCAAGGCTCTCGAGTGGGAGAAGGCTGCTCAGGAGATCAAGGACGACATCCTCGAGCACGGGGTCGACGAGCGCGGGGTGCTGACCCAGTACTACGGGAGCACGGCACTGGACGCCTCGCTCCTGCTGGCGCCGTTGCTCCGGTTCCTGCCAGCCGACGACCCGCGCATCCGGGCGACGGTGATGGCGATCCGTAAGGAGCTCACCGTCGACGGGTTGGTGCTGCGCTACAAGGTCGAGGAGACCGACGACGGGTTCAGCGGGGAGGAGGGCACGTTCACGATCTGCTCCTTCTGGCTGGTGTCGGCCCTGTGCGAGATCGGTGAGTTCGAGAAGGCCCGGAAGCTGTGCGGCAAGCTGCTGTCCTTCGCCGGTCCGCTGGAGCTCTACGGTGAGGAGATCGACCCGCACAGCGGTCAGCACCTGGGGAACTTCCCCCAGGCCTTCACCCACCTGGCGCTGATCAACGCGGTGATGCACGTCATCCGGCTCGAGAGCCAGCTGGAGGATCCCGAGGAGGTCGAAGAACGCTGAACCTCGCCGTGCCGAGAGGAGTCGCTGGGTGGTGGGAGGAGTCGGCCGAGTAGGCGGGCGGGGACATCGCGAGGCCGGATTCTCCTCGCCTCGATGGCCCGCTCTCGTTCTCGCTGCTGTTCTGCCTGTGCTCGCCGGGCTCCTGGTGCGTGCCTGGGTGATCAGGTCTCCGCTCATGGGCCTCAACTCCGACGAGGCGTTCACCGGCCTCCAGGCGTATGAGGTTCTCCGGGGGCACCTCAGTCTGGTTCCCTCGGGCAACGGATACGGCGCCACGACGGAGGCCTACCTTCTCGCCCCCCTCCTGGCCACCTGGACCGGCGTCTGGCCGCTTCGACTCCTTGCGACACTGCTCTCGGCCGTGGCGTCCGTGGCTATCTTCAGGCTGGCTGCGCCGCTCCTCGGGAGGGCGCCGGGCCTCGTCGTGGCCCTTGTGGGCTGGAGCATGTCCGGCGCGCTGGTGCTCCTGTGGTCGAAGTCGTACATGGGTTACACGACCGGGCTCACGGCCCAGGTCGTCACACTGACGCTCGCTGGTCGGGCCATGCGCACGACGGACCGTCTGGCCACCACCGCCGCAGCCGCAGGAACGGCGGCCGGGCTGGCCATGTGGAGCCACCCGATGTTCGGGGTGGTGTCGCTTCTGGCCCTGGTCTGTCCCGCGGTTGCCCATCGAATGCGACTGCGGCGGTGGTGGATCCCGGCCATCGGCGGCTGGCTCGTCGGAGCCGCGCCCTGGTTGGTCTTCATCGCTCGCAACGGGATTGCGTCGCCCGGCTCACCCCGCGGAACGTCCTTCGTGGCGCGCTTGACGAACTTCGGCACAGAGCTGCTGCCGAGGGTGTTCGGTCTGCGCTCCATGACGGGGGAATGGGTGGGTCCGGAGCCCGGCACGGCGCTGGGCCCCACGGTCCTCGTCCTGCTCACCGTCACCTCGTTGTCGGGCCTGGTGTTGCTCGTCCGACGGCGCGGCCGCGCGGCACTCCCGCTGCTCGTCACCGGACTCCTCGCGTACCCCGTCCTTGCCCTGTTGCCACAGCTCTGGTTCTTCGCGGATGCGCGATATGGACTGCCGTTCGTCCCACAGCTGCTCATGGGGCTCGGTGCCTGGATGCTCCTCCTTCCCGGTCGCACCCAGCGCTCGTGGTGGCCGGTGGTCCTGGTGCCGACGGTGTGGCTCCTGACATTCTGCGTGCCTGTGGTCCACCACCGGATCGGCTTCGCTGCGCCCGTCGACCCGGATGCCGACATCAAGCGGGCCGTGGCCGAACTCGAGGCTCGGGACATCCGGTTGGTCGCCGGCAGCTACTGGAGCACCTATCTGGCGGACTACGTGGCGGGTGGCCGGTTCGACGTCTCGCCCGACGACACGGTGCGCCTGGTGGGCTCGGCGAGAGTGGTGCAGTCGGCAGACCCCGCCGACGTCGCGCTGATCTACCCCGCCGGGTCCGTGCCGCGGCTGCGGCTCGCGGCTGAGCGGTACTCCCTGCTCCGGGTCGGTGCCCTAACCCTCTACATACCGGATCGGATGACGAGCCGGGCCAGCGCGTGAGGTGGAGGTGCGCCATCCTGAGGTCGTGACTTCGGCGTCGCTGCGCAGACCAGACCTCACACGGCGGCTGAGCCGATATCTTACGATCGGTGGCCTCGCCTTCGTTCTCGACGCAACGATGTTTGCGCTCGTCCACGTGGGGCTCGGCATGCCGACCCTCCTCGCCAACGTGGGCTCAACCGCCGTCGCGACGGGCTTCAGCTTCGTCATGAACGCCCGTCTCACCTTCGGCGTCAACGACCGGCTCCTCGAGCGGGCCCTGCAGTTCGCTTCGGTCTCGTGCTGTGGCCTGGCCATCAGCTCCCTTCTGTTGTGGTTCTTCGCCGGAGCTCTCAACGCCCCCGCCGTGTGGGTCAAGGTGGGGATCGCCCCGGTGGTCTTCGCAGCGCAGTTCACCCTGAACAGCCTCGTCACCTTCGCACCCGGAGGAGTCCGGGGACGATGACGCGATGACCGGTGACGTGAATCGTCCGGTGAGGACGACGACGCGCGGAGTGCCTGCGACCGTGGCGGTCGTCGGCGCGGGATTCACGGGGCTCGCGGCGGCCCGCGACCTCGGGCGGGCCGGCGTCGGGGTGGATGTGTTCGAGGCCTCCAAGACGGTCGGTGGGTTGGCTGCGGGTTTCACGCTGAACGACGGGTTTCCGCTCGAGATGGCGTACCACTTCCTCTACACCACGGACCAGCACATGCTCGATCTCGTGGACGAGCTGGGGCTGCGGGACCGTCTGCGCTTCCACCCCAGCGAGATCAAGGTCGTCGTCGACGGTGTGGCCTACCCGTTCACCAGCGCCCTTGATCTCCTGCGCTTCAGTCCGTTGCGGGTGAGGGACAGGCTGCGGACCGGTTGGACGGCGATCCGGCTCCGGTCCGTGCGTGACTGGCGGCCACTGACCCAGGTGACGGCCTACGAGTGGCTGCGCAGGGTCAACGGCGAACGTGCCACCGACATCGTGTGGCGGCCCCTCCTCGAGGGCAAGTTTGGCTCGGCCTGGGACACAGTGACGATGGCGTGGTTGTGGACCCGGGTCGCGGTCCGGCAGCGGTCGAGACAGGTCGGTGACAGCCGGGAGCGGCTTGGCTACTTTGACGGTGGCTTCGCGGTGGTCGTCGATCAGCTGCTCGAAGAGCTCGACAGACACGGCGCCTCCGTGCGGGTCGGCACGAGGGTGGACCGGATGGGCTCGCGCGAGGGCCGTCCAGCCCTGACGATCGACGGCACCGTGCGGGGCTATGACGCCGTGCTGGTCACGACACCCGGCCCTGTCTTTGCTGCGGTCGCGCGCGAGCACCCTCAGATGACGCGTGACTACGCCGCACTGCTGGGCAGCGTCGACTACCTGAGCGCGATGGTGCTGATCCTCACCACTACCGAACCGATCACGGAGACCTACTGGCACCAGGTCCAGGACACCGACTCGCCCTTCCTCGTGGTGGTGAGCCTGGACTCCTTGGTGGGCACCACGGCGACGGGTGGTCGATACATCACCTACCTCGGCGCCTACACGGGTGACGGCGACGAGCAGATGACGCTGTCGGACGACGACCTCCGTCGGCGCTGGTTCGCCCAGCTCCAACTACTCCTGCCGAGGTTCGACCCGAGCCTGGTCGCTGAGTCGCACGTCTTCCGCTTTCGCAACGCCCAGCACATCGTGGGGGTGGACTTCGCGGACCGAATTCCCGCCTGCCGGACCCCACTCGAGGGCTATTACCTCGCCAATTTCGCCCAGGTCTTTCCCGAGGACCGTGGAACGAACTATGCCGTCCGTGACGGCCGCGCTGCCGCCGCGCTCATCCTCCAACGCCTCAAGGACACTCGCCAGTCCCGGGCGGACGAACTCCCCCCGGGGTAGTGTGACGACCCCAACGACACGGAGGCTGGCATGGACTGGTGGGGCTGGCTGATCCTGGTGGTTCTCGTCCTCATCCTCGTGGTGGTGGGCGTGATCGGGATCCAGGCCCGGCGTCGCCGAGGCGGAGTGATCATCGAGTCCACGCCCACCGACGGAGACGAGCCCCGATGAGGCTGATGCGAACGTCAGAGATCACGCAGCGGCCCGTGGTCACGATGGCTGGGGAGGACGTCGCGCAGATCAAGGACGTCGTCTACGCGGCGGACGGTGGATCGGTGAGCGGGTTCACCCTCGCGGGTCGGGGGATCTTCGCGGGGCCTCTGAAGGACGGTCTGACCTGGGCGTCCGTCTCCGCCCTCGGCGCGGATGCCGTGATGATCAGTGACGAGAGCGTCCTCGCGCCGGTGCAGTCGATCGTCGACCGCTCCCGGGGCAGCGCATCGTCCGCGGGCGACGTGCTCGGCTCCCAGGTGCTCACCGAGGAGGGGGTCGGCCTCGGGACCGTGCACGACGTCATCGTGTCCGTCGACGTCACCGGGGGGGAGCAGTGCGACGTCGTCGGCTACGAGGTCGAGGCGTCCGAAGGGCTCGGCTCCCAGGGTCAGATGGTGCTGATCCCGTTGCCGGACACCATGGCTGCATCCGGCGAGCACCTCATCGTGCCGAGCAGCGCGAAGGATTTCGTCGGTCACGACCTGGCCGGCTTCGGCGCCGCCGTCGAACGGTTCCGCGCGCACCTTGAGGGGATGGCCCAATGATGTTCTCGGAGGCCAAGGGGCAGAAGGTCGTCGACACCAGCAGTGCTGACACGGTGGGCAGGGTCAGCGGCTTCCTCGTCGACCCCTCGACCCACTCGGTGGTCGCCCTCCAGGTGAAGAAGTCCGACACGGGCGACGTCATCCGGTGGCGGGATGTCACGGCCTTCGGCACCGAGGCCGTGACGATCTCCGACGTCGGGGTCATCACCGACAGCGACGCCGAACTGGCGGCGATCAGCGGCAAGGACCACGAGCTGTTGAAGAAGCGGGTCCTCAGCGCCGCGGGTGACGAGCTCGGCTCGGTGCGGGACGTCGACTTCGACCACGAGACCGGTGTGGTGACCACCCTCGTGCTCGGCGATGCCGACGACGTGGATGGGGACCGTCTGATCGGGGTCGGGTCCTACGCCGTCGTCGTGCGCGTGGACCGCCACGAGCCCTGAGCGCCAACCACCAGACCCCCGCCTCCCTGCCGCCCGCTTCCGCGGACCATCGTCCTCAGCGCACGCGAACGGACCTCCTACGGTGGGCCGAGCGAGCCGTCAGGAACTTCCTGCACCACACCGGTCAACAGGTGGCGATCGGGACTGCGCGCAAACGCCGGACGGCGCCGGTCGCGCGGGCGTATGGTCCGCATCATGCGCGCGATCAAGGTCGGAATCACCGTCGTTGCTGCCGTCACGACGATGCTGTGGGCGGTCCCGATGTCTCCTGCCGCGGGGTCGGGATGGACCCAGGTCTCGTCCAAGGCGGTGGGTGGGATCAGCGGCATCGCGGCCGCGCCGAACGGCTGGTTGGTCGTGCACGACAACAAGAAGCAGGGCCAGGACCGCGTCGCTCTGCTCGATGATGGCGGTTCCCTGACCGAGCTCACCTGGCCGGGCAGCCAACCGAGTGACCTCGAGGCCGTGACATCGGTGCCCGGTCAGTCCGGCGTGTTCGCGACTCTCACGAGCACCGGTGCGGGACATCTCATTTCAGTGTCGGGGCGTGACGTGATCGTCATTCAGCGGTTCACCGTCCCTCGCGGAACCAGCAACATCGAGAGCTTCGCACTGACCGACAGCTCCGGCACGACGGTCGCTCTGTGGGCGGTTCGGGGCTCGAGCGCCACACCCGCCAAGGTCTATGCCGCCACCTTCTCGCCGGCGACCGGGACGTTCGGCGCCATCGCGAGCGGAAAGACGAAGGTGCCCTACCCCGCCGCGCATGTTCGACAGGTGGCCGACCTTGCGGTGGTGCACGGGCGGATCATCGGGTCCGCGACCTCCGACCCCGGCAACGCCGGGCCGTTCACCTCGGCCCTCTACGACCTGGGGTCGATCTCGTTGGCCTCCGGGCGCGCCGCACTGGCCCTGCAGACTCCGCTCCAGCTGGGTGTGTACGACCACAAGGTCGAGGGGATCGCGTGCTCTGGTACCTCCGGCATCCTCGGCTCCGACGACGAGAAGCTCGGCGGGTGGACCAAGATGGAGTCCTTCTGCGGTTGAGACTCGCCTGGGCGCCCGCAGTGCTCCGATGATCTCCGCATGCTGAGCGCAGGGGTGTGTTCGCGCGCGCCCGCTCGGTAGCCTCGGGTCGGCGTCGACGAAGGGAGTGTGGCCGGCCATGGTGACCTCGCACGAGGGTCTCCCCCGACCACGGGTCACGCTCACCGATGCCGTGCGTTGGGCCACCGAGCACTGGGGAGTCGGCGGCGACGCGCGCGAGCTGGGGAGCCAGCAGGACCGCAACCTGCTGCTCACGAGCGAGTCCGGACGGTTCCTCCTCAAGGTGAGCAACGCGGCGACCACCCGCGCCGAGGTGGAGGCCCAAGGCATCGCGATGCACGCGGTGGCCGACACCGGTCTGGCCGCCCCGCTCCCGCTGGCCTGCACCGCTGGTGGCGACGTCGTGGAGGTCGACATCGAGGGCGTGGTCCACCTCGTGCGGCTCCTGACGTTCGTGGAGGGGACACCGCTCATCGACGCCGGACATCTCTCGACCGCCGCGATCATCCAGCTGGGCGAGACCGCGGCACGGGTCTCACGCTCGCTCGCCACGGTCGAGCATCCCGGCCTGGACCGCGCCTTCCAGTGGGACCTGAGGCGTGGCGAGGAGGTCGTGCGGACCCTGGCCCACCACGTCACCGACCCGGTGCGGCGGGCTGACCTCGAGGAGGCGGTGGCGCGGCTGTCGCAGCGGCTCCTCGCGCTGACACCGAGGTTCCCCGTGCAGGCGCTGCACGCCGACCTCACCGACAACAACGTCGTGACCCACCGCGACCGGGCGGGTGGGCTGGTCGTCGACGGGATCATCGACTTCGGCGACGTCTCACTGGGGTGGCGGGTGGCCGAGCTCGCCGTCACGTGCACCGCGGTGTTCCACCACCACCCCACCGACCCGTTCGCGGTGTTGCCGCTGATCCGTGCCTTCCACGACCGCTGCCCCCTGGAGGATGCGGAGGTCGAGGCCCTCTGGTCCCTCATCGTCCTCAGGGGCGCCGTGCTCGTCGTCAGCGGCGGGCAGCAGGCTGCGGTCGACCCGACCAACGGGTATGCCGTCTCCGCCCTCGAACGGGAGTGGCTCACCTTCTCGGTGCCCGCCGCCGTCGATGCCGCTGTGGCCACCGCAGCCATCCGGCGGGCCCTCGGCCTCCCCGGGGTGCCGCCGTCACGGCCCCTTGGCGCCGGGACCCTGCTGGCTGCTGGTCCGACACCCGCGATGGTCGACCTCTCGTCATCGAGCCGCTCTCTGGCCGACGGCTGTTGGCTTCAGGACGGGCCGGCGGAGGAGCACCGGGTCCTGTCGCTCGCTGCTGGCCCCGCTGGCCGGTCGGTTACCCGGTTCGGGGAGCCGCGGCTCACCCGCTCGCGGTCACACGACCGGAGCCAGCCCCGGAATATCGCCATGGCGGTCGACGTGCACGCCCCCGGCGACCACCTCGTGGCGCCCTTCGAGGGCACCGTGTCGCGGGTCGGTGACGCGGTCGTGCTCCGGGGGGTGACCCACACGGTGGTTCTGGAAGGTCTCGACAGCGGCGTCCACGGCCCGATCAGGGCGGGTGAGCGGCTCGGCAGCATCAGCGGGACCGTGCGCGTGTGGCTCACCCACGACCTTGACCCCACGGGCACGCCACCGCCCTTCGTCACGACGGTCGAGCAAAGCGGTTGGGAGAGTTTCCTGCTGGACCCTGCACCTCTGCTCGGGCTTGATACGACCCGCGCACCGGATATCGCCACGAGCGGCGTGCTCGAGCGGCGCCAGCGTTCCTACAGCACCCTCCAGAGCCACTACTACGAGTCACCGCCGCGGATCGAGCGCGGCTGGCGCGAGCACCTCGTCGACACACGCGGCAGGCACCACCTCGACATGGTCAACAACGTCACGGTGCTCGGTCATGGACACCCCCGCATCGCGCGGGCTGCTGCCGACCAGTGGCGCATGCTCAACACCAACTCCCGCTTCAACTACGGCGGCGTCGCCGACCTCAGTGAGCGCCTGCTCTCGACCCTTCCCGAGCCCTTCGACACCGTGCTGCTCGTCAACAGCGGGAGCGAGGCGGTCGACCTGGCCCTGCGACTGACCCGAGCCTTCACGGGTCGCGAGGACGTGCTCTGCCTCACCGAGTCCTATCACGGGTGGACCCTCGCCTCCGATGCCGTGTCGACCTCCCTGTCCGACAACCCGGCTGCCGGCATCCGGCCTGGGTGGGTCCACGTCACCACCACCCCGAACACCTACCGCGGTCCGCACCGGGGCGCCGGCGCCGGCGCCGCGTACGCCGCCGAGGCCGTCGCGATGGTGGACGGCCTCGCGCGGGGCGGCTGCCCCGTCGGCACGTTCATCGCGGAGCCGCGGCAGGGGAACGCGGGCGCCATCGAGGTGCCCGACGGGTATCTCGCCCGCGTGTACGACGCTGTCCGTTCGAGCGGCGGGGTGTGCATCTCCGACGAGGTCCAGGTGGGCTACGGCCGCCAGGGAGACGTGTTCTGGGGATACGAGCAGCACCCGGGGCTCGTCCCCGACGTCATTACCGTCGCCAAGGCGATGGGCAACGGCCACCCCCTTGGTGCGGTCATCACCCGCCGGGAGATCGCCGAGTCCCTGGCCGACCAGGGCACCTTCTTCTCCTCGGCAGGGGGCAGCACGCTGAGCTGCCGGATCGGGGTCGAGGTGTTCGACACCATCGTCGAGGAAGGCTTGCAGGCCAACGCCGCGGCGGTGGGCACCCACCTGTCGGCCGCCCTGGCGGACCTGGCGCGTCGGCATCCGCTGGTCGGCGCAGTCCACGGCCGCGGGCTCTACCAAGGGGTCGAGCTGGTGCGCGACCCGGTGACCCTCGAGCCGGCGACGGAGGAGGCTGCGGCCCTCTGCGATCGGATGCTGGAGCTCGGCGTCGTCGTCCAGCCCACCGGCGACCGGCAGAACATCCTCAAGGTCAAGCCCCCGATGTGCTTCACCGAGGAGAGCGCCGACTACTTCGCGGCGGTGCTGGACGAGGTGCTCACCTCGGGGTGGTGACGAGCCCGGACGGCCCCTCTCCCGTCGTGACGACTCGGGCCAACGAGGCGCGGGAGCGAATGTCCAGCTTCCGGTAGATCCGCGTGAGGTGCGCCTCGACCGTCGACTCGCACACGAAGAGACGCGCCGCGATGTCACGGTTGCGGCACCCCTCGGCGACCAGGGCAGCGATCCGCGACTCGGTCGGGGTGAGGGTGGCTCCGCGGGGCCCCGGGCGGACCCGGGCCAGCTCCGCGTCGACACCCTCGACCCACGGAGCTGCGCCGCAGTGCTCGAACAGACCTCGGGCGAGGACGAAGCACTCGGCTGCGGCGCAACGCTGCCCAGACCTGGCGAGCGTGCGGCCCAGCGCCGAGCGCGCCCGAGCCTCGTCGAGTCGGAAGCCGAGGGCGCGGAAGCCGGATGCCGCGGTGTCGAGGAGGGTGAGTGCCTCGTCGGGGCGATCATCGACCGCGGCGCTCAGTCCCCGGGCGTACGCCGCGGCCGCCGACACCCACGGCCGCGGCGCTCCCTCGTGGCCGCGGTCCAGCAGGCTCGCCGCGTAGCGGCAGCGCTCCGCGTCACCCGACAGGGCAGCCGACTCGGCGTCGTGGAGCACCACCGGGGTGCAACCCGGATGCCGCAGGCCGAGGGCCACCGAGAGGTCCGTTCCTGCGGCGAGTGCACGTGACGCTCCGACGCCGTCGCCCCGGGACAGGGCGGCCATGCCCCGGATGTCCTGCGCGGCGACCACGCGCAACGGCTCGTGTCGGGACCGGCCCCACTCCTCGAGGAAGTCGGCGTGACCCTCGGCCACGGTGCGCTCTCCGAGAAGGCTCCTCGCCATGGCCTCCGGTTGGCGCAACCATGCGGTCGCAGCTTCGTTGCGGGCATCTCGGGCTCGCTCCAGGCCCTCTTCGGCCAGCGCCAGAACGAGGGGCAGATCTCCTCGGGCGAGGGCCACCGTGGCGCGGTCGAAGAACCGGTACGGCTGTTGGAAGCAGGTGCCCTGGGCCACGGCGAGCTGATCGGCCTGCCGAAAGCAGCCCTCGGCCTCGTCGAGGCGGCCCGCCCACAGCGCGATCCGACCCCGGAAGATCACCGGCCATCGGCCCAGGGCGGCCCGCCCGGTGCTCGCGACGGTGTCCTCGGCCTCAGCCAACAGCTCCTCGCCGGACCGGCCCAGGAGCTCGAGCAGGGCGGCAGCGACGACGGCCGCCCGGCCGAGGAGGGCATGGTCCGAGAGGCGGCGAGCCAGCTCCACCGCCTGCTGGCTGTGGTCCAGGCCCGTCTCCAGCTCGGCCCGGTAGATCCCGCGCACCAGCCCGAGCGTGTCGTGGATGACGGCGCCGACGGCAGGGTCATGGAGGCTAGCCGCGAGCTCACGTTCCAGCTGGTCCTCGGCTCCGTGGACGTCGAGGTAGGCGCGCTGCGCCAGGGCTCGAGCGCGGTCGATGCCCTGGGGAAGGCGCTGGATCAGGGCACCCGCCAGGTCCAGGGCCCGGTCCGGTTCGCCGGATGCCGCCCGCCACATGATCTCGTCCTGTTCGCGCCGCACCCGGTCAGCGTCGTGTGTCACGGGGGTGACGCGGGCGGCATGCATGTGCAGGAGGGCCGCGGTGGAGGAGTCTCCACGGACGGCCGCACGGTTCGCCGCAGCCTCCAGCTCTGCGGCAGCGGCGGCCGACGGCGTCGAGCGTGATGCCGCCACGTGCAGGGCCCGACGGTCCGGGTCGCCCACGAGCTCGGCCAACCGGGCGTGCTCGGCGCGACGCTCCAAAGGAGACATCGCCGACACGACAGCGGCCTCGAGCATCGGGTGGGCGACCCGCACGACGAGGTCGTCGCCGATGGTCACCAGCTGAGCGGAGCACGCCTCGCCCAGGGACGGCTCGCTGCCGGGGCCGACCACGTCCAGCAGCAGGTCGGCGTGGGTGGGCCCGAGCAGCGCGCAGACCCGGACCATGGACAGGGCCGTCGGGGATGCCGCCGCCAGCGCGGCGTCGTGGGTCTGGCCCGGGAGGCCGCTGGCCTGGTCCCAGCTCAGCCGGTGGTCTCGGAGGTGCCTGGCGAAGTCGAGAGCCACACGTGGGTTGCCGCTGCTGAGCTCATGGAGGCGACGGACCTCCGGCTCGCTCATCGGACCGATGCGCGCACGGAGCACGCGTCCCACCGACCCAACCGACATGGGACCGAGGTGGATCCGTGCCGAGACATGGCCCGAGTCGATCGCGCTGACCCCCCCGATGGGCGTCCGGCCGGCGTAGGACCGCAGGGTGACCAGGACACTGACGGGTCGTCGGTGCAGGCGCGCCAGGGCGAACCGGAGCGCGTCGGTGGACGCCGGGTCGAGCCACTGCAGGTCGTCGACCGCGACGACCACGGGCGCCGTCTCCGCCAGCGCGCTCAACGCGGCGTTGACCACCCGCCCACGCTCCTGGGGGTCGTCCGCGGCGTGGGCCCGGGCGACGACGTCCGGATGGTCCATGAAGAGGTCGGCCAGGCCGGCGAGCGGCATACCGACCTCCTCGGCGAAGGCGCGGACCCGCAGCACGGTGGCCCCGTGCTCCGCGCAGCAGTCCGAGGCCCATTCCCAGAGAGCGGACTTGCCGATGCCGGCGTCCCCGGTGAGTGACATGCGGGTGCCGCCCACGGCCAACGACCCGATGAGTCGCTGGTCGAGCGCGGTCAGCTCGCCCTCTCGGTCGAGCGGTCGGTCCGGACGCGTGATGGTTGTCGGAGCCAGGGTCATCGATTCCACCTCCGCGTGACAGGAGCGGTCCGACCCTGCCCTGATACCCAGACACCCCTTGGCGGCGGGCTCTCGGGTGGGTCGCGGTGTGGGGAGCCTTGTGGGGAAACCCCGCTACCGGGGTCGGCCGGGACTTCCTAACGTCATCCTCATCAGAGCACCAACACCATCGAGCACGGGGGCAACACCATGAGCTACTTCGACGACTTCATCGCAGCAGTCGAGGCCTATCCGCAGGAGTACCTGACCATCGAGATCGTCGACGTCGACTATCCGGGAGGTGGTCTCAACGCCGGCGAGCGGGCGACCTTCGAGATCCAGATCACCAACTCCGGGCCACTGCACGTCACCGATGTGACGTTCAAGGTGACCGGACTGCACGGCGCCCAGGTCATCGACAACTTCACGGGGGCGGTGGCCGAGGACCACTTCACCACGCGCAACGCCCTCGAGTCGGTTCCGGCGCACCATCCCAACACGCCGGTCAAGTCGACCAACTCGGTGCACTTCGGGCTCGTCGCGCCGGGGTCGCAGCAGCCGGAGCGCACCCTCGTCAAGGTGACCCTGGAGGACTGGAACTGCAACCTGCTCCACGCGCTGGAGGACCACAGCGACCCGGATGTGTCCGTGAAGGCCGATTGGTCCGCGGAGGTCTTCCCGAGGTGACCCGACGGCGTCGCCGAGATCGGGGGAGGTGCTCGCACCGGGCAGGGTGCGAGCACCTCCCGCAGAGCACAGTAGCGTCGAGCGCATGGACCGCCAGAACGTGCTGCCACCGATCCCCGGTGAGCCCGTCGACCCGCCACCGCGTGCCGCACCGAGCCGTGTCGTGGCGCTCGAGAACCGGCCGGGCCTCGTGGGCGATGTGGTTGGGCTCGGCTACCGCACGGTCCTCCGGTTCACCATCTCGCGGGCCACGTTGCTCGCCGCCGGAACGACGTACTACCTCTTCCTCGCCCTGTTCTCGGTCATCGCCCTCGCCTACGGCGTCACCGCGGCGCTCGGTGCCGAACAGATGGCGGACTACATCACCGAAGGGCTGTCGAGCGCCTTCCCGGGTCTCCTGAACGAGAGCGGCATCGACCCCGCAGAGCTGCGTGCCGTCGGCCAGGCCACGTCCGTGGTCGGTGGTGTCGGGCTGCTCTACTCCGCCACGGGTGGGGTGTATGCCGCGAGCCGCTCCCTCCACAGCGTCTACGGGGCGCCGAAGAACGCCCGCAACCCTGTGCTCGTCCGGGTGTGGGCGCTCGCCTGGTTCTTCGCGCTCGCACCGCTCGTGCTGCTTTCCTTTGTCGCCTCGACCTTCACCGCGAACCTCTCGAGCCGGATCCTGGGCGTGCTCGGGATCGACTGGGCGGGGCCGGGTGTGCTGCTCACCGTCACCGCGCTGGCTCTCACACTGGCCCTGAACTTCCTCGTCGTCTACCTCATGCTCGGTCGGCTCGGCGGCATCCGCCCGCCGTGGCTCCCACTGGTCGTCGGGTCGGCCGTCGGGGCGGTGGCCATCGAGGTCCTCAAGCTGGCCATGGCCCTGCTCCTCGGCTTCGTCGTCGACCAACCCAAGTACGGCGCACTGGCTGCACCCATCGGCGTGATGTTCGTCCTGTATCTCCAGTGCGGCGCGTTGTTCGGCGTGGCGTCGTTGACGGCGGCCCTGGCGGAGCAGCCGTTCCGCCGGGTCTCGCCGCATCCATCGTCCGCGACCACCTCGACTGGTGACTAGCAGAACGCGGGGCCGAGGACAGGATCTGTCCTCGGCCCCGCGTCGTGGCTGCGGGTGGCTCAGCTCGTGACGGAGCGGGGGATCGACCGGTTCGCGACGCGGTTCTCCGCGTCGATCATCCAGGCCAGCTGCTCGAGGCGCTCGAGGATCGTGTGCAGGAGGTCGGCGGACGTGGGGTCCTCTGCGTCGACCTCGTCGTGCACCCGGCGAGCGGTGCCGGCGACGGCGTAGAGCGCGGCGCTGATCAGGTCGACCGTCTCACCGGTGTCGACCTCCTCGGCGGGGAACTCGGCCAACGTGCTCTGGGTGGCCACGGTGGCGGCGCGCGCGTCGGGGGTGACGTAGACCGCGCGCATGCGCTCGGCGATGACGTCGGAGAACTCGCGAGCGGCGTCGACGACCTCGTCGAGCTGGAGGTGGGTGTCGCGGAAGTTCTTGCCGACGACGTTCCAGTGCGCCTGCTTCCCCACGAGGTGCAGGTTGGTCAGGTCGACGAGCACCTTCTGGAGGTTGGCGCCGAGCGTCGTGGAGGCGCGGAACGGGGGGTGCGCCTCGTGGGTCGTGGTGGTCGCTGCGTGCAGGGTGTCGGTCATCGTGAGATGTCCTCTCTCTTCGTGGCTGTTGCGATATCCTCTCACCTTTTCTTGACTCGTTCCAGAAAGGTAAGCCTCACCTGCCGCCGACACGATCAGTGCTTCTCGGACAGGCTCCACATCGTCCACAGCTCGGTGCGCATCCGGCGAGGCTGGCTCAGGGTGTGCATGATGGCTGCAGCGATGTCCGTCGTGCGCATGAACGGGCCGTCCTGCGGGTCGCCGTCACCGAAGCGCCCGTCGGCGGCGGCGAATGCCGTGTTCACCCCGGCCGGGGCGATGACGGTCGTGCGGATCCCCTCGGTACGCAGCTCCCGATCCAGGGCTGTGGCCAGGTTGATCTGAGCGCCCTTGGTGGCTGCGTAGACGGCTTCGGCGCCGCCGCCGATCATCAGCCCCGCGACCGAGCCCAGCACCACCAGGTCCCCGCCGTCGCCCTGCTCGCGGAACCTCGAGACGGCGGCTCGGGCCAGCCAGACGGTGCCCTTGACGTTGACGTCGACCATGAGGTCGACCTGCTCCGGCGTGACGTCGAGGACCCCGCCGTAGAAGCCCACGGCCGCATTCGCGATGACGGAGTCCACCCGTCCGAAGGCCGTGACACCGGCGGCCACGAGGGCCTCGGCGGTCGCGGGGTCACGGATGTCGCCGATGCTGGTCGCCACCCGCTCGGGTCCCCACTGCTCGGCGAGCCCGCGGACGGCATCCGCACTGATGTCGCCGGCGACGACGTGGGCGCCGGCCTGGAGCAGGAGCCTCGCCGTGGCCCCACCGATCCCACCCCCGGCACCAGTGACCACGATGACCGTGCCCGCAAGGTCGCGGGTCTCGGCCACCACCGGTGGTGTGGCACTGCGCTCGGTGTTGCTCACTTGATCGCCCCCATCGACAGACCACGGACCAGCTGCTTCTGGGCCGCCCATCCTGCGAGGATAACGGGCAGCGCAGCGATGGTGGACGCTGCGGACAGCACCGCGAGGAACTGGCCGCGCCCGTCGACGAAGCTGCCGAGGACCGGTGGTGTGGTGCGCGCGGCGGAGCTCGTCAGCAGGGTCGCGAGGAAGTACTCGTTCCAGCTGAAGATGAAGGTGATGAGCGCTGCCGACGCAACGCCCGGGAGCACCAGGGGCAGGACGACGCGCACGATCTCCCGGTACAGGCCGGCGCCATCGACCCGCGCCGCCTCGACGATCTCGAAGGGCACCTCGAGGAAGAACGAGCGCATCATCCAGACCGCGACGGGCAGGTTCACCGCCCCGTAGATGATCGCGAGCATGTAGATGTTGTCCAGCAGCCCGAGCGTCTTGAGGATCATGAACAGCGGGAGCACGACGGCGGCCAGGGGCATGAAGCGCGTGGAGATGAAGAAGGTCAACGAGCCCTCGACGTTCTTCACGCGGCGGATGCTCAGCGCGTACGCGGCGGGGATCGCCAGAGCGACTGCGATGACCGTCGCGGTCACCGACGCGGTGAGCGAGTTCAGCAGGTAGCCCTGCATCCCCCGGTCCATGGCGGCCCGGTAGCCGTCGAGCACCGGCGTGAAGAAGAGCGACGGGTTGATGGAGGAGGCCACCGACTCCGGCTTGAAACCGTTGAGCACCATCCAGAACACCGGGAAGAAGAAGACCAGCACGAGCACCCACGTCGCGGCGGTGACGAGTGACCCCCTGAGCTTGTTGCTCATCGGCTACCTCCAGCCATGAAGACCTTGAACAGGGTTTTGAGGGCGATGGTCGCCAGGATGATCGTGAGGATGACGGTGACGACGCCGTAGGCCGCTGCCTCCCCGACGTCGAGCCCGATGAACGCCCGCTCGTAGAGCAGGTAGGCCAGCGTCTTGGTGCCGCCGGTGCCCTTGGTGAGGATCGCGATGGGGTCGAAGACCTGCAAAATGATCACCGCGCCGAGCAGCACGCCGATCTCGATGTACATCCGCAGGTGCGGAAGCGTGATCCAGGTGAACGTGCGCCACGGCCCCGCTCCGTCCACGTCGGCGGCCTCCAGGATCGCCTTGTCCTGGCCCTGCAGGCCTGCGAGCAGGATGAGCATCATGAACGGTGTGAACTGCCAGGTGAGCACGATGACGACGGTGGTCATGGGGTGGTCGGTGCCCCACGAGACCACGGGCAGGTGCAGGGCCCGGAACAGCCAGTTGAGCATCCCGATGTTGGTGTCGAACATCGAGTACTTCCAGATGAGCGAGGCCGCCGCGGGCATGACGAGGAACGGCGTGATCATCAACGTCCGAGCGAGGGCGCGCCCACGGAAGGGGCGGTCGAGCAACATCGCGAAGAGCAGGCCGAGGAGCAGCGAGAGCACGACGGACAGTGTCGTGATGAGCACCGTGGCGACGATCGAGGGCCAGAGCGCTCCGGACGTGAGCGCCGTCTGGTAGTTGCTGAGCCCGGTGAAGCCACGGTCGTCGGGGTAGAGCAGGTTCCACCGCATCATCGAGAAGCCGATGGTCACGAGGAAAGGCACCTGGGTGAGCAGGATCAGGAAGATGACGGCGGGCAGCACCAGGCCGCGGCTGGCCCAGGGCGCCCTCTTCTTGGGTGCCCGCCTGTCGTCGAGAGCGGTCTTCGTCTCGACGGTGTCGAGCTCGGTGGTCGTCATCGGCACTCCCTTGTGCGGTCGATCGTGAGGGGTGGCCCGTCGGTCATCCAGCGGATTCGGTGCCGGGCGGCCCTCACACCACCCGGCACCGAAACCCTTGCGGCTCAGCCCTTGTGGGCGTCGCCTGCCTTCTGGGCGATGTCCTGGCACTTGCCCAGGGCCTCGTCGACGGTGGAGCGGTCGGCGATGTAGTCCGCGACCAGCTGGGCGCACTGGTTGCCCACGTCCTGGAACTCGGGGATCGAGACGTACTGGATGCCGACCCACGGCTGCGGCGAGACACCGGGCTGCTTCGGGTTCACCGCACTCATGACCTCGAGGGTGATCGGCGCGTAGGCGGCCGCAGCCTCCTTGTACTCGGGGATCTCGTAGGTCGAGGTCCGCGAGCCCGGGGGCACGTTCGACCAGCCGATCTTGTCACCGACGAGCTTGATGTAGTCCTTGCTCGTCGCCCACTTCACGAACTCCAGCGCCGCGTCCTTGTTCTTCGTCGACGCGGGGATGGCGAGGTTCCAGCTCCACAGCCAGCCGGCCTCCTGGGTCTTGTCGACCGGCATGTGCGCGTAGCCCATCTTTCCCTTCACCGGGGAGTCGTCGGCCTCCAGGAGGGATGCCGCCACGGAGGCGTCGGCCCACATCGCCGACTTGCCCTCCTTGAGCGAGGTCAGGCACTCGTTGAAGCTGTAGGAGACCGGATCGGCCTCCCCGGACTCGTCGAGCATCGTCTTGTAGAAGGTCACCGCCTCCTTCCACTCCGGGGTGTCGACCGTGGCGTTCCAGCTCTCGTCGTACCAGTTGCCACCGAAGGTCTGGACCACCGTGGTCAGCGGCGCGAACAGGTCGCCCCACCCGGGCTTGCCGCGCATGCAGATGCCCGACATGTCCTTGGTGTCGACCTTCTTCGCCGCGTCCGCGACCTCCTGCCAGGTGGGGTTGTTCGACAGGGTGACCCCGGCCTGGTCCATGACGTCCTTGTTGTACATGAGGATCGAGGACTCGCCGTAGAACGGCACCGCGTAGAGCTTGTCGTCGCTGGTGAGAGCGTCACGCACCGGCGGGAGGATGTCGTCGACGTCGTACGCGGAGTCCTTCTCCAGGTCGGGTGTCAGATCGACGAGCCAGCCGTTCGCCCCCCACTGCGGGGTCTCGTAGGCACCGATGGTCACGACGTCGTACTGGCCTGCCCCGCTCGCGACGTCCGCCGTCACCGCGGCGCGGAGGTCGCCCTCCTCCATGACCTGGAAGTTGACCGTGGTGCCCGCGTGGGAGGCCTCGTACTCGGTCTTGAGCTTCTCCATGTCCTTCATCTGGCCGTTGTTGACGGTGGCGAGGTTGAGCGTGACGCTGCCACCGGCGGCGGCAGAGCCGTCGTCGGTGGAGACGTTCCCCGACGAACAGGCCGCGAGGGCGAGGGCCGAGGCCGCCACCCCTGCCCCGAACGCGAGCGCGCGCTGTGTGGACAGCATGCCGATCTCCTTTGGTAGGTGGGTGCTGCACCCCCGGCCTAGAGGCGGGAGGCGCGACCCGGGCTACCGCCCGCTCCGTGCTCCGGCCTCGCTGCCAGGAACACCGTCATCGTGGGCACCACGGGGTGGGGTCGACAAGCGCCATCCGCCCCGTTGGTTCGATACTATTTTGCCGATCGACGTCACCTGGAGGTCACGTGTCCATCCCTCACTGGACGAGTGCCGGCACCGCGCCGGAGATCGACCGCACGGGCGCCGTCCAGCCCGACGAGGGGTCGGAGCGACCACTTCACGCCATTCCCTCGGCTCCTCGACGCGAGATCATTCCTCCGCACCCGCAGCAGTCCGTCCGCGTCATCACGCACGACTTCCCCAGTGAGATCTGTGGGTGGGGCGCGCACCCGGAGTACGAGATCCACCTCATCACCAAGACCCATGGCAGCTTCATCGCCGGTGACCACGTGGGGACGTTCGCGCCCGGACACGTCAGCATGATGGGCCCGAACCTCCCGCATGACTGGGTGAGCGACCTGGAGGAGGGGCAGGTCGCCGTCAACCGGGACGCCGTGATCCAGTTCAGCGACGAGTGGATCCGTCGCTGCATGGAGGTCATGCCCGAGCTGCTCGAGCTCGACGAGGTGCTCCAGCACTCCAGCCGGGGCGTGGTGTTCTCCGGGGCGACCGCGTGGCGGGCCGCGGAGACGATCCTCGACATCGTCGGCAGCCGGGGCTCCGAACAGATCTCGCACCTGTTGCGGCTGTTGGCCCTGTTGGGCAGGGCCCCGAGGACGAGTGGAAGGTCGTGGCGAGTGAGTGGATGGGCCAGCCGGCCGACGCGAACTCACGGGCCGCGGTCGACGCCGGCTTGGGGTACATCTTCGGCAACCTCACCGGCGAGATCCGGCTCGAGAGCGCGGCCCGCCTCGCCTATATGTCCGGTCCGACCTTCTCCAAGTACTTCAAGAGCGCGACCGGCATGACGTTCAGCAGCATGGTCAAGAAGCTCCGGGTCGCCCACGCCCGGCGCCTGCTGGACTCCGGCGAGGCATCGATCGCCCGGGTGGCCTCGGCCAGCGGCTACAACAACATGGCCAACTTCAACCGCCAGTTCCTGGCGGAGGTCGGGACGACCCCCTCGACCTACCGGCGCCTGGAGTCCTCCCAGAAGCCTCCGCCGACCGTTTTCAGCCTGGGTCTGCGCGCTCCCATCGAGTAGTCCCAAAGCGGCGACCCGAAGTAGGTGAACGTAAAAGCATCGACAGCGTGTCGAATAGTATCGATCTGCGGCGCGGAGCCCTCAGACCGCATCCGGGACGACGTCCGGGGACCGAAGCCGCCCGCGCAGTGAGCGTCCGAGGGAGGAGCCCACCAGCAGACCGAGCGCGATCGCGCTGACCACCCCGAGCACGCCCAGGGCCACCTGGGTCGCCGACTCCCGGCCCGCGGCCAGCTCGGTCACGCCCACGAGGCCCAGGCTTCCGGGCACGAGCAGCCAGAACGCCGGGAGGAAGAGCACCAGCCGGGCCAGCTGCGGGCGCCGCAGCTCCACGATGCTCGCCCCCAGGCTGGCCGCGATCGCTCCGAGGAACCCTCCGACACCGATCGACCCGAGCTCCTGCCCGGCGAGCTGGGCGCCGAAGGCCAGGGTGAGCACGAGCAGCACCCACCCCTGCATCCGCAGCGGCACCCCTTCCATGAGGCAGATGCTCAGCCCGATGAGCACGAGGCCGGCCGGGGCCGACCACCACCCGATCTCCTCGACCCGGAGGTTGGTCAGCATGGAGGTCGGAACCCTGAGCAGGGCGGTCGCCATGAGCAGGCCTAGGGCGAACAGCCCCAGTTGCACCAGGCCGTAGGTCAGCCGGGCCGAGCCGGCGAGCATCTGTCCAGCGGCGAGCTCGGACATGCCGTTGACGACGAGCGCCCCGGGGAGCAGCACGGCAATCGGGGGCAGAACGGTGCGCAGCGGCCCCTCCAGCAGGCCCGCGTCGGCGGCGCCGAAGACGACCACGGATACCGAGAACGCGGCGAGAGTGGGCAGGAGGGCCCCCACGAGCTGGTAGCGCTCGGCCAGGCGCACCAGCCCGAGGACGATGACCGCCCCCACCGCGGCCGCCGCGACGTTGGCCCAGCCGGGTTGGAGGATGAGCGCGATACCCACCGCGAGCACCGGCCAGGCCGAGGCGACCAGCCACGGTGGATGCCGGACCGGTCGCTTGGCCACGGCATCCAGCTGGAGCCGTGCGGCTTCCGGCGTCAGCTCGCCCAGCACCAGCTGGTGCCGGATCCGTCGGACGCTCGCCGACTGGTGCAGGCGCAGCCCGGGGGGAGCCGTGCGCTGGGTCGAGGGGCCACCATCGCTGAGGGTGACGACCAGGCCCGTGGGACCGGCGGCGACCTGTACCTCGGGGTAGCCGAGGTGCACACCCACCTCGGCGAGCTCCTCCTCGATCTCCTGCACCGGCTGTCCGGTGGCGATCATGGCCGTGCCCAGGTGGGCCAACAGGGCGCGGGCCCGTGTCTCGTGGCCCAGCTCAGGTGATCCGGCCTCCTCCATGCGCCCAGTGTCACAGAGATCCGGGCGTCGACGTCCAGGCAGAGCGGCCCGCGGGTGTGGACGGGGCCGCTGACCTGCTCGCGTCCGGCAGGTTGGCCTCCCCGGGCTCAACCTGCCGGACGCTCGCGGGTCCTCCTGCAATGGATGCCGCAGGTCAGCTCGCGCCGACCATCTCGCGCGGCCGGTCCTGGCTCTGGGCGCGCTCCACGACGACGCGGCGCACGACCCTGGTCATCGCCTCACCGACGGCGTCGACGTCGTCGACACCCTCGAGATTGTCGACCAGCCAGTCCCGCAGGGAGAGAGCGAGTCTCGCGATGGCCTCGTGGCCCAGGTCGGTGAGGGTGAGGTCCTCGAGCGGACCTGCGGCATACCCCTGCTCGACCAGACCGGTGAAGAGGGGGGAGAGCACGGCGCGGGGAAGCTCTCGTGCCCGGGCGATGCAGGTGAGGTCGGCGGTGGCCCCTGACACCGTGAGTCCGTGCACCTGGACCAGGGCCCAGATGCGGGCGGCGTCGAGGTCCGGCTCGCTCTGTCCGAGGAGGTCGAGCACGCGGTCGCGCCCCCCTCCGTACAACACGTTCGCGACGCGGCGGGCGAGCACGTCCTCGCTCGGGAGCGACTCCGGTGCCCCGAACCCGTCGCCGAGGTCGTTCGCGGAGGGCGCGAGGCTGTCGGAGAGCGTGACCTGCGGCAGCATCAGGGCCAGCACGAAGGCCACCAGGGCCACCGGGGCCGCCCAGAAGAACACCTGGCCGAGGGCGTCGGCATAGGCACCGACGACCGGAGCGATGAGCGAGTCGTCGAGGGCGTGCAGCGTGCTCGGGGTGGTGAGGTCGGTCGGTGAGACCCCGGGGCTGGCCGCGAGCGCCGCGGGCAGCTTGGCGGTGAGGAAGTTGGTGTAGAGCGTGCCGAAGATCGCCGCTCCGAACGCGCTGCCCATCGTGCGGAAGAAGGTCACACCGGACGTGGCGACCCCGAGCTCGGAGTAGGGAACCGAGGCCTGCACGATGATCGTGAGGATCTGCATGCTCAGCCCGATGCCGAGGCCCAACACGAAGAGGTAGAGGGAGGACAGGCCCAGCGGGGTGCTCGCGTCCATGCGCGAGAGCAGCACCAGCCCGGCCGACATGACCAGCCCGCCGACGACGGGAAACGGCTTGTAGCGCCCGGTCTTGCTCACGATGTTTCCGGAGACGATCGCCGTGATGAGCAGCCCGAGCACGAGGGGCAGCATCCGGAAGCCCGAGCCCGTGGCGGTGGCGCCCTCGACGTACTGGAAGAACGTCGGCAGGAAGGTCATCGAGCCCATCATCGTGAAGCCCACGACGAAGCTCAGGGCGCAGCAGTCGGAGAACACCTTGGACCGGAACAGCGACAGCGGCAGGATGGGCTCGGCCGCCCGGCTCTCGATGAACACGAAGAGCACGAGCAGCGCGGCGCCGCCTGCGAACAGGCCGATGATCTGCCAGGAGCCCCAGGCGTAGGTGGTGCCTCCCCAGCTGGTGGCGAGGACGAGAGCGGACGCACCCGTGGCGACCGCGGCCATGCCCGGGTAGTCGATCCGGTGCTTGCCGCGAGCCGGGAGTGAGGGGATGGTGCGACGGGCGGCGACGATGACGATGATCGCGAGCGGCACGTTGACGTAGAAGCACCACCGCCAGCTGAGGTTGTCGGTGAACAGCCCGCCGAGCAGGGGGCCGAGCACGGTGGCGACGCCGAACACCGCCCCGAGCGCACCCTGGAACTTGCCGCGCTCACGTAGCGGGATGACGTCGGCGATCAACGCGGTGGCCGTCACGGTCAGGCCCCCGGCACCGAGCCCCTGGAGGGACCGGGCGGCGATGAGCCAGGTCATCCCCTGGGCGAGGCCGCACAGGGCCGACCCGATGATGAACACCGCGACACTGGTCTGGAAGACCCGCTTGCGGCCGTACTGGTCCCCGATCTTGCCGACCACCGCGGTGCAGGCGGTCTGGGCGAGGAGGTATGCCGTGACCACCCACGCGACGTGGTTCCCGCCGCCGAGGTCGCCGACGATGGTCGGCAGGGCAGTGGCGACGATCGTGCCGTCGAGGGCGGCGAGCAGCATCCCGAGAGCGACCGTGCTGAAGGCGGCGATCCGTGCTCGTCCCGCAAGCGTGCGGGTCGGGGCAGCGGGTGCCGGAGGGCGCGCGGACACGGCGGTGGACGACATGGCGGCTCCTGCCCCGAGTGGACTGCGGCGATCGGAAGCCTACGCTCGACCCGTTCCGCCGCAACCCGACTCGCGCTCGCCTCGAGCCCCAGCCACCCCGTCGAGGGAACAGAACACGCCGTGCCGCCTCGAGCGCGAGCGGCGTGTTCTGTTCACTCGACGGGCGAGGTCAGAGGTACTGGCCGGTGCCCTCGGCGGGCGGCCCACCCGGCTGCGTACCGGGTGGCCCCGCTGTCCCGGGATGCACGGGTTGGCCGTTGGGGTGCGCCACACCCGGCGGCAGCTGACGCATCTGCTGCAGCTGGGCCTGAGCGGCCATCTGTTGCGCCACGAGCGCGGTCTGGATGCCGTGGAAGAGGCCTTCCAGCCACCCCACGAGCTGGGCCTGGGCGATGCGCAGCTCGGCGTCGGAGGGTGCGCCGTCGCTGAAGGGCAGGGCGATCCGCTCGAGCTCGTCGACGAGCTCGGGGGCGAGGCCGTCCTTGAGCTCGGCGATGGACCTGGCGTGGATCTCGGCGAGTCGGGCTCGACCCTTGTCATCGAGGGGCTGGCTGCGCACCTCCTCGAGCAGCTGCTTGACCATGGAGCCGATCCGCATCACCTTCGCGGGCTGCTCGACGAGGTCGGCGGGGTTGGTCGGTCGCCGAGGGCCATCGGCGGGGCCCGCTCCCGCTGCTCCGCCGCCTCCGCCATCTCCGGCGCGTGGGTGCGGTGCGACGCCCATCCCGTCGGGGGTCACGACGACGACCCGCTCGCCGTCGCTCGTGACGGTGGTGGGCACCTCGCGGCGCTCCTCGTCCTGCTCGCGTGCGGGCTGTTCATCCATGCCTGCCATCCTGCCCGCCCGGCCTCGCGTGCCCAAACGGTCGCCAGGACAGCCACCTGAGCACACGACTCGGGGAAGGAGAGGGTTGACAACGACAGTCGATATGCATAACGATGATCGACAACAACGATTAACGATATGTAGGGAGAGAGTGCCATGACAACACCGGATGCCGGCCGCACGCCTCGCAGGGACTGGCTCACCTTCGACCGTTCCGACCGCTGGGGGCTGGCCGGACTGCTGCTGCTGGCCGCACTGGCCGCCCTCGTGGGCTGGGTGGTCGGCCCGCTCGTCGACTGGGCCGAAGGCCGAGCCCTCCCGCTCGAGGTGTTCAGCGAGGTGTCGGTGCCGGCGCTCGACGCGACGGGCGTGAGCCACGGACTGGGCTCCTACGACGTCTACCTCGAGGACCCGACCGCCGGCCAACGACTCCTCTCGCTGCTGCCCGGGCTGCTCTGGCTCGGGCTGGTGGTGACGGGGTGCCTGCTGGTCTTCCGTGTCATGCGCAGCATCGCCGCCGGCGACCCGTTCGAGCCCGCCAACGTGCGCCGCCTGCGGATCCTCGCCGGCGTGCTCGTGCTCGGCGCGCCGGTCGCCTTCTTCACCGAGCTCTCGATCCAGGGCGGGCTCATCGGACAGGTCGACCTCGGCGCGCTGGCCCCGGGGTTCACCTTCAGCCCCCCGTGGTTGGCGATGATCGGCGGCATGGTCGTGGCCCTGCTCGCCGAGGCGTTCAAGGCCGGGAGCCGGCTGCGCGAGGACGTCGAGGGGTTGGTCTGATGCCGGTCGACGAGCCGCACCGCGTCACCTGCCACCTCGACCGGTTGCTCGAGGCGCGGGGGATGACGCTCTCGGCGCTCGCGGAGGCGGTGGGCGTCTCGGTGGTCAACCTCTCCGTGCTGAAGAACGACCGGGCGAAGGCCATCCGGTTCAGCACCCTGACGGCGGTCTGCGACGTGCTGGGCTGCCAGGTCGGCGACGTGCTGAGCATGGCCCCGGCATCCCCGTCGTGAGTGCGGAAGTGGCGGTCAGGGCAACCACTTCCGCACTCAAGACGCTCAGGGCAGGGGGGTGGCCGTGACGACGACGTTCGAACGGTGGCTGTGCAGCTCGGGGATGTACTCGCCTCCACAGGTGATGAGCACCAGCCGGGGCTTACCGTCGCGCGCGAAG
>JBBSQC010000041.1:0-34043 GCA_038258215.1 Actinomycetales bacterium | reverse complement strand
CCCCCCGCCCCCCCCCCCCCCCCCCCCCCCCCCCCCCCCCCCCCCCCCCCCCGCCCGGCCCCGGGGCGGCCGCCCCCCCCCCCCCCCCCCCCCCCCCCCCCGCGACTGAACCAGGCCCGACTTCGATGGGCGCGGAAGCGCCATGGGCGCTCACAGCAACGGGCCGCCATCAGGATCTGCCCGCTCCGATGCTGCAGCACCGGTCGGTTCGGGTCGTACGGTGTTGCGGTGACCTCCCCCATCCCTCCCGATGAGCTGCGGGCCCAGTTGCGGCCCGCCCGGGAGCTGCCGGAGCGGCGCCCCTCCCGGCAGGTGGTCGACGTGGCGGGCATCGACGAGTGCCTGCGCCCTGTGATCGACGCGGCATCGGCGGACCTGGCCGGGCGGTTCGCTCCGGGAGCCACGCCCGCGATCGCGGTGGAGGCGGCCCGGTCAGTGACGTGGTCGGACGCCTCATGCGGCTGCCCGGCGCCGGGCCGCGCCTACCCGCAGGTGCCCGTGGACGGCACGTATGTGCGGCTCGCTGCCGCGGGGCGCCGCTTCCACTACCACGCGGGAGGGGATCGCGCCCCCTTCCTCTGCGACCGCTGAGCCCGGGATGTCGCGGTCCGAAACTGACCACCCTCAGGGGGTGTGCTACCCGCCCCAATGGGTCTACATTCCGGCGAGGGGACGGTATGACGTCAGCAAGTGCCGTCGACAGTTCCGCCCCCGTTTCTGTCGGTCAGGGGTCCGGCTCGCCGGACGAGAGGAGTGTTGTCGTGAGGCGCATCATCGCTGTCGCAGGGGCCGCCGCCGCGGCCCTTTGTGTTGCCGCGGCCCCCGGATTGGCGGCCACGGCGTCGCCCGCCGCCGCGCCGGCTGGGTCCGGAGTCGAGAAGAGCAAGACCGGTAGCTACATCGTCGTCATGAAGGCCGACCCGCTGGTGCGGTCGATGAAGGTGAAGGACCTCGGCACCCCCACCGGGAGGAAGGGCAAGGCCGCCATCCGCGCCTCGCACGACGCGGTGCTCAAGCACGCCGGGCTGTCGACCTCCCGGAAGACCACCGACTACAGCACCGCCGTCAACGGCTTCGCGGTCCGCACCGACCTGCGCGGTGCCGAGAAGATCGCCCACTCCCCGGGTGTGGCCCTCGTGCTGCCCGACGAGCTCCGCCAACCCACCGCCCTGTCCACCTCCAACGACCCCTACCCCGGCCACGGCGGCCACGGCGGCCACGGCGGCACGGTTGGGATCAATGGTCTCAACACCTTCCTCGGCCTCACCGGCAGGGGCGACGCCTACGCGAAGGGGATCACCGGCAAGGGCGTCCTCGTGGGCGTCATCGACAGCGGCATCTGGCCAGAGCACCCGAGCTTCGCTGCGAACCGGAAGCTGCCGAAAGCCCCGACCTTCGACACCACGGAGCGGTCGGCCTGCGCCTTCGGAAACACCGCCTGGAACCCCAACGACACGGCATTCACCTGCAACAACAAGCTGGTCGGGGCCCGTGAGTTCCTCGACACCTACAAGGCCAACGCCGGCCTCGAGAGCTACGAGTTCGACTCGGCCCGCGACAACGAGGGCCATGGCACGCACACGGCCTCGACGGCAGCAGGTGACGCGAACGTCCGCGCCACCATCTCCGGGGTCGGCAAGGGGGTCGTCTCGGGCATCGCCCCCGATGCCCAGATCATCGCCTACAAGGCGCTCGGTGACGCCGGTGGCTACACCTCCGACCTCGCGGGTGCCATCGACCAGGCCGTCGCCGACGGCGTCGACGTCATCAACTACTCGATCGGCGGTGGCGCACAGACCGTCAGCGCCGACACGATCGCGTTCCTGTTCGCCGCGGACGCCGGGGTCTTCACCGCCGTCTCCGCTGGAAACAGCGGTCCGGAGCCAAAGACGATCGGCGGCCCAGCCGACGTCCCATGGGTCACAGGGGTGGGTGCGACGACCTACCCGACGTTCTACAGGGGTGTCGTCAAGCTCGGCAACGGTCGGTCCTACGTCGGTGGTTCCGTGACCAAGAGCTCCCCCAGGGCGAAGTTCGTTGATGGCGCAGCAGCAGGCGGGACCGGGGCCGACCTCTGCCTCGCAGGCACCCTCGACCCGGCCAAGGTGGCCGGCACGATCGTGCTGTGCGGTCGCGGCAGCAACGGGCGCATCGAGAAGAGCTTCGAGGTCCAGCGGGCCGGAGGTGTCGGGATGGTGCTCTACAACCAGACCGACGTCGACAACATCTTCACGGACAACTTCTTCGTCCCGACCGTCATGGTCGACAACACCCCGGGCCAGGCCATCCGGGACTGGGCCAACTCCTCGCGCCACCCGGTCGGCCGGCTGGTCAACGAGGGGGTGACCTCCGCACCCTTCGTCACCCCCACCGTGGCGAACTTCTCCAGCCGCGGTGAGAACCCGACCTCCGGCGATATCATCAAGCCCGACATCAGCGCCCCCGGCGTCCAGATCATGGCCGCCAACACCCCCGAGCCCTCCCCCGGCACCCAGCCGGCTGGCGAGCTCTTCCAGGCCATCGCTGGTACCTCGATGTCCGGGCCGGTCGTCGCAGGGTCCTATGCCCTGCTCAAGCAGGCCCACCCCGAGTGGTCAGCGGCCGCGGCCAAGTCGGCCCTGATGACGACCGCTGACACCCGGGTCCGCGACTACGACCGCAGGACTCCGGCCGGGCCGTTCGCCATGGGTGCCGGGTTGGCCGTCGTGGGTGAGCCGCGCGACAAGGGATCGGCCTTCCGGCCGGGCCTGGTCTACGACGCGGGTTTCAACGAGTATCTCGGCTTCCTGTGTGCCGAGGGTCGGGAGGCGTTCGGCGACCCCGACGCCACCTGTGCCTCCCTCGCGACCGCTGGTGTCCCGACGACCGCCTCGAACCTCAACTACGCATCGATCGGCGTCGAGGCCCTCCCGGGCTCCACGAGCGTGACCCGCACGGTGACCAACGTCTCCGGACGCAAGGGCACGTTCAGCCCGCGCATCAAGGCCCCGGCGGGCTACTCCGCCTCGGTGTCGCCGAAGATCCTTCGGATCGCGGACGGCGAGTCGGCCACGTTCACCGTCACCATCACCAACAAGGGCAGCGCCCCATCCGGTGAGTGGAGGTTCGGTGCGCTCACCTGGAAGGGCGGTGGGTATGCCGTCCGCAGCGCCATCGCGGTCAAGGGTGTCGACATCGCGGCTCCGGCCACGCTGACGGGCCCCACCGGAGCCTCGGGCACAACGTCGATGAGCGTGGAGTTCGGGCGTGCCGGCGCCTACACGGCGACGCCGCACGGTCTCGTGCCGGCGACGGACACCAACGGCACGATCGACCAGGACCCCGACCAGACGTACCCGAGCGCTGACGACGGCTCGGGAGTCGACGAGGTCCCGTTCACCCTCTCCGGGGTGGCGCTGGCCCAGTGGTCGCTCGTCCTGCCTGGCGACGACGACCTTGACCTCTACCTCGTGGGTCCGGGGGGCGACGTGATCGCCTCCAGCACCAACGGTGGCACCAACGAACAGATCACCCTGACCAACCCCGCCGACGGCACCTACACCCTGGTCGTCCACGGCTGGGCGGTCGGTGCGCCGAACACGGCGTACGACCTGCAGAGCTGGCTGGTGCCCTCGGCAACGGGTGGCAGCCTCCAGGTCACCTCGGGCAGCCCGGCGACGGCGACCATCGGTGGCAGCACCACCGTGGGTTTGGCCTGGTCGGGCCTGACGGGCGGTACCAGCTACCTCGGCACGGTCAGCCACGAGATCGACGGCGCGACCGTGGCCACGACGGTGGTCTCGGTCACCGGCTGAGCCGGCGTGGGCTGCGGCCCACACACCTCAACGGGTGAGGGGACCCGGCACTCGCCGGGTCCCCTCACTCGTCAGCCGGCGGAAGGGCTGGCTGACTCCACGCTCTCGACCACGAAGGGGATCCCCGTCTGGCAGGTCGTCGCCAAGCTCTCATCGACGTGCCCGGTGACGCTCACCCGTTGGCCGGCCGTGATCCCGCTGACGGCGCCGACCAGAAAGTAGTCCCGGCCCGACGCCGTGAGGACCAGGCAGCCCCCCTCGACCGCGGCGCGGCTCACGGTGCCGGTGAGGCTCGCCGTCGTGGCCTTGGTCGGCGAAGGCGCTACAGGTGTCGCGCCGGTGGGCGGCGCGCTCGTGGACGTGGTGCTCGTGGATGCCGGACTGCCGGGAGTCGCATCCGGCGTGAGTGGACCGGTGGAGCCGCACCCCGACAGGGCGACAACGCCGGCGATGGCGAGGAAGGGGAAAGCGGCACGACGCATACCCGTGGGACGCATCCCCCTCCGGACACGTTCCGATGACCTTCCTGCTGATCCATCGGCGGTGGAAGCGGGTCGAACGACCGAGAGTCGTTGGACCACCCCCCAACGTGCCGCGGCACCGAGCACGCCCCCGCCGTGGACCGGGCCGGCTCGCCCTCTGGCTATACGAGGGGGCCGGTGTGGCTCTCGGCGGCCCGCCGGACCGTGCCGTCGGTGACGAGGCGGTGGGCGGTGTCGATCTCGGGAGCGAGCCAGCGGTCGGGGCCCGGGCCGCTGGCACCTGCGGCGACGAGGGCCGCGACCACCGCACCGGTCGCCGGTGCCGGCTCGAGCGGTGCCCGCAGCTGGATGCCGCGAGCCGCCGTCAACACCTCGACGGCCAGCACGCGCGAGAGCCCGTCGACCGATCGGCGCAGCTTGCGCGCCGCGGACCACCCCATCGACACGTGGTCCTCCTGCATGGCCGAGCTCGGGATCGAGTCGACGGATGCCGGGGCCGCCAGACGCTTCATCTCCGAGACGATGGCGGCTGAGGTGTACTGCGCGATCATGTGGCCGCTGTCGACACCGGGATCGTAGGCGAGAAAGGGCGGCAACCCGTTGCTGCGGGAGGCGTCGAGGAAACGGTCCGTGCGCCGCTCGGCGATCGAGGCGAGGTCCGCGGCGACGATGGCGAGGAAGTCCAGCACATAGGCGACTGGCGCCCCGTGGAAGTTGCCGTTGGACTCCACTCGCCCGTCGAGAGTGACCACCGGGTTGTCGACCGCCGACGCGAGCTCCCAACCGGCGACTCGCACCGCGTGGTCGACGGTGTCCCGCACCCCGCCCGCGACCTGGGGCGAGCAGCGTAGCGAATAGGCATCCTGCACCCTGGTGCACGCCTCGGTGCGGTGCGACTCACGGATCGGGCTGTCCGTCAGAAGCTTTCGCATATTGGTGGCCGAGATCGCCTGCCCTGGCTGCGGCCTCAGCGCGTGCAGGTCCTCGGCGAACACGTCGTCCGTGCCGAGCAGCCCCTCGACCGACATCGCCGCCGAGATGTCGGCGACGACCAGCAGATCACGCAGGTCGTGGATCGCGAGGCAGAGCATGCCGAGCATGCCGTCGGTGCCGTTGATGAGCGCCAGCCCCTCCTTCTCCTCCAGCTCGACCGGCACCAGCCCGGCAGCGGCCATCGCCTGAGCGGTCGGCATCCGCACGCCGGCCGGGTCGTGCACGTCCCCCTCACCCATCAGCGCCAGCGCACAGTGCGAGAGCGGCGCCAGATCACCGGAGCAGCCGAGCGAGCCGTACTCGTGCACCACGGGGACCAACCCGGAGTTCAGCAGGGCGACGTAGGCCGCGAGCGTCTCATCACGGATGCCGGTGCGCCCGGTCGCGAGGGTCGAGATGCGCAGCAGCATCAGGGCGCGCACGACCTCACGCTCGACCTCGGGCCCGGATCCGGCCGCATGGGAGCGCACGAGGGACCGCTGGAGCTGGTGGCGCATGGCCGTGGGGATGTGGCGCGTCGCGAGGGCTCCGAACCCGGTGGAGACCCCGTAGTGCGGCTCGACGTCGTCGGCCAGCCCGCGCACGATCTCCCGCGACCGCCGCACCCCCTCGATGGCCTCCTCGGCCAGGACGACTCTCGCGCCGTGACGGGCGACCAGGACGACCTCGTCGATGGTGAGGGCACCGACCCCCACCGTCACGTCATCGGTCTGTGCATCCGCGAACTTCCCAACAGTGCTCATCTCTCCATGGAAGCGCCGGCGACGCGGCGGGGACAGCGGGGGCACCGGCATACCGTCTCGGGTGCGAGACGACACGGAGTGCCATGAGTGCGGAAGTGGTCGCCAGAGCAGCCACTTCCGCACTCATGGCCGGGTGGATGTGCCCGCCACGAGCTCGGCGTATCGGCCGCCGCGCCCGACGAGCTCGTCGTGGCTGCCGGACTCGACCAGGCGCCCGCCCTCCAGCACCGCGATCCGGTCCGCGTCGCGCACGGTCGAGAGCCGGTGCGCGATGGTGATCGTCGTCCGACCACGCGCCAGCTCGTCCAGCGCGCGCTGCAGCGCCCGCTCCGTGCCGGTGTCGAGGGCACTGGTCGCCTCGTCGAGCACGAGCACCGGCGGGTCGCGAAGGATGGTGCGCGCCACGGCCAGCCGCTGCTGCTCGCCGCCCGAGAAGCGGTGACCCCGCGCGCCCACGACGGTCTCGAGTCCTTCCGGGAGCGAGGCCACGAGGTCGGCGACCTGGGCCGCGGCGAGCGCCGCCCACAGCTCCCCCTCGGTGGCGAGCGGCCGCGCCAGCAGCAGGTTGTCGCGGATCGAGGCGTGCACGAGATAGCTCTCCTGCGACACGACGCCGACGACCGAGGCCAGCACGTCCGGGTCGAGGTCGCGCACGTCGACGCCGTCGATGCTGACCGACCCGACATCCGGGTCGTGCAGTCGGGCGAGCAGACCGGCGACGGTGGACTTCCCCGATCCGGTCGGCCCCACGAGGGCGAGCGTCGACCCGGCCGGCACCGACAGCGAGAGACCGGTGACGGCATCCCGGTCGGCCCCGGCGTAGCGCAGCGTGACGCCCTCGATCCGCACGTCGCCCCGCACGGATGCCGGGTCGAGCGGCACCGGATGAGTGGGAGCGGGCACGTCGGGCACGAGGTCGAGGTACTCGAACACCCTGGAGAACAGGGCCATCGACGCGACCCACTGCGCGCCGACGTTGAGCAGGCCCATGAGCGGTCGGAAGATGCCGGCCTGGAGGGTCGTGAAGGCGACGAGGGTGCCGATCGTCATGGCGCCGGAGGTCGCGGGCAGCCCAGCCGCGAGGTAGACGAGCGCTGGGATCACGGCGAACACCACCTGCATCGTCGCCATCCGCCACCGCCCGGCGAGCTGTGAGCGCAGCTCGAGGTCGACGAGCTCGCCGGACGTGGCCGAGAAGCGCTCGGCCGAACGTGTCGAGGTGCCGAGGGTCTTGGCCAGGCGCACCCCGCTCACCGAGAGCCCCTCGTCGATCTGGTGGTTGAGGTCCGCGAGGTGGCGCTGCTGGGCCGCCGTCACCGCGCGCCGGAGCAGCGCGACCTTGCGGGTCAGCCACAGCGCCGGAGGGATGACGAGCAGCGAGAGCAGGGACAGCCGCCACGAGAGCGCCACCATCGCGACGGACGTGGCGACGGCGGTGGTGAGGTTGGCGGCGATCGACGTCGCGGTCGAGGTGACCACGCCCTGCATGCCATTGACGTCGTTCGTGAGGCGCGACTGCACCTCCCCCGCACGGGTGCGCGTGAAGAAGCCGAGGGACTGGCGCTGGAGGTGGGTGAACACCCGCGTGCGCAGCTCATGCATCACGCGCTGGCCGACCTGCGTGGACAGCCACGTCTGCACGACACCGAGCAGCTGGGTCACCGCGGCGACGGCCACCATGGCACCGACCGCGCCGAGCAGCAGGCCGACGTCCTGACGCGGCAGCGCGACGTCGACGATCTCCCGCACGAGGAAGGGCTGGGCGAGCGAGACGATGCTCGACACGACGATGATCGCCATCACCACGCCGACGCGGCCGCGGTGGGGGCGGAAGAGCGCGAGGACGCGCGAGATCGGCACGGGGGCTTCGGCGAGCTGGACCCTGTCGTGCGGGTCGATGGCCATGGCCCCGCCACGACCACCCCCGCCGCGACCGGTGCGCTCACCGCGTGCGGGAGGGCCAGTGGAGGGGGTGGGGGTGGGGCCGGATGCCGTGGGCAGCCCGGATGCCGTGGTCGGTCGGGCCGCGAGGTCGTGGGTGGACGGTGAGCGGGTGTCGGTGAGAGTCGCCGTCATGGGCGTCCCTCCTTTCGGAAGGTCATATAGTGAGTAAACCTCACAATGAGCCAAACCCACGACCACGCGCTAGCATTCCCGCATGGTGCAGATCCCGCCCGACCCGGGCTCGCCTCGGGGCGCACCGGACCCCGACCGGTCCGCGGCATCCGACACCGACCTCGGCGACCTCGTCATGCGCGTGGCCCGCACGATCCGCCGACGAGGTGCCGATGCGATGGCGCCCTGGGACCTGGCGCCACACCAGGCTCGGGCGTTGCGCGTCGTGGGCCGCCACGATCGGATCAGGCCCGGCGAGCTGGCCGCCCACCTGCGCGTCGCTCCCCGCTCGGTCACCGACGTCGTCGACTCCCTTGAGAAGCGTGGCCTGCTCGCGCGCCACGCCGACCCCGACGACCGGCGGGCCACGGTGCTGGGCCTCACGGCATCCGGTCGGCGGCTGCTGGACGAGACCGGAGCCGCGCGCCGGGGCGACGCCGACGCCTACTTCGCGCGGCTCTCCTCCCGGGACCGGGCCGTCCTCGGTCGGTTGCTCGGACGCCTCGACGAGGACGCCTGATGGCCAACGCACCCGCCGCCGGCCACGCGCTTGACGTGCTCGACCACCTCGCCCGTCGCGGCGAGCCGGTCGCGGCGGCGGCCCTGGCCCGTGACCTGGGACTCCCCCGGTCCAGCGTCTACCACCTGCTCGCCGTGCTCGTGGAGCACGGCTACGTGCGCCACCTGCCCGAGGAGCGGCGCTACGGCCTCGGCCTGGCCGCGTACGAGCTGGGTTCGGCCTACCAGCGGCAGGCGCCCCTGCAACGCCTGGCCCGCGGCGTCATGGACCGCCTCGTCGACCGCACCGGCCAGAACGCCCACCTCGCCGTCCTGCACGGCCGGGACGTGCTCTACGTCATCGAGCAGCGTGCACCCGGCCGACCCCTGCTCGTCACCGACGTCGGGGTGCGCCTGCCGGCGGTGCTGACCGCCTCGGGCCTGGCCATGCTCGCCCGGCTCCCCCCGGCCCAGGTGCGCGCGCTCTTCCCCGACCGCGCCACCCTCGTGCAGCGGGACGGGCGCGGGCCGAGGTCCACGACCCAGCTTCGCTCGCAGCTCCAGGCCGTGCGGCAGCGCGGTCACGCCGTCGAGGACGGACTGGTCACAGCGGGTCTCGGCTCGGTCGCCGCCGCGGTGCTCGACCACAACGACTACCCCGTCGCCGGCATCGCCGTCACCTTCCCGCAGTCGGACGTCGACGAGGAGGCGACCGTGCGGCTGGTGAACGAGGTCCGGCACTCGGCGGGCCTGCTCAGCTCGCGGCTCGGCCGGGCCCACCACTGACGCCGGTGCGGAGCGGAACCGCGCTCACGGGGGCCACGTCACAGGCGCAGAGCGCCAGGCGTGCGCAACGACGAAGGAGCGATCCGATGAGCCGAGCAATGCCTCGACGGACCACCCGGGCGCTGCTCGGCCTGGGCCTGGGATGCGCCCTCGCCCTGACCCCTGGCGGCTGCTCGGGCTCCTCGGGAGGCGGCACGGCATCCTCGTGTGCCGCGCAGGAGGTGACCGTCAGCCCGGACTCGGCGTCCCCCGGAGAGACCGTCGTGGTGCACGGGGAGTACTACACGGACGGGTGCGGTGACGCTGTCGAGGCGGGGGCCGCACCGAGCCCGGCTGTTGCCCTGACGGATGTGCCTCTCGTGCTCACCGGCGACGATGGCAACGAGCATCTGGTCGCGACACTGGATGCCGAGGGCACGCTCGGCGAGATCACCTACACCCTCACCGTCCCGCAGGACCTCGCGGTAGGACCCGTGGCGCTCCGGCTGGGCGATGCCGCCCCCGTCACCCTGACGGTGACCTCTCCCTGACCGTCCGGACGTGAGGGTGTCGTCGAGGCCGGAGAACCGGCTCTTGGTGCATCCCACAACCTCGTCGTGACGCCGGTCTCCACACGTTGTGGATTCGGTGACTGCATAGGCCATCGCGACAGGAGCACAGTGGCTTGCAGTTCATCTGGGGCCGCCACTCCGCGCGGTCGCAGCACCGCCTGAGGTGTCGGCCCGCCCCACACCAGGACTCCGAGGTAGACATGTCCGAACCGCGCGTGGTCCAGAAGAAGGTGCACCCCGTCGATGAGGTGCTCCCCGTCCCCAAGCTCGCCGTCTACGGGTTCCAGCACGTGCTGGCCTTCTACGCCGGCGCGGTCCTGGTGCCCATCCTCGTCGCCCGGGCCCTCGGGCTGAACGACCAGCAGCTCATCCACCTCATCAACGCAGACCTCTTCACCTGCGGCATCGCCTCGATCATCCAGGCGGCGGGCTTCTGGAAGGTCGGGGTCAAGCTGCCACTCCTGCAGGGCGTGACGTTCACGGCCGTGAGCCCGATGATCGCGATCGGCCTCGCGGCCGGTGGCGGCACCGACGGCCTCCTGTCGATCTACGGAGCGGTCATCGTGGCCGGGCTCTTCACGTTCTTCATGGCCCCGTACTTCTCGAGGTTGCTCCGCTTCTTCCCCTCCGTCGTGACCGGCACGGTGATCCTCATCATCGGCATCGCACTGCTCCCGGTTGCAGCTGCCGACGTGGTCCAGAGCCTCGGGCCCCAGGACATGGCCGGCGAGCCGGTCTACCGGATGGTCGAGGGCAGCTACGTTCTCAAGGATGCCGTCCAGCTCAAGGACATCGCCTACGCCCTCGGCACCCTCGCGCTGATCGTGGCGATCCAGAGGTTCTTCAAGGGCTTCCTGCAGACCATCGCCGTGCTGGTCGGCCTGGTCGTCGGCACCCTCGTGGCGTGGGCCATGGGCGACGCACACTTCGACGCCGTGGGTTCCGCGGACGTGGTTGGTGTGACCACCCCCTTCTACTTCGGGATCCCGACGTTCAGCATCACCGCCATCCTCTCGATGCTCATCGTCATGATCATCACGGCCGTCGAGACGACCGGAGACGTGTTCGCCACCGCCGAGATCGTCAACAAGCGGGTCGGCAAGAAGGACATCGCCGCAGCGCTGCGCGCCGACGGGCTGGCCACGACGTTGGGCGGGTTCTTCAACTCCTTCCCCTACACCTGCTTCGCCGAGAACGTCGGGCTGGTGCGGCTGACCCAGGTGAAGAGCCGCTGGGTCGTGGTGTCGGCGGGCGTGATCATGATCGTGCTCGGCTCGCTGCCCAAGGCGGCCGCCATCGTCGCCGGCATCCCCCACCCGGTGCTCGGGGGCGCTGCCCTGGCCATGTTCGCGACGGTGGCCGTGGTCGGCATCCAGACGCTCTCCAAGGTCGACTTCAACGACTACCGCAACGTCGTGATCGTCGGAACCAGCCTTGGCCTGGCCATGCTGGTCACCGCGCAGCCCTACATCTCCGCGGCGTTCATCCCCGAGGTGCAGATCATCTTCGGCTCCGGCATCACCCTGGGCGCCCTGACGGCGATCATCCTCAACGTGCTGTTCTTCCACGTGCCGCCCTACATGGGGCCGGCCGTCGCGGGGACCCCGGGTGACTCGATCAGCCTGAACCAGGTCAACGCGATGACCGAGGAGCAGTTCGTCGAGACCTTCCAGGGGCTGTTCCAGGGGCCGTCGTGGCCGGTGCGCAAGGCCTACGGTCAGCGCCCGTTCTCCGACACCCCCGACCTGCGAGCGGCCTTCCAGGAGGCGCTGCTGGGCGGCACCACGGAGGAGCAGCGCGAGCTCATGAACTCCTACCCGAACCTCGGGGTCGACCAGGACCTGGGCGCGGAGTCGGCGACGGACCAGGCCTATGTCGGTCTCGACTTCCTCAGCGAGGAGGAGGAAGAGGAGTTCCGCGAGCTGAGTGCGGCATACCGGGACAAGTTCGGCGTGCCCTTCATCGTCTGCCTACGGGACCTCGACAAGCGTGAGCAGGTGCTGCGTCTGGGCTGGCGGCGGATGGAGAACTCGGCCGGCCAGGAGCACGTCACCGCCCTCAACGAGGTGTCGAGCATCGCGGGCTACCGTTTCGAGGACCTCGTCGCGGACGCCAACCCCATCTCGTCGTCCAGGACCCTGCGCTTCGAGCGGCTGCACTGACCCATGGCCCGGCCCACGCAGCACGCGCCGCCCAGACCTGGTCCAGCGGACCACGCCACACATCCAGAAGCCCGGGACGCCCCGGACACCACCACCACAGGAGTTCGCATGTCACCGTCAACGAGCCACCCACCGCACACTCCGGGGGTGCCGCGATGAGCCCGAGGGTCGAGGCCACGGATGTCGACCGGGCGTTCCTGAAGGAGGCCGTCGAGATCGCCCGGACGAACGTCCTCGACGGCGGGGGGCCCTTCGGGGCGGTCATCGTCGAGGACGGCACGGTCGTGGCGCGGGCGGGCAACCGCGTCACCCGGGACAACGACCCCACCGCGCACGCCGAGGTGCTGGCCATCCGGGCCGCCTGCCGGCAGCGCGGCGACTTCCAGCTCCGCGGGATGACGCTCTACTCGTCGTGCGAGCCGTGCCCGATGTGCATGGCCACGGCGCTCTGGGCCAGGGTCGACCGGGTGTTCTTCGCCGGTGACCGGCACGACGCCGCGCGTGGCGGGTTCGACGACCTCGCCTTCTACGAGCTGTTCGCCACTCCCCGAAAGCATTGGGAGACAGCCGTCCTGGGGGTTCCGACCGGCAACCAGACCGCGCCCTTCGACGAATGGCTCAACAGCAGCACCCGCACTGACTACTGACCGCGCCGAGCGCGCGGGTCAGTCGATGACCGCGACGGCCTCCACCTCGACGAGCATGTCGGGCTCACCCAGAGCGGCCACGCCGACGAGGGTGATCGGCCTGACGATGTCGATCCCCAGGTCCTCAGCCGCGCGGACGGCGCCCGTGATCAGGTCGCCCATCTTGTCGGGGTGCCAGTCGACGACGTAGACGGTGAGCTTCGCGATGTGCTCGAACCCCGCGTCCACGCCCCTGAGCGCGGTGGCGACGTTGCGGTACGCCTGTTCGACCTGTGCCGCGAGGTCGCCGGGTCCGACCGGCTCGCCGCCTGCGGTGCGGGCCACCTGACCCGCGACGTAGACGGTGCGGGCGCCGGTGGCGACCGCGACCTGGGCGTAGGCCTCCGGGGTCGGGATGCCGGGTGGGTTGATGAGCTGAACGGTCATCTGCTGCTCCATCTATATCGTTGTTATGGCAATGCTATGGCATGATCGCCACCATGGCAAGAGCGATCGATCCCCGAGTGCGCGTCGAGCTCGTCGAGCAGGCCGCCGCACTGCTCGCGTCCGACGAGCCCCTCACGCTGCGTGCGGTCGCCGAGCGCTCGGGGACCTCGACGATGGCGATCTACACCCACTTCGGCGGGATGCCCGGACTCCGCCGGGCCATCCGCACCGAGGGTTTTCGCCGCCTGGTCGCTCGACTGGACGCGCTCCTCGACACCCAGGACCCGGTCCGCGACCTGGCCGCGCTCGGAGCGGCCTACGTGCGGCACGGGCTCGCACACCCGCATCTGTACCGCGCCATGTTCGACCCCGGCGCCGGCCTGGACGACGAGGGGGTCGCCGCCGAGGGCCTGCTCAGGCTCACGCGGGCGGCAGCGCGCGCGCGGGATGCCGGACGCTTTCAGGAGGAGCCGGCCGACGTGGCGCTGCGGCAGTGGGTGTCCGGACACGGGCTGCTCGACCTCGTGCTTCGCGGGGCCCTGCCTGCCGAGGCCGCGGCCGAGCACGGCGCAGCCCTGGCCCTCGGAGCGTTCCTGGCCGCGGGCGACGAGCCACAACGATCCCGCGAATCCGTCAGGATGGGATGGGCGGACGTCGAGTCGGGCGAAGGCAGCCGGGCGGTCGCCCCCTGAGCGGGATCAGGACCGCCCGCCCATGCTCAGCGACAGAGAGGCTGCCGCCACGCAGAAGACCGGAGCTCACGCACCTATTGGTGCGTGGCCACCGTTCTTCTGCGTGACGAGCTTCGGCCCCTTTCGGACACCCGGTCGAACCAGCCCGCGCGCCACTGCACCGCCGTCTCCACCTGGGTGCATGGCCTACCGGACCCCGCGGGACTGGACCGTGGCCGGGGACCGCTCGAACGCACGCAGGAGGGCAGCGGCCACGCCGATCGCGATGACGGCCGGCTCCTTTCCCGCGACCGACGGGTCACCGATCGGACAGGAAATCGCGGCGATGGCGGAGTCGGAGTGCCCCTCGGCCAGGAGGAGGGAGCGGAACCGGCTCCACTTGGCCGCGGAGCCGATCAGCCCCACGGTGCCGAGGTCACCGCGACGCACCACGGCGTCACACAGCGCGTAGTCCTCGGCGTGGTCGTGGGTCATGATGAGGACGTGCGACCCGGCCGGAAGCTGTTCCAGCACAGCCTCGCCCAGGAGCACGCGGTGCGCCGTGACGTCGGCGAGCCCATCGGTGACCGACGCCAGCCGGAGCTCGTCCATCTGCTCGGACCGGGAGTCGACGAGGTGGAGCTGCACTTCGAGCCGAGACAGGATCCTGGCCAGCTCGAACCCGACGTGGCCGACCCCGAAGATGGCGACCGTCGGCCGGGGAGGCAGCGGCTCGAGGAGGAGCTCCACCTCACCACCGCAGCACTGCTGGCCGTGCTTGGCCCGCTCGTGGGCGTTGAGACGCGAGGTCATCTGCTCGGCCCGGGTCGCTCCCTGGTCGATCAGCTCACGAGCCCGCTCGACGGCGCACTCCTCGAGGTTGCCGCCACCGATCGTCCCCCACGCGTGGTCGGCGGCGACCACCATCTTCGCGCCCGCGTCCCGCGGTGCGTGCCCGCGCACCGCGGTCACGGTGACGAGCACACCGAACACACCCTCCCGCCGCAGCTGGGTGATCGCGGCGATCCAGTCCATCTCAGACCTCGGCGAGACTCTTGGCCGGCTCCAGCACGGGCGACCCCGACGCGTCACGGTCGCCGGCATCCGACTCCCGTGCCGCGTCCAGGGCCCAGTAGACGGCCTCCGGGGTGGCGGGGCTGCCGAGGTCGACGACGCACCCCGTTTGGCCGAATGCCGCCGCGGCCTGACGCAACGCCTCGCGGACGCTGAACGCGTGCATCAGCGGGGGCTCACCCACAGCCTTCGACCCGTAGACGACACCCGACTCCGTCGCCTCCTCATAGAGGTCCACGTTGAACTCCTCGGGCATCTCGGAGAACGACGGGATCTTGTAGGTGCTGGCCGCCTGCGTGGCCAGCCTCCCGCGGGTGGGGGTGTCACTGCAGTCCCAGGTCAGCTGCTCCAGCGTCAGCCAGCCGGCACCCTGGACGAATCCGCCCTCGATCTGCCCGACGTCGATGAGCGGTGAGAGCGAGTCGCCGACGTCGTGCAGGATGTCGACACGGCGCAGCCGGTAGGCACCGGTGAACCCGTCGACCTCGACCTCGGACACCGCTGCCCCGTAGGCGAAGTACTTGAACGGCTCCCCCTGCATGCGCTCCGAGTCCCAGTGCAGCCCGGCGGTTCGGTAGAAGCCGGCCGCCCAGAGCTGCACCCGCTGGAAGTAGGCGTCGTGCACCAAGTCCGCGAACGCAATCTCCTTGTCGTGGAAACCGATTCCGGTGATCACCCCGTCCACGAACCGGACGTCGTCGGGGTGGATCCCGAGCTTGCCGGCGGCGACGACGTTCAGGCGGGCCCGAATCTGGTCACACGCATCCTTCACGGCCCCGCCGTTGATGTCGGCGCCCGAGCTCGCCGCCGTGGCCGAGGTGTTGGGCACCTTGTCGGTGCGCGTCGGCGCGAGGCGCACGAGCTCGAGCGGCACGCCGAGCGCGGTCGCCGCGACCTGGATCATCTTGGTGTGCAGGCCCTGCCCCATCTCGACGCCGCCGTGGTTGATCAGCACCGAGCCGTCGCGATACACGTGCACCAGCGCGCCGGCCTGGTTGAAGGCGGTGAGGTTGAAGGAGATGCCGAACTTGACCGGGGTGATGGCCAGCCCCCGCTTGGTGTGCGGGTGGTCGACGTTGAAGCCCGCCACGTCCGAGGTGCGCGACGCGAAGTCGCTGCTCGTGAGCAGCCGGTCCCAGATCTCGGCCAGCCGTTCGGCGTGCCGGACGGGCTGACCGTAGGGCGTGCTCTGCCCGGGGGTGTAGAAGTTGCGCCGCCGCAGCTCGTGCGCGTCCACGCCCAGCCGCGGTGCGCACCGGCCGAGGATGTCCTCGAGCACGATCATCCCCTGCGGCCCCCCGAAGCCGCGGAACGCGGTCTGAGAAGTCTTGTGCGTCTTGGCGATCCGTCCGTGCACGTGGATGTTGGGCACCCAGTAGGCGTTGTCGATGTGGCACAGCGCCCGCGCGAGCACCGGCTCGGACAGGTCGAGGCTCCAGCCTCCGTCACTGGTGAGCGTGGCATCGAGGGCGACGATTCGCTGGTCCGCGTCGAAGCCGACCTCCCACCGGGCGTGGAACGGATGCCGCTTCCCGGTCATCGTGATGTCCTGGGTGCGGTTCAGGCGCATCAGCACGGGTCGACCGGTGATCACGGCCCCGAGCGCCGCGACCGCGGCGAGCCCGTGCGGCTGCATCTCCTTGCCACCGAACCCGCCACCCATCCTCAGGCACTGGACGGTGACGTGGCTGCTCGGGAGGTGCAGCACGTGACCGACGATCTCCTGCGTCTCCGATGGATGCTGGGTGCTCGACTGCACGAAGACCTGGCCGGCTTCGTCGACATGGGCCAGCGCGGCGTTGGTCTCGAGGTAGAAGTGCTCCTGCCCGCCGAACTCGAACTCGCCACTGAACCGGTGGACCGCGGCCTCCATCCCCGCCGCCACGTCACCGCGCTCCACGGTGCGCTGGTGGCCCTGGTAGCTGTCCTGCTCGATGGCCTCGGTGATCGTCATGATCGAGGGCAGCGTGTCGAACTCGACCTCGATGGCGTTGGCACCGAGGCGGGCCGCCTCGAGGGTCTCGCCGATGACCCAGCAGATCGCGTGACCGTAGAACATGATCTCGGTGGGGAAGAGCGGCTCGTCGCCCTTGATGCCGGCGTCGTTGACACCCGGGACGTCCTGCGCGGTGAGCACGTGGACGACGCCCTTGACGTCGTAGGCGGGATCGACGTCGAGCCTGGTGATCATCGCGTGCGCGACCGTGGACTGCAGCGGCCAGACGAAGAGGCACCCAGCCGTGCGGCTCACCAGGTCGTCGGTGTACAGCGCGGCCCCGGTGACGTGGAGGTTGGCACTCTCGTGCGAAACCTCCAAGCCCACCTTGGGGTTGAGTGGACGATCGGCCAGCGGACCGTGTGACCTGCTCATCGCTCTGCGCTCACTTTCTGGTGGTCGCCGCCGGTCGCGGCGCCCTGGTCGTCGAAGAACTTCAGCAGCGAGGTCCGGAGCATCGCTGCGCGGTAGCGCTCACTGGCCCGGTGGTCGCTCATGGGGGTGCCCTCGGCGCCGAGCACGGTGGCCGCCTCGAGCACGGTGGCGATGGTCCATGGCCTGCCGTTCAGCGCGTCCTCGGTCGCCGTGGCTCGCAGCGGGGTGGCGGCCACGCCGCCCAGGCCGATCTTGATGTCCGCCACGACGGGCGCGCCCTCCGGGTCGCCGTGCGCCCGGTCGCCGCGGTCGCCGTGGTCGGCCGGCTCGAGCCGCAGGGCGAAGGCCACGGCAACGCTGGAGATGTCGTCGAAGCGCCGCTTGGCGATCTTGTGGAAGCCGCTCCTCGGAGCCACCGGAGTGGGGATGCGGATCGTCGTGATCAGCTCGTCCGGGCGTCGCACCGACGTGCGGTACCCCGTGAAGTAGTGCGCCAGCGACACCTCGCGTTCACCGTCTCGCGAGGCCAGCACCACGCTCGCGTCGAGGGCGAGCAGGCCGGGAGGGGCGTCGCCGATCGGCGAGCCGGTGCCGAGGTTGCCACCGAGGGTCGCTCCGTTGCGGATCAACCGCGAGGCGAACTGCGGGAAGAGCTGGGCCAGTAGGGGGACCGCCCCATCCAGGCCTCGCTCGATCTCGGTCAGGCTCAACGCTGCCCCGATGTCGATGGAGTCCTCGCCGATGGTCAGCCCACGCAGCTCGGGCAGCCGGTCGATCCCGACGGTGAGCTGCGCCCGCGCGTGCCGGATGTTGAGCTCCACGCCCCAGTCGGTCGAGCCGGCGACCACCAGTGCGTCGGGGTGCTCCGCGAGCACCTCCAGGGTCTCGGCCAGGCTCGACGGACGGACGAACGAGCCCTGCTCGCTGTCGATGGACGTTCGCGCCGCCGCCGGTGCTGGCGAGGCCAGCCGCTCCAACAGGGGGTCTCCCGGGGCGGGCTCTCCCAGGCCGTATGCCGCGTCACGGATCGGGCGGTAGCCGGTGCACCGGCACAGGTTTCCCGACAAGGAGTGCAGGTCGAAGCCGTTCGGTCCGTGCTCGTGGTCCGGGGCGTGCCCGGGGGTGGTCACGCCGGCGGTGGCGGGGTCGCTCCCGTTGGAACCTCCGCCGTGGCTCAGGGCCTCGCGGTCGCCGAGCACCCCCGGCTCGGCCTCTGGAGCCCGCTCGCGGCGGCCCGTCGCGCTGGCCGCCCGCTCGGGACGGTAGTACTCCGAGGCCATCGAGCAGATGAACCCGGGCGTGCAGTACCCGCACTGGGACCCACCCAGCTCGGCCATCCCCCGTTGCACCGGATGCAGTGCGTCGGGACGCCCCAGGCCCTCGGCCGTGACGACCTCCTGGTCCTCCAGTCCGGCGGCCGGCACCAAGCAGGCGTTGATGGCCGTCCAGCGCGTCGCCCCGTCACCGTCGGGTCGTGCGACGAGGACCGCGCACGCGCCGCACTCCCCTTCGGCGCACCCCTCCTTGCTCCCGGTGAACCCGCTCCCCCGCAACCACTCCAGGAGCGTCACGTGTCCCCCCACGTCGCCCAGGGGGGACCTTCGGCCGTTGACCACCACATGCGGGTCCATCTGCTCATCTCCTGCCTGGACTGCGTCGGATTTTCGACTGTAACCAGCACGCCGGGTCGCTGCTATGGAGGTTCTGCCAAAGTCTCCACCCCATCCGGTGTGCAGTCTTGGAGCCGTCAGGTCAGGGACCGCAGGGCGAGGAAGACGTCGACGCGGTCCTCGAGACTCGACAGGTCCCGCCCCGTCAGCTCCTCCACGCGCTGGATGCGGTAGCGCACCGTGTTGACGTGCAGGTGCAGCTGTTCGGCGGTCCGGCTCCAGGAGCCGGAGCACGCCAGGAAGGCGGCCAGCGTCTCGTACAGCCCGGCGGCGTGCTTGTCGTCGTAGGCCTGCACGGGCCCGAGGACCCGCGTGGCGAAGGTCCGGCGCACGTCGTCCGGCACGGTGGCCAGCAGCACGACATGCGAGGTGACCTCGCCGCTGGTGACGACGTTGACCGCGTCGGGTCGCAGCTCGGCGAGGCTCCGTGCGTGTCGCGCCTCTTCCCACATGCCGGTGAGGGCCGACAGCGGTGCGGCGTCACTGATGCCGACCGCGAGCGGCATCCGGGACAGGCTCGGGGCCAGCCGGTGAAGCGCGACCCTCAGCAGGTCGGAGAAGGACGGGTCGGTGGCCTGGACCAGCGCCACCGTGGTGCCACTCGGCCCCGACGCCACGACGGAGGCACCGACGTGTCGCGTCGCGTCGTCGATCACCCAGCGGGCCTGCTCGCCCCACTGGTCACCACGGAAGCTGGCCACCACCACGGCCAGCGGCTGGTCGGGGTCCAGCCCCGCGCGACGGAGCTGGACGGCCGTCTCGGAACGGCTCGCGGTGCCCTCCACCACCGACCGGACGACGTCCTCGGCCACCGCCAGGCCGGCCCGCATGGTCTCGTCGCGCCGCGCCCGCTCCAGCTGCACGATGGCGGCCAGCTCGCTCACGGCGTCGACCGAGGATGCCGGCCACGTCTCGACGTCACCGTCGACGACGATCATCCACGACATCGCGCGCTGGCCGAACGCGGGTCCCACCCCGAAGACCGAGTACTGGCCCGATGCGTCGCCCGCCCCGGCGCCGGACGGGACGGCGGTCACCGTCCCGGTCTGCGCCGACACCGTGGTCGGGAGCCGGTGTGCGGTCAGGAACGCCCGGGTCACCCGCCCGGCATCGGTGTCGGTGATGGGCGGAGAGCCCGGGGACAGGTTCCGACCGGTGGAGGTGAGCACCCTGCAGACCAGGTCGTTGTCGCGCGAGACCCCGCGGATGAGCTCTTCGAGCGTCTGCCCCTCGGCGACCGCGGTGAGCATCTTCCGGTAGCGACCCAGGGTGGCTTCCAGCCGTTCTCCGCGAGCGGCGGCGCTGGCGCCGATGACCGCCTCGTTGATCTGCGTGAACGAGACCTCGACCGGCACGCCGAACAGCAGCAGGTTGTGGCGACGGAACGCCTCGACGACATCGTCGGGCACCTCGCCATAGAGGGCCTCGCCCGCCGCGAGCCCAGCGGCACCCGCCGCCTCGAGATTGGCCGCGTAGGTCTCGCTGTCCTCCGGCCCCGCCCGCCAGACCAGGCCGCTGACGACGAGCTCCCCGCCCTTGAGGTAGCGCCCCGGGTCGATGAGGTCCGAGGAGTAGGTCAGTCGCAGGGCCCGGTCCAGGCTCTGCTCGTCGCCGTGCAGCAAGGTCAGCGCGAAGTCCGGCATGGCCAGCAGATCGCGCATCCTCATCGGAGGAACATACAACGGGGGAGATGATGCGCCACGGTCTTCGGTGCGATTCCCGGGTGTCGCCCGCCGCCGCCCGCGGGGTTTGATGATCGGGTGATCATCATCGAGAACGCGCACCTGGTGACGATGGACGACCAACGGACCGAGCACACCGACGGCCACGTCGCCGTCGAGGGCAAGCGCCTGGTCAGCGTGGGGGCGGGCCGAGCCCCGGAGCACCTGCGCCAGGGCGCGCACCGGGTCGTCGACGGCACCGGCTGCCTGCTGACCCCGGGACTGGTCAACACCCACCACCACCTCTACCAGTGGGTGACCCGTGGGCTGGCGGTGGACTCCACGCTGTTCCAGTGGCTCACCACCCTGTATCCGGTGTGGGCCGGGATCGACGAGGACTGCGTGCGCACCGCGGCCCGGGGCGGGCTGGCGTGGCTGGCCCAGACGGGCTGCACCACGACCACCGACCACCACTACGTGTTCCCGCGAGACGGCGGAGACGTGCTCGGCGCCGAGATCGCGGCCGCAGCCGAGGTGGGCCTGCGCTTCCACCCGACCCGTGGCTCAATGGACCTCGGCCGAAGTGCCGGCGGGCTTCCACCGGACGAGGTCGTCGAGGACAGGGACACCATCCTCGCCGCCTCGGCAGAAGCCATCACGAGATGGCACGACCCCTCCCCGAACTCGATGCTCAGGATCGCCCTGGCCCCCTGCTCCCCGTTCTCGGTGACGGCCGAGCTCATGCGCGAATCCGCCCTCCTGGCAAGGGAACACGACGTACTACTGCACACCCACCTGGCGGAGACCAAGGACGAGGAGGCCTTCTGCCGTGAGCGCTTCGGAGCCACGCCGCTGGAGTACGTCGAGGACCTGGGCTGGATCGGCCCGGACGTCTGGTTCGCGCACGGGGTGCACTTCAACGACGCTGAGGTGGCGCACCTCGGGGCCACGCGCACCGGCGTCGCCCACTGCCCCACCTCCAACGCCCGGCTCGGCGCCGGGATCGCGAGAGCGCGTGACCTGAGGGAGGCCGGCGCCCGGATCGGGATCGGCGTCGACGGGGCCGCCAGCAACGAGGCGTGCGCCATGATCGACGACGTGCGACACGCGCTTCTCTTCGCGCGGGCGGTCGGTGGGCCGTTGGCACTGAGCGTGCGGGACGCCCTCGCGATGGCGACCCTGGGCGGTGCGGCGGTGCTCGGTCGCGGCGAGGACATCGGGTCGTTGGAGGTCGGCAAGCTCGCCGACCTCGCCCTGTGGGACCTGAGGTCCTCGGCCCACGCCGACATCGCCGATCCGGTGGCGGCCCTGGTGCTCGGTGCCCCGCCGCCGGTCCGCCTGCTCCTGGTGGACGGTCGACCGGTCGTCGAGGACGGCAGGCCCGTCACCGTCGATCCGGAGCGACTGGCCACCGAAGCGGTCGCTGCTCACACCGCCCTGGTGAACCGCCTCTAGTCCCAGCTACCCGGCCGGTACCGCCACGGCGCTCCGGTGGGTTCCGGGCGGTTTCCGGTGGTTCCGGACGGTCAGCGCCTCGTGGCGCTGACGACGCGCACCCGGTCGGCGCCGGGCCGGGCGGTGTCCGGCAGCAGCGCGGCATACGTGGACGGCACGTGCGCCATCGCGCCGGTGAAGCCGCAGGAGCGAAGCGCCGCCTCGGCGGCCGACTCGTCCTCGAAGTGGAAGTGCACGCGGCCACCCACTGCTGCACCGAGGCCCGCCGCCACAAGCCGGTCGACCGGGGCTGCGGCGCCGTCGAGGTGCAGGTCCGAGAGGTAGAGCACCTCGGGGAACCGAGCGGTCTGTACGGCCACGCGCGACCACAGGCCGAGCACGGCATCCGTGGGGAAGTAGAGGACCAGCCCCTCGGTGAGGACCGCGACCCCCGCCGACTGGTCGAGGCTGTCGAACACGGTGCCGAGGTCGCCGTCGAAGACGTCGGCCGACTCGATGCGCACCCGGCCCCTCGCGCGACCACTGCGGGCCAGTCGCTCCCGCTTGCGGGCTGCCATCCCGGGGAGGTCGACCTCGACGTAGTCCAGAGCGGGGAAACGCCGAGTCATCCGCACCCCTCGCGGGCTGAGCCCAGCGGCCAGCTCGACCACGCTGCCGACCCGGCCCGCCTCGATCGCCTCGACGAGCAGGTGGTCGATGAGCTGGTGGCGCGCCAGCAGGAAGGACTCGACCCGGGGCGCCCCAAGCCGGTCGAGCGCCCGGCCCCGCGCGGCCCCCACGCGCCCGGCCAGGCGCGCCGCCGGAGTCTCCAGCGCCGGCTCACCGAGCCCCGCAGAGGTCCAGACGTGGTTGGTGAACAGGGCCGTCGGCGAGATGGCGGCGACATCGCTCGTGCGCCTGGTGCACCCCGCGGAGCCGATCACTCCCCGACCGTACCCGCGGTCGGCCGCCGTGACGAGGATCCGCCGACGGCCCGGCAGGCTAGCGTGACAGCACGCCAGAGCACCGGAGGCTCCGTGGACCAGACCGAGCAGGACTACGACGTCATCGTCATCGGCTCCGGCATGGGCGGGCTCGCCGCGGCCGGCATCCTCGCCGAGCTCCAGGGCAAGCGGGTGCTCGTGCTCGAGTCGCACTTCAAGCTGGGCGGTTTCACCCACACCTTCGTGCGCAAGGGCTGGCACTGGGACGTCGGCATCCACTACCTCGGTGGGCTGCGCGAGGGCAGCAGCCTGCGGGGCCTGTTCGACCTCGTGACCGGTGGCGGCATGAAGTGGCAGCAGATGCCGCACGTCCTGGAGGTCTTCCACTACCCCGACCTCACCATCGAGGTGCCGAGCGACCCGAGGGAGTATGCCGCGGTGCTGGCCGAGGCCTTCCCGGACGAGGCCGACGCGATCGCGCGCTACTTCGCGGACGTCAAGCGCGCCTCCGCCTGGTACGGCCGGGAGGCCTACCGGTGGTCGGCGCCGTGGCTGTTGCGCGGCGGTCTGGGGCTGGCCGGGGTCCGGGACCGACGCCTCGGCCTCACGAGCACCAAGGACTATCTTGAGCGTCGCTTCCGCGACCCGCGCCTGCGCGCCGTCGTCGCCTCGCAGTGGGGTGACTACGGGTTGCCGCCCGCGCAGAGCGCCTTCGCGATGCACGCCCTGGTGGTGCAGCACTACCTCCGCGGTGGCTGGTACCCGGTCGGCACGTCCAAGGGCATCGCCGACGGCGCCCAGGGGGTCATCGAGCGACACGGCGGCGCGTGCCTGGTCAACCACACCGTCGAGCAGGTGCTCATCGAGGACGGGCGGGCGGTCGGCGTCGAGGTGAGCTACAAGAAGGGCCGCGGCCCCCACCACGCCACCTTCCGCGCCCCCGTGGTCATCTCGGATGCCGGTGCGCACACCACCTCGACCCGCCTCCTCCCCCGCGGCTCGGCTCCGCGCCTCGCGGCCGCCGTGGCCTCGGCCGAGCCATCGATCTCCACCGTCACCCACTACCTGGGGCTGCACGAGTCGGCCGCCACGCTGGGCTTCACCGGGGCCAACCACTGGTACTTCGAGTCCTACGACCACGACGCCACCCGCGCCCGCTGGACCGGGGTCCTCACCGGCGACCCGCCGGGCGCCTACCTCTCCTTCCCGTCGCTGAAGGACCCGGAGGCCGCCAGGCACACCGCCGAGATCATCGCCTTCGTCGAGCACTCCGCCTTCGAGGAGTGGGCGGACAAGCGCTGGAAGCGGCGCGGACCGGCATACGAGCAGCTCAAGGAGCAGATCGGTGACGGACTGCTCGACCTCGTCGAGCGGCACCACCCCGGGTTCCGCGACCTCGTCGCCTATCGCGAGCTGTCGACGCCGCTCACCGTGGAGGACTTCACCGGGCACCGCAGCGGGGGGATCTACGGGCTGGCCGCCACCCCGCAGCGGATCCGCGACCAGCTGGTGCCGGCGCGCACCGAGATCGACGGCCTCTACATCGCCGGGTCCGACGCCTGCTCCCCCGGAGTGGCCGGTGCGCTCATGGGTGGGGTGTTCGCCGCCGGCGCCACGATGGGCGCCCGGGGCTTCCTCACCATCATGGGAGCCGCCCGGAAGCCCCGGGGACAGAGGTCGTAGGTTGGCGGGATGAAGGCCATCACCATCCCCGCGCCCGGAGGGCCCGACGCCCTCGTCCTCTCCGACGTCGAGGCGGTCGAGGCCGGGCCCGGTGAGGTGCTCGTCCGGGTCGCCGCCGCCGGTGTCAACCGCGCCGACACCATGCAGCGACAGGGGCTCTACCCCCCGCCGAAGGGCGAGTCGGAGGTTCCGGGCCTGGAGGTGAGCGGGGTCATCCAGTCCCTCGGTGAGGGGGTCGACGGCTGGGCCGTCGGGGACGAGGTGTGCGCCCTGCTCTCCGGTGGTGGGTATGCCGAGCTGGTGGCGGTCCCGGCCGGGCAGCTGCTGCCCGTGCCCGAGGGGGTGTCACTGGTCGAGGCCGCGGCCCTGCCCGAGGTGGTCTGCACGGTCTGGTCCAACGTCTTCCTCACCGCCAACCTCCAGCCGGGCGAGACCCTCCTCGTGCACGGAGGCTCGTCGGGCATCGGCACGATGGCGATCCAGCTCGCCCGACAGGTCGGTGCCCACGTGGCCGTCACCGCCGGGAGCGCCGCGAAGCTCGAGGCCTGCCGCGAGCTCGGGGCCGAGGTGCTCGTCAACTACCGCGAGGAGGACTTCGTCGAGCGCCTCCGAGAGGAGACCGACGGACACGGCGCCGACGTCATCCTCGACAACATGGGCGCGGCCTACCTCGGTCGCAACGTCTCGGTGCTCGCGACGGCGGGCCGATTGGTCGTCATCGGCATGCAGGGGGGCCGCACGGGCGAGCTCGACCTCGGAGCCCTGCTCGCCAAGCGCGGGGCGGTCATCGCCACCGGGCTACGGTCGCGCCCGGCGGCCGAGAAGGCCACCATCGTCGCCGCCGTGCGCGAGCACGTGTGGCCGCTCGTCGCCGCGGGTCGGGTGCGCCCGATCATCCACAGCAGCCACCCCCTGGCCGACGCCGCCGAGGCCCACCGCGAGATGGAGTCGAGCGCGCACATCGGCAAGATTCTGCTGACCGTCGGCTGAGCCGCAACGACCTGTCGGTCGGGCCTCGGATGCGGTAGACATCGGGCATGGCGGTCGTCGCGGCGGTGCTCACCGGGCTGGTGGCCCTCATCCACCTCTACATCGTCGTCCTCGAGATGGCCCTGTGGAACACCCCACGGGCCAGGGCGGCCTTCGGCACCAGCCGCGAGCTCGCCGAGCAGACGACGACGATGGCCGGCAACCAGGGCCTCTACAACGGGTTCCTCGTCGCGGGGCTGGTCCTGGCGCTGGTCGGGCCCTCGGACCACCGGCTGGCCTTCGCGATCTTCACGCTCTCCTGCGTGGCGGTGGCCGGGGTCTACGGCGCCGTCACCGTGAGCCGCCGCATCCTCCTCGTCCAGACGGTGCCGGCCCTGCTGGCCCTGGCCGCCCAGCTCATCGCCCACGCGTAGCCCCCACACCCGACTTATTGCGCTGGGGCCACGTTCTGGGCACTCTTCTGGGCCCCGGACGTGGCTGGAGGGCAATAAGTCGGAGGGGGTCGGGGTGCTTGACGACCGCCTGAATACTCGGTATACATCTCCTCATGGCACCCGGCATACCGGGTATGCCGTTCACGAGAGGAGCGATGGTGTCGGTCAGGTTGGGGCTCATGGCCCTGCTCGCCGAGGGCGAGAAGTACGGCGCCCAGCTGCGCTCGGAGTTCGAGGGGCGCACCGGTGGCACGTGGCCGCTCAACGTGGGTCAGGTCTACACAACCCTCGACCGACTCGTACGTGACGGCATCGTCGTGGTGGCCGGTGAGCCCGACACCGAGGGCCGCATCGCCTACCGCCTGACCGGAGCCGGACGCGCCGAGCTCGACGCCTGGTGGGCCACCCCGATCGACCGCACCAACACCCCGCGCGACGAGCTGACGATCAAGCTCGCCCTCGCGGTCACCGCGCCGGGAGTCGACGTGCAAAGGGTCGTGCAGACCCAGCGCACCGCCACCGTGCGCCACCTCCGGGACCTGACCCGGCTCAAGCGTGAGGCCCTCGACCGTGGGGAGGGGGCAGCCGAGGGCCTCACGCAGGAGCCGAGCACGGCCTGGCTGCTCGTGCTGGAGAACCTCGTCTTCTCGGCCGAGGCCGAGGTGCGCTGGCTCGACCACGTCGAGGCGATGCTCGCCAGGATCGCGAGCCGCCGACCCCGACTGTCGACGCCCGACCAGCCTGCCGCCACCGGGGCCGACGGGGCCGACGGCACGGCACACCGCACGACCACGCTGCCCGGCACCACGCCGGTCGGCACCACACCCGAGGGGGCCACACCATGACCGCACCGCACGTCGTGCTCGCCGACGTCACTCGCATCCACGGCACCGGCGACACCGCCGTCACCGCTCTCGACTCGGTCTCTCTCGACATCCACCCCGGCGAGCTGGTGGCCGTCATGGGGCCGAGTGGCTCGGGCAAGTCGACGCTGCTCAACGTCGCCGGCGGTCTCGACCAGCCCACGTCGGGCACGGTCTCGATCGGTGGCGACGTGCTGACCCAGCTCGCGCCGCGCGACCTCGCCAAGCTGCGCCGGCGTCGGATGGGCTTCGTCTTCCAGGACTACAACCTCATCCCCAGCCTCACCGCGGCCGAGAACGTCTCGCTCCCCCTCGAGCTCGACGGCGTGCGCGCGCGTCAGGCCAGGCGCCAGGCCCGCCAGACCCTCGACCTCATGGACCTCATGGCGCTCTCGGACCGCTATCCCGACCAGATGTCCGGCGGCCAGCAGCAACGCGTCGCCATCGCTCGTGCCCTGGTCGGCACGCGACGCTTCGTGCTCGCCGACGAGCCCACCGGTGCCCTCGACACCCACACCGGCGAGGAGGTGCTCCGAGTGCTGCGCGACCGCTGTGACGACGGCGTCGCCGGGTTGCTCGTGACGCACGAGGCGCGCCACGCGGCGTGGGCCGACCGGGTCGTGTTCCTGCGCGACGGCGTGGTCGTCGACACCACAGGCTCCCCCGACTCCGCCGAGGACCTCCTCGCCCACGGCGGCCCGGTCCGATGACCACCCTGGCGCCAGCGGAGCAGCGCGCCGAGGGCGATCGGCATGCGCCTGCTCCCGCGGTGGAGCCCAGCCGGTATGCCGCGTGGCGGGCGAGCTGGGCGGTCGCCCTGCGCATGGCCCGCCGCGACGTGCGGCGGCACAAGGGTCGCAGTGCGCTCGTCGTCGTGATGGTCGCCGTGCCGACCCTCCTCCTCAGCGTGCTCGTGACGATCGCCGCCACCTCCGACGTCAGTGGCGCCGAGCGGATCGGGCCCGTCATGGGCAACGGGCAGGCCCTTCTCGAAGGGCCCCAGGCCGCCCGGGTCGTCCAGGACCCCGACGGCTTCGGCGGTGGGAGCGCGGACGGCCTGGCCAGGCCCATCGAGGGCTACGACCCCGACGCTGGGGCCTTCGGCAACACCGAGGCGATCTCTCGCCTGGTCGGAGCGCCCGTCTCGCCGATGTCCTCGACTCGTTCGCGAACGACGATCGGTGACCGCCGGGTGGCCTTCGGGATCACCGCTCTGGGCAACGAGATCGACCTCGGTGAGAAGACGGCAGTGGTGTCGGGTCGGTGGCCGCGGGGCACGGGCCAGGCGGCGGTGACCCAGTACGGCCTGACCCGCGATCTGCCTGAGTCGGGCTCCCTCACCATCGACGTCGACGGAACCGACCGCACGGTGGAGATCGTGGGGGTCGCGCCCGGAGGCGGCCCCCGTGGAGGCGACGACGGACTGGTCGTGTCCGAGCCGCTCTCGGCGGAGCCCGGGCACGACGCCTGGATCGTCGGCGGCAACACCCCGGTCCGGTGGGACCAGGTGCTCTCGCTCAACGAGTACGGCATGACCGTCACCTCGGCTGCGGTCCTGCGTGACCCTCCGTCGGAGGCCGAGCTCCCGGAGCAGATCCGCGGCAACAGCACGGGTCAAGCCCAGGAGATGGCCCTGATGGTCAGCCTCGGCGCCACCATGCTCCTCATCGTGACGGCGCTCCTGGTGGGCCCGGCGTTCGCGGTGAGCGCCGCCCGCCAGCGCCGAACCCTGGCCCTGGCCGCCAGCAACGGCGCGGGGACGGCGGTGCTGCGCCGCACCGTGCTGGCCTCGGCCCTGGTGCTCGGCGGAATCTCCTCCGTGCTCGGCGTGCTGCTCGGCGTGGTCGTCGCGTGGGGGATCATCGCCTGGACCAACCGTGACGGTCTCGGCATCGACGGCCCGTTGGACCTCCGCTTGGGGATCCTCGCCGGCATCGCTCTGTGCGCGGTCCTGAGCACCCTCGTCGCGGCGCTCGTGCCCGCTCGCCGGCTGGGCCGCCTCGACATCGTCGGGGTGATGCGGGGCCAGAACGTGTCACCTCCCCCGAGCCGGCTGCTCTTCGTCGCCGGCGTCGTGCTGGCTGGAGTCGGCGGGGTCATCGTCCTCGGCTCCACGGGGGTGGCCGGCCTCCCGAGCGCCACCGAGCTGCTCGGCATCCAGCAGGGCGGCGAGTACACCGTGACGATCGGTGCGGTGCTGCTGATCCTGGGCACCCTGTTCCTCGTGCCGGTGATCCTCACCCTCGTCGGCCGGTTCGGCGGCCACCTGCCGACCTCACTGCGGATGGCGGCCCGCGACCTGGCGCGTCACCGGGCGCGCAGCGCGCCCTCGGTCGCGGCGGTCCTCGCCGCCGTGGCCGGCCTGGCCTTCGGGCTCACCGGTCTCGCGAGCGACACCGAGCAGCAGATGCGGGAGTACGTGCCGCAGACCATCGCGGGTGAGGCCCTCGTCTACGTCAACTCGGAGACACCCCTCGACTCCGACGCCATCGGAGCAGCCGCCCCCGGGCTCGTGGCGACCGAAAACCTCGCTGTCGACACCGGTGACCCGTGGTTGCGCGGCAACGACCAGCCGACCAAGCCCTATCGCCTCACCTTCGTCAGCCTCGTCCCCGATGGTTGTACGCCCGAGCGGACGATCGAGGACCCGGACTTCCAGCCCACCAACGACGTCGAAGCGCAGCAGGTGCCTCCGTGCTCCGCGGTCGGGACCAACTCGTACAACGGAGGCTCGGGCGTCCTCCTGCTGCCCGCCGCCGAGGTCGTCCGTCGGCTCGACCTCGACAACACCCAGGCGGACGCAGTGCGAGCCGGCGCCGCCGTCGTCCGCGACCCGACCAACCTGTCGGCCGACGGCAAGGGCGTGCGCCTCGCCCGGGGCACCTACGTCGTGGACCCGATGGCGGAGGACACTACTGACCCCCAGGTGAAGGTAGAGCAGGACGCCTCGGTGCCCTTGGTCGTGGTCCCAAACACCAAGGACAGCACCGGCCGGATGCTGGGCGCCTCGGTCGTCCTGGCCACCGACACCGCCACCACGCGCGGTTGGGCGACGATCCCCCAGAGCCTGACCCTGCGGGACCCGAGCGGTGCCGCGGTGAGCGACGAGACGGCCGAGAAGGTGCAGAACGCCCTCGGTGACGACGCCTACCTCCAGGTGGAGAAGGGCTTCGAGCGCTACGACCGGCTCGTCGTCGCCATCCTCCTGGGGGTCTTCGGCCTCCTCATCCTCGTCATCACCCTCACCTCGACGGCGCTCAGCCTCGCCGAGCAGCAGAGCGACCAGGCGACCCTGGCCGCCCTGGGCGCGACGCGTGGCACCCGCCGGGTGATGGCCGCTGCGCAGGCGTTCGTGCTGGCCGCGGTGGGGTGTTTCCTCGGGGTCGCCGTCGGTCTCGTGCCCGGCATCGCCATCGCCCGGCTGCTGACGAGCGACAGCTACGACCCGATGACCGGCATGTCCATCGACGCCCCGAGCATCCTCGTCATCCCCTGGCTCCAGCTCGCCGTGGTCGGTGTGCTCGTCCCCCTCGTGGCGGCCGGGATCGCCGCGGCCGGCATCCGCAAGGCCCCGCAGGTCACCCGCCGCACCTGACCCCTTGGCTCCCCCACCGCTCCCCGTCCGCCCGCGCCCCAACTTTCCCGCCCGATGCCGGAACCTTAAGGTCCGCACCTCAACCGTTGTGCTGCGAACATGAGGGTTGTCGCTCCGGGCGAGAAAGTTGGGGGCACGGGGCGGGGGGCCAGGCGCGGTAGAATGGGCTGAGCAGAGGGTTTCTGTGCGTCTCGGAGGCGGGGGAGGCGCACGCCTGCTTCGCCCTACCCGGGCCCGGATCCGGAAGACCCCGATGTCCCCCATCACCTCCTACCGGCGGCTGTTCTCGCTCGCCGGCCCGCTCTACGTCCTGGTCGCCTTCGTCGGCCGACTGCCTCTGGCCATGAGCCAGATGGGCGCCCTCCTCCTCGTCGCCGCGTCGACCGGGTCCTACGGCGCCGGCGGTGCCGCGGCGGGTGCCCTCGCAGTGGCGAACGCCGTCGGCGCGCCGATCGCGGGCTCGCTCGCCGACCGCATCGGCCAGCGTCCCGTGGTGCTCGTGCAGTCGGTCGCCGGTGGCCTCGGCCTGCTCGCCCTCGTCTGGCTCGCCCGCGCCGACGCCACCACACCGGTCGTCATCGGCGCCGCGGCCGTGGCGGGCGCCGCGATGCCGCAGATCGGCCCGCTCGCCAGGGTGCGGTGGCGCCCGATCACCCGCGAGACCGGGAGCCGCCAGCCCCGGCTCATGGAGACCGCCTTCTCCTACGAGGGAGCTGCCGACGAGGCCTCCTTCGTGCTCGGGCCCGCCCTCCTCGGCGTGCTCGTCGTCGTCGCGAGCCCCGCCCTCGGCCTCGTCTTCGCGGCCGTCGTCCTCCTCGTCTTCGGCTGTGGCTTCGCGCTCCACCCCACCGCCCGCCTCGCCCACGCGCACCGCCCGACGGCGCAGTCCGCCGCCCGGCTCATCACCGCCGCCTTCGTCGTCCTTCTGCTCGCGCAGTTCCTCATCGGTGTCGTGTTCGGGTCGGTGCAGACCGGAACCACCGTGCTGGCGACCCTCGCCGGCCAACCGGGAATCGCCGGCCTCGTGCACGCATCCCTCGGTGTCGGGAGCGTCATCGCCGGTCTCGCCGTCGCGGCCCTGCCGGCGAGCTTCGGGTACCCCGCGCGGGTGCTCACGGCAGCGGCCGGGCTGGCGGTGCTCTCGCTTCCGCTCCTGCTCATCGACACCATCCCCGGCCTGTTCGCCGTGGTGCTGGTGCTCGGCTTCGCGGTGGCGCCCTACATGATCAGTGTGTTCATGCTGGGTGAGAAGGCCGCCCCACCGTCGCGCGTCGGCACGGCGATGACTCTGCTCGCCTCCACCACCGGCATCGGGTATGCCGTGGGGTCGGCGGTTGCCGGCCGGCTCGCCGACGAGCACGGTCACCTCGGCGCGTTCGCGGTCACGACCACGGCGACGATCACGGCATTCGCCCTGGCCCTGGTGACGCAGCCACTGCTGCGCCGCATCACGCGCACGGTCCCGCCCGAGGACGCGGAGCAGATTCTCACCCCGACGGCGCCGCCCCACCCCGGCTGACGATCCTCGGGAAACTCGACTCACGTGCATCCGCGCCGCTCGGTGCGGCGGAAGCAGGGGTACAACCGTCCACCCCTGAAGGGACATGCACCATGCGCAAGATCCTGACAGCGACGGCCGCCATCGCGGTCGCCGCCCTCCCCATGGCGGTGCTGGCCGCTCCGGCGTCCGCCGCCGACGACGCCTCCGTCGTCATCTTCCACGGGGTCCCCGACCTCGATGTCGACGTCTACGCGAGCGCCGACGCGGAGTACTCCGCGGACGAGGCCCTGCTCACGGACTTCAAGCCCGGCACGATCACCGACCCGGTCATGATCCCCGGTGGCACCTACAACCTCGCCGTCTTCGCAGCCGGTGATGACCCGAGCGGCGACCCGGCCATCGAGGCCAACGACGTCGAGGTCCCGGCCGGCGCCAACATCACCGTCGCGGCCCACCTCGACGCCGACGGCACACCGGTGCTCACCCCGTTCGTCAACGACCTGAGCAAGATCGCTGCGGGGCAGGGCCGACTCGTGGTGCGCCACACCGCTGCTGCCCCGGCCGTCGACGTCCTCGCCGGTGGCGAGGCCGTCTTCACCGGGCTGACCAACCCCAACGAGGACAGCGCCGACCTCCCGGCCGGCACAGTGTCCGCCTCCGTCGCCCTCGAGGGCACCACCGACCCGGTCATCGGCCCGGCCGACGTGCCGGTCACCGAAGGCGCCGAGACCATCGTGTACGCATGGGGCTCGGCCGCCGACGACAACCTCGCGGTCGCCGTGCAGACCATCGACGGGATGCAGTCCTCCCCGTCAGGCGTGCCCTCGGGCACCGCCGACCTCGCCGGCGACAGCACCCCGATGGTGCTCGCCATCATCGCGGCCATGGGCGCCCTGCTCGCCGGTGGGGCCGCACTGCGGGCCCGTCGCGTCAACGCCTGACCGACACCGCGCACCATCCGGAGCCGGGGGCCCGCCACGACGGGTCCCCGGCCTCGGCGCACGAGCACGAGCCCCAAGGACAGAACGTGATCTCCCGAGACAGACTCAACGGCTGGAACGCTGTCGCGGTGCTCGGTGCGCTGGTCAGCGTCACCGCCGTCGTGGCCCTGCTCAGCTGGGCTCTCACCCGCCCGGGTGACTCCGCGGGTGACGGCATCGCCAGTCTCGCGGGGACCAGCGCCCTCGCCCCCACCGCCGGCGCCAGCGCGCCGGCTGCCGGCGCGCCCCCTGCCGCGGCATCCCGGGCCCTGCCCCGTCCGACGGTGCGCGACGCCTCGGTGGGTTCCCTGCGCCGCACGACCGCTCCGCACCCGACCCGCCTGGTCATCAAGAACCTCGGCGTGGATGCCGCGGTGAACCCGGTCGGCGTTCAGGAGGACGGCGCGATGGTCATCCCCGCCGAGCCCATGAGCGTCGGCTGGTACCGCTTCGGGTCCGCCCCCGCCGACCCCCGCGGCAACACCGTCATCGCCGGCCACGTGGCCACGCGCGAGGACGGCGCCGGTGCGCTCGCCGCCCTGCGCGACGCCGAGCCTGGGATGGTCGTCAGGGTCACCGACGCCGCAGGCACGACCACTCGCTACAAGGTCGTCGGCCGGAAGGCGATCGTGAAGAAGGCGCTCCCCGTGGACGAGATCTTCGCGCGCGACGGGAAGCCCCGGCTCGTGCTCATCACCTGCGGCGGCGAGTACATCCCCGAGCTGCGCAGCCACCGTTCGAACGTCGTCGTCACCGCCACCCCCTTGCCTTGAGCGTCGTGGGGGGGGGGGGGGGGTGGGGGGGACAGACCAACCCCCACACAACCGGGGGGGCGGGGGGCGGGGGAGCCGCCCCCCCCCCCCGCGGCCCCCCCCCGCCGGTGGTGGGGGGGGTTTGGGGGTCCCCCCCCACCCCCCCCCCCCCCCCCGACGCTCAAGGCAAGGGGGTGGCGGTGACGACGACGTTCGAACGGTG
>JBBSQC010000040.1:0-34575 GCA_038258215.1 Actinomycetales bacterium | reverse complement strand
ACTACTTCAGCAGGCTCCACCCCGAACGTGCCAAGAACCGGGCCCTCCACCAACTCGAAGCGATGGGCTACGCAGTCACCCTCGACCGCGCCGTCTGAACCCAGCCCCAGTCCAACTCAAGGGAATCTTCGTGTCAGAGGGGTAAAGAGCAAGGCCAAGAGCGAGAGCTGGCGAGGGGACTCGAACCCCTAACCGCCTGTTTACAAGACAGGTGCGCTACCAATTGCGCCACGCCAGCACGTCGCCCCGAACGACCGGCGCGAGCGCGCCCACACTCTACGCAAACCGCTGTCCGTCCCGGAAACGAGTCGCCTGTTGAGGCGCCACGTCAGGGCCTCCCGTCAAAGCGCCCCGTCAGAGTCGACCGTCGGCGAAGCTCTTGAACGCCTTCTTCGACGCCGCGTCCAGGATGACGATCGACTGCCCGTCCGACGACGTGCCGAACCCGCCCTTGGCCACCCGGTGCCCGACCTTTCGCGGGTCGACCTGGTAGAACGCGGCCACGAAGGTCAGCGCCTCCTCGGCGGACAGGTCGCTCTCCGCGTTCTTGCTCACCAAGGTCATGGTCTTCGGCACGCTGCCCACCCCCGCGAGCCGCGCCTTCACGGCCGCACCGAGCAGCAGCTCGCTCTGGTGCGCCGAGCGTCCGAAGTCACCGTCGGGCAGCGACTTGCGCTCCCGGGCGTAGTCCAGCGCCTGCTTCCCGCTGAGGGTCTGCTTCCCGGCGTCGATGGTGCGCTTGCCGAGGAACACGAGCTTGGTCGCGAGGTCCATCGGGATGCCGCCCGACTCGTCGACGATCTCCCGGAACCCCGAGAAGCCCGTCGCGACGTAGCCCTCGATCGGCAGCCCGGTCACCTCCTCGACCGTGTCGACCTGGCCCTTGCCCCCGCCGTACGCGAACGCCGCGTTGATCTTCGCCTTCCCACCGCCCGGCATCGGCGCCCAGACGTCACGGGCGATGCCCATCACGCCGCCGCCGCCCTTGCCGTCGATCCCGAGCACCTGCAGCGTGTCACCGCGCGTGCCCTTGAGCGACTTCCCCGGCCGGGCGTCCGACCCCACGACGAGCACGAACCGCGGGCCCTTCCCCACCTGCGGGGTCGGCTTGTCGAGCGAGGGCCACCACCCGCCGACCACCGTCCACGACGGCCCGACGGCCAGGGTCACGTCCTTGCCCGCGGTCACCACCGCGACCTTCTCCTTGCCCCACGTCCCCACCGACGCCTTGGCCTTCACACCCGTGCGACCGGCATACAGCTTCTCGAGCACCGCGGTGAGCTTCGCATCGGCACCGCTGACCACCACGGCCGGCGTCGGGGTCGGCGTGGCCGAGGACACGACCGGCGCCGGGGTCGAGGTCACCGCGGCCGGCTCCTCCCCGGTGCAGGCCGACACCCCGAGGACGGCGAGGACCAGGCTGGCGGACAGCGTGCGCGCGTGCATGGCCCACACGGTATGCCGGTGAGCCGGCCGAGCGCGCACCCTCCCCGGTGGGGCTCTCAGTTCACCGACCCGGCATCCCGCGGCCTGGTGCGACGACGGAGGCGGGACGTGCGGTCCATCGGCGAGGCCATGATCTCGCCGAACACCGTGCCCGTCGCGATGGCGAGCAGGATCGCGCCGGCCCCCAGGAGGGTCGTGATCCCCGACTGGATCGAGAGCAGGCCCGCGCTGCCACCGGACTGGGCCACCAGCTCATAGAGTCCGCGGAAGATCGCCAGACCGGGCAGCAGCCCGAAGCTCGCCGGCACGACCAGCACCATCGACGGGGAGTCCATCCGCTGGGCCACCATCCGGCCGACCAGCCCGAGGCTCACGGCCGCGACCCCGGTGGAGGTGATCGGCCCCATGCCGATGCCCCTGATGAGCACGGCATAGACGATGGCGCCGCCCGCGCTGAGCAGCCCGATGGGGATCACCAGGCGTCGCCGCGACTGCACGGTCAGTGAGCCCGCCAACCCGACGACGACGGCGCCACCGATCGCGGCCGCCACGGTCGACTGCCCGGTGCGCAGGTCGAGCACGCCCGGCGAGACGAAGTCGCTGCCCAGCAGCTCGGTGATCGAGAGCAGCACGCTCAGCCCGAGCGCGATGCCGATGATCAGCCCGGTGAGTGAGAGCGCCACCCCGAGCAGCCGCCCCGCGCCGGTGAGGGGATACCCGAAGAGCACGTCCTCGATGGCCGACGCCATGGTGCGCCCCGGCAGCATCGCGACGATCCCTCCGGCCACGATGAACGCGAAGTCGCTGCCCCCCAGGGAGATCACCCCCGCGGCTCCGAGGAAGTAGAAGCCACCGGCGAGCACCGTGGCGGCGAACGCGTTGATCGCGTTGCCGTAGAACTCCGGCAGGTCGATGCGGGCGTGCAGCCGGTTGATGCCGGTGACGAGGAGCACCACGAGGATCGTGAGGAAGGCCGCGAGCGCCGTCGCCCCGATCATCACGGCGACGGCCGAGGCGAGGCTCGCGCTGGCCAGGTTGACGACCCACGCCTGGTAGTTGCGCGGATGCCGCTTGATGACCCGCAGCCGCTTCTCGGCCTCCGCGGGCGTGACGTCCCCCGCGACGAGGGCCTCCACCAGCTCGTGGATCGCGACGAGCCGGGCGTAGTCGTGGCGGGTCTGGCGCACCACCCGCAACAGGGTGCGCGGCACGCCGTCGGAGCTGGTCGCCTGGATGAGGAGGGACTGCATGGTGATGTCGAGCTCCACCACGTCGACCCCGCAGGCCGCCGCCACGGCCGCGACGCTGCCCTGCACCTGGGGCGCGCCGGCGCCGGAGCGCATCATCAGCTCGCCGACCCGCGCCGAGAGGTCGAGGGCCTGCCGCATCTGTTGTTCCTCGGCGGCCTCGGCCGGGATCCGGGCGTTCCGGTAGGGCGTGCGACGCAGGAGGTCGCGCATCGGCATCGGCTCGGTCGGGGAGTCGCCGCGGATCAGGCGGCCTCGCTTGTCACGGGGAGGAGTCGTCATGGTGCCGGCACCACCTGGTCGACCCAACCGGGGGCGTCCTGACGAGGCGTCCACGAAGGGTCACCCTCCACCACGGAGATGGCCAGGAGCACGGTGGCGCCCAGCAGCAGCGCCCCCGCGACGACCCGGGCCGTCGTCGGTCCGGGCGCCACACCGCGCACGATGCTGCGGCTCCCGCGCCGCAGGCCCGCTCCCCCGGGGCCCCACCAGGCGGTGAGCCCCGCGAAGATGCCCGCCGCCGCCAGGGGCACCACGCCGTCGGCGCGACCGCCGGAGCCGACCGCGGTGCTGAGCACGAGGGCGGTGGCGAACATCGCACACACCCCGACGAGCAGCGGGAGCGCCACCGTCACCACGGCCCCGAGAGCACCGAGCACGAGGTGCCACGGGCTCGTCGCCACCGCCACGGCGACGTCCGACCCTCGCGCACCGCGCTCGTGGCGCCGCATCACCAGGGACGTCACCGACCGGTCGGCGGTGCGAGCCAGGGTGACCCACACCGCGAGCGCGACCAGGGCGACCAGCGGCGCCCTGGCGGTGAGCGCCGCGAGCAGCGCGAGGAGGGAGAGGAGGATGCCGCTGCGGGTCGGGCGGCCGATCCGCGGGTCCGCGTGGATGCCGTGACCCTTGCGGGCGGCATCCCAGTCGGACTCACCCTCGGGCAGGACGGCATCGGAGGGCCGCGGCTCCTCCGGGCCGGGGTACTGCCAGGCCGGTGCCGGGTCCACCCGCGGCGCGATCTGGCGGGGAGGCGGAGCGACCGGCGCCGCGGCAGGTGACGTGAAAGGCGGCGCGGGTGGCGCGGCAGGTGACGTGAAAGGCGGCGCGGGTGGCGCAGGTTGGGGCGAAGCGAGGGCCGGCGCACAAGGGGGCGGCGCCTGCCGCAGCGCGGCCGCGGCGGCGACCGGCAGCACAGTGGTGGAGGTCGTCGACAGCGCCTGGGTCACGGGCCGCACCCTTCGCATCGTGATGGCCTCGGTCACCGGCGCGCCGTGGGCGAAGCGCTCAAGCGCCCGGACGACCTCGTCGTGGTGCGGGCGGTCGTCGGGGTGCGGTGACAGCGCGGCATACAGCAGCGGCTCGATGCGGGGGTCGACGGCGCTGAGGTCCGGCTCGCCCTGCGAGACCCGGGCCAGCACGGCATTCATCCCGCCCCGGCCGAACGGCGGCGACCCGCTCGCGGCGAAGGCCGTGGTCGCGGCCCAGCCCCACCAGTCGGTGGCCGGGGTGACGTCCTCGCCGCCGACGACCTCGGGCGCGAGGTAGCCCGGCGTGCCCATGACGAGCCCGGTCATCGTCAGCCGGATGTCGTCGGCCACGTGCGCGATGCCGAAGTCGATGAGCACCGGGTCGCCGTCGACGAGCAGCACGTTGCCGGGCTTGACGTCACGGTGCACGACCTGCGCGGTGTGGATCACGTCGAGCGCCTCGGCCAGCCCCTCGGCGACCCGGTGCAGGTCGTGCGGTGCGAGAGGCCCCCGCTCGGCCACGAGGTCGTCGAGTGAGGGCCCGGGCACGTAGCGGGTGACGATGTAGGGCATCACGCCGTCGACGTCGGCGTCGATCACCGGGGCCACCCGTGGGCTGCGGATGCGGCTCAGGGTCTCGACCTCACGGCTCAGCCGCGCGCGGGCGTCGGGGTCGTTCGCGACGTGCGGCCGGAGCACCTTCACGGCCACGGCCCGGCCGTGCCGGTCGAGCGCCAGGTGGACCACGCCCATCCCACCCTCGCCCAGCTTCTGGACGAGACGGTACTGACCCAGGCGGGCGTGCTCGCGCAGCCCCTGGGTCTCGTCCTCCTCCGGCCCTCGGCCATCGGCGAAGGCGTCGGCAGTCATGGGTCAACGGTATGCCGTCCGGCTGGGTCTTTGCTGAACCCGCCACCGCCGCGTCGTCATCCTCGCCCACAGGGCCGGATCAGGTCCGGATCAGGCCCCCGATCAGGTCCCGGCCGCGGCTGGCTACTGCTGGATGTAGTCGCGCAGCTGGTCGCGCTCGGCCTGGAGGTCGTCGATGCGGTTCTTCACGACGTCGCCGATGCTGACGATGGCCTTGAGCTTGCCGTCGACGACCACCGGCACGTGGCGGATCCGGCGCTCGGTCATCGCCGTCTCGAGCTCGTCGAGGCCGTCCTCCGGGCTGCACGTGTGCACCTCGGCGGTCATGATCTGCGCGACCGGGGCGCCCAGGAGGCTCACGCCATCGGTGTGCAGGTGCCGCACGATGTCGCGCTCGCTGACGATGCCGTCCACCCCCTCACCGTCGTCGCTGACGACCACCGCACCGATCTTGTGCTCCGAGAGCAGCGCCAGCAGCTCCTCGACGGTGGCGTCCGACCGCACCGTGACGACGTTCCCACCCTTGCGCCTGACCACGTCCGAGATCCTCATGCCCGAACGATAGGGGTGCCACCGGTGACGCGCCAGAGGAGAGACCCGCCTCTCACGGCCGGTGCGGCGCCGCCCCCGTCGAGCCCCGCACCACCAGCTCGGGCCGGAACACGTACTCGGCGCGGGGGTGGGGCTCGCCCGCGACCTCGTCGAGCAGGGCCCGCACCGCGGCATCCCCCATCGCCTCGACGGCCTGCCGGATCGTCGTGAGCGGGGGGTCGGTGAAGGCCATGATCGTCGAGTCGTCGTAGCCCACCACCGAGACGTCGGCCGGGACGCCCAGCCCCATCGAGCGGGCCTGGCGGATCGCGCCGAGCGCCATCAGGTCCGACCCGCAGATCACCGCCGTGGCGCCGCGGGTGATGAGCCGGCCCGCAGCTGCCGCACCCCCCTCGAGGCTGAAGACGGTGTGGGTGATGAGGCGGTCGAGGTGGGCCGGGTCGGCCCCGAGGTGCTCGCGCATCGCCTCGCGGAAGCCGCGCACCTTGCGGATCACCGGGGTGTAGCGCTCCGAGCCGAGGGCGAGACCGATCTCGGTGTGCCCGAGCTGCACGAGGTGGTTGACGGCGAGGTCCATCGAGGTGACGTCGTCGTTGGAGACGAACGGGGCGTCGACACCCTCGAGGAAGCCGTTGACCAGCACGATCGGGAGCCCGCGGTCACGCAGCACGCGGTAGCGACCGGGGTCGGAGGTGGCGTCCGCGTGCTGGCCGGAGACGTAGATGAGGCCCGAGACGCCACGGTCGAGCAGCATCCGCACGTAGTCGTCCTCCTGCACCCCGCCCGGGGTGAGGGGGCACAGCACGGTCGTGAAGCCCTCGGCCGCGAGCGCCGCCTCGATGACCTGCGCGAAGGCCGGGAAGATCGGGTTGACGAGCTCGGGGACGAGGAGCCCCACGAGGGGCGCCGAGGTCGCCTTGAGCCGGGCCGGGCGGTCGTAGCCGAGCACGTCGATCGCGGTGAGCACCGCGTCGCGCGTGGTCTCCGAGACGCCCGGCCGCTCGTTGAGCACCCGGCTCACCGTGGCCTCGCTGACACCGGCCTGTGCGGCGAGGTCCGCCAGGCGGGCCGAGCGCGACTCACTCACGCGCCGGAGCCTAACAACGCGCCTCCGCGCGGGGTTGTCGCTTCCCGTGGGTCCCGGGTTTGGACACCATGGTGGCGAAACCCCCGGGGGGCGCCCAAACCTCGACGCCATCCCCCGGTTTGGACACCATGGCGGCCAAACCAAGGACGACTTCGGATGCCGCCGCCCGTGTCGGGAGGCGAGACGGGCACGACGTGGGCCTACCGCGGGAGGCGCGGACACGGCATACTGGCGAAACCGCTTACACCGATGTGGCGGGAGCTCCACCCCACCTTTACAACGGATCGTCCGGCACGTTCCTGCCGGTGAAGGAAGGCAATGACGCCATGGCAACTGTCAAGTTCGACTCCGCGAGCCGCATCTACCCGGGTAACGACACCCCCTCGGTAGACCGCCTCGACATCGATGTCGCCGACGGGGAGTTCCTCGTCCTGGTCGGCCCCTCCGGGTGTGGCAAGTCCACCTCGCTGCGCATGCTCGCCGGCCTCGAAGAGGTCAACGACGGCAAGATCTGGATCGGCGACCGCGACGTCACCGACCTCTCGCCCAAGGACCGCGACGTCGCGATGGTCTTCCAGAACTACGCGCTGTACCCGCACATGTCCGTCGCCGACAACATGGGCTTCGCCCTGAAGATTGCCGGCACCGACAAGGCGGACATCCGCAAGCGCGTGGACGAGGCCGCCAAGATCCTCGACCTCACCGACTACCTCGAGCGCAAGCCGAAGGCGCTCTCCGGTGGCCAGCGCCAGCGCGTCGCCATGGGCCGCGCCATCGTCCGCTCGCCCCAGGTCTTCCTCATGGACGAGCCGCTCTCCAACCTCGACGCCAAGCTGCGCGTGCAGACCCGCACCCAGATCGCCTCGCTCCAGCGCCGGCTCGGGGTCACGACCGTCTACGTCACCCACGACCAGGTCGAGGCCATGACGATGGGCGACCGGATCGCGCTGCTCAAGGACGGCATCCTCCAGCAGTGCGCCTCCCCGCGCGAGATGTACGACGAGCCCAACAACGTGTTCGTCGCAGGCTTCATCGGCTCCCCGGCGATGAACCTCGTCTCGGTGCCGGTCACCGACGGTGGCGCGATGTTCGGGACGCACCGGGTGCCGATCTCGCGTGAGTCCCTCAAGAGTGTCAGCGGCAACGTCGTCGTCGGGGTGCGCCCCGAGGACGTCGAGGTCACGACCAACGAGGACGGCATGGAGCTCACCGTCGACGTTGTCGAGGAGCTGGGCGCCGACGCCTACATCTACGGCACGCCGTCCGATGAGAGCATCACGCTCGAGGGCGGTGACGACAACCTCGACAAGCCGTTCATCGCGCGCGTCGACGGCCGCAAGGTCCCCGAGAAGGGTGGCAAGGTCTTCGTCTACCCCAACCCCGACCACCTGCACGTGTTCGACGCCAAGTCGGGCCAGCGCCTGAGCTGAGGCCGAGCGAGACTGGTCATCGCGACGCCCCGGACGCCAGTCGTCCGGGGCGTCGCGGCATCCCAGCGGGTGCGACGTCCGCCGCCGCACCCGCCGCACCCGCCGCACCCGCCGCACCCGAGGGGACACCAGCGAGATGGCACTTCAGATCACCGCCGCGCGGCCCGACCCCGCCCTCCTCGACCTGCCATGGCGGATCCCGCTCGAGGAGTGGCCCGAGGAGCTCCTCGCCGCCCTGCCGCGCGGCATCTCCCGGCACGTCGTGCGGTTCGTGCGGCTGTCCGGGCGGGTGCTCGCGGTCAAGGAGATCAAGGCCGACATCGCCCAGCGCGAGTACGAGATGCTGCGCAACCTCAACAAGCTCAACATGCCTTGTGTCGTCCCGTTCGCGGTGATCAGCGGGCGAGAGGCCCGCGACGGCACCCCCCTGGACGCCTGCCTCATCACCCGGCACCTCCAGTTCTCCCTCCCCTACCGCGCCCTCTACAGCCAGTCGCTGCGCAAGGGCACCGCGGTGCGCCTCATCGACGCCCTCACCGTGCTGCTCGTGCGCCTGCACCTCTCGGGTTTCTGGTGGGGTGACGTCTCGCTGTCCAACACCCTCTTCCGGCGGGATGCCGGTGCCTTCGCCGCCTACCTCGTCGACGCCGAGACCGGCGAGCTCCGCCCCCAGCTCAGCGACGGTCAGCGCGAGCACGACCTGGAGATCGCCCGGGTCAACATCGCCGGCGAGCTCATGGACCTCGAGGCCGGTGGCCTGCTCCAGGAGGAACGGGACCCGGTGGCCGTCAGCGCGCGCATCGTCACCCGCTACCGGGAGCTCTGGGACGAGCTGACCGGCTCCCAGCTCATCGACGACGGCGAGCGCTGGCGGGTCGACGACCGCATCCGGCGGCTCAACGCCCTCGGTTTCGACGTCGACGAGGTCGCCATCACCACCGACATCGACGGCACCTCGATCCGCATCCAGCCCAAGGTGGTCGACTCCGGCCACCACTCCCGGCGGCTGTTGCGCCTCACCGGGCTGGACGTGCGGGAGAACCAGGCTCGACGCCTGCTCAACGACCTCGACACCTACACCGCCGCCAACGCCCGGCAGGGCGATGACGAGGAGTTCGTGGCCCACGACTGGCTCGCCCGGATCTACGAGCCGGTCACCCGCCGGGTCCCCCGCGCCCTCGTCGGCAAGCTCGAGCCCGCCGAGGTCTTCCACGAGGTGCTGGAACACCGGTGGTACATGGCCGAGAAGGCCCGGCAGGACATCCCCATCGAGGCGGCCATCGAGGACTACCTCGCCCTGGTGCTCCCCGGCAAGCCCGACGAGCAGTCCGTGCTCGGGGTGGACACCTCCGAGCTGCCGGTCCTCGCCCAGGACTGAGGCCACCCCTAGGATCGTGGGACACCACGGCGAACAGCAGGGGGAAGCATGACCGACCAGCCGCAGGACGACCAGTCACCGCACGGAGCGCCGCACGACGTGCCGCCGCCCGAGCTGCCGCCCGAGCCTTCGCCGTACGCGGCACCACCAGCACCCACCGGCCCGCCCCCGTCCGGCCCCGCCCCCGCGTCCCCCATCGAGCCGTATGCCGGTATGCCGGGCCAGCAGCCGCCGGCCTACCCCTACGGCGCTGCGCCCCAGGCGGATCCGTACGGCGCCGCCCCACCGACCAACCCCTACGGCGGACCGGTGGCGGCCCCGGCATACGCGGGCGGGCCGGCGATGCACCCTGGGTCGATCGGTTACGTGCAGCAGTACTTCGGCCCGGTCGCATCGTTCGGCCAGCGCGCCCTGGCCCTGCTCATCGACACCGCGCTCAGCCTGATCGGGCTGATCCCGATGATCATCGGGTTCATCGTGCTCTTCACGGCCGTATCGAGGAGCAGCTCGGTCGACGAGTACGGCAACACGACCCTGAGCGGCGGGAACGGTGCCCTGGCGGCCGTCGGCGGCATCCTCATCGCGGTCGGGGTGCTGGTCGCCATCGGCATCCAGGTCTGGAACCGGGTCTTCCGGATGGGCCGCCGCGGCCAGAGCGTCGGGAAGTCGGTGATCGGGCTGAGGCTCATCGACGACAAGACGGGCCAGCCGATCGGTGCGGGCATGTGCTTCCTGCGCGAGGTCGTGCACGGCCTGGTCAACCAGATCTTCTACCTGTCCTACCTGTGGATGCTGTGGGACATCGACAAGCAGACGGTCGGCGACAAGGCCGTGCACTCCACCGTGGTGGTCGTGCCCAAGGCCTGAGCCGTTCGCGGTCAGGCGCTGGCCGCGGTGAGGGCGAGGAGCACCAGCCAGAGCACGACCAGCACGACGCCGGACCCGAGGGCGATGCTCGCGAGCCGCTTGGCCCGCGCGGACGCGTCGAGCGCGCCCTCGGTGTCGCCGTCGGTCCACCGCGGGCTGACCTGGGCGGCCCGCACGACCGCAGGGATGCCGACCGGCCAGAAGAACACCAGGCTGACGATCGCGAGCACCAGGTGGCTCGGGGGCGGCGACCCGAAAGGCCCGATGGGCCCGGTCGGCGACGGCGCCACGGCGCCGGCATCCCGGACCTCGTCGGTCGGGACGGACTGCTCGTGATCGGACATCCGGATCCTCTCGGTCGGCGCCGGGCTCACACCGGCGAGGCCCAGTCCCACCCGGGGACGTTGCGGGCGATGGTGAACAGCACGAACCCCGCGGCGAGCACCCACGGCGTCCAGTGGGCCGGCGTCCACCGCACCGGTCGCCCGGTCCAGCGGGACACGACCCAGACCAGCCACACCGCGACGAGCGCGCAGAGGATCAGTGGGGATGCCGGGTTGCGCTCCATGGCGCCGGACAGGTCCCCGTGGGCGAGGTCGTGGGTGGCGCGCAGCATCCCGCAGCCGGGGCAGTAGATGCCGGCCAGGGCCAGGGTGGGGCAGAGCGGGTAGTGGCCCGGCTGGTTGGGGTCGACCGACGCGACGTATGCCGTGGCCGCAAGCGTCGCAGCGCCGACCCCGAGAGGCAGCGCGAGGCGGCGCCAACGGGGAGCGGACTCCGTCGTCGGCGCCGCGTCGCGCTGCAGGGTGATCATGCTCAGCTGTTCGCCATGCCGCCGAGGAGCACGCCGAAGATGAGGAACAGCAGCGAGAGCACCAGGAGGACCATGCCCACGATGCCGAGGATGCGGCCGATCTGCACGATCTGGCGGTTGCTGTACCGCGCCGGGTCGGCGTCGATCTCCCTGAGGGCGTTGTTGCCCATGATGAACGCGGCGATGCCCAGCGGCGAGCAGCAGACGAGGGACAGGATGCCCAGCACGAGGATCGTGATCCCCTTGGGGTGATCCACGGGTCCGCCCATGCCACCGGCAGGCGGCGGGGGCGCTCCGTAGCCTCCACCGCCGGGCGGGGGCGGCGGGGGAGGCGGCGGGGTCGATCCGTAGTCAGACATGTGTTCCCTCTCAGGCGAAAGTCGTAGGGGTGGTCACACCCCCCGTGCCGAAGTGCTTCAGCGGCGCCGATCCTCGCACAACGGGCGGGCCTAATCGACCGTTTCGCCCCTGGTTCGTCATTTCGGGATCAGCGGCGGCGCCGGCTCCGGGCGATCTCGTAGAGGGTCACACCGGTGGCGATCCCGGCATTCAGCGACTCCACCGCCGAGCTCATCGGCACCGACACGCTCTGGTCGCAGGTCTCGCGCACCAGGCGGGAGAGGCCCTTGCCCTCGGAGCCCACCACGACCACCAGAGGCTCGGTGGCCAGATCCAGGTCGGGCAGCTCGACGTCGCCCTCCATGTCGAGGCCGATGACGAAGAAGCCCGCCTTGCGGTAGTCCTCCAGAGCCCGGGTGAGGTTGGTCGCCTGGGCCACCGGGACGCGGGCCGCCGCGCCGGCCGAGCTCTTCCACGCCGAGGCGGTCAGGCCGGCCGACCGCCGGCTGGGCACGACGACGCCGTGCCCGCCGAACGCACCCACGGAACGGATGATCGCCCCGAGGTTGCGTGGGTCGGTGATGCCGTCGAGCGCGACGATGAGCGGGATGCCGGGCTTCTCCGGGTCGATGAGGTCGCTCGGGTGGGCGTAGTCGTAGGGCGGCACCTGGAGCGCGAGCCCCTGGTGCACGGCCCCGTCGGTGAGCCGGTCGAGCTCACCGCGCGGGGTCTCCAGGACCGGGATGGACCGCTTGGTCGCGATCGTCAGCGCCTCACGAACCCGGTCGTCGGAGTCGATCCGGCCCGCGACGTACATCGTGGTGGCCGGCACGTCGGTGCGCAGCGCCTCGAGCACCGAGTTACGCCCGGCGACCATCTCGCTGCTCGCCTTGGTCTTGCGGGTGCTCGTGCGCCCGGCCTGGCCCCGGCCCCCGCCGCCACCGTCGCGCTTGTCCGCGGCGCCGGCCGCCTTGTGGGCCTTGTGGTTCGGTCGCTCGCTGGCCTTGGGCGTGGGGCCCTTGCCCTCGAGGCCGCGACGGCGTTGGCCGCCGGACCCGGCCTGGGGGCCCTTCTTGTTGCCGGTGCGCACCGCACCGCGGCGCTGGGAGTTGCCTGCCATGATCAATCACTCCGTCCCCGGGCGAGGGCCCATCGGGCTCCCGCTGCGGTGTCCTCGAGCACGATGCCGGCGGCGGTGAGCTCGTCGCGGATGGCGTCCGCTGTGTCGTAGTCCCGTGCGGAGCGGGCGCTGCCCCGAGCCGCCATGCGCGCCTTGACGAGCAGGTCCAGGCTCGCGAGGGCGTCACCGGCCACGGTGTCACCGGCGGCCCACTGCGGGTCGAGGGGGTTGATGCCCAGCACGTCGGTCATCGCGATGACCAGCCGGGCGTGGGCCGCCGCGTCCTCGTGGTCGCCGTCGTCGCGCGCGGTGTTGCCGGCGCGCACCGTCTCGTGCACGACGGCCAGTGCCCCGGAGACGCCGAGGTCGTCGTCCATCGCCTCACCGAACTCGGCGGGAAGCTCCTCGTCACCGCTGGGCAGGGCGGTCGCCACGTCCGGGAGGGCGCGACGCAGGAAGCCCTCGATCCGCTCGACCGCCGTGGCCGACTCCTCCAGGGAGCCCTCGTGGAACTCGATCGTCGAGCGGTAGTGCGCTGTGGTGAGGTAGTAGCGCACGGCCAGCGGCCGGTGCCTGGTCAACACCTCGCTGACCCGTAGCGAGTTGCCGAGCGACTTGCTCATCTTCTCCCCGCCCATGGTCACCCAGGCGTTGTGCAGCCAGGTGTGGGCGAACCCGAGACCGGCAGCCCGCGACTGAGCCTGCTCGTTCTCGTGGTGCGGGAAGCGCAGGTCGACCCCACCGCCGTGGATGTCGAAGGTGTCACCGAGATACTTGCGCGCCATCGCCGAGCACTCCAGGTGCCAGCCGGGGCGGCCCTCGCCGAAGGGCGTCACCCATGACGCGGTCTCGGGCTCGGTGGCCTTGCGGCCCTTCCACAGCGCGAAGTCGCGGGGGTCACGCTTGCCGCGCGGGTCGGCATCCTCCGCGGCGGTCATGTCGTCCAGCTTCTGGTGGGTCAGCTCTCCGTAGGCCGGCCAGCTCCGGACGTCGAAGTAGACGTCACCACTGCCGTCCTCCGCGGCATACGCGTGCCCCTTCTCGACGAGGGTCTGCATGAGGGCCACCATCTCGGGCACGTGGCCCGTGGCGCGGGGCTCGTAGGTGGGCGGCAGCACGCCGAGCGCGGCGAGGGCGGCGGAGGTCTCCGTCTCGTTGCGGTAGGACACCGCGAACCAGGCCTCGCCGGAGTCTGCGGACTTCGAGAGGATCTTGTCGTCGATGTCGGTGACGTTGCGGATCAGCGTGACCTCGAGGCCGTGGCCGCGGGCCATCCAGCGGCGCAGCACGTCGAAGGCGACGGCGAACCGCACGTGGCCGAGGTGCGGCGGCGCCTGCGTGGTGAGCCCACAGATGTAGATCCCCGCCTTGCCGGGCACGACGGGGACGAAGTCACGCTGCTCGCGGGACATGGAGTCGAAAAGCCTGAGGGTCACCCGCGCAAGGCTACCGGCGCGACCGCCCATCCCCCGATTCCTCGCCGCCGGCGCCCACCGACACAGACGTATGTGGATGCCGGTCAGTGGCCGCGCTCGATCCACTCCTCGAGGTGCGGGCCCTCGGCGCCGATCGACGTCGGGTCGCCGTGACCGGTGAGCACGACGGTCTCCTCGGGCAGCGCGAAGACACGGGTGCGGATCGACTCGATGATGGTCGGGAAGTCGCTGTAGGAGCGCCCCGTCGCACCCGGCCCACCGTTGAAGAGCGTGTCACCGCTGAAGAGCACGCCCAGCGCGGGCGCATGGACGCAGCACGCCCCGGGTGCGTGCCCGGGCGTGTGCACCACGGTGAGGTCGACGTCGCCGACGGTGAAGACCTGGCCGTCGTGCAGCTCGCCACCAGGAGGGTCGTCCTGGCTCTGGTCCCACAGCACCCGGTCCTCGGGATGGAGGTATGCCGTCGCGCCGGTCGCCGCGACCACCTCGGCCACCGCGTTGACGTGGTCGTTGTGGCCGTGGGTGCAGATCACGGTGGTGAGCCTCCGCTCGCCGACGGCGTCGAGGATGGCCGCGGCATCGTGTGCGGCGTCGATGACGATGCACTCGGTGTCGTCGCCGATCACCCAGACGTTGTTGTCGACGTCCCAGGACCCGCCGTCGAGCTCGAACACGCCGGAGGTGACCAGCCGCTCGACGTGCACACCGCCCGGGGAGGTCGGCACCGGCATACCGATCTCGCTCACTTGCCCTCCTCCATGACGACCACGGAGCGGAGCACGGCGCCGTCGTGCATCTTCGCGAACGCGGCCTCGACGTCGGAGATGCCGATGCGCTCGGTGACGAAGGCGCCGAGGTCGAAACGGCCCTGGCGATAGAGGTCGACGAGCATCGGGAAGTCGCGCGAGGGGAGGCAGTCGCCGTACCAGCTCGACTTCAGGGCCCCACCGCGGCCGAAGACGTCGATGAGCGGGAGGGTGATCTCCGTGTCGGGGGTCGGCACGCCGACGAGCACGACGGTGCCGGCGAGGTCGCGGGCGTAGAAGGCCTGCTCGTAGGTCTCGGGCCGTCCCACGGCCTCCACGACGACGTCGGCGCCGTTGCCGCCGGTGAGCGCGCGGATCGCCTGGATCGGGTCCTCGGTGCTGGAGTCGATGGTGTGGGTGGCGCCGAAGCCCGTGGCGTTCTCGAGCTTCTTGGCGTCGATGTCGACGGCGATGATCGTCGTGGCTCCCGCCACGACGGCCCCGGCGATGGCGGCGTTGCCCACCCCGCCGCAGCCGATGACGGCGACCGAGTCCCCTCGCCCGACGTTGCCGGTGTTGACCATGGCCCCGAAGCCGGCCATCACCCCGCAGCCGAGGAGCCCCACGGCGGCGGCGTCGGCCTCGCGGTCGACCTTGGTGCACTGGCCCGCGGCGACGAGCGTCTTCTCGATGAACGCGCCGATGCCCAGGGCCGGGCTGAGCTCGGTGCCGTCGGTGAGGGTCATCTTCTGGGTGGCGTTGTGGGTGGCGAAGCAGTACCAGGGCTTGCCCTTGAGGCAGGCGCGGCACTGGCCGCACACGGCTCGCCAGTTGAGGATGACGAAGTCGCCCGGCTCCACCTCGGTGACGCCCTCGCCCACGGCCTCGACCGTGCCGGCGGCCTCGTGGCCGAGCAGGAAGGGGAACTCGTCGTTGATGCCGCCCTCGCGGTAGTGCAGGTCGGTGTGGCACACCCCGCAGGCCTCGACACGGACCACTGCCTCCCCCGGCCCGGGATCGGGCACGACGACGTCGACGAGCTCGACCTCGGCTCCCTTGGCACGCGAGATGACACCCTTGACGGTCTGGGACACGGCGGACTCCTTGGCTGCGACGCTGCTGACCGCGCCACCGTAGCCCGCGGGCCGGGCGCCGTGGGGAGTCCGGTGCGGGCCCAGGCCTGGTGGTGCCGCTGGGGGACGGCCCGTTCGGGCCTTTCCGGTGGGGAAAGTGCGACGTATGCTCCCAGCCATGAGCCCGCACCCCGTCTTCGACGAGGTGATCCACGAGCCGCACCGGCTGCGCATCTGCGCGCTGCTCGTCCCGAGTGCAGGCACCGACTTCGGGGCGCTGCGCGACGAGCTCGGGTTGTCGGACTCGGCGCTGTCCAAGCACCTGAAGTCGCTCAGCGCGCAGGGTTACACACACCTCGAGCGCAACGTCCGCGATGGGCGCCAGGTGACGACGGTGGTGCTCACCGCCCCGGGGCGCGAAGCGCTGTGCGGGCACGTGGCCGAGCTGCAGCGGATGGCGCGGATCGTGGGCAGCGACCGGCGCGTGGGCGGCATCCGCTCCCGCTGACCCCCTCCCGATGCGCCCGCACCCGACCTCGGCCCCGCCACCCGCCCCGCCTCCCACCCCACCCCACACCCCCCGACTTATTGCGCCCCAGCCACGTGAAAGCGGGCAAAAGCGGTCCCGGGACGTGGGTGTGGCGCAAGAAGTCGGGTCAGGTGGGGACGACGAGGGCCGTCGCGACGGCCGCGAGCCCCTCCCCGCGTCCGGTCACGCCGAGACCGTCGGTCGTCGTGCCGCTCACCGACACCGGGGCTCCGGCCGCCGCGGACAGAGCGGCCTCTGCCTCCGCGCGCCGGGCGCCGATCTTGGGGCGGTTGCCGACCACCTGGACCGCGATGTTGCCGATCTCGAAGCCGGCTGCGCGCACCAGCCTCGCCGCCTCCTCGAGCAGCGTGGCCCCCGAGGCCCCGTCGAGCTCCGGGCGCGAGGTGCCGAAGTGCGCACCGAGGTCGCCGATGCCCGCCGCCGAGAAGATCGCGTCGCACGCGGCGTGGGCCGCCACGTCGGCGTCGGAGTGCCCCTCGAGCCCTCGCTCTCCCGGCCACAGGAGCCCGGCGACCCACAGCTCCCGGCCGGCCTCAGCGGCATACCCGTGCACGTCGACCCCGACGCCGACCCTGGGCAGATCCGGCATCCGTGCTCCTTGGTCGAGGTCTCGGGCCACTCAGCAGAGGGTGGTGCCGGAACCACACGTTCCACCATGTGGTTGTGGCACTAGCCTCTGCTAGCAGAGGTTAGCGGGAGGCGAGGAGCCGCTCGGCGTGGGCGAGGTCGAGCGCAGTGGTGACCTTGAACGCGTCGGGGTGCCCCTCGACGACCACCACGGACTCCCCCATCGCCTCGACCAGGGCCGCGTCGTCGGTCGCGGTCACACTGCTGCGGTATGCCGCGGACAGCACCTCCCTGCGGAACCCCTGGGGGGTCTGGACGGCGCGCAGCGCGGACCGGTCGGGCGTGCCGGTGATGACCCCCACCGCGTCGACGGACTTGACCGTGTCGACGACCGGCACCCCCGGCACCGCGCCGGCCGCGCCGGCGACCACGGCGTCGACGACCCGCTCGAAGACCGCGAGCGGGGTGAGGCAGCGCGCCGCGTCGTGGACCAGGACGACATCGACCTCGGGGTCGAGGGCCGCCAGACCGGCAGCGACCGAGTCGGTGCGCTCGAGCCCGCCCGCGACGACACGGGTGCCCGGCGCGAGGCTGACTCCAGCCCACAGCGGGTCGGCCTCGTCATCGGGGTCGGAGTGCGCCTGCGGGGCCACGACGACGACGGACCGCAGGTGGGGCAGTCGCTCGACCGTCGCCAGTGCGTGCGCCAGCAGGGGCGCACCGCCGAGGCGGACGAACGCCTTGGGCACCCCCGCGCCGAGCCGCGAGCCCGACCCGGCCGCGACGACGACGACGCCGACGCTGCACGGGGCAGCGTCGGCGTCGGTCACGTCAGTGTGGGCGTGGGCCCGGGATCAGGACGCGAGGACCTCGTCGAGGATGACCTCGGCCTTGTCCTCGTCGGTCTTCTCGGCGAGCGCCAGCTCGGAGACGAGGATCTGACGGGCCTTGGCCAGCATGCGCTTCTCGCCGGCGGACAACCCGCGGTCCTTGTCGCGGCGCCACAGGTCGCGCACGACCTCGGCCACCTTGATGACGTCGCCGGACGCGAGCTTCTCGAGGTTGGCCTTGAAGCGGCGCGACCAGTTGGTCGGCTCCTCGGCGAACGGGGTGCGGAGCACCTCGAAGACCTTCTCGAGGCCCTCCTTGGAGACGACGTCGCGCACACCGACGAGGTCGCAGTTCTCAGCTGGCACCTCGATGACGAGGTCACCCTGGGCGACCTTCAGCTTGAGGTACAGCTTCTCCTCTCCGCGGATCGTGCGCTTCTTGATCTCTTCGATGCGCGCAGCCCCGTGGTGGGGGTACACGACCGTCTCGCCGACCTTGAAAACCATGTGTTGTTGGCCCCTTTCGCGACCCCTAGGATACCACGAGGGGTGCGGTGGTCCGAACCGGACCGGATGCCGTTTGCGCAGGTCAGGGCCGTGAATCCGGTAGACCCAGAAGCGGATCGGGCCTTGACAGAAAAGCGCGCTCGTGCCTCGCGCGCGGCCCGCGCGCACGAGAACCCGGCCACGAACCGGGCTTCGACACCCACTCGGCACGCGACCGCGGACATGGATATCCTTGGCCCGTGACGAACCGACGATCTGCGATCCTGCGCGCGGCCGGCCTGACGGCGGTCGCCCTCCTCATGTCCGGGTGCGCCGTGTTCTCCACGGTCCAGACCGACGAGGACTACCTCCCCGGGGACGGGACGCAGCTGAGCATGCCCGGTCTGGAGCTGCGCAACCTCGTGGTCGTCTCGGAGACGAAGGGCGGCCCCGGCGTGCTCGTCGGTCAGGCGGTCAACCTGGGGGACGCGGCGATCGACGTGGGCTTCGCCGTCGAGGGCTCGACCTCACCGACCACCGCGACCGTCCCGGCATACCGGGAGAAGGCGATTGCCACCACGGCCACCAGCGTCGACATCGACGCCGTGCCCACCGCGCCCGGCGGCATGGTCAACCTGATGGTCACGACCGCGGAGGCCGGACAGAACGTCGTCCAGGTGCCGGTGCTCCTGCCCAACAACGAGTACGCCGGGCTGCTCGACGCACCGTGACCACCGGCTGTGCGCGACAAGTCCGCCCGGGTGAACCGGCGCGCGACCGCGGGGTCGCAGGGCCGCGGTCGCTCAGGCGTCGAACTTGTAGCCGAGACCTCGCACCGTGAGGATGTGCACCGGGTTGGCGGGGTCGGTCTCGACCTTGGCGCGGAGCCGCTTGATGTGCACGTCGAGGGTCTTGGTGTCCCCCACGTAGTCGCTCCCCCACACCCGGTCGATGAGCTGGATCCGGGTCAGCACGCGCCCGGTGTTCCGGAGCAGCATCTCGAGGAGCTCGAACTCCTTGAGCGGGAACGAGGTCGGCACGCCGCCGACCGTGACGACGTGTCGCTCGACGTCCATGCGCACCGGCCCGGCCTCCAGGGTGGTCGGCAGCAGCTCCTCGGGCTCGGACAGCCGCCGCAGCACGGCCTTGATCCGGGCGAGGAGCTCCCTGGAGGAGTAGGGCTTGGTGACGTAGTCGTCGGCGCCGAGCTCGAGCCCGACCACCTTGTCGATCTCGCTGTCCTTGGCCGTCAGCATGATGACCGGCACGTTGGAGCGCTGGCGCAGGGCACGGCACACGTCGACGCCCGAGAGCCCGGGCAGCATGAGGTCGAGGAGCACCAGGTCTGCTCCCGCGGAGTCGAACTCGGTGAGCGCGTCGTTGCCGTTCTCGGCCACCGACACCTCGTACCCCTCTTTGCTCAACAGGTAGGAGAGCGGGTCGGAGAACGAGACCTCGTCCTCGACGATCAGGATTCGCGTCATGCGGTGTCTTCTCCTCGTACGGCCCCGACCCTCGGTTGGGCGGTGTCGTTGTCCGGTGCGAACGGCCGGTCGGCCGCCGCGGGCAGTCTCATCGTGAAGGTCGAGCCGCGACCCTCCTGGCTCCACACGCCGACGTCGCCGCCGTGGTTGGCGCAGATGTGCTTGACGATGGCCAGGCCGAGTCCCGTGCCGCCGGTGGCCCGGGAGCGGGCGGCGTCGACGCGGTAGAACCGTTCGAAGATCCGCTCCTGCTCCGTGGCCGGGATTCCCTGGCCCTGGTCGGTGACCGTGATCTCGACCGTCTCCCCCACCCGGCGGGCACCGACCCCGACGCGGGTGTCTGCGTCGCTGTAGTTCACGGCATTGGTCACCAGGTTGCCGACCGCGGTGGCGAGCAGGTCGCCGTCGCCGAAGACCCGGAGCCCGTCCTCCGCCCCCACGTGCACCTCGATCGCCCGGGACTCGGCAGCCACCCGCACCCGGTCGACGGCCTCGCCGACCACGGCACCGACGTCGACCAGCACCGGCTCGTGCAGGGTGTCGGCCACCTGGAGACGCGACAGGTCGACGATCTCCTGGATGAGCCGGCTGAGCCGCGTGGACTCGACCTGGATCCGCTGGGCGAACCGGGCGACGGCCTCGGGGTCGTCGGTGCCGTCGAGGATCGCCTCCGCGAGGAGCGAGATCCCACCCACCGGGGTCTTCAGCTCGTGGCTCACGTTGGCGACGAAGTCGCGGCGGATCTCCTCGACGCGGCGGGTGTGGGTGAGGTCCTCCGCGAGCACGAGCACGTGCGACACCCCCAGCGGTGCCAATCGCACGCGCATCACCGCACTGGCCTGGGCGTTCGGGCCACGCGCGAGGTCGAGCTCGACCTCGCGGATCATCCCGTCCCGGCGCACGTTCCGAGCCAGGTGGCGCAGCTCCTGGTGCACGAGCTCGCCGTGTCGCACCAGGCCGTGGCTGACGGCCGACGCCGAGGTGTTCACCACGGCATCCGAGCCGTCTATGACGACCGCGATCGACCGCAGCACCGACAGCACGTCACCCACGCCACGGGGCAGCGGCGGCTCCTCCGTGGCCTCCGAGGAGCCAAGGCTCCGCTCGGACCACCGCGTGGCCACGACGGCGATGGCCCCGATGACGAGACCGACCGCCCCGCCGAGGGTTGCCGCGACCGTGGGATCCACGCCCTCCAGCGTACGGCCGCGCAGACCCGCTTCCGGTCAGGTGCCTGTCCGTGGGCGCCGGTCTGCCAGAAGTTCACCTCGGGGGCGTCTCCAGTTCATCGCCGGCTGCAACAGTCCCGACAGGCACCCACACCACCCACCACGGAGGATCCCATCGTCATGCGCAAGGCATTCCACGAGGAGCTCGACCGGATCGCCGAGACCCTCGTCGAGATGACACGCCTCTCGTCCTCGGCGATGAGCCGCGCGACGACCGCCCTGCTCGACGCCGACGTGTCCCTCGCCGACTCGGTCATCGCCGCCGACGCCGAGATCGACGCCCGCCGCGAGGAGCTGGACCTGATGTCCTTCGACCTTCTCGCTCGACAGCAACCCGTGGCCACCGACCTGCGGGTCATCGTCACGAGCATGCGGATGAGCAGCGACATCGAACGGATGGGCGACCTGGCCCGCCACGTCGCCAAGGTGGCGCGTTTGCGCTACCCCGAGTCGGCCGTCCCCGCCGAGCTGCGTGCGACGATCCTCCAGATGGGTCAGGTCGCGGAGCGGATCGTCACCAAGGCCGGGTCGGTGATCGCGGCCCGCGACGTCGAGGCCGCGAAGCAGATCGAGCGCGACGACGACGCCATGGACGACCTGCACCGCGAGCTGTTCACCCACGTCACCAGCGGCTCGTGGACGCACGGCACCGAGGCCGCGGTCGACATCACGCTGCTCGGTCGCTACTACGAGCGCTTCGCCGACCACGCGGTGTCGGTGGCGCACCGGGTGATCTGGCTCGTCACCGGCGAGTACGACCCCGCCTCCGAGGACAGCCATGAGGATGCCGAGGACGGCGCCCCGGTCGCTCGCTGACCTCCCGCTGACCTCCGCTAGCGCCCCGGTGACGACCAGTAGGGCCCCGGTGGCCTCCTGCCGCCGGGCCGCGGCGGGGACGCAGCGCTAGGCTCGCAAACGTGCCTGACGACGCGGAGCCCACGAAGTCCTGGCAAGAGGGCTACCCCTACGAGACCAAGCTGGCGCGCAAGGACTACGAGAAGACCAAGCGCCTGCTGCAGATCGAGCTCCTCAGGCTCCAGTTGCACGTCCGGGAGACGGGGTCGAAGGTCCTCGTGCTCTGCGAGGGCCGGGACGCCGCCGGCAAGGGTGGCGCGATCAAGCGCTTCATGGAGCACCTGAACCCGCGTGGCGCGCGCGTCGTGGCGCTCGAGAAGCCGACCGACCTCGAGCGCACCCAGTGGTACTTCCAGCGCTATGTCGCGCACCTGCCCAGTGGCGGCGAGATCGTCTTCATGGACCGCTCCTGGTACAACCGTGCGGGTGTCGAGCGCGTCATGGGCTACTGCACCCCGACCGAGTACCTCGAGTTCATGCGCGAGACACCGGAGTTCGAGCGGATGCTCGTCAACTCCGGCATCCACCTCTTCAAGCTGTGGTTCTCGGTGAGCCAGGGCGAGCAGGCGGCGCGGTTCGCCTCCCGGCAGAACGACCCCGTTCGTCAGTGGAAGCTCTCCCCCACCGACCTGGCGAGCCGGGACAAGTGGGACGCCTACACGGAGGCGCGTGAGGCGATGTTCTTCTACACCGACACCGGTGACGCCCCCTGGACGGTCATCAAGAGCAACGACAAGAAGCGGGCGCGGCTGGAGGCCTTCCGGGTGATCCTCGACGGGATGGGGCACGAGCCCGGCGACGGCGCCGTCGAGCAGGCCCCCGACCCGCTCATCGTCGGCCCGCCCTCGCGCATCTACGAGCTGGGCGAGCACACGGACCGAGTGCTCCCCAGGCTCTGAGGGGACCCCTGACTCCGGCGGTCTCGCGCACACCGTCGAGGGTTGCGTCGTCCGAACGCTGACACCAGTCCGCCTCCCGGGTGACACTGGGGTGGTGACACTGGCGGTTGAGGACGACTTCACGGCTTTCGTCGCGGCTCGCTGGCCCGAGCTCGAGGGTCTCGCCCTCGTGACGACCCTGGTGCCGGCGGACGCCCGGGAGGCGACGACCCATGCCCTCGGCCGTCTACGCAGCGAGTGGAGCGACGCTCTGGACGACGGGTCCCCCACTCTGCGGGCTCGCCGAGCGGTCCTCGGCCGCAGCCTCCACGTCGCGGGGAGCGCCGGTCACCGCGGCCCCACCTACGCACCGCCTCGCCCCGGAGCGCTGCGGCCTAACGGCTACGACCAGGGCGACCTGGGCGGCCGGATGGAGCTGGACGCCACCGTCGCAGATGCCCTGTGGCAGTGCCTGGTTCGCGCCACACCGCCCGAACGGGCCGTGTTGGCGTGCCTCCTCGTGGGCGACCTCGACCTCGGCGAGTCGGCCCACCTCCTCGGGATGCCGGTGGCGGAGGTCGAGGGTCACGACCGCTCCCTGCGTGGCCGGCTGGAGACGGCTCACGAGGCCGGCCGCGCCGCCACCGGGGCTCCGCCGGCGGAGTGGCTGCTCCAGGACGACCTGGTCGCGCTCGTGGACTCCCTGATCGAGGAGTCCCCCGACCCTCCCGACCCGGCTGGCCTCGTCGCCGCCGAAGCCACCGGGGTGCGGCGACGCACCCTGGTGCTGGCCGGGACCGCGGTGCTGGCGACCACCGCTGCGGGCTGGGCGGTCGCCCGGATCGTCGGCGCCGACGACCCGTCAACAGCGAGCACCCCGGCCATCGGGCCGACCTCGGCGGTCTGGGACTCCACGCAGCAGTGGCCACCCCGCGGTGGCCTCGCCAACGACGTCGGCGTCCAGGGGCTGATCCTCTCCCAGACCTCCTCCGGCTCCCGGCTGGTCTACGCAGACGACGTCGGCGACCAGCGCATCGTCATCGCGGTGCCGATCAACATCCCGTCCGACCCCGACGGAAGCGAGATCCGGGTGTGGCAGGGCCCGCGGGACGCCCTCTCGGACGCGATGGCGGAGGTGGAGATGCCGTTCTCCTACATCGGCGGAGTGAACGACGTCGTCGCGGTCCACCTGCCGCAGGAGGCGGGCGGGTCGGCCCTGGTCGTGCTCACGCGACCCACGATCGCCAGCGGGCAGCTCTCCCGTTTCGTCATCCCCACTCCGGGGGGCACGGTGGAGCGCACGTGGCGTGCCCTGGGCCTCACCGACGGCGTGGGGGTCGCCCTCTCAGAGCTCGCCCTCTCACCGGCGATGCGGGTCCGGGTCGCCGAGTTCGACGGGACACCAGCCAGCCCGAGCATGCCGTGGCTCGATGTCGACCTGTCCGACGGACTGTCCGATGTGGCCGACCGGGTCTCCGACTTCATCTCCGGGGCAACCGGTGACCGCCCCGAAACGCTCACGACGACCGTGGCGGCCGACAGCATCACGGTGGGCAGCATCCTGGACGCGGTCGCCATGTCGGCCACTGGCGGGGACGGACGGGTGGTCGTCCTCCTCACGCGCACGCCGAGTGGTGGCGCCATCCGATCGATCTTCGCCGCAGACGACGGGCGCACCGGTGGGGCGACCCAGAGCCTCGAACTGGCGATGCTCATCCCTGCCGCTGAGGTCGACGACCCGACGTTGGTGCGGCTCTCCGACGAGGGCCTCGAGAGGGGCCGCTTCCTCGTCGTGGCACCCGGCGGCGCCCGCGCCCAGCTCCTGGCGACGAGCCCCAACGCGTACCCGGTGTCGAAGGTGACGAACTTCAAGGGGGACACCGCGGTGGTCAGCGTGATCAACGCCGATGATGCCGCGGCGTTCCGGCTCATCGTCCACGATGCCACCGGGCGCGAGACCTACCGCGGCGTGCCTTCGACGGGCGAATGGCTGTTCGACCTCGGGTTCGACCTCGGGTTCGGCTGACGGTGCGCCGGGCGGGTCCCGCTCACCCGTTCCTGACGCTCAGCGGCCCTGGTTCGCCACCGCGGCAGCGGCCGACGCGGCCGCCTCGGGGTCGAGGTACTCACTCGGCCCCGTCGGCATGAAGTCCTCGCCCAGGCGGTAGAGCAGCGGCATCCCGGTGGGGATGTTGAGCCCCGCGATGTCCTCGTCGCTGATGCCGTCGAGGTGCTTGACGAGAGCCCGCAACGAGTTGCCGTGAGCGGTGACGAGCACCGTGCGCCCCTCGGCGAGGTCGGCACGGATGTCGCTCTGCCAGTAGGGCATCATCCGCGGGATCACGTCGGCGAGGCACTCCGTGAGGGGCACGTCGACACCGTCGTAGCGAGGGTCGGCGGACTGGTCGAACTCCGAGCCCGCGTCGATGGGCGGCGGCGGGGTGTCGAAGCTGCGCCGCCAGAGCATGAACTGGTCGTCGCCGTACTTCTCGCGGGTCGCCGCCTTGTCCAGGCCCTGGAGGGCACCGTAGTGCCGCTCGTTGAGGCGCCACGAGCGGCGCACGGGGATCCAGTGGCGGTCGCAGGCGTCCAGGGCGAGGTTGGCCGTGGTGATGGCCCGGCGCAGCACCGAGGTGTGCACGACGTCCGGCAGCAGCCCGGCATCCCGGATCAGCTGGCCACCCCGCACGGCCTCGGCGCGGCCCTTTTCTGTGAGGTCCACGTCGACCCACCCCGTGAAGAGGTTCTTCTGGTTCCAGTCGGACTCTCCGTGGCGAAGGAGGACCAGCGTGTGTTCGGTCATGCCGCCCAGCCTAGCGACGCTCAGGCCTCGGACTCGGGGTCGCCCGGCCGCTGGAGGATCTCGCGGAACGCCTCGAGGTTGCGCAGGCTCTCCCCGCGCGAGACCCGCCACTCCCACTCCTTGCGCATCGAGGTGAGGAAGCCGAGCACGAGCAGCTCGTTGAACGGGTCGTCGGCGGCTGAGAGCACCGCGCCGAGCAGCCGGTCGAGGTGGTCGGAATCCACCCCGGCGGCGGGCACGCGCCCGGTGACGTAGACGTCGCCGGAGGTGTCGACGGCGTACGCGATGCCGGGCAGCCGGAGGTTGCGACGCAGCAGGAAACGGTAGAACACCTCGTGGTTCTCGTCGGGGTTGCGCACGACGAATGCGGAGACCGACAGCGACTCCCCGCCGACGACGAGGGACGTCACGGTCGTGAGCTTCTTCTCGCCGGGGAGGGTGACGACGAACTCCCCCGCGCGCGCCCCGGGCTCCCAGTCGAGGCCGGACTCGTTGAGGTGGGCGACCACGACCTCGACGACGTCCTCCCGCACGCTCACGGGATCACCGCCGTCGGGATGCCGGTGAGCGCCGCGGAGTCGTTGATCGATGACTCCCGCGGACGGGCCATCGCGTCGGTGTACACCTGCGCGAGGCGCTCCGCGGTGCGAGCCCACCCGAAGCCGGCGGCGTGCTCGACGGCGCGCCGGGCGAGCACCGTGCGGTGCTCCCGGTCCAGGACGACCGACGCGAGGGCAGTGGCCCAGTCCGCGGTGTCGTGGCCGTCGACGAGCACCCCTCCCGGCCCGACCGCGGTGGGCAGCCCCCCGACGTTGGCCGCGACGACCGGCGTGCCGCAGGCCTGGGCCTCGAGGGCCACCAGGCCGAAGGACTCGTTGTGCGAGGGCACCGCGAGGACGTCGGCGGCGCGATACCACTGCGCCAGCGTCGCCCGGTCGACCGGTGGCACGAACCGCACCCGGTCGCCGATGCCCAGGGCGTCGGCGAGGGTGGCGAGGCCCATCGGGTTGCGAGCCCCGGACCCGCTGGCACCCCCGAGGATGCCGACGACGAGCCGCTCGCGAAGGTCGGGTCTGCGGCGGACCAGCTCGGCGGCGGCCCGGACGAGCACGTCGGGGCCCTTGAGCGGCTGGATCCGCCCGACGAAGAGCAGGAGGAGGGCGTCGGTCGGCACGCCGACGTCGGCCCGGGCCTGCGCGACCGAGTCGGGCCGGAAGGTGGCGAGGTCGACGCCGGGCTCGGCGATGGCCACCCGGACGGGGTCGGCGTCGTAGAGGTCGACGAGCTCGGTGGCCTCCCGCTCGGTGTTCGCGACCAGGCGGTCGGCGGCCTCCACCACCTGGGCCTCGCCGATCTCGCGCCCGCGCGGCTCGGGCTCGTCGCCGTCGGCGAGGTGCAGGTTCTTCACGCGCGCCATGGTGTGCATCGTGTGCACGAGGGGCACGCCCCACCGGTCGGACGCGAGCCACCCCACCTGGCCGGAGAGCCAGTAGTGGCTGTGGACGAGGTCGTAGTAGCCGGGCGGTGCGTGCGCGGCGACCCGCATCATCCCGGCCGCGAAGGCGCACAGCTGGCCGGGGAGGTCCTCCTTGGACAGGCCCTCGTAGGGGCCTGCGGCGACGTGTCGCACCACGACGCCCGGCTCCACCTCGACGACCTCGGCCTGGGAGGCGCTCGTCGTGCGGGTGAACAGGTCGACGGCCACCCCTCGGCGCGCGAGCTGGCGGGCCACCTCGAGCACGTAGACGTTCATCCCGCCCGCGTCGCCCGTGCCTGGCTGGGCCAGCGGCGAGGTGTGCACCGTCACCATGGCCACCCGGCGGGGGGGCTGCGCCTCGGGGGGCTCCACCTCGGGTGAATCCGCGCGAGGCGGCGCCGCGTCGGGCGGAGATGTCATGCGATCGAGTCTGTCACGGGGTCCGTGCGGTGTCGGTGACGGTGACGACCGCGCGCGGGGACCACACGTGCACCGCGATCCGGCCGTCCTGGCGCAGGTCGACCGCACGGGGCACGCGCACCGGGGCCATGTAGACGTCGGTGCCCAGCATCCACGTGAAGGTCGGCTCCTGCACCTCGCTCGCGTCGACCCACCAAGCCCGCTGCCGCAGGTTGCGCTCGGGCAGCCCGGGGGCGATCCCGACCGTCGCCGGCCGCCAGTCGAGGTTGATGTAGAGCGCGCTGGCGTCCTCCACCGTCACGGACATGTGGACCCGGCCGCGGCTGGTGGTGAAGGCCACGCGCAGCGGGCGGCTCCTCGTGTCGTCATGGACGACACCGGCATACGTCACTGCGTCCTCGGTGCGGGCCACGGCGTCGATCCGCACCTGGTTCAGCGCCGAGGTGACGTGCTCCTGCTTCCGGCCGTCGACCTCGCCGACCCACCCGTCGACCGCGATGACCGGTGCGCCGCCGCTGACGGTGTCCGCGAGCACGCTGCGGCCGCGGGCCATCCGGAACCCCCGGTCGTAGACCGAGACCGAGAGCCCTTCCCCCAGGGACTGCACGCCACGGGCGTTCTGGGCCACCTCGAACAGCCCGGGCTCGACGTCGACGACCCCGACGTCCCGCGAGAGGGCTGCAGGCACCCACGAGGACAGCCCGAGGAGCAGGGCGGCCGCCAGGGACACCACGAGGGCGACCATCGAGCGGCTGGTCCGGCGCTCCATGCCCCTCACCCGCAGCCAGCTCCACATCCCCCCAGCGTAGGCGCCCTACGCTGGGCGGCGTGGCGCACCAGCGACCGGTCGGGGTCATCACCAGGGGCACGACGAACCCGAACCGGCTGCGCCGGTGCGACCGCTGGCTGGCCGGGCCGCAGGCCTGGCGGATCCGCCGGTATGCCGGTGAGTGTCCTGTGGTGGTCGACCTCGGCTACGGCGCCTCCCCCGTCACCGCGGTCGACCTGCACGAGCGGCTGCGCCGGGTCCGCGCCGACGTGCAGGTGGTCGGGATCGAGATCGACCCGGTGCGGGTGGCGGCGGGGCGCGCGCTCGAGCGCGAGGGGCTGACGTTCCGGCTCGGTGGCTTCGAGGTGCCCCTGGAGGTTGGCACGAGGCCGGTGGTGGTCCGTGCCCTCAACGTGCTGCGGCAGTATCCCGAGGGTGAGGTGGCCGCCGCCTGGCGGGCGACCCGCGAACGCCTGGCCCCCGGAGGGATCCTCGTCGACGGCACCTGCGACGAGCTCGGGCGGCTGGCGACGTGGGTGTCCGTGACGCCGGAGGGCCCGACGAGCCTCACCCTGAGCTGGCGGCTGCGTGGCCTGGACCGCCCGGGCACGATCGCCGAGCGGCTCCCCAAGGCCCTGATCCACCGCAACGTGCCCGGCGAGCCGGTCCACGCGTTCCTCGGGGCCCTGGACGGCCTCTGGGCCCGTCAGGCTCCGCACGCGGCCTTCGGGGTGCGGCAACGGTTCATCGCGACGGCCGCGGGGATGGTCGATGCCGGGTGGTCAGTGCTGGGCGGGCCTTCGCGCTGGCGGCTGGGTGAGCTGACCGTCGCGTGGGCCGACGTGGCTCCTCACCAGGGGCCGTAGGGGCCCTGCGTGCTGCTGCCGCCGCGGCCGGTGACCTGGTCCAGCGCGGGCTTGACGTCGGCGAGGTAGACCCCCGCCGCGATGATCGAGACGATGGCCAGGAAGCCCAGCCCGCCGAGCGAGACGAAGCCCAGCAGCAGCGCGCCACCGGTCACCAGGAGCCAGAACTGCTTGGTGCGCTTGCCGGCCGCGACGAACGCGTCGGGGCGGCGGCGGACGCAGTCGATGAGGGCGAAGGCCTCCACGCCGATGGCCACGACGGAGAGCAGCAGGACGATCGCGTGCTGGGCCTGCCCGAGGATCTGCATGGGGACAGCGTAGGTGTCAGACGTCCAGGACGATGGTGACCGGTCCGTCGGCGACCAGCTCGATGTCCATGTGGGCTCCGAAAAGACCCGTCTCCACCTCGAGCCCGCGACGGCGCAGCGCCTCGACGACCTGCTCCACCACCGGCTCGGCCGCCGCTGCAGGAGCGGCGGCATTCCACGACGGGCGACGGCCCTTGCGGGTGTCGGCGTGGAGGGTGAACTGGCTGACCACGAGCACCGGGGCCGCCTCGTCGGTGACCGACCGCTCGCCGTGCAGGATGCGCAGCTCGGCGATCTTGCGCGCCAGAGTGTCCACCTGCTCCTGTCCGTCGGTGTGCGTGACCCCGACGAGGGCCACCAGGCCGGGGCGGTCGATCCGGCCGACGACCTCACCCTCGACGGTGACGGCGGCGCGGCTCACCCGCTGGAGCACCGCACGCATCGCCGCTGCTCAGATCCCCACTGCGACCACGGAGCCCACCGGCTCACCGTGTCCGAGGATCGGTGCGTCCTCCAACACGTCGTATGCCGTGGACTCCACTCCCAGCCGGCGCAGGACGGCGGCGAGGATCACCGGCCGGGCCCGCTGCCCCCCGTCGGCGACCTTCAGGGCGACGCCCCGGCCATCGGCCAGCCCCACGGCATACACCGCCTCGGCGCCGTCCTTGGCGATGGCGCCGGCGGTGCCGCGGATCAGTGCGGTGACGTCGCGCCGCGTGCCACCGAGGAACTCGGGGTGGGTGCGGATCGCGGCGGCGACGCGATGCTCGAGGGTGCCCTCGGGAGCGCTGGCGAGCGCGCCGAACGCACGGGCCAGGGCACCAGTGGAGATCGCCATGACGGGCGCGCCGCAGCCGTCGATGGCGGTGGCGGCGACCGCCTCGCCCGCGAGGTCCTCGATGGTGCTCGCCATGAGCCGCTGGAGGGGGTGCTCCGGGTCGCGGTAGGTCTTGGTGTCCCAGCCGGCGACCCGGCAGGTGGCGAGCATGGCGGCATGCTTGCCCGAACAGTTCTGGGCGACGGACCGGGGGCCGTGGTGTGCCGCGAGCCAGGCGTCGCGCTCCTGCTGGTCGGAGGGCAGGTCCGGGGTGTTCTGCAGGTCCGCCTCGGTGAGGCCGGCCGAGGCCAGGATCTCTCGGACCCCGTCGAGGTGGAACGGCTCGCCGGAGTGGCTCGCGCTGGCGAGCGCGATCAGGTGCGGCGGGAGGTCGAGGCCCGCGCGGAGCATGGCCAAAGCCTGGAGGGGCTTGTTGGAGGACCGGGGGAACACCGGGTCGGTGACCGCGCCCCACGACTGCACCACCTGACCGTCGGGGCCGGTGACGGCGACGGTGGCACGGTGCGCGGACTCGACCACCCCACCGCGGGTGACGTGGGCGAGGACGGGGGCGTCGGCCAGGGCGGGCGGGGTGGGGGCGTCAGCCGGGGTCCGCGGGGTGGGGGCGTCGTGGGTCACGTCCCGACACTACCGAGGGACGGCGAACGACCGGGGGCCGGTCGAGCCGGCCCCCGGTCGTCAGGGGTGTCACCGGACGAGGGACCCGGTGACGGGTGCTGGGTGCTACGTGGGTCAGTCGCCGACCTTCGCGGCGGCCTTGCGGGCTGCCTTGGGGGCGGCCTTGGCGGTCTTGCGCGCGCTGGTGGTCGCACCCTTGGCCGCGGTGGTGGACTTCTTGGCCGCGGTCTTGGTGGTGGTCGAGGTGCGCTTGGCGGCGGTGCGGGTGCGCTTCACCGAGTTCGTGACCTCGGCCTCGGCGACCTGGGTCTCCTCGGCGAGCGAGTCTGCGACGACGTCGGCGACCTTGACGGCCTCCTTGCGACCCGTGGTGATCGTGGCCTTCGCGGAGCGCTCGACCTGTGCGGCGGCGTTGCGGGTGGCCGTGACGGCGCCCTTGGCCTGGGAGACCGTGGTGTTCGCCTGGGCGACGAGGTCCTGGGTGGCCTTCTGGGTGCGGACCCGGTCGAACAGGCTCTTGCCGCGGGTGGCGAGGTCGCCGTAGCCCTCTGCGAGCCTGCCGCCGACGACCATGGACTGGTTGATGGCCACGGCCGGGATCTCCTTGACCTGGTCGGCGACCTTGGTCGCACGGGCCTGGAGGGCAGTGGGCTCGAGGTCGGCGCTGAGCTCGGTGCGCAGCTCGTTGGCGCGCAGGCCGGCGACGCGGACCTTCTCGACGGCGAGGTCGGTCACGCCGACGGCGGCGAAGAACGGGGTGGTGTCAACGGTCTTCTTGAGGTCCTCGATGACGGACATATGGTGCTCCTTCGTGCTGGGTTATCAGGTGGGGGGCCGGCATCATTGCCGGGGGTCGTCCTCGACGAACGACTCGTAGATGTCGAGGAGCGTCTTCTTCTGCCGCGCAGTGAGGGCGTCGTCGTTCGCGATGGCGCGGCGGACGTCGGTGGCTGCTGCGTGCGGGGCGGCTGCTTCGTCAAGGATTCCGGCCTTGACGTAGAGCGACTCCGCGGAGACCTCCAGACCCTTCGCCAGCTGCTGGAGGATCTCGGCGCTGGGACGCTTGAGACCTCGCTCGATCTGGGAGAGGTAGGGGTTGGAGACCCCGGCGAGCTCGGACAGCTGACGGAGCGAGAGCTTGGCCGACTGACGCTGCTCGCGCAGGTAGTCGCCCAGGCTGCTGCCCAGGTCGTTCAGCGGGTTCGGGCTCATGTCCCAAGTATGCTTGCTCTAGTTAGCAAAGTGCAAACTGGAGCAAGCGTGAGGGTGGTCACAGCAGTTCTGAGCCGTCAGGCTGCGGCGGCCTCGCGAGGGCGGAGCGAGAGGTCGGCACATGCGGCGCACGTCTCCTCCGGCACCAGGCCGAGACGAATGAGCCGGCCGAAGACCCAGCACCCGGCACAGAAGCCCAATGCCGACTCGAGCGTCGCGAAGAGGAGGAGCACCCCGAGCAGGCCCGCCGTGACGACAGGGGCTCCCAGCGCCAGGGCGAGCGCGGCGATCGTCGTCAGAGCGAGGCCCACCGTCTGGGCGAACCTCTTGGGTGGGCCGGCGACGAGCCGCGGGACTCCCAGCCGAGGCGCCACGAGCCGGGTGGCGAGCTGGCCCAACGGGCTGAAGCGGGGCCCCCACGCCACCCGCAGGGCGAAACCGAGCGCCAGCACCGCGGAGAGCCAGAGCCAGCCGGACACCAGCGCCACGAGCGCGACGGCAACGACTCCCGCGGCGACCACCCGCGCGGCCTTGTCGTTGACGACGGCCGGGAACTCAAAAGAGAATCGCACGGGTGCCATAACCAAAGATTATGCGTGAGTGTTCCGGTCCGTGACCCCCGGGTCCCACTCCTCGGAACCAGCCCTCGCCCGCAGCGCGGCTCAGCGCCCGCGACGGTCCTTGACCCCGAGCAGCTCACGGGCCTGGTCCGCGCCCATCGGTGGCCGCTGCACCAGCCGCGCGAGGTCCGCCGCCCTGCTCACGAGCTCCGCGTTGTGCTCCACGACCTGACCGCGCGCGAACACCACGTTGTCCTCCATGCCGACCCGCAGGTGACCACCGGCCGAGAGCGCCGCGGTCATGATCGGGAGGTGGCCCCGGCCGATCCCCGTCGCAGACCACGAGGTCACCTCCTGGGGCAACATCGCGACCCCGGCCATCAGGGCCGCGGTCGTGGCCGGCATCCCGCCCGGCACACCGGTAACGAAGTCGACGTGCACCCGGCCACCGAACGGCACACCGTGCGTGTCGAGCAGCCGAGCGAGGGCGTGCACGTGGCCGAGGTCGAAGAGCTCGAACTCCGGCACCACCTCGCGCTCCTGCGCCTGCACGTAGAGCTCGCTCATGAACGGCCACGGGTTGAGGAAGACGTCGTCGCCGAAGTTCGTCGTGCCGCAGGTCAGGGAGCACGAGTCCGGCTCGGCATCGAGCACCGTCAGCCTCGTCTCGAGGGGGTCGTGCACCGACCCACCCGTGGAGAGCTGCACCACGAGGTCGGTCGCCGAGCGCACCGCGTCGACCGTGGCCCGGAGCAGGCCGGCATCCAGCGTCGGTGCGTGGTCGGCGTCGCGGACGTGGAGGTGGATCAGCGCCGCCCCGGCCGCCTCGCACCGCTGCGCGGTCTCGACCACCTCCTCGAGCGTCGTCGGGAGCTGCGGGAGGTCGCCCTTCGCGTGCTCGGCGCCGGTCGGCGCGACGGTGATCAGGGTGGCGGGCGTGGCGCTGGGTGCGGGTGCCATGTCACCCATCATGGCAGGCCGAAACTCGCACGTGACGCAGGATCTTCGGCGCTCAGCCCGTCACGACGACGGTCTGGGCCGCGTCGATGCCGTCGACGAGAAGATCCACGTCCACCGGGGTGTTGCGCTTGATGACGGCGAGCGCGATCGGGCCGTCCTCGAAGTGCCGCGCGACGGTCGTGACCCGCCCGACCTCCTTGCCCTGCGCCGTCACCGACTCGCCGCGGGCGGGCAGCACGTGACCGGACCCGTCGAGGTGCAGGAACACCAACCGGCGCGGCGGTCGACCGAGGTTGTGCACCCGGGCCACCGTCTCCTGCCCCCGGTAGCACCCCTTGTGCAGGTGCACCGCCGTGCGCAGCCAGTCGACCTCGTGCGGGATGGTGCGGTGGTCGGTCTCGAAGCCCCACCGCGGTCGCCAAGCCGCAACCCGCAGCGCCTCCGCAGCCCACGTGCCCGCGAGCGGGCGGTCACCCACGGCAGCCACCAGGTCGGCCCGGGGCACGATGAGCTCGCGCCACGCCCGACCGGCACCCGGGTGACCCTCTTCCGGACCGTATGCCGCGGTGTCCCCCACCAGCGCCGCCCAGGGGTCGAGCCAGGCCACCGGCTCGTCCGCACCGGACTCCGCCCCCATGGGCTCACCCAGCACCGCGTGGGTGTCGGTGCGGTCGGCGACCTCGACCCGCAGCATGAACCGCATCGACTCCAGCCACGACACCAGCGCCGCGGCGGTGCCGGGCTCCAGCGACAGCCAGGTGGTCTCGCCGTCGTCGACGAGGTGCAGGGCGTGCTCCACGTGACCCTTGGGGGAGAGGACCAGGGTCTCGCGCGACGTGCGGGGCGCGAGCCCGGTGAGCTGCTGCGTGGTCATCGAGTGCAGCCAGGTCAGCCGGTCCGGCCCGGACACCGTGACGACCGACCGGTGCGACAGGTCGGTGACGGCGAGCCCCTCGGCGAGGAGGCGCTGCTCGCGCACCGGGTCTCCGTAGTGGGCGGCGACACCGGCGTCGGCACCCTCGCCCTCGACGGCCCCGTGGCGCGCCAGCAGGGGGGATGTGGTGGTCGTGGTGGTCACTAGGGCACCATCCTTTCTGCGGGTACCTGATGGGTGTTCGTGGAAGGGACTCGGCGGGGGCCGAGGTGACTGCTCGTGGTGGTCGCCCTTCGAGGGCCTGCATGACACCGCAGCCCTCGGTCCTCCCGAGGT
>JBBSQC010000039.1:0-34670 GCA_038258215.1 Actinomycetales bacterium | reverse complement strand
CGTTCCTCAACGTCAAGTCCAGCGAGCTGGCCACCGATGGCGCCGAGGGTGCACCGGTCCACGTGGGCTGACCCGAGACACCGTACGACGGCCCGTCGTCCCCTGTGGGGGCGGCGGGCCGTTCGTCACTCCAGACCACCGGTCCCCCACGACCGGTTCGCACCGCGGTTCTCTGCGACTGTCGGGTTGGCAGCGATGTAGGCAGACCGATCCCCGGGTCGGTCGACGTCCTAGCGGACTCCTCCCGCATGGCCGGCAAGGGGTGCCTTCTCCACGTGTGCCGGTGCGGTGACCGGCCCGGCCGCGTCGGCGAACTCGCAGAACGCGGCGTAGGCCCGGGGGCCGTAGATCGTGGCGGGTCCGCCGTTCATCAAGAAGGTGACGCCGATGGCCTCGGCTGCTTCCTGCCGGGTGGCGCCGGCGTTGACCGCGGCTTGGGAGTGCGAGGCTATGCACCCGTCGCACTGTTCGACGACGCCGATCGCCAGTGCGATCAGCTCCTTGGTCTTCACCTCGAGCGCGCCGGGTGCGAACGATGCTCGGTGCAGCTCCCCGAAACCCTGGTAGACGCCGGGTATCGCACGTCGCAGGGCGCGGTGCAGGGGTGAGAGGTCGTCGAGGACGCTCTTGCCGTGCCCGGCATCGTGGTTGTCGACAGTCATGGGTAGGTCGCTTTCGTCGTGCTGGAGCTGGTGCCGGACCTGGTCGCGGAGGTGGCGCTAGTCGTGGCCCTTGGCCGTCATGCGGAGGATGCGCAGGTTGAAGGCCGCGAACCTGCTCAGCTGGAACGCGAGATTGCGGCGTCGCCGCAGGGTGGCCGTGGTGGGGAGCGGTGCCCCGCTCAGGTCGGCGCTGGGCTGGATGTCGGCCAGGTGGGGCTCGGGGGACGGGCTGGCAGGGGTCATGTCGATCACTCCGGAATCAAGCGCCAGCCGAAGCGGGCCTTGGCCTTGTAGATGAACAGGTGGTGCAGCATGAGCTTGACCCAGTGGCCGCTCAGCCCGATCTCGCCGCGGGTGTCGCGCAGGTCGCGACCGGTGCTGTACCGGGCGTAGTCGGGCACGACGGGCATCATCGTCATCGAGGCGGCCGACCCGTTGCGCATGCCGTTCCCGGCGGAGGCCACGCAGGCTGCCCCCATCCGCGCCATCGATGCGGAGTGTGCAGGAGCCCGAGCGCCGTGCTTGATGCGGTCGGCGACAGTCAGGGCCACGGTCTTGCCCATCACGCCCGAGGGCATGCCGGTGCGTGGGGGTGACGGGGCGATCATCGTGCCGTTGGCACTCGTGCGGGGACGCGAGATCTGGTGGGGAGGCGCGAAGGCGATGCCGACGGCGAAGATGTTGTCGTGACCGGGTGCCAGGTAGGTCTCGGGCCAGTCCTCGGCGCGCCAGTCCTCGTAGGGCTTGGGCGTGTAGTCGGCATCGACCCTCATGAAGCCGTTGGGCGCGAACATCGAGGCGGTGATGTCGGCCCCGGCTCGGTCGTAGGCGGCCAGGGGAACGCCACCGAACGGCGGCAGGAGCATGGCGAAGTCGAACCCCAGGCTGTGGTGCTCACCGTCGAGGGTCTCGTAGTGCACGATGCCGGCTTCGACTCGTTCGACGTGGGCGCCGAGGATCGGCTCCACGGCACGCTCTCGGAACAGCGAGGACGCCCACAGCTCGCTCGACGTCTGGAAACCCTGGTCCTCGAACGTCATGCCGTCGACGCCGAAGTCGCCGAGGGCCGCCTCGTTGGTGAGGTAGACGAGCCGGGCAAGGTCGCGGACCCCCGCTTCGCGCAGCTCGTGGTCGACGTTGAAGACGTACTCGAACGCCGCGCCCTCGCAGGTGCAGGTCCCGTGGCCCATGCCCACGACGAGTGTCTGGGGCTCGCCGTCGCGCATCCGGTCGATCGAGGCCCGGAGGGCGGCGGCGGCTTCGATCGCGTGGTCGGCGGTGCACACCGACACGGTGTGTCCGTCGGGTCCGAGGCCGTCGGTGGCCGCGAACCTCAGCTGCGGCCCGGTCGCGTTGACCAGGTAGTCGTAGCGGATCTGCTCCTCCAGGCCGGCCTCGTCGGTCCCGGTGTGGACGATGTCGACGGCGCCGCGCGCGTCCGTCTCGTCACCGTCGGGTCGGATCGCGACTGCCTTGGCCTGGCGGAACTCGATGCCCTGTCGGGCGTAGACGGGTGCGAGCGGGAACACGACGTGCTTCTTGGACATCCGGCCGACTCCGACCCAGATGTTGGACGGTATCCAGTTCCACTGGGAGTTCGGCGAGACGACCGTGACGGTGTCCGTCGCTCCCAGCAGGCGCCTCAGGTGGAGAGCAGCGGTGTGTCCGGACACTCCTGCTCCGAGGACGACGACGTCGGCCATGGTTGCTCCTTGTGTGGGGACTTCACTGTGTCCATGAGCGGGGTTCGGCTCCTAGGGGCTTCGGTCATGCGTCGGCGGGCCCAGTACCCCGCTCGTCGTCTTGTCCCAGGTCGTGCATCCCAGCGGGGTGACCACCAGGCCGCCTTGCCGGTGAGGCGCAGCGGGACGGGGAGCCTCGGCTTCGAACTCCAGGGCTCCCTGGGACGCCGGCACGCCAGCCCTCCTGGAAGACCAGACGAGCGGCGCCGAACGCGGCGGCAGTGGAGGGCAGGCTGGCCAAGCGTGGGGTCGGACGGATCGACGGTCCGGATGGCTCCGGTACGCGGCCCCGATGCCTAGAGGACGCGCAGGATGTCCTCGACCCGGTCTTTCGCGTCTCCGAAGATCATCGAGGAGTTCCCGCGAAAGAACAGCGGGTTCTGCACGCCGGCGTAGCCGGAGGCCATCGAGCGCTTGAAGATGACGACGTCGTCGGCGTCCCACACAGTGAGGACCGGCATGCCCGCGATGGGGCTGGTGGGGTCGTCGTTCGCGGCAGGGTTCACGGTGTCGTTCGCGCCGATGACGAGGACGACGGCGGTGTCAGCGAAGTCGTCGTTGATCTCGTCCAGCTCGAGCACGATGTCGTAGGGCACCTTGGCCTCGGCCAGGAGCACGTTCATGTGGCCGGGCAGCCGGCCCGCGACCGGGTGGATGCCGAAGCGGACGTCGACGCCGCGGTCGCGGAGCCTGCGCGTGAGCTCGGCGACCCCGTGCTGGGCCTGCGCGACAGCCATCCCGTAGCCCGGGGTGATGATGACGCGGTCAGCCTCAGCCAGGAGCTGAGCCACCCCCTCGGCGTTGATCTCGCGGTGCTCGCCGTAGTCCTTGTCCTCGCTGGGCCCGGCCTCGATGCCGAACCCGCCGGCGATGACGGAGACGAAGGATCGGTTCATCGCCTTGCACATGATGAAGGAGAGGTAGGCACCCGAGGAGCCGACCAGGGCACCGGTGATGATCAACAGGTTGTTCTCAAGCAGGAAGCCGGCTGCCGCAGCGGCCCAGCCCGAGTAGCTGTTGAGCATGGAGACGACCACGGGCATGTCGCCGCCGCCGATGGAGGCGACCAGGTGGAGGCCGAGCAGCAGGGCCACCACGGTGACGGCGATCAGCAACCACAGCTGGGGGTCGATCACGAACCACACGGTCAGGACCCCGATGAGCCCCAACGCCGTCAGGTTCAGCAGGTTCTTGCCCGGCAGCACCAACGGGCTGGAGCTGATCCGCGCCGAGAGCTTCAGGAAGGCGATGATCGAGCCGGTGAAGGTGACGGCACCGATGAAGACTCCGATCATCACCTCGGCGTGGTGGATGCCGAGGGTGCCCATGGCGTCGAGCAGCGCCGCCTCGGGGCCGTCGGGGTCGGCCTCCACCAGGAGGTAGCCGTTCCATCCGACCAGCACGGCGGCCAGACCCACGAAGCTGTGCAGCAGGGCGATCAGCTCGGGCATCCCGGTCATCTCGACCACTTTGGCGCGACGAAGTCCGACGGCGCCGCCGAGGAGCATCGCCACGACCAGGAGCCCCAGGCCCGAGACCGAGAGGTCCTGCTCGATCGCCAGAGCGATGGTGGCCAGGAGGGCGACAGCCATGCCGACCATCGCGAACGAGTTCCCCAGGCGGGCCGTCTCGTGCTTGGAGAGCCCGGCCAACGCCAGGATGAACAGGAGTGCAGCGACGATGTACGCCGCCTGGGCAGCGGTTTCGGCAGTCATGTGAGTGGGCTCCTGGTCAGCTGCGCGAGAACATCGCGAGCATGCGGCGGGTCACGGCGAAGCCGCCGAAGATGTTGATGCTGGCGAGCGTGATCGCGACGACGGCCAGCACGGTGATCACCGTGGAGCCGTGCCCGATCTGCAGCAGGGCACCGACCACGATGATCCCGGAGATCGCATTGGTCACCGACATCAGCGGGGTGTGGAGCGCGTGGTGCACGTGCCCGATCACGTAGTAGCCGATGACGATGGCCAGGACGAACACGGTGAGATGGCCCAGCAGGGCGCTCGGCGCTAGCGCCGCGAGCAGGAACAGCAGGACGCCTGCGACCGCCACCGTGCCGACGCGGCGACGGGTGGAGACCGGCTGCTTGACCGGTGAGTCCGGCGGGGGCGCCGTCGGGGCCGGGGCGGCTGAGACCTCCACGGGCGGCGGGGGCCAGGCCAGCTCGCCGTCGTGGACGACGGTGATGCCGCGTTGGACGACGTCGTCGAGGTCGAGGACCAGCTGACCGTCCTTGCCGGGGGTCAGCAGCTTCATCAGGTTGACCAGGTTGGTGCCGTAGAGCTGCGAGGCCTGGGCCGGCAGACGACCGGCCAGGTCGGTGTAGCCGATGATGGTGACCCCGTTGGCGGTCACGACCGTGTGGCCGGCGACCACACCCTCGACGTTGCCGCCGTTGGCCGCGGCCATGTCGACGATGACACTGCCGGGCTTCATCGACGCCACCATCGCGGCATCGATGAGGAGCGGCGCCGGACGACCCGGGATCAGGGCGGTCGTGATGATGATGTCGACGTCGCTGGCCTGGGCTGCGTAGAGCGCGGCCGCACGCGCGGCGTAGTCCTGCGACATCTCCTTGGCGTACCCGGTCGCGGACACCTCGACGTCGGCGGCCTCGACCGCGAGGTACTCCCCGCCCAGGGAGCGCACCTGGTCGGCGACCTCGGGTCGAGGATCGGTGGCCCGGACGACGGCGCCCATGCCCCCCGCCGCACCGATCGCGGCCAGACCCGCGACGCCGGCACCGCACACCAGCACCTTGGCCGGGGGCACCTTCCCCGCGGCGGTCACCTGACCGGTGAAGAACCGGCCGAAGACATGGGCCGCCTCGATCACGGCTCGGTAGCCGGCGATGTTGGCCATCGAGCTGAGCACGTCCAACGACTGCGCTCGCGAGATCCGCGGCACCGCATCCATTGCCAATGCCGTGATCGGACGACGAGCCAGGTCGGCCACCAGGCCGGGGTCCAGACCTGGGGCAAGCATGCTCACCAGAGTGGCTCCAGGCTTGAGCGCGTCCAGCTGGGTCGTTGAGGGTGGATTCACGCCAAGGACCACATCGGCATCCGTCGCCGCGCCCACCGTTGCCCCAGCAGCAACGAACGCCCCATCGCTGAGGCTGGACCCGGTACCCGCGCCCGCGTCGACCACCACGTCGTACCCCAGCGCTATCAACATGGCGGCAGTGGCCGGTGTCCCGGCCACGCGCGTCTCGCCATCACGCGCCTCATTGAGGATCCCGATGATCAACTGTCCACTCCAATGCGTTCGCAGGTGCGCCTGCCTGAGGATCCCCGAGCATCGCCAGTTACTGGCCGGTTGTGACGCACGCCACGCTCAATCTGACACAGCCTGCAGAAAACGCCTCCCTTGGTCGCCGACCCAGCATCCGAGGGGACTGCCGAAGAGGACGATCGGGCCTGCGACCACCGACAGCAAGCTCATCGCGAAGGCCCAGCCCCAGCCCCTTGGCCAGCTCAGGCGGCTCAGGCAGTCGCCCGGGACTTCTTCAGGTAGAAGGTCATCACGAACGAGCAGCCCTCGCAGATGTAGTGGCGCATCACGTGCGAGGCCGCACCCCACTTCGAGGGGTCGCGAGTGTCCTCCTCGGTGAACTCGGTGCCCGAGCAGTTCATGCACTGCTGCGGTCGGCGGTGCTCGCGGTCCTTCGCCATGCTCACTCCTAGATCCGGCCCATGACGGGGGCCACTGCTGGGGCACCTGCTCCCGGGGCCGTCCCCCGGTCGCTGCGTACCGGGGACCGTGCCCCGCCCGGTCGAGCCTCGCACGGGTGCACACAGAGCCGGCCCGGGTGGTGACCGCCCTGGCCGCTGGTTGGCCCGGAGTGCGGGTCAGGAGGCGTAGGTGATGAGCGAGACCGCGATGGAGTGCGAGATGAACGCGAGGACCGTGCACGCGAGGATCACCTCGCGGAACCCGAACCAGGCAGGGAACGGGTGCGGTCGCCGCATCGCCTAGACAACCGCACCGATCGTGTAGAGCACCCCACCCAGCCCCAACAGACCGACGACCCGAAGGTTCGAGGCGGCCGCGACGTCGTCGATCACCAGGACCGCCGCCCACCCCAGTGCGACGTAGCACGGTGTCTACAGCCACCGCGGCGCGTTGGGCCACCCGAACGGCCGGGCTGGCCCCGACCAGCGCGTTGGTAACCGCGTCTCCGAAGACCGCGCGCAGGGCGGCGTTGCGTCGCGTGCTTGCGGCCCGGCCGGACTTCTCCATCGCCAGCAGCACTCGGGTCAGGTCGGCCGGGGTGATCCGTGTCAGTGGGACCTGGTCCAGCTGGGGCAGCCGTGCGCGATGGTCGAGCCGTCCGGGCCGTCGGCCGCCCGCTGCTGGTCAGTGTGTATCCACTGGTGGTCGCCGGTGAAGTCGGCGAAGTCGTTCACCCGGGCCTTGTCAAGCCGGACCCAGTCGGTGGTCCCGAGCGCGCCGGTCACGGCGTCGAGGTCGCCGAAGCGGCGCACCATCAGGACACCCGCTCGAAGATGGCGGCCAGGCCCTGGCCACCGCCGATACACATCGTCTCCAGACCGTAGCGGCCCTCGCGGCGACCAAGCTCACGCGCGAGCGTGCCCAGCATCCGTGCGCCCGTGGCGCCAACCGGGTGCCCCAGCGAGATCCCGGAGCCGTGGACGTTGGTGCGCTCGTGGTCGTGATGCGTGAACTTCCACTCCGACATGACCGCCAGTGCTTGGGCGGCAAACGCCTCGTTGAGCTCGATCACATCCATGTCGCCCAGGCTCAGTCCTGCCTTGCCGAGAGCGGCAGCGCTGGCCGGGACCGGGCCGATGCCCATGGTGCGCGGCGGGACGCCGGCCACGGCCCAACCAACCGGGCGCACCAGCGGGGTGAGGCCGAGCTCGTCGGCGCGCTCGGGTGTGGTCACGAGACACATCGCCGCGGCGTCGTTCTGGCCCGAGGCGTTGCCGGCGGTGACGGTGGCGGCCTCGTCGCTGCGACCGAGGATCGGGCGCAGCTTGGCGAGCGACTCCACCGTGGTGTCGGCGCGGGGGTGCTCGTCGGTCTCGATCACCGTCTCCTGCTTCTTGGCGGCGACCGTGACAGGCACGATCTCCTCGGCGAGGACCCCGGACCGCTGGGCGGCGACGGCGCGCTGGTGGGACTGCACGGCGAGCTCGTCCTGCGCCTCGCGGCTGATCGTGTACTGGGCCCGCAGGTTCTCCGCGGTCTCCAACATGCCGCCGGGCACGGGGAAGTTCTCGCCGCCGGCCGTGACGCGGCCGCGGGAGAGCCCGTCGTTCATCTGTACGCCGGTCATGCCCGCACCCCAGCGCATGTCGTGGGAGTAGAAGCCGACGTTGCTCATCGACTCCGCTCCGCCAGCGACGACGACGTCGCTGACGCCGGTGCCGACCTGCATCGCGGCATTGAGCACGGCCTGGAGACCGGAGCCGCAGCGGCGGTCGAGCTGCTGGCCTCCGGCGGTGACCGGCAGGCCGGCGTCGAGCGCGATCACGCGACCGATCGCCGGTGCCTCCATCGAGGGGTAGGCCTGGCCGACGATCACGTCGTCGACGATGTCGGGGTCCAGGTGAGTGCGCGACATCAGGCCCCGCAGCGCGGCGACGCCGAGCTGGAGCGCGGACAGGTCGCGAAACATCCCGCCGTACCTGCCGATGGGGGTGCGGACGGGTTCGCAGACGACGACGTCACGGAGCTGCAGGGGCGAATTCAAGGGTCGATCCTCTCAAGTGGTGGAACTCCGGTCACATGAAGCGGCCGCCGGTGACCTCGGCGACGGTCCCGGTCATGTACGAGGACAGGTCGCAGGCGTAGAACACTGCGACGCCGGCCACCTCGGCGGGCTCACCTGCTCGCCCCATCGGGATCTCCGCCATCTTGGCGTCCCATGCTTTCTGCGGCATGGCCTCGGTCATCGCCGAGCGGATCAGACCCGGCTGGATCGCGTTGACGCGCACGCCGTGGTGGGCCATCTCCTTGGCGGCGGCCTTGGTGAGGCCGACGATGCCGGCCTTGGCGGCGGAGTAGTTCGTCTGGCCGACCATGCCGACCTTGCCCGACAGCGAGGAGATGTTGACGATGGAGCCGGACTTCTGCTCGCGCATCCGGGCAGCAGCGAGTCGGGTGCCCTGCCAGCAGCCCTTCACGTGGACCGCCATCACCTGGTCGAAGTCGTCCTCGCTCATGGTGCGCATCGTCGCGTCGCGAGTGAATCCGGCGTTGTTGACGACGACGTCGAGTGCACGGAAGGTCTCGACCGCTGACGCCAGCGCCGCATCCATGGCGTCGGCGTCGACCACGTCGCAGGCGACGCCGAGCGCGACGTCGGCGCCCGCGGACTCCGCGAGCCCCGCGGCGGCCTTCTCGGCGGCGGCGCCGTCGAGGTCGGCGAGCACCACGCGGGCGCCCGCTGCGACGTACGCCTCGGCGATCGCGAGCCCGATGCCCTGTGCGCCTCCGGTGATCACAGCAGTGCGGCGGTTCAGCAGGTCCATGGTTTCTCCTTCGTCGAGCGGTGGTCACGGTGGGATCCGGTGGGGGTGACGCGTGAGGTGGTCGCCGCCCCAGGTGGTCGACGCCTCAGGTGGTCGACGCCTCAAGCCGGGTGGGTGCGGAGGGCCTGCCGGCCAGGAGGGCGAGAACGAGGAGCAGCACGACGACGGGGCCGGCATAGACCCAGAGCAGCTCACCGGTCGGCCAGGTGATGGCAACCCAGGCGTAGCCGGTGGCGAGGCCGGCGAAGCGGACCATGTTGTGGATGCCGAGCGCGGATCCGGCCGAGGGGCCGGAGGAGACCTCGGAGCGCATCACGCCCAGGGCGGCGCGCGCCTGGACTGCGGCGATCGCGCAGCCGGTCGCGACCAGGACGACGACCGTGGCGGCGAGGGACTCGGGGCGGTAGTCGGCCCGGCTGACCAGCGCGATGCCCACCACGCCCACGACCAGCAAGGTCGCCGCGACGGCGAGCGCCGCCCGGGGCGCACCCCCGCCAAGCCGCGCGGTGAGGGGCGCGGAGACGGCCATCGACCCGGCCAGTGCGAGCATCACCAGACCGATCGCTCCCGGCCCGAGACCCCAGTCCCGACCGAGGTGCAGCGGGGTGGCAACGACGACCACCCCCAGGGTCGCCATGACGGCGCCCGCGGCTGCGGTGGAGCGCAGGTAGCGGCGTTCGGCGAGCATCCGTGGCGGAACCAGCGCCTGGGGGCTGCGGTTCGCGACGACGGCGTGGAGGACCAGCGCGAGCACGCCGACAACCCCCAGACCGAGGCCGGCGCCGAGCGTGCCGTCCTGCCCGGCCCAGGTGATCGCCAGCGTCAGACCCCCGACACCGACCACGAGGGTGACCATCCCGGTGACGTGCATCGGCGGCCGGCCGCGGAGCACGTCGGGCACCCGCCAGGCGATCAGCACGGCGAGCAGCAGGCTCAACGAGCCATGCACCAGGAACACGGCACGCCACCCGAGCAGGTCGGTGATCGCGCCGCCCAGTGGGGGGCCCAGCGCCTGACCGACTCCGATCGCCGACGACCACGCCGCCATCGCCTGCGCGCGCCGACCCGGCCACGCACCCGCGAGGATCTGCTGCACCGCCGGGGGTGTCACCGAGCAGGCGACGCCCTGGATCGCCCGCCACGCGATCAGCTCGGCGAGGCTGCCCGAGGTCGACGCCCCGACCTGCGCGAGCACCATCAGCCCCAGCGATGCGATCAGCAGGCGGCGGGCGCCGTACTTCTCGCAGCACCATCCGGCCACCGGAGAGACGAGCACCATCGCGAGGGTGAAGGCGCTGACGGCGACGACGATCCCGGCCGTGTCCGCGCCGATGCCGTCGGCGATGACGTTGATCGGCGCGGTGATGATCGTGCTGGTGAGCGTGCCGAGGCTGGTGCTGGCCAGCAGCACGACGTAGGCCGTACGACCGGGGGCGGAGCCTGACGTCATCGGAGGTAGAGCCGTACCGTGTCGATCTCCTCACGCAGCAGTCGGACGTCCTCGGCGCGCGGACGTGGGGTCTCGGTGACGTCCTCGGCGACCTGCAAGGGCCAGCCGGTGGCGGCCAGCACGTCCTCGATACTCACGCCCGGGTGGACCTGGGCCAGCTCGAGCTCCCCGAGCGGGTCGGGTCGCCGCAGCACCCCGAGCGGGGTGATCAGGGTCGCCAGGCCGTGGCCCGCCGGCATCATCGTCGGGTCCGAGGCGTGGGCGCGCGCGGGGCTCGGAGAGGTGCAGAAGTCGAGCTCGGCAGGCAGCGCCCCCGGGTCGTGGCGTCGTACGACGGCCAGGCAGCGCTGCGCGTTGGCCATGATCTCCGGGGCTCCCCCACCACCGGGCAGCCGCACGGTCGGCCGGTCCCAGTCACCGATGATGCTGGTGTTCAGGCTGCCCCACCGGTCAATCTGCGCGGCGCCGAGGAAGCCGACGTCGACGTAACCGCCCTGGAGCACGTAGCCGAACAGCGCACCGATCGAGACCACCGAGCCCGCACCGGAGACGAGGACCGAGTCCGCGATCCCCTCGGCCATCGCCTCCGGGTCGGCGCCGGTGACTCCGGACTCGTAGACCAGGTCGATGTCGGGGCTGTGGGTCCGGCGCGCGAGGTCGACCGCCAGCGTTGGTAGCCCAACGCCTGCGAAGACGCGGCGGGCACCGAGGAGTTCGCGCGCCGCGGTGACGGCGAGGAACTCCGTACTCGACGGTGCGACGTCCGAGGTCGGTTCGAGGTGCACAGCGTCGCTCATGCCCCGGCCCCGTCTAGCGCCGGCAGGCGGCGGCGGCCGTAGTCGACCTCACCGGAGGGCCGCGGGTCGACGCCGACCGTGCCCCAGCGCTCGTCGCCCAGCTGAGCGAGGTAGGCCTCCCGGTCCGGCACCGCGTGGACCCACTCCTCCAGCCAGGCGAGCAGCTGCGCGCGATCGCGCGAGATCGCGGTCCAGTCGCGGTAGAAGAGGTTGTCGCGGTCGTAATGCCCCTGGGCGTAGGAGGGGTGGGCACCGCCGGGGCACTCCACGACCGCGTCGACGGCGTGCGCCGGGATCACCGTGCGGTTGGGGTCGGCGCGGACCACCTCGCGGTCGACGACCTCCTCGACGGTGACGATCACGCGTCGGCTCGCGTAGGCCGCCTCCTGCTGGGCCCCGAGGATCCCCCACATCTGCACGTTGCCGTCGGCGTCCGCTCGCTGGGCGTGGATGACGCAGACGTCCGGCCTCAGCGCCGGTACGACGTGGACGTCGGGACCGCCGTACGGGTCGACGACGCGTCGGATCGCGGGGTTGAGCGTCGGCAGGTCGGAGCCGACATAGGACTGCAGGGGCATGAACGGCAGGCCCGACGCGCCGGCGGTGTAGCGGCAGACCATGCCGTAGTGGCTGTACTCCTCGACCTCCAGCGGCGCGGGGTCGCCGCGCTCCACCCGTCGGCGGATCTCGTGGAGGGACCCTGCCGAGCCGCTGGCGAAGAAGGAGGCGACGAGCTTGCGCGCGCAACCGGCCGCGATCATCTGGTCGTAGAGCAGGTCCGGGGTCATCCGGCACAGCGTCAGGTCGCGACGCCCCTGGCGGATGATCTCGTGACCGGCGGCGAACGGGATCAGGTGCCCGAAGCCCTCCAGCGCGACGGTCATGCCGTCGGCGACGTGCTCGCCCACAGCAGTGGTGAGGTCGGTGAGCTTCACGCGGCCACCGCCGTCGGCTCGGACTGCTCGACCGCGGTGCCCATGACCCGGGCGGTGACGGCCAGACCGGCCGCGACCGCGAGCCCGATCAGGCTCGTGGTCAGCTCGGGCAGCAGGATCGCGAAGCCCGTCGGCACGCCGGCGACCCGGATCCAGGTCGGCAGGACGCGGGCGACACCGGGGGCGTAACCCTCGAACGAGCACGCCATCACCACCACGCCCACCAAGGCGAGCGCGAGGGTCATCAGCACCTCGGGCAACGGGGCCTGCGCGACCAGCGCCGGGTTGAGGGCGAAGCAGAACGGGATGACGTACTTGACCATCCCCAGCCGCATCGCGACCAGCGATGTGCGCATCGGCCTAGTCCCGGCGATGCCGGCTGCCGCGAACGACGCGAGCGCTACCGGCGGGGTGATGTAGGAGACGGTGGCCCAGTAGATGACGAACAGGTGCGCGGCGATCGGGTCGATCCCGAGCGTGACCAACGCTGGGGCCATCACGATCGCGAGGAGCACGTAGACCGCGGAGACGGTCATGCCCATGCCGAGCACGAAGGACGTGATCGCGCCGGCGATCAAGATCAGCGCGACGGAGCCGCCGACCGCGTTGACGAGCTCGCGGGCCAGGGAAAGCGAGACCCCGGTCATAGACAGGCCTCCGATGATCAGACCGACCCCCGCGATGATGCCGATGATCTCGGCCAGCGTGCGGCCCACGGCGGCGACGGTGTCGGCCAGGTCGCCCAGACCCATCCGGTCCTTCGGGCGCAGCAGCGCGTAGGCCAGCAGCGCGCCGACCACCCAGAACGGCGCCTGCGCCTCGTTGCCCACCGCGATCAGGAGATACATCAGCACCGCGAGGGCGGCCAGGTAGGGCCAGCCGGCGAGCAGGGTGCGGCCCAGGTGCGGCAGCGCGCTGCGGGCCTCGCCGCGCAGCCGCTGGCGGGCGGCGTAGGCGTCGACCTGGGTATAGATCCCGACGTAGTAGAGGAGCGCGGGGATCGCGGCGGCGACAGCGATCTCGCCGTACGGGACCCCGATGAAGGCGACCATCAGGAACGCTGCGGTGCCCATGATCGGCGGGGTGATCGACCCGCCAGAGGAGGCGGTGGCCTCAACGCCGGCGGCGTACTCGCCGGAGAAGCCGGACTTCTTCATCGCCGGGATCGTCAGCGGACCGGTGGTGAGCACGTTGGACACAGCGGAGCCGCTCATCATGCCCATCGAGGCCGAGGAGACGATCGAGACCTTCGCCGGGCCGCCGCGGGCGGTGCCGAAGACCGAGCGGGCGAAGTCGTGGAAGAACGCCGCGCCACCGGTGCGCTGAAGCACGACGCCGAAGACCAGGAAGCCGACCAGGATCGCGGCGGCCGTCGACAACGGCAGGCCGAGGATCGACTCGACGCCCATTGCGTGCTTGCGGGCCACGCCAGGCAGGTCGTACTGGATGCCCTCAAGGAAGCCGATCGGCACCCCCGCGGCGAAGAGCGGGTAGACCGAGAAGATCGCCGCGATCACGGTGACCACGCCGCCCGCCGTACGACGCAGGGTCTCCAGCACCAGCGCCCAGAGGACGAACGAGCCGATCAGTGCAGGCGTGGGTGAGACGTAGTCCCAACCCTCAGTGAGGATCAGCTCGGCGTTGACGCCGAAGTAGATCAGCGTGACGCCGGCGAGCACCGCGAGCGCCACGTCGTAGGCTGGCACGTGGTCGCGGCCGCGCGTCGCGGTGGCCGGGAACGAGATGAACACGATCGGCAGGAAGCAGGCCAGGACGACATAGAGGTACTGGTTGGCCAGCAGTGTCCCGCCGAATGGGTTGATGAAGAACGCCTGGCTCAGGGTGACCGTGATGCCGGCCAGTGTCAGGCCGATCACAACGAGCCGCCACGTCCCGCTGACCCGGGTCACGGCGGTCGGGGCCTCCTCGGGAGAGGTGGGCGTCGCCGCGTCGGGAGCGCCTTCGGGCGCGGGAGCAGTGGGTGCACTCATCGGGCGTCCTCGCCTTCGATCGGGGTGGGTGCGGGGACGTCGCTGCGGACGTCGCCCCAGACCTCGGCCAGGTCGTCGGGATCGGTGTCGGCGAGCACGTCAGGCCACTGCTCGCGTAGGGCCTCACCACGCTCGATCAGGTCCTCGTTGACCTGTTCGGCCTCCTCGGTCCAGTAGCCCTCCTCGGTGAGGAACCTCACGAGTCCCTCGTGGAAGGGCACCTGCTTGGGACCGTGGAGGACCTGCTTCCCAGCCCACGCGGCGGTCGTCGGGGTGACGTCGGCGTACTGCTCGTAGCCGTCGACGATCGCACGGATCAGGGAGTAGACGACCTCAGGGTCGGTGTCGGCGTAGGTGACGATCGGCACGGTGTAGAGCATCCCGTTGGTGCTCTCGCCCTCCTCCTGGCCGGCAGCACCGGAGAACTCCCCGATCTCGACCGAGGGCACGACCTCGTTGACGGCCGCGATCCGCTTGGGGTCGGTGTCGTCCATGTCGAGCCACTTCACGGGCGTGGTGGCGTCGAGCTCATAGAGCGACGCGCCGTAGACCTGCTGGAACTGGACGTCGAGCGCACCGGCCTCCAGTGCCGCCGTCTGGTCGCCGTAGGCCACCGGGACCTCCTCGACGTCGTCGCGAGTCAGGCCGCCGTAGGCCAGGAACCCGTCCAGCTTCTCGTTGACCGACGGATTGGCGATGACATCGGGGAACTTCTTGCCCCGCAGGTCTTCGAAGGTGTCGATGCCCGAGTCCTCCTTGACCAGGAGGCTGTGGGGCGAGACCGGCGCCCAGACCACCCGCACGTCCTGGGGTCCCCACCGCTCCGAGGTGAACTCATACGTGCCCTCGAAGGAGAAGATGTACTCGTCGCCGGTCCGGGAGAACTGCGCCGGACCCTCCTTGAGCGGCGCCATCCGGCCGATTGCGGTGTCCGAGGTGATCACGCGGACCGGGGTGCCCTCGTTGGTCGTGATCGCGCCGGAGACGGCGGCCACGTCGGCGTACGTCGAGGTGCCGGTGCCGTACGTGCTCCAGACCATCTGCTCGGGCAGACCGTTGGCGCCGATCGCGTTGGGCGTCGCGCAGCCGGCGAGCAGGACGGCGCTCGCAGCGAGTGCGCCGGCGGCGTGGGTGGTGCGGGACATGGGACCTCCAGATGCTGTGGTGCCCATCACCCTGTCGGTTGTGACCTAGGTAACTCCAATACTTCTTCCGGGGCTTATTGATCCTGATCTGTCATGAGTGTCGCCCGACCGCATCGTCACGGAGCATCAAACGGCCCGATCGGACGCCCCTCAGACCGGAGCACCGGGAGGGGTGGGGAGCGCCTCCTCGGAGGCGCGCAGCACCTCCCGCAGGGCAGGGTTGTCGTCGTCGGCGCGCCAGCAGATCCGGCAGTACACCGGCTCGCGGCCCTCCTCGAGGCGCACCACGGCGAGACCGTCGGTGCGCACCCCGGCGAGCGCGGTGTCGATCGTGAAGGTGATCCCCACGCCCGCGCCGACCATCGCCATGATCGTCCACGAGTCGGGCGCGACCTGGACGATGGTGGGCGCGAATCCCGCGTCGTAGGAGGTCCGGATGAAGGCGTCCCGCACGCTCGAGCCGGGGTCGGCCGGCAGCGAGACGAACGGCTCGCCGCGACACTCGGCCATCGTCACCCACTCCCGACCGGCCAGCCGGTGCCCCTCGGGCACCACCAGCACGTAGTGCTCGGCGGCCACGACCCGGTGCTCGATGCCCGGCGGCTCGCGATCCCACCGCACGATCGCGAGGTCCAGCTCATCAGCGATCACCTGACGCAGCCCCTCGTAGGCGTACGTCGTGGACTGAAGCGTCAGCTCGATCCCTGGGTGCCGCTGGCGCACGAGGCGTCCGAGCTGACCCACGAGCAGGTACGACGAGGGCCCGGCGAAGCCGAGCCGGACCCGGCCGGTCTCGCCCTGGCCCGCCGTACGCACCGCGGAGCGGGCGACGCGGCAGCTCTCCAGCACGTCACTTGCCGGACCGAGCAGGGCCTCGCCGGCCGTCGTGAGACGCACCCGGCGGGTGGTGCGGTCGAAGAGCGTCGCGTCGAGGTCGCGCTCGAGCTGCTTGATGGTGCGGCTCAGCGGCGGCTGGGCAATGTGGAGCCGCTCGGCGGCACGGCCGAAGTGCAGCTCCTCGGCGACGGCGAGGAAGGCCTGCAGCTGGGAGATCTCCATCGCCGAATTGTGCATCAGAGGTATCAATCAGCGCGAGACTGAGTATTGGACGCCACCCAATCCCTGGGCGGATAGTGACGATATGACCGACGTCACCGCCCACCTGCCGCTGGCGGGTCGCACCGTGGTCGCCCTCGAGCAGGCCGTGGCGGCCCCACTGGCCACCCGTCACCTCGCCGACCTCGGTGCCCGGGTGATCAAGCTGGAGCGCGTCGGTGAAGGCGACTTCGCCCGCCACTACGACGACGCCGTGCACGGCGAGGCCTCCCACTTCGTGTGGCTCAACCGCGGCAAGGAGTCGGTCGCGGTCGACCTCAAGTCGCCCGACGGCGCCGATGTGGCCCGACGGCTCGTCGCCGCGGCCGACGTGTTCGTCCAGAACGCCGCCCCCGGCGCCGCCGAGCGCCTCGGTCTCGACCCGACGCAGCTGCGAGAGGTCGACCCGCGCCTGGTGACCGCCTCGATCACGGGCTACGGCACCGCCGGCCCGCACCGCGACCGCAAGGCCTACGACATGCTCGTCCAGGCCGAGACCGGCCTGGTCTCGGTCACCGGGACCCCGGAGAGCGCCACCAAGACAGGGATCCCGACCGCCGACATCGCCGCCGCGATGTACACCGTCACCTCCGTCCTGGCCGCCCTCCTGCGCCGCGAGCACAGCGGCGTCGGCGCCACCCTCGACATCTCCATGTTCGACGCCACCGCCGAGTGGCTGGGGCACCCCATGTACATACAGCTGTACGCCGGTCGCCAGATCCCCCGGTTGGGCCTGTCCCACGCTGCGATCGCGCCGTACGACGCCTTCCCGACGGCCGACGGCGAGATCCTGCTCGGCGTGCAGAACGACCGCGGGTGGCGTGCGCTGGTCGACCTGCTCGGCGAACCGGCCCTGGCAGGCGACCCCCGCTTCGCCACCAACATGGCCCGCGTAGCGCACCGCCAGGAGTGCGACGGTGTCGTCGCCGCGCTTACCCGTGCCTTCACGATCGCCGAGCTCGAGCCGCGCCTGGCTACCGCCGGGGTCGCCGCGGGCAGCCTCAACGACATGGCAGGTCTCGTCGCACACCCCCAGCTCGCCGAGCGCGACCGTTGGCGCGACGTCGACATCCCCGGCGCCACGATCCGCGGCCTGCTGCCGCCGATGACCTTCGCCGACGTCGAGCTGCCGATGGGCGACGTGCCCGCGCTGGGCGCCCACACCGCCGCGGTGCTCGACGAACTCGGCCTCGCTGACCAGACCGAGGCCCTCGTCGCCGCCGGCGCCGTCGGCGTACCCGACCCCGACACCGCCTGAGAGAAGGAGCAGCCATGACCACCGAGGTGGACACCGAGCCGGACCATGGGATGGACCCGACGGAGACCGACGCGATCGTGGACGCCGTCCGCACCTTCGTCCGCAAGGAGGTCGTGAGCGCCGAGGACGAGATCGAGGAGACCGACGCGATCCCGGAGCGGATCCGCGCCCAGGCCAAGGAGATGGGCCTGTTCGGCTTCGCCATCCCCGCCGAATACGGCGGCCTGGAACTGAGCATGTCCGCCGAGGTCCGGCTCGCGATGGAGCTGGGGTGGACCACACCGTCGTTCCGCTCGATGTTCGGCACCAACAACGGCATCGCGGGCTCGGTGCTCGTCAACGCCGGCACGCAGGTCCAGCGCGAGCGCTGGCTACCCGGGCTGGCCTCGGGCAAGCTCGTGGCGTCATTCGCGCTGACCGAGGCCGAAGCCGGCTCCGACCCCAGCGGCCTGCGCACGCGCGCCGAGCGCTCCGGCGACGAGTACGTCATCAACGGCACCAAGCGCTACATCACCAACGCCGGCGACGCCGACCTGCTGATGGTCTTCGCGCGCACCGACCCCGACGCGCAGCAAAATCAGGGTGGGACGACGGGCATCTCGGTCTTCGTGGTTCCCACCGACAGCGAGGGCGTCACGCTGGGCCCGAAGGACTCGAAGATGGGCCAGCGCGGCACCACGACGTGCGAGGTCTTCCTCGACGACGTCCGCGTGTCCGCCGACCACCTCGTCGGCGAGATGGAGGGTGCGGGCTTCGACACCGCGATGCGCTCGCTGGCTAAGGGCCGCCTCCACATCGCCGCCCTGTGCGTCGGGCTCGCCCAGCGCCTGGTGCACGAGTCGCTGACCCACGCGACGACGGCCACCCAAGGCGGCAACAAGCTCGCCACCTTCCAACTTGTCCAGGGGATGCTCGCCGACTCGCACACCGAGACCTACGCGGGCCGCGCGATGGTCCTGGAGGCGGCACGGTCCTGGGACGACGAGAGCGACCGGCGGCTCGCGCCGTCGTCGTGCAAGCTCTACTGCTCCGAGATGGTCGGCCGCGTGGCTGACCGGGCGGTGCAGATTCACGGCGGCCTGGGTTACATGCGCTCGGTGCCGGTGGAGCGGTTCTACCGCGACGCGCGGCTCTTCCGCCTCTACGAGGGCACGAGTGAGATCCAGCGCGTCATCATCGCGACCCAGATGGTGCGCGGCGCATGAGCGCCGCTATCCGGGCAGAAGACGTCGGCGGGGTCCGGATCCTGACCCTCGACCGCCCCGAGCGCCGCAACGCCCTCGACCTCGCCGACCGGCGTGAGCTGCTGGCCGCGCTGGTGGCCGCGGACGAGAAGGACTCGGTGCGCGCGGTCGTGCTGACCGGCGCAGGAGCCGTCTTCTGCGCCGGTGGTGACATCCGCTCGATGTCGCCGGACCCGGAGATCGCGCGCACCCGGCTGGAGACCGTCAACGCCGTCGCCCGGCAGATGAGCGACGGCGTGACGCCCGTCGTCGCGGCCGTCGAGGGCGGCGCCCACGGCCTGGGGCTGTCGCTGACCTGCGCGAGCGACCTCGTCGTGACCGGGCGGGGCGCCCGTTTCGCGGCGTCGTTCGTCAAGCTCGGCCTGACCGCCGACACCGGTCTGCTCCACACCCTGCCCCGCCGGGTCGGCCCGGGCCGCGCACGGGCCCTCCTGCTCACCGCCCGCGAGGTCGGCGCCGACGAGGCACTTGGCATGGGTCTCGTCGACGAGGTGGTCGACGACGGCGGCGCGTTGCCCGCGGCACTCGAGGTCGCGGCGACCCTGGCTGCCCGCTCCCGTGACGCCGTCGCCGCGACGCGGCGCGTGCTCTCCTCGTCGTACGCCGACCTGGAGACCGTCCTCGCCGCCGAGCGCGACGAGCAGATCACGCTACTGGGCGGCACAGCCTTCGCCGAGGGGCGGTCAGCGTTCCTCGAGCGGCGCACGCCGGACTTTCCGGCCCACGGCGGCTGAGCCCACACCCGCAACGACGGCGCGTCGGCCCGTGCGAGCAGGTGCCGAGGCGTCTGGTCCCTCCAGTAACGAGCTGGACCGACCGCTCAGTCGCTAGCGCTGCGCGATCTGAAGCACCGCGCATTGAACGCGACGCCTGGCCCGAGCTACAGCCCCTCGCGAAACCACCAGAGCAAGCCGTCGGCAACATCAGATGCTGAACGACCAGCCCCACCAAGCCCGACTGCACGTCACAGCGTCGGAACCGAGCGCCGTCGGTGGAGGCCACGTTGCGAAGTGAGACTGGTGAGACGTTCGCGACTCCGATGACAACTGAACCAGCCACCACATCACGCGCCTCCTGCTGTCCGACGGCCCTGCCGCGACCGGCGCAGGCTCGGAGGCTGCCGATCCCACCGCCCGTCGGACACGGCAGGCGCCGCCAAGCCTGAGTCGTCGGCGCCGCGGGTCTTGCGCTCGCGAGCACCGATGCCGTCGACGGAGGGCACGGATCCTCGACCAGCACCTGCCTGCCCCCGGTCCTGCGATGGCGATGCGTGAGGAAGCGACGAGCAACGCCGGGCGGAGTTCGCCGAGCGGCAGAGGCCGGAGCGCCTGGGCACCCGTCGGCCCGTGCCTCAGGTGCGCAGGAGTGTGCGCGCGACCCACACGTACCAGACGATGAAGCCGAGACCGAAGACCGAGCTGGCCGCCTCGAGTCCGGGGACGAGGGTGAGCGTCCCGGCGACACCGACCAGGACACCGAGCGCTGCTAGGCCGCGGGGCAGGGCGTGGGTGCGGATCGCGGCGACGCTGAGCAGCAGCACCCATAGCGCGCCCACGATCTCGACACCGCCGCCCAGGGCGTCCTGGACGACGCTGACCGAGGACCAGGTGGAGACCGCCTCGGCGCCATCGCTGGCGGCCAGGTCGATGGCTGCTCGCTGCCCGACGAGGGCGACCATGCCGCTGGCCAGGACGAGGCCGGACCAGATCAGGCCGAAGGCGGTCGCGGACTGGGCGAGTCCCGGGGCGGCGTGCTTGAGCCGGTCGTGCAGCCCGAGGGTGAGGACGACGAGCGCGGCGCCCGCGACCACGTAGATCAGCAGATACCACAGGTACATCGCGGCCTGGTGCTGCAGCAGGAACGACAGTGACGCTGCAGGGTCGCCCTGGGCGTCGATGAAGCCTCGGGGGGCGAGGTAGGCCAGCATCACCCCGAAGCCAGCAAGGTAGGTGCCACCCTCGACCAGCGCGGCGATGCCACCGGCACGCTGAAGGTCTCCTAGCGGCGCGGTCACCGTCGGCGCAGCGGTCAACGGGTGCTGGTCGGCGCTCTGGTCGGTGGGGCCCGGTGAGGTCGTCATGTCCTCCACCTTGCGCGTGCAGTGCGGTGGAGACATCGGCCAGGAGGTCGGACCCAGGTCGGCCGAAAGGACGAGGAGGATGGCGGGGATTGGTCCTCGAGCGCAGCCCCCCACCCTGCGGCCTTCAAAGGTGTCGGCTCCCCCAAGACGTGGACCAGAACGGGGCCATCGAGATAGTGGTACTCGCTGCCGAGCATCGGCGTTTCCTCGAGAAGGCTGAGGGTGTCATCGCTTCGCTTCTCGGCACCCTCGGCGCTGCCCCACCCCTCCATGGTGACGCCGCAGTCGACACCTAGTTCTGCACGTTGGCTCTTCGATCCGCGAGTCTTTGATGACGGCCGCAGCCTCGTAGCCGTTCGGTCGACCCAGGAGGTCGTTCGGGTCGTTCTCCTCGGTGACCTCGACTTCTCGCCTTCGGCCACGCTTGCCAACGCGTCGGCGACCTCGTTGGCAGAGCGGTCACTTCCAACCACCCCGCAACCGCGGAGTGCCATGACCATGGCGGTCCCGATCAAGAGTGCTGGCGCGCAGGCTGAGACGGAGCGTTGGATGGAGATGCTGCACGAGCGATACGAGGAGTGTCTGGACACCCTCAGCGCTGAAACTGTGGCGCTCGAAGCGAGCTCCCGCCACACCGACTCTGACGGGACCGAATGGATCTATCACGTCAGCCTCTACAGCGAGGACTCCGCGGGGTTGGACCTCTCGAATCCGGTGGACTCGGTGCTCGAGGCATGGACCAGGGAGGGCGGCGCCACCGCTCAGCACCCCACGGAATGAGGGTGAGCCTCCGGCCCCGCGACAGGGCCGTGCGGGTCGGGGCCCGTGACCGAGCGCGATTGCCGGGAAGCCCCTCCGCTCTACAGTGACCGCATGGGACTGCGCGTCGTCTTCGCCGACGACAACTACTTGGTGCGCGAAGGTATTGCCGGACTGCTCACCGAGATCCCCGAGATCGACCTCCTCGAGTCCGTGGGAGATCCCACCGCGCTCTACACGGCTGTCGCAAGTCATCGACCGGACGCCGTGCTGACCGACATCCGAATGCCTCCGACGTTCACCACCGAGGGCATCGAGGCGGCCAAGAGGATCCGGGCAGAGTTCCCCGAGATCGGAGTGGTGGTGTTGTCCCAGTACGTCGAGGAGGACTACGCCTTCGATCTGCTGGCCGACGGGGTGGCCGGCCTGGGCTACCTCCTCAAGGAGCGGGTGAGCCAGCTCGATGACCTGATCCGCGCGTTGCACGACGTAGCGCGCGGTGGGTCCGCCCTCGACCCGAAGGTGGTCGAAGGGCTGATGGCCCGCAAGTCGAAGGAAGCCAACTCACTGCTGCGCGGCATCACCGAGCGGGAGCTCGAGGTGCTCGAGTCGATGGCCACTGGGGCGCAGCAACGCCGCCATCGCCGCCTCGCTCTTCATGAGTGAGCGAGCCGTCGAGAAGCACATCGGCTCGGTGTTCCAGAAGCTCGGGGTCGTCAACGAGTCCGACGTCAACCGCCGGGTGATGGCGGTGCTGGCCTTCCTCGACGCGACCGGCGGCGCTCGCGCGACCTGAGGGGCCAGCCCACCCTCGAGGGGGCGGCCTGTCCCCTGTCGAGGTGGCGTTCGCGGCGAGAGAATGGAGGAGGAGGTGTTGAGCATGGAACTCGTCCCCGACGCGGAGGTGCGGGTCCTCGTCGTCGATGACCAGGACCTCTATCTCCGCGCGATGATGACAGTGATCGAGGCGACCGATGGGTTCGTGGTCGTGGGTTCTGCCACCACCGGCGAGGGGTCGCTGGTGGCTGCGGCCGAGCTTCAGCCGCAGCTGGTCCTCATGGACGTCAACCTGCCCGGGATCGACGGCACGGAGGCATCGCGGCAGCTGACAGCCGTCGCCGGTGGGCCGGTGGTCGTCCTGCTGTCGACCTACGACGCGGACCAGTTCGACATCGCCGACAGCGGCGCTGCGGCCTACGTGCCGAAGGCCGAGCTCGGGCCGGATCGCTTGGAGCAGGCCTGGGCAGAAGCCGCCCGATCAGGGACCGGCTCCCGCAAGCAGGACTGACGCGTCCGGGATGCGCACGGACAGCACTCCGTCATGGGACGTCAGCGCTCCGTCCACCGCCGAGATCCGGTCCTGCATGGACTGCAGGTCGATCGCATCATCGGCGACACCGGTGATCCGCAGCAGGAGCGCACGGCCGTCAGTGGTGACTACGACCGAGGAACGGTCTGACATCGCACGGACGGCTTCCGCGCAGCAGAAGTAGACCGCAGTCTCGACCCGCGCCGAGAACCGCTGGTGCAGGGCATCGGGAGACAGCTCCAGGACGGCGGCGAGACCGCTGCGCGCGAGACAGGAGCGGAGGGCGGGCCCGAGCCCGGTTCGCGCCAGCTGGGTCGGGAAGACTCCCCGGGTCAGCTCTCGAAGGGAGTCGAGGGCGGCGTTGGTGTTGTCCACCAGCTCTTCCAGACCCTTGTACGCAGCCCCGGACGCGATGATGTCGCGCGCGTGCTGGACGCCGTCGGGGATGGTCAGCAGCTGGGGCAGCACGTCACGGGAGATCGCAGCCTCGAGGGACCGCCGGGCCGAGTCGTCAGCGTCGATGATGCGGGCGCGCGACTGGGCGAGCTCGCGAGTGACCTGGTCGAGGGCGGCAACGCGCTCGGCGAGCTCCGTCTCCATGGCGGTGTTGCGGAACGCGATGGCACTCTGGGCGGCAAGAGCGTGCAGGAGGCGCGCGTCGGAGTCGCGCAAAGTCCGGCCCTTCGGGACGAGCACGGTGATGTGGCCCAAGGTGGCCCCACCGCTGCGGATCGGCACGTCGTAGGGGTTCGCCGTGTCCCTGCCGGCCTGCCCCCAGTCCGCGGAGACGGCACCGATCCCGGCCACGTCGAGGGTGACGGTCGCGCCCTGTGCGGAGACAGCGCGCCCGGCGGCGTCGGCGACGGCAGGAAGCAAGGCCTCCGCGGTGGGGGTCGCGGCGAGGCGGTTGCTGAAGTCGGCCAGCGCGACGTAGGGCCGAGCGCGCGGTCCGTACGCCATCCGGTTCGCCAGCCGGATCACGGCGCGGCGTAACGGCTGGAAGGCAAGGGCCACCACCGCGGTGCCCAGCAGCGAGACGGCCAAGCCGCCCGTCCTGTCGTCGACCTGGCTGGCCACGGCCACGACGAGGAAGGTGTAGCCGGCGGCGGCGAAAGCGGTGCCCAGCGCCACGACGATGGCGCGGTTGACGAAGATGCTGACGTCGTAGAGGCGATAGCGCAGCACGGCAACGCCGAAGGACAGCGGCAGGAGGACGTAAGCGACGTAGACGGGGAACCAGGTCGCCCAGAACGACTCGAGACCTTTCAGCTCCGCGACCACCGTGTTCGCGATGCTTGCCACCAGAACACCGAGCCCGAGCGCGATCAACCCCAGCTGCTGGCGCTCCTCGCCTAGGCTCCGGCGCAGCCTGACCAGCATCGAGAGGACGGCGCCCACCAGGCCGAGGATGATCAGGGCGAACCCGGCGGCGAACACCGGCTGCCGCACCGGCCCGAAGGAGTCGTCCTGGATGTCGAAGATCCTTGGGTCCGCGGCCAGCAGGGCCGCGGCGCAGCAGAGCACGCCGATCGGCGCGGCGGTGGCGACGTAGCGCCACTGACGGGAGAGCAGGTGGCCGTCAGGGGCGAGCAGGAACATCAGGGCAAGCCCGCCGATGGCGAACTGCCCCGACGTCACGCTGGCGATCACGCCCAGGACTCCGCCGAGTGATGCCGGGCCTGGCCCACCTTCGCTGACCACCCAGATGCTGTAGGCCTCGAGCATGAGCGAGAGAGCACCCGTGGCTCCGATGCCGGTGAGGAGCCATCCGATCACGTGGCGATCATCGCGGGAGACGATGACGGCACCCAGCAGCACACACCCGACCGCCGCAGCATGAATGAACGGGAACCCGTGCTGTGCCATGGCGTGCTCGGAGATCAGCGACCAGTAGGTGGCGGTCATCGCGATGTCGACCACGGTCATCGCCACGGTGAGCCCGACCAACACCCACGCGAGCTCCCGTCGCACCTCAGACCCCAGCCACGACTGGCAGCGTGACCCGGACCCGGGTGCCAGATGGCGTCGACTCGACCGATGCGGCGCCGGACAAGGACTCGACCCTGTCCCGCATGTTCGCCAGTCCGGTGCCACCCGCCTGCCTGTTGGTGTCGAACCCACTCCCGTCGTCCTCGATCGTGATCGCGAGGTGGGAGCACTCCTGACGCAGATCGACGCAGATGCGCGAGGCCTCCGCATGCTTCGCGGCGTTCTGCAGCGCCTCGAGGCAGCAGAAGTAGGCGGCCGCCTCCAGCTGGCCCGAGTAGCGGCCGACACCGAAGGCCCTGACCTGCACGGGCAGTGGGCTGGTGCTTGCTGCCGCCTCGAGCGCGACGACCAGGCCGTCGTCGGTCAGGACCTTGGGGTAGATCCCCCGGGACAGCTGCCGGAGTATCTCGATCGCGTCCGCCGCGGCGCGCTCCTGAGTGAGCAGCACCGCCGCGGCTCGCTGCGGGGAGTGCTCTGCGAGCGTCTGCGCCAGACGTAGGTTGACCGCCAGCGCGACCAGGTGCTGCTGCGCGCCGTCGTGGATGTCTCTCTCCAGGAGTCGGCGTTCGGCGTCCTGAGCATCCACCAGCCGCCGTCGTGACTCCCGTAGCTCCTCGGCCCGCGCCGACAGCTCAGAGGCCCGCTGGTGGAGCTCGGCGCGCAGGCTGGCCCCGCGCAGGACCAGGCCGGCCTGCCCGGCGAGGCCCGAGAACAGTCGCTCCTCCACCGATGACAGTGGCACCTGTGGGTGCTCCTGCACGACCAGCACCCCCAGCAGGTCGTCGCCGTGACGCACCTCCAGAGACCTCCGTCCTACCGCGTCGTTCGCGCGTGGGTCGGCTGTGTCAGGGGGGTGGGTGTCGAGGGGCCAGGTGGCGGCGAGCGCCGGTCGGCCACCGACGACGAGCCAGACCTGCGACCAGCTCGCCCCTGTGCCTTCGTTGAGTAGACGCGCCATGCGTCCGGGAAGCTCCTCAGCGGCATACCGCCCGGTCACGGTCCCGGAGAACCGACGAAGCACGTCGTAGGGCGACGCCAGTCCGCCGTGCGCGGCGCGGGAGGTGAACGCCTCGAGCCGCGAGTGCACCGAGTCGAATGCCAGGGCGACGATGGCCGTGGCGAGCACCGACAGCGCGACGCTGGATGAGGTCGAACCGACCAGCACGCCACCTCCGAGGACCACCACCAGGTAGACGAGGACGACGAAGACTCCCAGCCCGCCGAGGACCGCCAGTGCGGACAGCCACTCCGTCCGGGAGCGGCGGCGCGATGGGGTCAGCGAGGTCATGCCTGCAGTCTGCGCGCATCGGCGTTCGCATGGGAGGGCCTCACCCGTACCCCTGGGGTGGGGTTGGCCGCACGGTCAGCCCGTCGGGATGTGGCGGTCACCGCCCGCGGGCCTGCGCCCAGCCCGATGGGCGGGACTGCCGGGATCGCGTGTGCTGGGAGGACGCCGCCCGAGAGGGGTTGGCGGCCCACACTCAGGAGACACAGATGACCCTCATCACCGACACCCCGGCCCTGACCGCCGTCGCGGCTGCCACCAGCTGGGTCAGCAAGCTCTACGGCACGGGGGACGCAGCCGTCGTTGCTCTCGACTCGGTCAGCGTCACGCTCGCCCAGGGCGAGTTCACCGCCATCATGGGACCCTCCGGGTCTGGCAAGTCGACGCTGCTGCACATGCTCGCCGGCCTTGACCGCCCGACCTCGGGTGAGGTCTACCTCGGCGACACCGAGATCACGACGCTCAAGGACAAGACGCTCACGCTGCTGCGCCGTGACCGGATCGGTTTCATCTTCCAGTCGTTCAACCTGCTGCCGACCATGACCGCCGCGGAGAACATCGTCCTCCCGATGCGGATCGCGGGCCGAAAGCCCGACGAGGAGTGGGTCGCCTCGATCGTCAAGACCGTCGGTCTCAGCGATCGTCTCGACCACCGCCCTGCGCAGCTGTCCGGTGGACAGCAGCAGCGCGTCGCAGCGGCGCGCGCCTTGGCATCTCGCCCCCAGATCGTTTTCGCGGACGAGCCGACCGGCGCCCTCGACTCCAGGGCCGGCGCCGAACTGCTCGCGTTCCTCCGCACGGCGGTCACCGACCTGGGCCAGACCGTCGTCATGGTCACCCACGACCCCAAGGCAGCCAGCTATGCCGACCGGGTCCTCTTCCTGGCCGACGGGCACGTCGTCGACGAGATGCGCTCGCCGACTGCCGATGCGGTCCTCGACTACATGAAGAATCTAGGAGCCTGACCACCATGCTGACCTCGACCCTTCGAGGGATCATCGCGAACAAGCTTCGCCTTGCCCTCACCACGGCCTCGATCTCGCTCGGAGTCGCGTTCCTCGCCGGTACGCTCGTCCTGACCGACACCATGGGAGTCGCTTTCGAGCAGCTCTTCGGCAAGGTTTCCGCAGGCACCGATGTGGTCGTCCGCACCGAGGCATCCTTCACCGAGTCCTCTGGAGCGAGCACGTCTCGTCCTCCCATCGACGCCTCGGTCCTCGCCGCTGTGGCGGACGTCCAAGGCGTTCGGGTCGCCGAGGGCTCGACGAGCGGCTACGCACTGCTGACCGACAACGACGGCAAGGCGATCGTGACCCAGGGTGGTGCGCCCAGCGTGGGCTACAGCATGGCCGACGACGAGGCCTTGCGTGGCGACGTCCGGCTACTCTCCGGGCAGGCGCCGTCGGGGAGCACCGAGGTGGCGATCGATGCCACCAGCGCGGAGGAGAACGGCGTCGAGCTCGGCTCGACGATCAAGGTGCTGTTCCAGGGTCCGACCCAGGAGTTCACCGTCGTCGGCACCGTCGGATTCGGCGACGAGAAGGACCTCGGCGGCACCACGTCGGCGTACTTCGACTCAGCGACCGCACAGCGCGTGCTGGGCGGTCCCGACACGTTCCAGTCCATCGGCGTCGCTGCCGACGAGGGGGTCAGCCCGAGTGAGCTTGTCGAGCGTCTCGCCGCCGTCCTGCCGGCGGGTGCGGAGGCGGTTACGGGTGTGTCGGTCTCACAGGAGAACGCCGCCGCCATCGACGAGGAGCTGAAGATCGTCGGCATCCTGTTCACGATCTTCGCCGGCATCGCGCTCTTCGTCGGCGGCTTCATCATCTGGAACACCTTCACCATGATCATCACGCAGCGCTCGCGAGAGATCGCGCTGCTCCGTGCCATCGGTGCCACCCGGCGCCAGGTGCTGCGCACGCTGCTGTTCGAAGCACTCGTCATCGGCCTAGGCGCCTCCGCCATCGGAGTCGTCCTCGGACTGGGCGTGGCCGAGGGCCTGACGGCTCTCATGGAGGCCCTGGGCTTCGGCCTGCCCAGCACTTCCCTGCAGCTCGAGCCGAGGACCGTCGCGGTCTCGATGCTTGTCGGCACCCTGGTGACGATCGTCGCGGCGCTCGTCCCCGTCCGACGAGCGACCAAGGTGCTCCCCATCGAGGCGCTCCGTGACGCCACCCCCGGTGCGGAGAAGATCTCGAGGCGACGCGCCGGCATCGGCCTCGCCTTGCTGGGGACGGGCATCGGTGCGGTGCTCGCGGCGCTCTACGGCGACGCCCCGATGCCGCTGTTCGGCGTCGGGCTGGCGGCCACCATGGTCGGCACCATCGTCTCCCTTCCGTTGGCAGTGCGCCCCTTGACCGCCTTCATCGCTGCGCCGATGAGGTTCCTGGGCCTCCCCGGCGAGCTGGCGAAGCAGAACGCGATGCGCAACACCCGTAGGACCGCCTCGACGGCGGCGGCGCTGATGATCGGACTGACGCTCGTGGTGAGCATGAGCGTCTTCGCATCGTCGCTGAAGGACTCTTTCAGCGACGTGATCGGCGACAACACGAACGCAGATCTCTTCGTCACCCGGACGAGCGCGCAGGCCCTGGGCTACAGCCCGTCGGTCGTCACGTCAGTCGCGGACGTCTCCGGGGTCGACGAGATCACGGCGAGCGGATGGGGGGAGGCTCGCTTCGACGGGTCCAGCTCCAGCTACTCGGCTGTCGAGCCGACCACGGCCGGGGACCTGATGAGACTGGACCTCTTGGACGGTTCGCTGACCGACCTGGATGCGGATGGTGTCCTGGTGTCCAAGAGTGCGGCGACGACGAACGGCTGGAAGGTCGGCGACATCGTGGAAGCGAACTTCGCTGCCACGGGCAAGCACGATCTCCTCGTCGTGGGGATCCATGACTCCAAGGGTTGGATCATGGACGACTTCATCCTCAGCCTGGAGGCGCAGAACGATTTCGCCGGTCCGCAGCTCATCACGTCAGGGCTGGTAAGCATCACCGACGGTGCAGACAAGTCAGGGGTCCAGGACGCGATCGCTGCGGCGCTGGCGGACCACCCCGATGCCAAGGTGCTGGACCAGGAGGCGTACGAGGCCGAGGCCAGTGGTTTCGTCGACGGGCTGGTCCAGTTCGTCACGGTGATGCTCCTCCTCGCCGTGGTGATCGCTCTGCTCGGCATCATCAACACCTTGGCGCTGTCGGTCTTCGAGCGCACACGCGAGCTGGGTCTCCTTCGCGCGGTCGGCATGACTCGCCGGCAGATCCGCGCGATGGTGCGCTGGGAGTCGGTCGTGATCTCCCTGATCGGCGCCCTGAGCGGTGCGGCTCTCGGCATCGCGGTCGGGCTGGCGCTCTCGAGGGCGATGAGGGACGAAGGCATCACAGGGATCTCGATCCCCGGTCCCCAGATCGCGCTCTACGTCGCGCTCGCCGCGTTGGCCGGTGTGCTCGCAGCAGTCGGTCCGGCGCGGTCCGCCGCGAAGGTGGACGTGCTCAGGGCGGTGGTCACGGGCTGAAGCGCGGACCTCGAAGCGGCTTGACCGGTGGCTCGACGACGCCGGCCGGCCGTTTCGCGGGCGCAGCCCATTCCAGCTCGGGCGCGAAGGGCCTTCGCGTCTTCGAAGAAGGCAAGAACTCGCGGGACGTCAGCTTCGGGGACGTTCAGTACTGCTTGTGTACCGACATCCGAGATTGATCCGTCCGTGGAGCTGATGGCCAGACGGACCGGGTGGCGGATCTGCACCGACAACGGTTGGTGGAGCGCGTTCGGCAAACCCAGGAGCGGCAAGGCCGTCGCCCGGCAGGCCGCTGGGCCGAGGCACGCGGCCTACCGGGTCCCGGTTCCCGGTTCCCGACCAGCACGTGCGATCCCACGATGACATCGTCGCCAGCGGCGCAGCCGATCCAGGCCTACGGCGCAGCACGTTCCGAGGGCGACGAGCCACGCCGCCGCGAGCTGCTGGACATCGCGTGGGGTCACGACGCGGTCGACCGCAACCCCCTCGCCGCGGTCACCGGCCGCGACGCCCTCAGCGCCCACCTCGCAGAGACCCAGGCCTCGCTGCAAGGCGGCGCGTTCTTCCGCTGGGCCATCAACGATGCGACCGGCACGGTCGTCATGACCGGGTGGGACGTCGGTCAGCTCGATGACCATGGCCGCATCGCCCGTCTGACCGGCTTCCTCGACGCCGACACCGGCTCACCCCGTCCCCGTCGTCGTGCTGCGTGCGCTCGCGGGCTCCGCGCCCAGCCTTGGGCAGGGGGTCCTCGTCCGTCCGAGCCGACGCGGGCGACGCACAACTAGGCTGTCGCGCATGTCCTTGCGGCGGCGCCTGCGCGACTCGGGACGCCTGTCCCCGGACGTCGTGGATGTCCTGATCGCCGTCGCTGTGTTCGTCACGGTCCTGCTGCCGCTCCTGATGGGTGGTGGCCCCGGCACCGAGCTTCGGCTCGACGTGTCCGCCGTGTCAGTGGTTCTACTCACGCTGGGGTGCGTGGTTCTCGCCTTCCGACGCCGCGCGCTGTGGCCGGCCTGGGCCGCATCGACCGTCATCGGGGTGGCGGCCTGTCTCGAGGCTGGCGGTCCGACACCGGTCTACGTCCCGGCCGTGATCGCCCTGGCGACCGTGGCCACTCGCGCCCCCACCCGGCGTACCGCCTGGGCGGCCACCGCGTCCGCACTGCTTCCCATGGTGGTGATCGTCGTGGTCTCAGGGCGGGGGCTGATCGACTCCTTCGCGCTAGGCATGACCCCGTGGACCGCAGCCGCTGCCATGGCCGGGATCGCCATCCGCAACCAGCGCGCCGCGGTCGCGGTCGCCCTGGATCGCGCGCTGGCGGCCGAGGCCCACCAGGACGAGGAAGCCCAGCGCCGGGTCGCCGAGGAGCGGCTCCGCATCGCGCGCGACCTGCACGACGTCGTCGCCCACCACATCTCGGTGATCAACGTGCAGTCCGGCGTCGCCCAGCACGTGCTGAGCAGCAACCCCGTGCGCGCGGCCGAGGCGCTCGGGCACGTGCGCGAGGCGAGCCAGACCGTGCTCGACGAGGTGCCTGCCCTCCTCGGCCTGCTCCGCACGACCGAGGAGCCCGAGCCGACCGCACCCACCCCGACACTTGAGGCGGCCAGCGCCCTGGTCGAGCGGGTGCGACGCTCGGGGCTCGACGTCACGATGCACACCACGGGCCGGCCATCCGTACTCTCCGTCGGCGCCGACCTGGCGGCGTACCGCGTGCTCCAGGAGTCACTCACCAACGCCGCGCGCCATGGCACGGGACAAGCCGAGATCTCCGTGCGCCACGACCCCGACGGCTGCACCGTCACGGTGCGCAACCCCCGCGCACCCACCGACCCGTCGGCGGCTGAACCGCCACGCCACGGTCTGGTCGGGATGACCGAACGGGTCACCGCGAGCGGCGGCACGATGACCGCGGGTCCGCACGGCCACGACTGGGTGGTCGACGTCTGGCTTCCCGCCGAGGTGTCCTCGAAAGGTGGGTCATGACAGAAGCACGCACCTCGGCGGGCCGGAAGACGATCCGGGTGCTCGTCGCCGACGACCAGCGCCTGGTCCGCGCCGGGTTCGCGGTACTCATCGACTCGGCCACCGACCTCGAGGTCGTCGGTGAGGCCGAGGACGGCGCCGAGGCCGTACGGCTGGTCCGCGAGCGGCGGCCCGACGTCGTCCTCATGGACATCCGCATGCCTGGCACCGACGGGCTCTCAGCGACCGAGGAAATCACCACCGACCCCGACTTGGATGGTGTGAAGGTGCTGGTTCTCACGACGTTCGAGGCCGACGAGTACGTCGTGGGCGCACTGCGTGCGGGAGCAAGTGGTTTCCTGGGCAAGGGGGTCGAGCCCCAGGACCTCATCGCCGCGGTCCGGGTCGTGGCGAAGGGCGACACCCTGCTGTCACCGAGAGCGACCACGGCGCTCGTGGGACGCTTCCTCGCCCGGCCCCGCGATGGCGCCCCCGACACCGTCGACGCCTCCCTCGACGCGCTCACCGAGCGCGAGCGCGAAATTGTCGCCCTGGTCGCTCACGGCTTCTCCAACGACGAGATCGCGGCGCATCTCTTCATCTCGCCGCTGACGGCCAAGACCCATGTGAACCGGTCGATGACCAAGCTCGGGGCGCGCGACCGTGCCCAGCTGGTGGTGCTGGCCTACCAATCCGGACTAGTACGGGCGGGCAGACCGGCCTCCGGCGACTAGTCGGCGTACCGCGGCCGTCGTACTCCGCGATCACGCCCTTCGGACGACGACCGCTCACGCCTCGACCCGTCAGGCTCGGGCCATGATCGAGATCCAGAACCTCACCAAGGTCTACGGCGACAAGACAGCCGTGGACGACATCAGCTTCGACGTCCGACCCGGAGTCGTGACCGGCTTCCTCGGGCCGAACGGCGCCGGCAAGTCGACCACCATGCGCATGGTTCTCGGCCTCGACCGCCCCACCGCCGGGCGGGCCCTGATCAACGGGCGCCGATACACCGAGGCCGTGGCACCGATGGCCGAGCTCGGCGCCCTGCTTGACGCGAAGGCGGTCGACAAGTCCCGCAGCGCCCGTCACCACCTCCTCGCCCTCGGCGCCACCGTCGGGGTTGGTAAGCACCGGGTCGACGAGGTGCTCGACACCGTCGGACTCACCGAGGTCGCCCACCAGGCGGCGGGAGGCTTCTCCCTGGGAATGGGCCAGCGGCTCGGCATCGCCGGAGCGTTGCTGGGCGACCCGAGGGTGCTGATGCTCGACGAGCCCGTCAACGGCCTCGACCTCGACGGGATTCAATGGATTCGCGCCCTGCTGGTCGAGCTGGCCGCCGAGGGCCGCACGGTGCTGCTGTCCTCGCACCTGATGAGCGAGATGCAGCTGGTCGCCGACCACCTCGTCATCATCGGCCGCGGGCGGATCCTCGTCGACACTCCCCTCCAGTCCTTCATCGACGCCTCGTCCATCAAGGCCGTCAAGGTCACGACGCCCGACGCCGACGCCCTCGCCGGCTGGCTCGCCGGCGACGGGGTCACTCTCACCTCCCACGAGGCCGGTCGCCTGGAGGTACGGGGGCTGGACGCCGCTGAGATCGGTGACGTCGCCGCCGCACACGGTCTTCGACTTCACGAGCTCGCACCGGTCGAGGCCTCCCTGGAGACCGCCTACCTCGAGCTCACCCGCGACTCCGTCCAGTACGCCGGGACCACGGAACACGTCACAGGAAGGGCAGCCTGATGGCCACCAGCTCCATCGAACAGTCCTCGAACCCGCAGAAGGACGGTGCCACCGCCACGAGCGGTTCGCCGGCACCCGACGACCCGAGCCTGCGCCTGACGCTTCCTCGAGTTGTCCGCTCGGAGTGGATCAAGCTGCGCACCCTGCGCGGCACCTGGTACTTCCTGGGCGCCGTCCTGCTGATCATGGTCGCGCTCGGCGCGGTCGCCGCGGCCGTGTCCACCGGTTCCGTCGAATCGCCCGACGGAGGTCAAGGACCGGGCTTCGACACCAGCAGCCCGCTCACCACCGCCCTCACAGGCTCTAACTTCGCGGTCCTCCTCCTCGGGGTCTTCGGCGCTCTGGCGGGCGCCCGCGAGTACGGCTCGCGGATGATCACGGCCACAGTTGCGGCGGCACCACGTCGTTGGCAGGTGCTGACCGGCAAGGCGGTCGCTGTCACCTCGTTCGCACTACCTGTCGCGCTGGTCGGCACGTTCGCAGCCTTCGGTGTCGGGATGGCGGTCCTGTCGGCGGGCGACGCCGCGACGGTGGGTCTCGGTGACCAGGACGTGCTGAGCTCGCTGATCGGCATGGCCTTCTACCTGACCGCGATCGCGCTGCTCGGCCTCGGGCTCGGGGTCCTCCTGCGCAGCGTCGCCAGCAGCATCGGCACCCTTATCGCCGGTGTGCTGATCCTCCCCGGAATTGCGGGCGCGCTGCTGCCGGAGAGCTGGGACACCGTCCTTCAGTTCCTGCCCACCAACGCGGCCGCAGCCTTCACGGCGGTGACCGCTGGCACCGACGAGCTCCTCGGCACCAGCGCCGGGGTGGCCGTGCTGGTCGCCTGGGTACTCCTCGCACTGGGCGCCGCCGGTGTGTCGATCACCCGTCGCGACGTCTGACCCGGGACCGAGCGCGGCGGGGATGTGTCCCCACCCACCGCGTCGAGCCATCAGGATTCTCGACAGTGAGAGTGGCAAGGTAGCGCCCGTCTGCGCGCTTGGTTCGTCTGCTTGCCATGGTTCCTCCGGTTCGTACACCGAAGGCCTGGGAGCTCGCTTCACCGACGACCTTTTGTCAGTGACCATGTAGTCAGAGATGTAGTCAACCCATCCCCGACGGCCAGAGGCACCTCCCTCACGAGGAGGAAAGTGCCTCTGACCTGGTGAAACTGTGTCGGGCTGACAGGATTTGAACCTGCGACCCCTTGACCCCCAGG
>JBBSQC010000038.1:0-34801 GCA_038258215.1 Actinomycetales bacterium | reverse complement strand
TCGTGAGGCACCATGGTTCCGTGCCCCAGCAGCCCCAGCCCGTCACCGATCCCCTCACCCTCGCTGCGCTCGACACCGAGCGACACGTCGCCCGGTCGGGCTGGGACCAACCCGTGCGGTTGTTCGCGCTGGTGCCGACGGCCGAACTCGTCGCCCTCGAGCCCCACCTCGGGGACGGCCTGGCGACCCACGACTCGGTCGATGGTGCGCTCAGCGCGGTGGAACAGGAGGATCTGCCCGCGAGCGACGGCCTCGAGGACCTGCTCGCGCGCATCGCCTGGCCGGAGCAGGTCGCGGGGTGCGCGTTGGCCGTCGAACGCATCGTCGTGCCCCCCGCCGCCGAGCGCGACCTACCGGAGGACCCCGCGGCGGCCCTGCGCACGATCGCCGAGCACCCGGACCGCGCCGACGTGCGGCTCCTGGTCGCCGTCACCCGCGACGGCACCGCGAGGTGCCTGCTGCGCCAGCGCGACCACGACCAGGACGACCGGGTGGCCCTCGGCGAGGACATCGCGCCCGGTCTGGTGCAGGCCCTGCGGGAGACCCTCGCCGACTGACGCCACCCTCGCGCGAACAACTGACCAATTGGTCGATTGTTCGCACCGGACTGGGTCCCCGGGCCGTAAACAATCGACCTATTGGTCAGTTCAGGTACAGGCGGGGAGGCTCGAGGTCTCCCCCTTCGCGACCTTCTCGACCGCGGCCAGCCCCTCGTCGAAGGTCGCCACCCGCACGACCTGAAGCCCGTCGGGCACGTGCCCGAGCACCTCGGGACAGTTGGTGGCGGGGGCGAGGAAGACCGTTGCCCCGGCGTCGCGCGCACCGACGAGCTTCTGCCGGATGCCGCCGATCGGCCCCACGGCGCCACTGTCGGTCATCTCACCCGTGCCCGCGATCTTCTTCCCACCCGTCAGCTCGCCGGGGGTGAGGGTGTCGTAGATGGCCAGGCTGAACATCAGGCCTGCCGACGGTCCGCCGACGCTGCCCGTGTTGACGGTGACCTCCACGGGGAGGTCGTAGTCGACACGGAGGGTGACGCCGATCATCGTGCTGCCGTCGGATGCCGCACCCGTGGTGACCTCGAGCGTGCGCTGGGCCGCGTCGCGCTTCACGACCACCGCGATGGTGTCGCCGGGCTCGTGGCGCCGCACGGAGGCCCGCACGGCGTCCGGGTCGGACGCCGGGTCACCGTCCACCGAGACGAGCACGTCGCCGGGCTCGATGACCCCGGCGGACGGGCTGCCGTCGGGGACCGACGCGATGGCGACGACCGGGTCGACGTCGGTGCCGAGGGCCCGCAGCGCGGTGGCGGTGGCGACGGTCTGCGACGCGGCCATCTCGGCCGCACCCTCCTGCTGAACCTCCTTCTGGCTCGCGTCGGGCGGGTAGACCTGCTCGACCGGGACGACCTCCTCGGAGCCACGCAGGCCCGCCCGGGCGAGGTCGAAGACGGTGATGTTGCGGCGTCCCGGCCCACCCTCGACGAGGACCGTCGTGTAGTCCAGGTTGCCGGCCGTGGGGTAGGTCGGCGCGCCCTTCACCGTCAGGATCGGGCTGCCGCCCTCCGTTCCGAGGATGTTCGTGGCCGGCCCGGGGAGCAGCACGACGTATGGCAGGCCGACGAAGCTCAGGGCCGCGGCCAGCGCGATCACGACGAAGGTGCCGATGAGCAGCGCTGCCGGTAGCCGCCCGGGCCGCCGCGGGTCGGCGGGCCCGTGTGCCCCCGCCGCGGTGAGATCGTGCGGCGCAGCGCTCACGGGAGGCCGACCCACTCCGTCGAGCCGTCGTCGAAGTGCTGGTGCTTCCAGATCGGCGTCGTGGACTTCAGGGTGTCGATGAGGTCGCGGCAGGCGTCGATCGCCTGCCCACGGTGCGGGGCGGCGGCCGCCACGACCACGGCGAGGTCGCCGACCACGAGCGCCCCGGTGCGGTGCACAGCCGCGACCCGCACCGCCTCGCTCCGCCCGAGCACCGCCACGCAGGCTCCCCGGAGCACCTCGACCGCGCTCGGGTGCGCCGAGTAGTCCAACGCCGACACCTCGTGGCCGTGGTCGTGGTCGCGCACCACGCCGACGAACAGGGCCACGCCCCCGCACGCGGGATGGCGCACTGCGGCCAGCACCTCGTCGACGGACAGCGGCTCGTCTCGCAGGTCGGCTAGCGCGACCGCGTCGTGGTCCTGCGGCAAGAAGGCTCCTCGTTGCGGTTCCGCGGAACTTCCGGGCCCGCGTCGTGGTTGGCTGTATCGAGACGACATCCTCTCACCAGCCGCGAGGAGAGCCCCCAGTGAGTGACCACCAGGACGACGACACCCCAGACCTGCCACCCGAGATCGAACAGCTGCTGCGCGGCCTCACCGGTGGTGAGCTCGATCCACAGGTGGCCTCGATGATGCAGGGGATGGGCCTGGACAAGGTCGACCCCCAGATGCTTGCGATGGTCATGGGGCAGGTACAGGCCATGTTCTCCGCCCCCGACACCGGCACCGCCGTGAACGCCGAGATGGCCACCGACGTGGCCCGCAAGACGGTGTCCGCCGCGGGCGACACCCTGGCCAGCGCGGCCGAGGTCCGTGCCGCGGCGGATGCCGTCCAGGTGGCCGGACTCTGGCTCGACGACGTCACCGACCTCACCGCATCGAGCCTGCAGGGCACGGCGTGGAGCCGCGCCGAGTGGGTCGAGGCCACCATGGCCGTCTGGACCGGGCTCGTCGAGCCGGTCGCCGCCGGCGTCACCGACGCGGTCGGCACTGCCATGTCCGGGCAGCTCGAGGCCCTGGGCGAGACCGGCCTCCCCGAGGGAATGCTCGACCAGGCCGGGCCGATGCTGCGCAAGATGCACGGCTCGATGTTCTCGATGCAGCTCGGCCAGGGCGTGGGGACCCTGGCCGGCGAGGTGCTCACGGGGTGCGAGGTGTCGCTGCCGCTCGTCGCCGCACCCACGGTGGTCCTCATGCCCGCGGCAGTCCGCGACTTCGCCCAGGGCCTCGAGGTCGACGAGCCACAGACCCGCCTCTACCTCGCGGTCCGCGAGGTGGCCAGGGTGCGGCTCTTCACCGCCGTGCCGTGGCTGGCTCCCGCTCTCCTGGCCGCGGTGCGCGACTACGCCTCCGACATCACGATCGACACCAGCGCCATCGAGGAGGCGGTCCGCTCCATCGACCCGTCGGACCCCGAGGCAATCCAGCAGGCTCTCCAGGGAAGGATGTTCGCCCCCCAGCACTCCCCCGCCCAGCAGGCCGCGCTCCTCCGGCTCGAGACGCTCCTGGCGCTGGTCGAAGGATGGGTCGACGTCGTCACCGAGCGTGCCACCAGCGCTCACCTCCCCCAGTCGGACGCCCTCGGTGAGGCGGTGCGCCGCCGCCGCGCCACCGGTGGTCCCGCCGAGAAGGCCTTCGGTGCACTCGTCGGGCTCGAGCTGAGGCCACGACGGCTGCGTGATGCGGCCAACCTCTTCCGGGCGCTGGAGAGCGAGTCCGACCCGTCCGGTCGCGACGGCCTCTGGCGGCACCCTGACCTCGCCCCCTCCGCCGCCGACCTCGACGACCCGCTGGGCTACGTCCAGCGCACCACCTCACCTGCGGAGGACCCGATGGACGACGAGCTGGACCGACTGCTGCGCGGCGAGCAGCCGGGGTGACCGACCGCCCGGCCGGGCACGACACCCACCGGCACCGCCACCTCGACCCCGTCGTCGTGGCGTCCTACGCCGCCGTGCATGCCGATGCGGTCGCCGTGCTCGAGCAGTGGGAGGCCCCGGACGCCCAGCAGGAGGCGCTGCGGGCGGCATACCTCCGGCACCTGGCCCGGCATCCCGACGGCGTCGCCAAGGCCGGTCCGGGCGCCCACCTCACCGCCTCGTGCGTGGTGCTCGACCCCAGCGGCCAGCGGGTCCTGCTCACCCACCACCGGCGCGCGGGGCAGTGGTTCCAGTTCGGTGGGCACCTCGAGGCGGGCGACGGCTCCCTGCGCGACGCGGCCCGCCGCGAGACGCGGGAGGAGTCCGGGCTCGAGGGGCTGTCGACCACGGCGGCGCCGATCCAGCTCGACCGCCACCTGCTGGGGGATGACTTCGGGGCGTGCCGAGAGCACCTGGACGTGAGGTATGCCGCGGTGGCACCGCACGGGGCGACGCCCCGGGTGAGCGAGGAGTCGCACGACGTGCGGTGGTGGCCCGTCGACGCCCTTCCCGCCGGGACCCGGGCCGAGCTGACCCCGCTGGTCTCAGTGGCCCGTGTCGCTCTCTCCCTCGTGCTGGGATGACGCCGACGGGGCCTCGACCTCGTCCTCAGTGGCCGGCGGGAGCCCCTCGGCGTGCGCCACCCCGTCGAGAAAGCCCCTGGCCCGCTCGACGTGGGGGTAGGACCCCAGCAGGCGCCAGAAGGCGGGGCCGTGCCCCGGCACCAGCAGGTGGGCGAGCTCGTGCAGGAGCACGTAGTCCAGGACGTGGTCGGGGACGTCGCGGAGCCGGTCCGAGACCCGGATGGTGCCCTCGGACGGAGTGCAGGAGCCCCAGCGCTTGGACATCGTCGAGACCCAGCGAACGCTCTGGGGCCGCGCGTGCCCACCGAGGTAGCTGTGTGAGAGGCGAGCCGCTCGCGCCGCGAGTCCGGCGTCGTTGATTTCTCGTCGGCGTTCGGAGGCTGCGAGACGCACGAGCATCCGCGCCACCCAGTCGGCCTCCTCCGCGGCGCTGAACGACGCGGGGATGAGCACGACGGTGCGGTCGCCGTCGCGGTAGGCGCTCACGGTGCGCCGCCGCCGCCGGCTGCGGCGGACCTCCACGTCCGGCGTGCTCACCCCACGACTGTAGGGCGATGCGGCGCTGGAGTGGCGGATGGGGGCCGTGTGGTGGGAGGTGCGACCGCGGTGGTGGCGTGGCGCGCGTCAGGCCCGCCTACGAGGGTCCTGCGTGGTTAATCTGGGCGTTGTCCAGGCCGCGCTCGCGGCGATCCCCGATCGGCACGGTCCAGCCCGTGGTCGACGACAAGGAGAACGATTCATGGCTGACGAGACCTACAAGGGCGAGTTCTACTGCGTGAAGTGCAAGGAGAAGCGCGAAGCAGAGGGGAAGGTCGTGGTCTCCGAGAACGGCCGCCGGATGGCCAAGGGCACGTGCCCCGTGTGCAGCACGAACCTCAACCGCATCCTCGGGAAGGCCTGACCGCCGCAGCCGCCGAGAGTCGTCGAAGGGCCGCGATCCGACCGGATCGGGGCCCTTCGCGCTGCCGTGGCCGCTCGGCGCCTGTGGACGACGCCGGGAACCTGTGGACGACGCCAGCGGGACGGTCGTGACTGTCGGCATCATGAGCCGGGGCCGAGGCGGAAGGGCACGGTGGGATCGGTGCGGACAGGACGGTCGATGGTGGTGGTCGACGGCTGGGGACCCCTCGCGGAGGAGGTGCTCGCCCAGTTACGACGGTGCCGCGTCGAGGTGGAGGGAGGCCTGCATGCCGCCGACGGTGCCGAGCTCGCGATGCGGCACTGGGGCCAGGCACCGCGCGTCGTGGTGGTCGTGGCCGAGGGCCGGGCGCCGGACTGGGCGGGGGCACCCTGGCAGGCACGCGGCATCCCGCACGTCGTCGTCGTCCTGGACCGCGACGCGGTCACCATCGGCCCGCTGGTCATCCCCGGCCGGTCCGCCTGCCTGGGGTGCGTCACCGGGGCCCGGCCACCCTCACTGCCCTCGGCCTCCCGACCGGTGCCCCTCCAGGGTGTGGTGCTCGCCGCCGCGGTGACGACCGTGACCGTGCTGAGCGTGCTGCGTGGGGAGGATGACCTCGCCGGGATCTCCACCGAGATAAGCCTCGACAAGGTGGCCGTGACGCACCGGGTGTGGCAGGCGCGGCACGACTGCGGCTGCACGTCGGAGACAATGACCGGGTGACCGACATCCCGCGTGGCTCCATCGCCAGAACGGCGAAGCTCGTCGGCCTGCCCCTCGGGCACGCCGGACGCGCTGCGCTCGGCGTGGGCAAGCGGGTCGGCGGGAGGCCGGCCGAGGCCGTCGCCGCCGAGCTCCAGGCGCGCACCGCCGAACAGCTGTTCGCGGTGCTAGGCCAGCTCAAGGGTGGGGCGATGAAGTTCGGCCAGGCGCTCTCGGTGATGGAGGCGGCGATGCCCGAGGAGCTCGCCGGGCCCTACCGCGCCACCCTCACCAAGCTCCAGGAGTCCGGCCCACCGATGGGCGCGGACCGGGTCCACGAGATCCTCGCCCGTGAGCTCGGGCCGCGGTGGGCGAGCACGAAGCTGATCGAGTTCGACGACACCCCGGCCGCGGCGGCCTCGATCGGGCAGGTGCACCGGGGGGTGTGGCGCGACGGGCGCGAGGTCGCGGTGAAGATCCAGTACCCCGGCGCGGCGGAGGCACTGCTCTCTGACCTCAACCAGCTCAGCCGCGTCGCGCGCCTGGCCGGCACGATCGTGCCCGGCGTGGACGTCAAGGCGATCATGGTCGAGCTCAAGGCCCGGATGAGCGAAGAGCTCGACTACCACCTCGAGGCGAAGCACCAACGACACTTCGCCAGCGCCTTTCGCGGCGACGAGGACGTCCTGGTGCCGGATGTGCTCGTCGACAACACCCACGTCCTGGTGACCGAGTGGGTCGAGGGAACCCCCCTGTCGCGGGTCATCACCTCCGGCTCGCAGGCCGAGCGCGACGAGGCGGCGACCCTCTACCTCGAGTTCCTGCTGCGCGCTCCGACCCGCGCCCGGCTCCTGCACGCCGACCCGCACCCGGGGAACTTCCGGATCACCGAGGACGGCCGCCTCGCAGTATTCGACTTCGGCGCGGTCAACCGCCTCCCCGAGGGGTTGCCGCCGTCGCTGGGGCGGCTGCTCACCGCTGCTCTGGCCGGCGATGCGCAGGAGGCCGTGGACGGGCTGCGCGCCGAGGGTTTCATCCGCCGGGGTGTGGACATCGACCCCCAGGGGCTGCTCGAGTTCCTCGAACCGCTCCTCGAACCGGTGCTGCACGACCAGTTCACCTTCTCCAGGACGTGGCTGCGTGGCGCGGCGGCCCAGGTGCAGGACCCGCGACGGCCGCAGTTCCTCGTGGGCATGAAGCTCAACCTGCCGCCGGAGTACCTCCTCATCCACCGGGTCTGGCTCGGTGGGATCGGTGTGCTCAGCCAGATCGGCGGCACCGTGCCGATGCGCGAGATGCTCTGCGCCTACCTCCCGGGCATCGACGAGTCCCGGCTCCCGCCCTCACCCGACTGACTCCTCGCGGCCCGGGCAGGCCCGGACCCCCGGTTAGGCCCGGACCCCCGGTTTCGCCACCATGGTGTCCAAACCCTGCGCCGGCGTCCAGATCTGAGCATGGATCCCCGGTTTGGACACCATGGTGGCCAAACGCGGAAGGGTCGGGCAGCGGTCACCACCACGTGGGGTCGAGCTTGGCCTCGATGCTGCGCAGGTGCTCGCGGCTGCAGCGGTCACACGTCCACACCGGGCGACGGTGTTCGACGCCGCGCGTCCAGGTCAGCCGCGCGAGCGCCTCGTCGACCTCGGGCCGCGCACCACACGTCGCACACACCATCACCGAGTCCTCGGCCGGGTCGCCAGCACCGGCGTGGCTCATCACCGGGCCTACGCTCCTGCCTTGGCCGCCGCCTTGGCAGCCTTCTTGAAGTCCCGGACCTTCTGGAGGGACTCGGCGTCGACGACGTCGGCCACCGAGCGGAAGGACCCCTCTTCGGCGTAGGCGCCACAGGCCTGCTCCCACCCCTGCGGCCGCACCCCGAGCTGCTTGGCGAGCAGAGCCGTGAAGATCCGCGCCTTCTGCTCCCCGAAGCCGGGAAGGGCCTTCAGGCGGGTCGCCAGCTCGGAACCGCTGCCCGCGTCGCGCCAGATCATCGACGCGTCACCGTCGTAGTCGTCACGCACGACCGCAGCGAGGGCCTGGATGCGTCCGGCCATCGACCGCCCGTAACGGTGGACGGCCGGCGGCGTCGCGCACAGGTCGGCGAACTCCTCGGGGTCGGCGGCCGCGAGGGCTGCCGGGTCGAGGGTGCCGAACCGGTCGAGCACCTTGGCGGGGCCGGCGAAGGCGCGTTCCATCGGGACCTGCTGGTCGAGCAGCATGCCCGTGAGGAGGGCGAAGGGATCCTCCGACAGCACGCGGTCGGCAGCGGCATCCTGGGCGATCGTCAGCGAGACCATGGGCTCAGGGTAGCCAGAACCTCGGCGCCCACGGCACGCCAGAAGGGCTGTCCGCGCAGCGGCGGCAGCGGCGCGGCAGAGCACACCGCCCCCGACGCGTGGTCGGGGGCGGTGCGGTCATCGGCCTGGGCCCTCATCGCACGCATGCGTGGACGACGGCCCGGATCTGCTCGCGGTCTGCCGCGGCCTGCGCCCGGCGCTGGGTCTCGTGGACGCGTCGCTGGTGCGTGGTGCGGCGGATGCGCTGCATCGCCCTGGTGTACATGGTCTTCTCCTTGCTGGGTCAGTTCACGAACGGATGGTGCGCCGGGCCGGCCGGACGGGCCAGCCGGGTGCGGTGGTCACGCGGCGACCTCGGTCTTGCGAGGGCGTCCACGCGGACGCTTGCGGGCGACGACGACTCCCTGGACGAAGAGCTCGCCACCCCAGACGCCCCACGGCTCGCCTCGGTCGAGGGCGCCGGCGAGGCAGGCGTCGCGAACCGGGCAGGTGCCGCACAGTGCCTTGGCGAACTCGACACCCTCGGGGGTGTCGGCGAACCACAGCTCGGCGTCGTTGTCCCGACAGGGGATGCCGTCCCCGGTCGTCACGGACGCCTCGTGCAGGTCGAGGAGCTGGGTCAGCTGCATCGGGGGGTCACCTCCTTGGTCGTCACGCCGGGTCGGGCGCTCGGTCATCTCGGGGCGCCGGGTGTGGCGCCTGGTACTCGGTGGGCGGTCCGGCCGGACCTCGGTGCTCGTGCTGTTCATGTCGTTGCCCTCGGGTGCTCGTGGTCTTCGGTGGTGGTCGAGGTGCGGCGGGTATGACAAAGGCCGCGGATCCCGGTGTCGGGATCCGCGGCCTCGAGGCGACCTGTCGTGTCTGGTCAGACAGGTGGAGCCTCGAGGTGTGGATACACGACTCCCGTGAACGGGGCGTTCGCGACGGCGCTCACGCGGTCACCGATCTCACGATCAATGCACCCGGCGAACGACATGGTGCGCCCCTCGAGCTGACCGAAAGTGCCTGTGTGAGCGGTGTTGGACCCGCGCCAGGTGCGTGCGGGAGTCTCACGAACAGCAACCATCGCCATCTCCTCGGACTTCGTCATCGTCTCCATCACGGCCAACCCTCCTCACTGCTCTCGTCTGCGGTGCGCGCCCGACCGGGCCCGCGAGGTTCCACACAGGCTAGAACACGCCGAACCGGGCCGGCAACGGGTTTTTTTCGGCGATGTTGGGCCAGAGGTGGCACAAGTCGCGAAAACCGTTGCCCCTCAGGCGGACACGCTCACGAAAAATCTTTGATGACCGTCAGCACGGCCTCGCCGTAGCGCTCGAGCTTGGCCGGGCCGACACCGCTGATCCGGGCCAGTGCGGCGGCATCCTCCGGCACCTTCTCGGCGATCGCGGTCAGCGTCGCGTCCGTGAACACCACGAATGCCGGGACGTCGGCCTCCTTGGCCGTCGCCAGCCGCCACTCGCGCAGGGTCTCGAACAGCCGCTCGTCCATCGTGGCCGGGCACGCGGAGCACCGGCCGATCGTGCGCTCGCGAGCGGTCCCCAGGGTGGAACCGCACGTGCGGCACGTGGACCGGGTGCGCGCAGCCCCGTCGCCGGAGGTGCCGGCCTTCCGGTGGCGTCGCTTGGGCTGCGAGCGCGCGCCTTCGCCGAGCACCGCAGCCGTGCCGTCCAGGAAGCGGGACGGACGGCGGGTGGCCCGGGCGCCGGGGGTGCGGGCCCCGGCATAGGAGAGGGTCAGCCGCTCGCGGGCTCGGGTCACCCCGACGTAGAGCAGCCGGCGCTCTTCCTCGATCGCCTCAGGGGTGTCGGCCATCGTGATCGGCAGCAGGCCGTCGGAGCACCCGACGAGGAAGACCGTGTCCCACTCCAGGCCCTTGGCCGCGTGGAAAGACGCCAGGGTCACCCCTTGCACCGTCGGCGCGTGCTGGGCGGCAATGCGCTCGTCGACCTCCCTGACGAACGCCGGCATCCGGGCCTGCTCATCCGTGGCGTGGACGTCGTCGGCCAGGGCCGCCAGGGCGGCCAACGACTCCCACCGCTCCCGGGCCGCTCCACCGCGGGCGGGAGCCTCGCGGGACCACCCGGCTCCGAGGAGCACGTCTCGCGTGAGGTCGGGGAGAGGCACCTCGCCGTCGTCGGAGCGGGCCGCGCCGCGCATCAGCACGACGGCGTCGCGGACCTCCTTGCGGGAGAAGAACCGCTCGCCGCCGCGGACCAGGTAGGGGATGCCCTTCTCGGCCAGGGCCGACTCGAAGCCCTCGCTCTGCCCGTTGGTGCGGAACAGGATCGCGATCTCCGAGGGCGGGTGCCCGCCGGCGAGGAGAGCCTGGATGCGGGTCGCGATGCTCGCGGCCTCATCGGGGTCGTTGTCGGCCAGCACGAGCTCGGGCGACGGACCATCGGTGCGCTGGGCCTGCAGCTCGACCGCGCCGGATCGCCGAGCGCCGCCGGGCCCGCGCAGGACGAGGTTGGCCAGGGCGACCACCTGCGGTGTCGATCGGTAGTTGCGCACGAGCTCGACCGTGCGCGCGTCGGGGTGGCGGCTGCGGAAGCCGAGCAGGTGCCGGGGCGAGGCACCCGTGAAGGAGTAGATGGTCTGCGCCGGGTCACCGACGACGCACAGGTCACCGCGGTCACCGAGCCACAGCTCGAGGAGCGCCTGTTGGAGGCGGTTGACGTCCTGGTACTCGTCCACGACGAAGTGACGGTACTGCGAGCGCACGACCCGCGTGATGGCGTCGTGCTCCCGGAGCACCCCCACCATGAGGAGGAGCACGTCCTCGAAGTCGATGACCCCGCGGTCGGTCTTGACCTCCTCGTAGGCGGCGATGAGGCGGGCCATCGCCGTCGGGTCGAGGCCGCCGGGCGCCTCGCGGCCCGCGGACCCGGCCGCGGCGGCATACGACTCGGGAGTGAGCATCGAGACCTTGGCCCACTCGATCTCGGAGGCGAGGTCGCGGATGGCCGGGCCGTCGAGCCGCATCCTCAGCCGGCCGCCGGCCTCGGCCACGGCGCTCGCCTTGTGCGGCATGACCTCGGGAGAGGCTCCACCCACGGCCTGCGGCCAGAAGTAGTGCAGCTGGCGCAGGGCCGCGGCATGGAACGTGCGGGCCTGCACGCCGCCGACTCCGAGGTCGCGCAGGCGGGTGCGCATCTCCCCGGCAGCCCTCGCGGTGAAGGTGACGGCGAGCACGCGCTGCGGCTGGTAGGCACCGGACAGCACGCCGTAGGCGATCCGGTGGGTGATGGCGCGCGTCTTGCCCGTGCCCGCTCCGGCCAGCACGCACATGGGCCCCGTGGGGTGGGCCGCCACCTCGCGCTGTTCCGGGTCGAGCGCGCCCAGGACCGCGTCGGCTCCGGGGTGCACGGGCAAGCTGGACATCGCCACGATCCTAGGTGCCGGCACCGACCGCGGGCACCGACGGCCGGCCCGACGGCGCGCAGCATGCGACGGGAAGGATCATCTCGACGGTGACGTTGCACCCCGACGACCCACCCGGACGCCACGCCATCCGAGGCGCCCCGCCACCCCGAGGAGAGCCATGTCAGAGCAGTCCCTGCCCGCCGCCGGCACCGTGACGATGTTCACGACGTCCTGGTGCGGCTACTGCCGACGGCTGAAGTCGCAGATGGAGCTCGAGGGCATGACCTGGACGGAGGTCGACATCGAGACCGAGCCGGGCAGTGCGGACTTCGTGATGTCGGTCAACGGGGGCAACCAGACCGTGCCGACCGTGCTCTTCCCGGACGGCAGCGCCGCCACCAACCCCTCGCTCGCCGAGGTGCGCGCACGCCTGGGCTGAGCCCGCCGCGAGCACGCCCTCACCTGAGGGGGACCTCGGGGGCGTCGATTTGCGCCCCGTACCAGTGCTCGATGAGCCGGCGGGCGATCGAGAGCCGCCCCGGCAGGACGAGGGACCCGTCCTGCAGGCCGGTGTCGACCTCGTCCCGGGTGAACCACCGGGCCGCCTCGATCTCGTCGTCCTGCAGCCGCAGCGCGGTGCTCTCGGCGTGGCAGGTGAACCCGATCATCAACGAGGCCGGGAAGGGCCACGGCTGGTCGTCGAGGTAGGTGACACCGCGCACCCGCACCCCGACCTCCTCCGCCACCTCGCGCGCCACCGCCCCCGCGAGGGACTCACCGGGCTCGACGAACCCGGCGAGCACCGACATCCCGGCACTTCGGAACCCTCGGCCGCGGGCCAGCAGGAGCCGGTCGTCGTCGTCCACGACCGCCATGATGACGGCCATGTCGGTGCGCGGGTAGTGCTCGCTGCCGTCGGCCGGGCACCGGCGGGTCCACCCGGAGAGCGCCGGCTCGGTGCGGGCCCCGCAGCGCGGGCAGTGCCCGTGGGTGCGGTGCCAGTTCGCCAGCGCGAGGATCGTGCAGAACACGGCCGTCCCGATGTCGTCGAGCAGCACACCGACCTGCCTCAAGGTCCTCAGGTCGGCGGCGACCACGTCGTCGGCAGCACTCCCGGCCTCGTCGACGAGGTCGTCGGCCACCACCCCGACGTATGCCGTGCCGCCCACCTCCCCGAGGTAGACGCCGAGGCGCTCGGCGTCGCGAGGCTCGGGGTGGCCGAGCACGACACGCACGCCGTCAACGTCCTCCACCACCTCGACGCGGTCCCCGACGAGCCGGACCACCTCGGTGGAGGGCTCGGCGAGTAGTCGCGACAGGAGTGCTTCGTCGGCCCGGAGGTCCGCACGGCGGTCGAGCGGTGCCCGGCTCAGCGCGAGCTCGGGCAGGATTCGGTCCGGTTGGCGCACGCGTCCCAGCCTACGGCCGCCGCACGGCATACCGTGGCCCCGTGGAACGCAGCCCCTCCTACCTCGCCGCCCTGGCCAGCGCCGCCGTCCCGGGCCTGGACCCGGTGTCCGTCGAGGCCCTGCCCAGCACGCCCGACCAGTCCTACGACGTCGCCTTCGTGCAGGACGTCGAGCACCGGCGCTGGGTCGTGCGAGCGCCCCGCTCGGAGATCGCCGGGGCCGAGATGGACCGCACGATGTCGCTCCTCGGGCTCCTCGGCCGTCGGCTGCCCTTCGCGGTCCCGGCGCCCAAGGGCTTCGTCAGCCTCTCCGAGGGAGGCCGTGCGGCGGTCTACCCCTACCTCCCCGGCCACAACCTCGACTTCGCGGAGCTGCCCTCCGGCCCCGGTCTGGCGGCGGAGCTGGGGCGGGCCCTCGCGGCGCTGCACAACACCGACCCCGGCGTCTTCGAGGAGGCCGGGATGCCGTCCTACGACGCCGACTCCTACCGCGCCCGACACCTGGCGGAGCTCGACCGGGCCGCGGAGACCGGCCGGGTGCCCACCACCTTGCTGACCCGGTGGGAGGGCGCGCTGGAGGATGTCTCGCTGTGGCGGTTCGCGCCCACACCGACCCACGGCGACCTCACCGGCGATCAGGTGCTCGCGGTCTTCACCGACGACGACGACGCCTCGACGGGGCGCATCCGGGCCATGACGGGCTGGGAGGACGCCAAGGTCGCCGATCCCGCCGACGACTTCTCGGCCCTCGTCGCGGACTCGCGGCACGACGCCGTCGAGACGGTGTTCGAGGCGTACGCCCACGCCCGGGTGGAGCGGCCCGACCCCAACCTGCTCGTGCGGGCCCGGCTCGTGGCCGAGCTCACGCTGCTCGGCTCGCTGACCGGTGCCCTCGCACGCAAGGACACCGGGGCCGTCGAGGTACTGACCACCCAACTGAGGCGCCTGGACGACGCCGTGCACAGCGCAGAGGCCGGCGCGGAGGACGACTACCGGCGCACCTCCCTGGCCCCGGTCGGGGTGCGGACCAGGCCCAAGCCCCCGCCGGTCCTCGTCGTGGACGACGAGGACGACGACCTCCCCGGGATGGAGGAGCACGACTCCGGGGTCCCAACCGGCTCCGAGCAGCCCGAGGTCGATGACGCCGAGGTCGATGACGCCGAGGTCGACGAGGCCCAGGCCGACGAGGCCCAGGCCGATGACGCCCAGGCCGACGAGGCCCAGGTCGATGACGCCCAGGCCGATGACGCCCAGGCCGACGAGGCCCAGGTCGATGACGCCCAGGCCGACGAGCCGACGACCGATGGACCGGAAGAGGACCACCCGGACGACGACCAGCCCTCCGAGGACCAGCTCATCGGGGACGGGCCGCGCTGAGCACGCGGGTGATCTCCTCGGAGCCTGGGAGGTCGGGCCACACCGTCTCACCGGTCGCGGCGTGGAAGAACGCCCCGGAGACCCGGGCCTCGCTGACCCCGCGCAGCCTCGCCCACGCGAGGCGGTAGGCGGCGAGCTGCAGGGCGCGGGCGCTCCCACGCTCACCCACGGCCGGGCGGCCCGTCTTCCAGTCCATGACCACCCACCGGGTGAGGCCGTCTGCGCCCGTCTCCTCGAACACCGCGTCGATGCGCCCGCGCACCGCGATGCCGTCCACGACCGTCTCGACGCTGGTCTCGACCTCGACCGGCATCCGATCCGCCCACTCGCTCGCGAGGAACGTCTCGCGCAGCACCCGGAGGTCCTCGTCGGAGGCGTCCTCGTCCGCGGAGCCGGGCAGCTCGTCGACGTCGACGATGCTCGCCGAGGAGTAGTGCTGCTCCAGCCAGGCGTGGAAAGCCGTGCCCCTGCGAGCCGCCCGCGCGGGGGACGTGGGCATGGGTCGGCGCAGGTCGAAGGTGAACTGGTCGGCGTCCTCGGCGAGGGCGACGAGCGCGGAGATCGACAGGTGGGCAGGCAGCTCGACGTCGACGGCGGCACCAGCGCGCCGGCGCGCGCGCTCGTCGAGCAGCATCGAGGCCTCGCCCTCCCACCGACCGCCACCAGCGTCGGGACGCGGACCCGCCGAGGGTGGGCCCGCCATGGCGTCGGTGACCTCCCTCGCTGGGCCGAGGAGGAGTCGCCGGCGCGGCAGGACGTCCTCCGTCGGCCAGGTCACGCTGACCACCCCGGCGGTCCGCGGGTTCGGAGGTTTCGGAGGGTTCACCGGGGGCATGTCGACCCACGGCCCCGGGGCCAGGGTGATCCCGCTGGACCGCAGCTCCTCGAGGAAGCGTGAGGTGACCCGCGGTGTGGACGCGGTGCCCCAGACGTGGGCCGTGACCAGCAGGTCGGCGCGGGCCCTGGTCACCGCGACGTAGGCGAGCCGGCGTTCCTCGGTGATCCCGTGGGCGGCGACGGCCGCCGTGAAGGACTCCATGGCGCCCCCGATCGACTCCCAGTCGTGGTCCTCGGCCCACCCGAAGCGCGGCAGCGCACCGGCGTCGCCGCGAAGGTCGTAGGGCAGGGAGGCCAGGCCCGCCAGCCAGCCCTTGTCGCGCGGCTCGCCGTGGCCCCAGCCGTCGCCCACGACCTTGCCCTGGTTCGCCGAGTGCGCCGGGAAGGAGGACTCGACCAGTCCCGGGACGGCGACGACGTCCCACTCCAGGCCCTTGGCCGCGTGCACGGTCATGACCTGGACGGCATCGGGTCGGGGCTCCACCCAGCCGAGGTCCAGGCCGCGCTCCTCGTCGACGGCCGCGTCGAGCCAGGCGAGGAAGCCGCCCAGGGTGGGGCGCTCGGCGCTCGACGCGAAGGTGGACGCCACGTCGGCGAAGGCGTCGAGGTGGGCGCGCGCCGCCCCCGGTGACCATTCGGGGCGGGCCAGCACCTCGATGTCGAGCCCGAGGGCGACCTCGGCCTCGGCGACCAGGTCGGGGAGGCCCATCCCGGTGAGCGACCGCAGCCGCTGCACCGTTGCCCCCAGGCCGTGCAGCCGCGCGAGGGCCGTGGACCCGATGCGCTCACCCTCCGCTCCGACCCAGTGCACGGACGGCAGGGCGTCGAGGGCCTCGACGATGCTGGCGCGTTCGCTCGCGTCGGGGGCGAGGTCGGCGCCGCGCGGCCGCCGCCCCCCGGATGCTCCCGACCTCGCCCAGGCGCCCAGTCCGTCGAGGTCGGCCGCTCCGAGGCGGCAGGAGGGCCCGGTGAGCAAGCGCATGAGCCGGTCGCCGCGGGTGGGGTCCTGGACCACGTGCAGCAGCGCGACCAGGTCGCAGACCTCCGGGGTGTGCAGGAGGCCGCCGAGGCCGACGACCTCGTAGGGCACCCCTGCGACCTCCAGGGCGTCGACGACGGGATCGAACTGCGACCTCTTGCGGCACAGCACCGCCGCCGTGCGGCGGCCCGGTCGGGCCAGCCGGGCGCGCACCCAGGCCGCGATGTGGGTCGCCTCGTCCTCGATCGTCTCCAGCCGGGCGACCGCGACCTGCCCCGGGCCGGCCCCGTCCCGGACCGAGAGCGCCCTCACCTCGACCCGGCTCGCCTCCGCCAGCGGCCCGGCGAGCACGTTCGCGGCGTCCAGGACGACACGGTCGTTGCGCCAGCTCGTGGAAAGGTGCACCACCCGGGCGGGGTCGTCGGTGTCGCGGAAGTCGTCACGGAAACGGTCCAGCGTGGTGGAGGATGCGCCGCGCCACCCGTAGATCGACTGGTGCGGATCGCCCACGGCGGTGACCGGCACAGGCTCGCCGGGGGCGACGAACAACGCCGAGAGCAGCTGCAGCTGGGCCTCTGAGGTGTCCTGGAACTCGTCGAGCAGCACGGCGCGGAAGCGGCCCCGCTCGCCCCTCCCGACCTCGTCCACGGTGTTCGCGATGCGGGCCGCGACCGCCATCTGGTCGGCGAAGTCCATCGCGTCCCGGCTCCGCTTCAGCTCGTGATACCGCCGCACGACCGGCACCACGGCCGCGCGCTCGCGCAGCAGGGCGACGACGTCGCGCATCGGGTGGATCCGCTTGCGGGTGGCCTCCCCCTTGGGGATCTCCTCGAGGTGGCGCACCACGCGGTCGAGGTGGGCCGCGAGGTCGTCGACGTCGACGAGGTGCTCGGCCATCTCCCCCGCCAGGTCGACGACGGCGGTCGTCACGGTCGACTCGGCCTTTTCGACCCCCTCCATCGGGCCGTCCCAAGACACCACGGCCTCGTGGGCGAACTGCCAGGCGGCAGCCTCGGTGAGCAGACGACTGTCCGGCTCCACCCCCAGGCGGAGCCCGTGGTCGCGGACGATCCGCCCGGCATACGCGTGGTAGGTGGACACCGTCGGGGTGTCGTCAAGGGCCACCACACCGGGCTCGGTCTCGGGTGCCCAAAGGCCCGCATCGCGCAGGGCGCTGAGGCGGGAGCTGAGCCGCTCGGACAGCTCGCCGGCGGCCTTGCGGGTGAAGGTCAGCCCGAGCACCTCGTCGGGCCGGACCAACCCGTTGGCGACGAGCCACACGACACGCGCCGCCATCGTCTCGGTCTTGCCCGAGCCGGCACCGGCGACGACGAGGAGCGGGCACAAGGGCGCCTCGATGACGGCCACCTGCTCGGCCGTCGGCGCGTGGGACTGGCCGAGGGCCCGAGCCAGGTCGACCGCACCCCACCGGATGCCGGGACTCACAGCCGCCTCCCCTCGGGGAGAGCCGGGCAGGAGTCCTTGACCTGGCACGTCGCACAGTGGCTGCCCGGGGTCGCCGCGAACCCGCTGGACGCCATCTGCTCGGCCGTCTGCTCGACGAGCGAGCGCGCCCAGTCGGGGTCCTCGTCCTCGGCCAGGGAGACCTGGGACTGCAGGGTCGTCGTGGTGGTGGCCGCCTTGCCGAGCTGCAGCAGGGCCGCGCCGCCCGGGAGCGCGCCGTGCTCGGCGAAGGCCCCCGCCTCGACGGCGACCTGGTAGGCGCCGAGCTGACCGTGCCGGCGCACCTCGTCCCGGGTCGGCTTCGAGCTGCCGGTCTTCAGGTCGATGACCCGCACCCGTCCGCCGGAGTCCACCTCGACCCGGTCGACGGAGCCGCTGACGACGGCCCGACCGAGCGCGACCCGCATCCGCTCCTCCGAGGCTGCGCGGCGCCAGCCCTGGGCGGTGGCCTCCGCGAGGTAGGTCGACAGCCGCTCGGTCATCCGCGTCGCGAGCCGCAGGTCCCGGCGGGAGAGCCACCCCGGGGGGAGGCCCAGCCGGCCCCAGCGCCGCGCAAGCTCGGCGGCGTACGTGGCGGCGTCGGTGTCGCCGAGGTCGTGGGCGATCTCGTGCACGAGCGTGCCGATGTCCTGGGCCCCCATCGAGGGGCCGTCGCCACCGCTGGCCCGCAGCGCCCACTGGAGGCCGCAGCGGGTGAACGGGTCGATGCTCGACGGTGAGACCCGGACCGGCAGCCCCGCGTGCCGGCGGGGACGGTCGTCGCTGACCCCGCGCAGCGCCCACCACTGCGAGGGGTCCGCGCCCGGAACGCCCACCCGGGCCAGCCGCGCGAGGGTCGACACGGCCGAGCCCCGGGTGGCGGGGTCCTCGTCGAGCAGCGCGCGGCGCAGCTCGGCCACCAGGCCCGGAAGGGTGAGCGGTCGCGGCACGTCGGTGAACTCCCGTGGGTCATCGCGCGGGTCGACGACGTCGAGGTAGGGCGAGGGCTGCTCGTCGTCGCTCCGCACCGCCGTGACCACCAGGCGCCGAGCCGCCCGGGTCACCGCGACGTGGAAGAGGCGCGTCTCGTCGTGCCGCACCTGGGCGCGGGCGGCCCGGGGCTCGGTCGGTCGCCCGGTGACGACGTCCACGAGGTCACTGGACCCGAGGAGGGACCCGCGCAGCCGCAGGTCGGGCCACACCCCCTCCTGGACCCCCGCGACCACGACGAGGTCCCACCCCACACCCGCGGCGCCCGCCGGGGTGAGGAGTGAGACCGCCTCCCCCACCGGCGCGCGCGCGACGAGGGTGTCGCCGGCGACGTCCTGGCCGACGACGTGCTCGAGGAAGTCGGCGGGACCGGCAGCCGGGAGCCGGTCGACGAAGCGGGCCGCTGCGTCGAAGAGGCCGAGCACCGCGTCGAGGTCCCGGTCCGCCCGCCCACCGGCAGGGCCACCCGCCAGGGCGGTGTCGCGCCACGAGGGGGCGAGCCGGCTCGCACTCCACATGGCCCAGAGCACCTCCTCGACGCCGTTGCCCTCACCCAGGGCGTCCACAGCCGCCGCGAGCACCCGATGGACCCGGCGGGCGGGACCGGCCTCGGGCCCGATGCGGTCCAGCGAGAACGGCGCGAGGACGGCCTCGGCGAGCAGCACGTCGCTGGACCGACCACCTCCGGCGTCGAGCTCGACGCGGCGCAGCGCCCGCCTGAGTCGGCGCAGGCCGACCGCGTCCGCCCCCCCGACCGGGGACCCGAGCACGTCCACGACGATCTCGGGATCAAGCGCCTCGGCCCCCGCGGCGATCTCGAGCGCGCACCGAAGCAGCGCGAGGAACGGTCGGACGGCGACCTCGGATCGCACCGGGAGGTCGGCCACCCCGGTGTCCACGGGGACCCCTGCACCGCGCAGCACCCGGCGCAACGTGGCGGTGCGGGCGCCACCGCGCACGACGACGGCCATCGCCGACCACGGGGTGCCGCCGAGAAGGTGCTCCTCGCGCAGGAGGGACGCGATGAAGGCTGCCTCCTGGGCGACGGTCCGCAGCAGGTGGGCCTCGACGCCGTCACCGGGCTGGGGCCTCCCCCGGATCACCGAGGGCCGATGCGCTGCCGTCCCAACCACCCCGATGTGGGACACGACCCGGCCGGCGACGTCGGCGACGGCGCTGCTGCAGCGGTGTCCGCGGCCCAGGAGCACCGTGCGCGCCGACGGCCAGCCGTCGGCGAAGAGTCGCGGATCGGCCCCCCGGAAGGTCTGCGTGGCGGCATCCGGGTCGCCGGTGAGCACGAGGGACACGGCCCCCTCACCGGTCAGGGCCCGGAGCAGGCGACAGGCCGACGGCGTGAGCTCCTGGGCGTCGTCGACGACGACGAGCCGCACCGCGGCACGGAGCCGGTCGAGGGCGTCGGGATCGTCGAGCAGGTGGTCGGCCGCCGCGCCGAGGATCCACGCCGGGTCGAAGGCCCCCGCCTCCGACAGCGCGGTGACCTCGTCGTACTCCCGCAGGACCTCCGCCCCGGCGACCCATTCCGCCCGCGCATGGATGCGGCCGAGCGCGGCGAGGTCGTCGGGCTCGAGGCCGAGCTCCACCGCCCGCATGAGCAGGTCACGCAGCTCCGCGCGAAAGCCCCGCGTGGCCAGCGCACCGTGCAGCGACCTGGGCCACGGGGGCGCGGGGCCTGTGCCCGCCGCGTGACCCGCGAGCAGCTCGCGGAGGATGACGTCCTGCTCGGGGCCGCTCAGCAGCCGTGGGGCCGGCTCGCCGACCAGGGCGGCCGCCTCGCGTAGCACCCCGAAGCCGAAGGACTGGTGCGTGCGGGCGAGGGGCGTCGTGGTCGTGCCCCCCAGGCGCGCCGTGACGGCGTCGCGCAACCTCGCGGCGGCGAGCCGGGTCGGGGAGAGCAGGAGGCAGGCGTCAGCGGGCACCCCGGCCCGCACCGCGCGCACCACCCGCTCCACCGCCACCGTGCTCTTGCCCGTGCCGGGGGCACCGACCACCCGCACCACCGGGTCGTCGGCCAGCACGGCCTCACGCTGGGTGTCGTCGAGCGCCGGGTCGGCGGCCACCGCGGCGTCGGGGCGGCGGAGGAGGAGCACCACGGGATTCCATCACGCAGGGCCGACACCGGGCCCAGCGGAGCCTTCCCGGTCAGTAGGTGGGCAGCGAGGGGTCGACGTCGCGCACCCACGCCAGCACCCCACCCTCGACGTCGACTGCGTCCACACCAGCCGCGCGAAGGAGGTCCACGGCCTCGGCGGACCGGGCTCCGCTCTTGCAGTGGACGTAGACGGTGCTGCCGATGGGGATGCCGTCCAGCGCAGCACCCCGAGCAGACCGCACGACGTCCATGGGTCGCCAGAGGGCGCCCGGGATCGTCACGATCTCCCGCTCGCCCGCCTCCCGGACGTCGACGAGCACGGCTCGTGGCCGTGCCCCCGACCCCGTCCCCTCAGCCATCGCGAGGAGGTCCCGCAGCCGGGTGGCGGTCACCGTCGGCCGCGACGACGAGGGTGCGTCGTTGCGCGACGCGGCGCTGCGCGACGCGGCGCTGTTCGAGGTCTCTGACCCGAGCAGGCGGGTGGCGTCGGCGCCCGAGCCGCAGACCCGGCATCCGGGGTCGCGGCGGACGGGCACGGCATCCCAGGTCTGGCGCAGCGCGTCGTGGACGAGGAGGCGCCCGACCAACGGGTCGCCGATCCCGGTGATCAGCTTGACGGCCTCAGTCGCCATCACCGACCCGATGCTCGCGCACACCGCGCCCAGCACCCCCCCGACGGCGCACGACGGCACGGCATCCGGTGGCGGCTGCTGAGGGAAGACGCACGCGTAGCAGGGGCCTTCCCCGGCCCACCACACCGAGACCTGGCCGTCGAAGCGGAAGACCGACCCCCACACGTGGGGGATCCCGAGCCGCGCACAGGCGTGGCCGACGAGATAGCGGGTCGGGAAGTTGTCGGCACCGTCGAGCACCACGTCGTAGTCGGCGACGACGCCGAGGGCGTTGGTCGCGTCCAACCGTCCGTCGTGCCGGACCACCTCGGTCTCCGGGCTGATCGCTTGCACCGCCTCCGCGGCGGACGCGGTCTTCGGGCGCCCCACGTCCGCGACGCCGTGCACGACCTGACGCTGGAGGTTGGTGAGGTCCACGACGTCGTCATCGACGACCCCGATGGTTCCCACCCCCGCGGCCGCGAGGTAGAGCAGCGCCGGCGAGCCCAGACCACCCGCGCCGACGACGAGCACCCGCGCCGCCCGCAGGCTCCGCTGGCCGCTGCTGCCCAGCCCCGGGAGGAGCAGGTGGCGGGCGTAGCGCGTGCGCTCGCCGGAGGTCAGCTCGGGGCCCGGCGGCACCAGCGGGGGTCGTGCCATGGCGCGCACCCTACGACACCGCTCGGTGCAGGTTCCGGCGCGCAGGGCTACTCGTCCGTAGGATGCACTCGACACCAGCCGGAAGGACGTGCATGACCAGCACCCACACCGCACGGGGCCAACGGATGCCGCGCAGCGCGCGCCGGGCCCAGCTCCTCGACGCCGCCCAGGCCGTCTTCGTCCAGTCCGGCTACCACGCGGCGGCGATGGACGAGATCGCCGACCGCGCAGGAGTTTCCAAACCGGTTCTCTACCAGCACTTCCCGGGCAAGCTCGACCTCTACCTCGCCCTGCTCGACAAACACTGCGACACCCTCGAGGGCCTCGTGGGCGAGGCGCTGGCGACGAGCACGGACGACAACGAGGCCCGCGTCCACGCGACGATCGCCGCCTACTTCGACTTCGTGACGCGCGAGGGAGCCGCCTTCCGGATGGTGTTCGAGTCCGACCTGACGGGTGTGCCCCAGGTGCGCTCGCGCCTCGACGCGCTGGAGATGAGCTGTGCCGAGGCGATCGCCGAGGTCATCGCCGAGGACACCGGCGCCGACGACGAGCGCGCGCTCCTGCTCGGCTCGGCCCTGGCCGGGATGGCCCAGGTGGCCGCGCGGCACTGGTTGGCCCAGGACGGGGTCATCTCCGAGAGCGAGGCGGCCCGCACCACGAGCACCCTCGCCTGGCGTGGCCTCGGGGCGTTTCCCAAGGTCGGCCACCAGCCCTGAGCCGGTCCCCGACCAGCCGGAGACCGGGTGCGTGGAATGCCGTGGGGCCGGGGCGGGTTAGCCTGTGCCCGACCATGACGTGACGCGTCGTGCTCCAAGTCGACGAAAGGTTGTGCCCCAGTGGAGGTCACCATCGGTGTCCAGAACGTCTCCCGTGAGCTGAGCATCGAGACCGAGTCCGACACGGCCGCGGTCACCGCGGCGATCGAGACCGCCCTCGAGCCGGGCGGAGTGCTCCGCCTCACCGACTCCCGAGGCCGCGAGGTCTTCGTGCCCGGCGCGGTCATCGGCTGGGTCCAGGTCGGCGAGTCGGAGAAGGGGCGCGTCGGTTTCGGCGTGACCCCCTAGGTTCGTGGTGACCCCCAGAAGGAGATCACCGTGATCTGGAACATCATCGGCACCATCATCTTCGGTGGCGTCATCGGCGTGCTGGCGCGGGTCGTCCTGCCGGGGAAGCAGAACATCAGCTTCCTCGTCACCGTCGCTCTCGGGGTGGCCGGCGCCCTCATCGGCTACTGGCTCTGGGGCGTGATCGGCAACGGAGACACCGGCGGGATCGACTGGATCCGCTGGTTCATCTCCATCGCCGCCGCAGCGCTGCTCGTCGTCGGCTACATCTCGGTGACCAGTCGCAACAAGCAGGTCTGACCCGCGGGGCTCTCAGGCCGTGAGGCCGAGCCGTCCCATCCGCATCTGGTGGTTCTCGGTGAGCCGGGTGAACATCCGACCGATCTCCCCCAGGTCCATCCCGCCACCGACGAGCAGGGCCGCCATCGCGTCTCGGTCGACCGCCACGGCCTGGGCCTGCGAGAGGGCCTCCCCCATCAGCCGGCGCCCCCAGAGCGCGAGGCGTCCGGCCGCCGTGGGGTCGGTGGCGAGGGCACCACGCACGATCTGCACGACGAAGTCCGCCTCCCCCGCGTCGTCGAGGGCCGAGGCCATCACGGCGCGGGTGTCCTCGTCGACGAAGGCCGAGACCTCCCGGTAGAAGTCCTTGGCGATCCCGTCGCCGACGAACGCCTTGACCAGGCCCTCCAGCCAGCCGTTGGGACGGGTGCGCTCGTGGTAGGCCGCGAACGGCACGACGAACGGGAGCATCGCGGCATCCGGGTCGATCCCGATGGCGCGCATGTGCTCGACCAGCTCGGTGTACTGGACGAACTCGGTGTTCGCGAGCTGGGCCATCGACGCCTTCAGCGACAGGGAGGGGGCGAGGTCGGAGTCGACCGCCATCTTGATGAATGCCGTGAGCTCGCCATAGGCGAGCACCCCCAGGAGGTCGACGACGGCGGCGCGGTAGGTGGGGTCCTCGATCGTGCTCTGGTCCATGTCGCCGGAGCCTAACGGTAGAGTGAGATCGTCCACGGTGCCCGGTCGGCACAGAAGATCCGTTCCTTGACGTGGCGAGCCCGACGGTAGGTGACGCGGCGCGCGCCCCCCGAAGACCTCCGATCGGCCCGCAGCCCCGCGCTGGCGCGCCGTTGCGCCTGCCGACCGGAAGAGAGTCCATGACCGACGTCACCGACGCGCCGACGACTGCCGACGAGCAGCCCACCGAGGCCCTCCCCTCCTTCTCCGACTTCCCGATCAACCCCGACATCGTCGACTCGCTCGCCGACCACGGGATCACCGCGCCGTTCCCCATCCAGGCGATGACCCTGCCCGTGGCACTTTCGGGGCACGACATCATCGGCCAGGCCAAGACCGGCACGGGCAAGACCCTCGGCTTCGGCATCCCGATCCTCAACCGGGTGGTCTCCCCCCGCGACGCCGACGCGTGGGCGAACCTGTCCAGCGCGGGCAAGCCCCAGGCCCTGGCGGTCGCGCCCACCCGCGAGCTCGCGGTGCAGGTGTCCGGTGACCTCGAACGTGCCGGCAAGCGCCGCGGCGTGCGGGTGCTGACCGTCTACGGCGGGCGCGCCTACGAGCCGCAGATCGAAGCCCTCCAGCGCGGTGTGGAGGTCGTGGTCGGCACCCCGGGGCGGCTCATCGACCTGGCCAAGCAGGGCCACCTCGACCTGTCGCACTGCCGCATCGTCGTGCTCGACGAGGCCGACGAGATGCTCGACCTCGGGTTCCTCCCCGACGTGGAGCGACTGCTCGCGATGACGCCCGGGTCGCGCCAGACCATGCTCTTCTCGGCGACGATGCCCGGTGCCGTGGTCGCCCTCGCCCGCCGCTACATGAGCCAGCCGACCCACATCCGCGCGATGGGCGACGACCAGGAGAACGCACACACCGTCAAGGCCGTCGAGCAGTTCGTCTACCGCGCCCACGCGATGGACAAGGTCGAGATGCTGGCCCGCATGCTCCAGGCCCGCGAGCGAGGCCTGACCATCATCTTCAGCCGCACCAAGCGCACCGCCGCCAAGGTGGCCGACGACCTCACCGAGCGTGGTTTCGCCGCGGCCGCGATCCACGGAGACCTCGGTCAGGGAGCCCGCGAGCAGGCGCTGCGCGCGTTCCGCAACGGCAAGGTCGACATCCTCGTCGCCACCGACGTCGCGGCCCGCGGCATCGACGTCGAGCACGTCACGCACGTCATCAACTACCAGTGTCCCGAGGACGAGAAGACCTACCTGCACCGCATCGGGCGCACCGCACGCGCCGGCAACACCGGCATCGCGGTCACCTTCGTCGACTGGGACGACCTGCACCGCTGGGGCATGATCAACAAGGTCCTCGACCTCGGGATGCCGGAGGCGCAGGAGACCTACTCCTCCTCGGCGCACCTGTACTCCGACCTCGACATCCCCGAGGGCAGCAAGGGCCGCCTCCCCCGCGCGCAGCGGACCCGCGAGGGTCTGGGCGCCGAGACCCTCGAGGACCTCGGGGAGACCGGCAAGGGCGCCGGCCGCAAGCCCTCGGGCGGAGGGCGGTCGGGTGGCGGCCGCGGCGGTGACTCCCGCGGCGGTGACTCCCGCGGCGGTGACTCGCGTCGCGGTGGATCCCGTGGTGGGGAGGCGCGCACCGGCGAGCCGCGTGGCGGTGAGGCCCACACCACCGAGCCGCGCTCCGAGGGCGGGGACCGCCCCCGGCGCAACCGCAACCGCCGCCGCACCCGCGGCGGTCGCCCCGCGGGCGACGCCACCAGCTGAGAGCCCACCGACGAGGAGGGGCCGCACCGAGATCGGTGCGGCCCCTCCTCGTCGTCGCGGTGTCAGTCCTGCGCGTCGATGGTGCTCGTGTCGATGACGCAGCGGTAGCGGACGTCCCCGTCGACCACGCGGTCCCAGGCGGCGTCGACGTCGGACGCCGAGACGACCTCGATGGTCGCGGCGATCCCGTGCTCGGCACAGAAGTCGAGCATCTCCTGGGTCTGGGCGATGCCGCCGATCTGCGAGCCGGCCACCGACTTGTTGCCGCCGATGAGCGACCCCGGGGGGATCGAGTAGGGGGTGGGCGGCAGCCCGACGTTGACGACGACCCCGTTGGGCTTGAGCAGGCGCAGATAGTCCGCGATCGGGATGTCGGCGCTCACCGTGTTGAGGACGATGTCGAAGGTGCCTCGCGCCGCCTTCATCGAGGCCTCGTCGGACGAGGCGATGTGCTCGCTGGAGCCGAGATCCTCGGCGTCGTCGGCCTTGGCCATCGAGCGGGAGATCGTGGTGACCCGGGCCCCCATGGCGGCGGCGATCTTCACGCCCACGTGCCCGAGCCCACCGACGCCGACCACGGCGACGGCGACGGCGCGACCGGTGCCGGCCCCCCACCGCCGCAGCGGCGAGTAGGTCGTGATCCCGGCGCACAGCAAGGGGGCCGCGACGTCGAGCCCCATCGCGTCGGGGATGCGCAGGACGAACCGCTCGCTCACGACGACCTCTCGGGCGTAGCCGCCCATGGTCCACTCGCCGTCGTAGCCCTGTGAGTTGTAGGTGCCCACGGAGGGCTTGGTGCAGAACTGCTCCATGCCGTCCTTGCACGGCGCGCACTCACCGCAGGAGTCGACGAGGCAGCCGACTCCGACGCGGTCACCCACGGAGTGGCGGGTGACCTCGTCACCCACGGCCACGACCGTGCCGGCGATCTCGTGACCGACGGTCAGGGGGAAGTGGGCCGGGCCCCACTCCTCACGCACCGTGTGGATGTCGGAGTGGCAGATCCCGGCGAACGCGATGTCGATGCGGATGTCGTCCGGGCGCAGGTCGCGTCGCTCGATGGTCCCGTGGCGGAAGCCGGAGGTCGCGGAGTCGGCGATCAGGGCTGGGGTGGTGGTCGTCATACCGGCACTGTATGCCGGGCGCGGACTGCCCACCGAACCCGGCGCAGTCCGCGCGAACAATCGACCAATAGGTCACTTCTTCACCGCCACCGGGCCCCTCGACCCGTAAACAATCGACCAATAGGTCAGTTGTTCACCGCCACCGGGCCCCTCGACCCGTAAACAAGTGACCTATTGGTCAGTTGTTCACGCTGGGGCAGCCGGCTCTGGCGGTGCGACCGGCACGTGCGGCTGCGCGGGCGCTCGTCAGAGGGTGTCGAGGAGGGAGGCCGCGACCTCTCGGTAGGCCGTGGCGCCCTTGGACGTACGCGCTGTGGCCAGGATCGAACGGCCCACGGCCGGAGCCTCGGCGAAGCGGACGGTCTTGGGGATCGGTGGCGAGAGCACGGGCAGGTCGTAGCGCTCGCCGACGTCGTCGAGCACCTCCCGCGAGTGGTTGCTCCGCCCGTCGTAGAGGGTCGGGAGGATGCCGATGACCCGCAGCTTCTTGTTGAGGATCTTGCGCACGTCGCGCACCGTGTCGAGGAGCTGACCCACCCCGCGGTGACTGAGCATCTCGCACGGCATGGGGATGATCAGGCCCTGCGCAGCGGTCAACGCGTTGAGCGTAAGGACTCCCAGGCTCGGCGAGCAGTCCAGGAGGATGACGTCGTACTCCTTGCGTACCGTGTCGAGCGCTCCCTTCAGCACGTACTCCCGCGCGGGACGGGACAGCAGGAACGCTTCCGCCCCGGCGAGATCGATCGAGCTCGGGACGAGGTCGACCCCGTCAGCACAGCGGGTGATCACCTCGCGGAGCTCGGTCGACCCGACCAGCACGTCGTGGATGGACGCTTCCACGGCATCCGGGTCGACGCCGAGGCTGAACGTCAGACAGGCCTGGGGATCGAGGTCGACGAGCAGGACCCGGCGACCCTGCTCCGCGAAGGCGGCCCCGAGGGAGGCGACGGACGTGGTCTTGGCGACTCCGCCCTTCTGGTTCGCGAGGGCGATGATCGTGGCCTTGCGCTTGGGCGCCATCGAGCGGACCTTTCGGGGGACGCAGGGGGACGCCCGATTCTCTCACCCGTCAGCGAGATGGCTGCCTCCGGCCAGAACGAACCCACGGAACGCGGCCGTGGACGGCAGGAGCGGGCGGTCCGAGGACCACGCCAGTCCCACCTCGCGGTGGGCGCCGGCATCCGCGAGCGGGAGCAGGCGGGTCCGCGCGAACGTGGCGGGCATCGACAACCCCTGGGCGGGAACCACCGCCATCCCCAGACCGGCGGCGACCAGCCCACGCACGGTCGGGAGGTCGTCGGCCTCGAACGCAACGTCGGGCTCGAACCCAGCCGCGGCACAGAGCTCGAGGCACTGGGTGCGCATCGTCGACGGAGCCCTCCTGAGGATGAACGACTCACCCGCGACCTCCTCGAGCGACACCTCGGCCCGCTCGGCCAGGTGGTGTCGCAGTGGCACCGCGAGCACCAGGGGCTCGACGAGCACCTTCTGCCAGGTGTATCCGGGCCCCACCACGCGGTGGGCGGTGAGCTCGAGGTCCGCTCGCCGGCTCGCGAGCTCCTGTGAGATCTGGCCGAGGGCGCCGACGGAGGTCCGGGCGAGGACGACCCGGGCCCGCGGGTGCTCGGCGGCGAACCCCCGGATGAGGCGGGGCACGAGCCAGGAGCCCAGGCTGAGCGGGAAGGCGAGGCTGACCGTGCCGCTCTCGGGGTCGACGAGCTCGGTGACCGCCGCCAGACCGTCGTCGAGGTGGTGGACGAAGGAGTCGACGTGCCGCTTGAACGCGGCGCCCGCGACGGTCATCCGCAACACCCGTCCGGACCGTCGGAGCAACGGCGTGCCGACGTCGTGCTCGAGCCGGGACAGGGCTCGAGAGACCCCGGACTGACTCACCCCGAAGACGTCACTGACCTCGGTGACGGTGTAACCGTCCGCGACGAGCTGGAACCAGCGCAGAGCATCGGTCTCCATAATGATGATCCTAGTGCATTCGACCATTGCTCCGTTTGCATTGGACGCAACGGTGCCGACCCTGGAGCATGGATGCATGAACACCTCACACCTGTGGTCCACCGTCAAAGACGAGCTCCGCGAGCGCCGCGAGGCGCGGGACGCGTCACGCAAGCTGCACGCCGACCTCGCGACCTACCGCACCCCCCGAGACATCGACGACCTGCTGGCCACCATGAGCCACGACGACTCACCCGAGGCCGGCGAGGTCCGCGACGTCCTCATGGGCAACCTCGCCTCCTACCGGCCCTACCGCGCGGGCTGACCAACCCTTCACCACCCAGTGCGGCATTTCAGCCACCCCGTGAAGGCCCACCCAGCCGGTAGAGCACGTGCCGCCGCAGGGGGTCACCGATGGCGACCCCCGGGTGGTCGAAGTCGTCGTCGGCGTCGTGGGTCATCCCCAGACGCGCCATGACCGCCCGGGAGCGAGAGTTCCCGGCGGTCGTGAACGACACGACCTCCGCGAGGCCCACCTCGCCGAACGCCACGTCGAGCGCGGCCCGCGCCGCCTCGGTGGCGAAGCCCTGACCCCAGCCGGGACGAGACAGGCGCCACCCGATCTCGACGGCCGGGGTGAAGTGCGCCTCGAACCGCGGCACGGCCAGCCCCGTGAAACCGACCATGTCACCGGTGTCGAGACGCTCGAGGGCCCACAGCCCCCACCCGCGGGCCGAGAGGCCCGCGCGCAGCCTCTCGACCATCTCGTCGGACTGGGCCCTGGACAGCACGGCCGGAAAGTGGCGCATCACCTCGGGGTCGGCGTTCATCGCGGCAAACGGCTCGAGGTCCGACTCCTCCTACTGGCGCAGCCGCAGCCTCGCAGTGCGCCGATCGGTCGGCTCCGTCACGGCGCCGCCCCGACGTCGGTGCCTGGCACCACCCGGAGGCCGATCGGGCCGGGGTTCCAGGCCACCTCCCACCGGAAGCCGTCGGGATCGGCGAAGTAAGCGGTGTAGCCGCCCCAGTCCCGAACTGCGGGGACACCCACCTCCGCACCGGCCGCCCGAGCGAGCGCGATCACGTCGTCGACGTCCCGGGGGTGCGGCACGTTGTGCGACAAGGTCAGGGGCGGGACGCCCTCGCCCTGCAGCGCCGGCGAGCCGACCTCGACCTCGAACGCCGCTCGGTCCCACAACGCCAGCACCAGCCGGTCCCCGGCACCGAACATCACCACCTCCCCCGCCACGTCGAGCTCCGGGGTCCACCCGAGCCCGTCGACGTAGAACGCCCGTGAACGGTCGAGGTCGCGCACGGCCAGGGTCACGAAGGAGACACGCTGGTCCATCAGCCCAGCGCTCCCCGCCCGGCCGAGATCGGACCTTTGGCCGGCGCCTGCTCCAGGGCCGCCCAGTCGGACTTCTCCGCCCCCGCGAGCTGCCCTTCCGGGCAGTGTGCGCGGAAGTCGCACCACGAGCACAACGGGCCGGTGACCGGGGGAAACATCGCCGACTCCGCACCCCGCGCGGCGAAGTCCGCATCCGCGCGGCGCGCGTCCCGGGCGATCGACCGCGCCTGCTCCACCTTCCGGGACAAGGACTCGGGCGTGTGCTCGTGCGCCCCGACCTGCCCGGTCGGCACGTGGTGGAGCTCGACCCGGAGGGTCCGGCGCCGAAACATCTTCCACACGGCCGCGGCATACAGCGCCATCGGCAGGGAGGTGCGGGCGTCGTCGTCGCTCGATGGCACCCGTGAGGTCTTGTAGTCCACGACGACGAGCTCGCCCTCCCGGTCGTCGAGCCGGTCGATCCTCCCGGTGAGCCGCAGGTCGTCGCTGACGAAGGAGACCGTGCGCTCGATGCCCATGGGCTGGGTGCCGGGGTCGACACCGGCGAGGTATGCCGTGACCGCACCCCGCATTCGCTCGCGCCACTCCCGCGACTGGGCGCCGTCACGGAACCCGACGTCGATCCAGGCCCGGTCGACCAGCCCGCCCGCCGCCGCGGGGGTGCGCTCGGCAAGATCCCACCAGTCCCGGAGTGCGTTGTGCACCGCGGAGCCCAGGGAGGTGTGCGCCCGCTGGCGACGCTTCTCGGGCGACGGGCGGTCGAGGTACTGGAACCGGTAGCGGCGAGGGCAGTCGAGGAAGGCGAGGAGCTTGCTCGGGCTCGCGGCGTACAACGGCGTGGGCATGCCGGGGAAGGCGTCCTGGGTCGGCTGGCTGCTCACGGGAGCGACGCTATCGGCTCGCGAGGACAGCCCACGACGGGCCAGGGACGACCGGCCACGACGAGGTCGCCACGACGCGGGTCGACCTGACACACTGGCGGCGATGGCCATCAGCGCGTTCGACCTCTTCTCCGTGGGCATCGGGCCCTCCAGCTCCCACACCGTCGGCCCGATGCGGGCGGCGCACACCTTTGCGACCGGACTCGCTGAGAGCGGCGTGCTCGACCGGGTCGGGCGGGTGCGCGCCCAGCTGTTCGGCTCGCTCGGGGCGACGGGCCACGGGCACGGCTCGGTCAAGGCGGTGCTGCTCGGGCTCGAGGGCGAGGCCCCCGAGTCGACCGACCCCCGCCGGGCCGACCCCCGCATGGAGGAGATCCGGGCGGCGGGTCGGCTGCGACTCGCCGGGACCCACGAGGTCGTGTGCGTCGTCGACGACGACATCGTCCTGCACCGGCGCGCCACCCTGCCTTTCCACTCCAACGGGATGCGCTTCACGGCCTACGCCTCTGCCCAGCCCGCCGAGGGCGAGGAGCCCCTGGTGGAGCGTGACTACTACTCGGTCGGCGGCGGGTTCGTCCTCGACCAGGACGAGGTCGGGGAGGACGTGATCGTCCCGGACCACACCCCGGTGCGCTACCCGTTCACCACGGGAGACCGCCTCCTCGAGCACTGTGCCGAGTCGGGGTTGTCGATCAGCGGTGTGATGCTCGCGAACGAGATGGCATGGCGCACCGAGGACGAGGTTCGGTCGGGCCTGCTCGACCTGTGGGGCGTGATGCAGGAGTGCGTCACGGCCGGATCGCACACCGAGGGGGTCCTGCCGGGGGGCCTGAAGGTTCGGCGTCGGGCCAGCGAGCTCCGGGCGAGGCTCGACGGGGATGCCGAGGACGACCCGCTGCGGGCCATGGACTGGGTGACGCTGTGGGCGCTGGCGGTCAACGAGGAGAACGCCAGCGGGGGTCGCATCGTCACCGCACCGACCAACGGCGCGGCCGGGATCATCCCCGCGGTGCTGCACTTCTACACCCACTTCGTGCCCGGCGCCGACGACGACGGGGTCGTGAGGTTCCTGCTCACGGCCGCAGCCGTCGGCAGCCTCTACAAGGAGAACGCGTCCATCTCCGGGGCCGAGGTCGGCTGCCAGGGCGAGGTCGGCTCGGCGTGTTCGATGGCTGCCGGCGGCCTGGCCGAGGTCATGGGCGGCACGCCGGACCAGGCGGAGAACGCGGCCGAGATCGGGATCGAGCACAACCTCGGCCTCACCTGCGACCCGGTCGGCGGCCTGGTGCAGATTCCGTGCATCGAGCGCAACGCCGTCGCCTCGGTGAAGGCCATCACAGCGGCCCGGATGGCGGTGCGCGGAGACGGGAAACAGATCGTCTCGCTGGACAAGGCGATCCGCACGATGCGCGACACCGGACGCGACATGAAGGTGAAGTACAAGGAGACCGCCCGGGGCGGGCTCGCCGTCAACGTCATCGAGTGCTGAGCCCGCTCTCCGGTCACGACGCGATGTCGTCGACGCCGAGCGGGGCTGGAAAGGACCGCACGATCGCCGGTGTGGCGAGGTAGGCGCCGACCAGCTGCACGCCGCTGGCGCGACAGGCCTCGAACACCATCTGGTGCCACCGCCGGTCGGCGTCGGTGAGAAGCATTCTTCCGGGCCGACCGCGCGCGAAGACCAACGCCGCTCCGCTCTGACGAAGATCCGGCAACAACGCCTCCAGGACGCCGCCGAACGCGGCGGGGTCCGCATCCTCGGGCACCTCGTCCACGATCATCGGCGCGCCGGGCCGGCCGTCGGGTGTGGTGACGATGAGGCAGACGCAGCCCGCCTCCCGTGAGGCCAGGTCGACCGTGAGGTCGACGACGTCGCCGGCCAGGCCGGGGGTCTCGATCGGAAGGCTCGTCCAGTTCGCAGGCAGGTCCTCGAAGGTCATGGGAGAACCCTGCCGCAGATCGCGCTGTCGCCCGCAGAGTTTTCCACAGGCGCCCGGTCCCGGAGCTCGACCACCCGCAACCGCTCGTCCCCGCCCGGCACCCGGGCGCGATGACCGGCATACCGTGGCCGTATGTCCGTCGACGACTCCCACACCCGCCCGGCCGGCACGACCGACGCCACCGTCACGGCCCTCGGCAAGCTCTCCGAGGCCCTCGAGGTGGTCGAGGATGCCCGCGGCCAGCTGTACGACTTCCACCGCAAGTGCGGCATGGCCGACCTGGCTCTCGGGGAGGCAGTTGGCCTGCTGCGCGACGCGGGGCACGATGAGATCGCCGACCGCATCGGCACCGACCTCGTGGGGCGCAACATCCTCGCCGGTCGCTGGTCCTTTCAGGTCGTCGAGGAGTACGACGACGGCTACTACGCGGCCTTCAAGGACCACGAGCGCCGCGCGCGGGAGGACCTCATCGAGGGCAAGCGACACGTCTTCGAGGCAGAGATGAAACAGGACCGTCGGACCCACGGCCGCTCGGGTCACGCGGCGACGCCGGACGACGCGGCCCACGGTTGAAGAACTCCGGCCACTCACTCGTCAGCTGAGGGCGCACTCGCCACTCGTCGTCAGCTGAAGACGACGGTGCGGTCCTCGTTGAGCAGGATCCTCGACTCGCAGTGCCACCGCAGCGCCCGGGCGAGCACCCGTGACTCGCACTCCTCCCCGGCTCGCACGAGGTCGACCGGCGTCATCCGGTGGTCCACCCGCACGACGTCCTGCTCGATGAGCGGCCCCTCGTCCAGATCCGCGGTGACGTAGTGCGCCGTCGCCCCCACCAGCTTCACGCCGCGCTCGTAGGCCTGGTGGTAGGGCTTGGCCCCCTTGAACGACGGCAGGAACGAGTGGTGGATGTTGATGATCCGACCGGACAGGTCGCGCGAGAGGTCGTCGGAGAGCACCTGCATGTAGCGCGCCAGCACCACCAACTCGACGTCGTGCTCGGTGAGCACCTCGCGCAACCGGTGCTCGGCCTCCGGCTTGGTGTCGGGGGTGACCGGGATGTGGTGGAACGGAACGCCGTAGGACTGCGCGAGGGTCTCCATGTCGCGGTGGTTGGAGACGATGGCCGGGATCGTCATGTTCAGCGCTCCGGAGCGCCACCGGAACAGCAGGTCGTTGAGGCAGTGGCCGAAGCGGCTCACCAGGACGACCGCACGGTAGGGCGTGGCGGCGCCACGAATCGACCACTCCATGCCGTATGCCGTGCCGATCGGCGCGAACCATTCCTCCCACTGCGGCAACGCGGCACCACCGGCCTGCACGGAGAAGCGAATCCGCATGAAGAACTGGCCGGTGCGCACGTCGTCGAACTGCTGGCTCTCCTCGATGTTCGCCCCCCGCTCGAAGAGCATGGCCGTGACGGTCGCGACGATGCCGCGCCGGTCGGGGCAGGAGAGGAGGAGGACGTGGTCGGTGCTGGAGGCATCGGGGGTGGACACCCGCACACCGTACGACGGCGCGGATTCAGAAGGGTGGCGGGTCCGTGGTGGAGGGCTGCCCTCGTCGTCGGCGGCACCCTCGGGTGGTGGCAGGTGCCAGCGCGAGGTGTCGGGGCGCGAGGTCGTGCACGTCGACCAACGCTGGTGGTGGTCGCCGTCTGGGGTCGAGGTGGTGTTCGAGGGTGAACTCCATTGGGGTGTGGGGGCCGTCGGGCAGGACGGTTCGGGCTGCTGTGGCCGGACGCAACGCTGGGTCGCCCGCGATGTGTCCAGCGCTCGAGCCGGCCGGCGCACTGAGGACG
>JBBSQC010000037.1:0-36077 GCA_038258215.1 Actinomycetales bacterium | reverse complement strand
CTCCCCGGACTGCCGATCAGCAACTCCCCGCCGGCGCTGGTCACCAGCGGCAAGGTGGAGGGCCTGGTCGCGAGCCCCCTGACGGCGGAGACCTTCGACCCCGTCACGGTCCGCTCGAAGGGATCCGCGGGGGTCCCGCCCCCGGCGGCTCGCGTGGCCCGCGGCCGGGGGGGGGGGGCCCCCCCCCACGCTCGGGGTGGGGGCCCCCCACCGCGAGGGGTCTCGCCTCGATCAGACGGGGGAGGGACCCCCGCTGATCACTTCGAGCTGACCGTGACGGTGTCGAAGGTCTCCGCCGTCAGGGGGCTCGCGACCAGGCCCTCCACCTTGCCGCTGGTGACCAGCGCCGGCGGGGAGTTGCTGATCGGCAGTCCGGGGAGGTACTCGTCCGCGATCTGCTGGTTGATCTTCTGGTAGGCGGTGTCGCGCTCGGCGTCGTCGACGATGGCGTCCGCCGCCTTCAGGTCGCTCGACAGGGTCTTGCCCCACGGCATGACGCTCGTGTGGAAGTCGTTGCTGTCGAGGTTGCTGAAGAAGGTGCCGAGGAAGTTGTCCGCGGCGTTGTAGTCACCGGTCCAGCCGAGCAGCCACGCGTCGTAGTTGCCGTTGTTCACGTCGTCGAGATAGCCACCGTTCCAGGGCTGGTTGATGACCTTGACCTTGATGCCGACCGCCTCGAGGTCCTTCTTGAAGGCGTCGTGGATCTTCTGCGGGTCCGGCATGTAGGGCCGCGAGACAGCCGTCGGGAACGCGAAGGTCAGCTCCATGCCTTCGGCGCCGGCCTCCTTGAGCAGCGACTTGGCCATGTCGGGGTCGTAGGCGTATGGCTTGAGGTCGGCGTTGTACCCGTCGACGGTGGACGGCATGAACTGGGTGGCCACGGTCGCGCCCTCGGGCAGCTGGGTCTTGACCATCTGGTCCCGGTTGAGCGCGTGGTAGATCGCCTGCCGGACCTTGAGGTCCTTAAGCTTGGGGTTCTTCTCGGGGTTCAGGCCCATGTAGAGGATGTTGAACGCCGGGCGCACCTCGAGCTTGTTGCCCTCGTCCTTCAGGCCCTTCCAGTCCACGGGGTTGGGCAGGTCGTAGCCGTCGATCGACCCGGCCTCGAGCTCCTGGCGACGGGTGCTCTCGTCCGGGATGATCTTGAAGATGAGCTTGGCCGTCTTCGGCTGCTCACCCCAGTACATGTCGTTGGCCACGAGGGTGACCGTCTTGTTGGCCTCGTCATAGTTGTCCAGCTTGTACGGGCCGATGCCGACGGGGGCCTGGCTGTAGGCCGGGTAGGTGAAACCCTCGCCCGCGGCAACCACGTTGTTGGCGTCACCGGCATCCATGGCCTTGGGCGACTGCATCGAGAAGGAGTCGAGGGAGAGGATCGTCGGGAAGCTGGACGTGGCCCGGGTGATCGTGATGACCGCGGTGCCCTCGTCGGGTGCCTCGCAGGACTTGTACAGGGAGTCGGCCGGCTTGTCGCTGAACGAGCCGAAGAAGTAGCCCCAGTACTCGGCGGCGGTCTGGCCGGCGCCCTTCTGCTCGAACATCCGCGTCATGTTGGCGCAGACGGCCTCGCCGGTGAACGGCTCGCCGTCGGAGAACTTCACGCCCTGCTTGAGCTTGAAGGTCCAGGTCAGGCCGTCCTCCGAGGGCTCCCAGCTCTCGGCCAGGTCGGGTTCGACGTCCGCGCTGCCGGGGGTCACGCCGAGCAGGCCGGAGTGCATCTGACGGGTGACCCGGAAGGTCTCGCCGTCGGTCGCATAGAACGGGTCGAACAGCTTGGGGGCACCCGCGGCACCGAACGTGAGGGTGTCCTTCACGTCGCTGCTGCCGGAACCGGAGCCGGAGTCGCCGGTGTCCCGGTCCGACTGCGCACAGGCGGTCAGGGTGAGGGCTGCCACCGCCATGACGGCGAAGGGCACCTTCCGCTGGAGCTTCATCGATAAACCTCGCTTGGGTGTGCGATCTCTCGAATCGTCCGGGTCGGACGGCCGAGGAGTGGTCGAAACGGCCGGGGGGCCGTCGCGTCCACCGTGAGGGTGACCATAACGGCATTCGGGTGGCCGTGGCCCCGGCGACCGCGACGGTTACCCAAGTGAGACCTGAGCCGACGGCCCGAGCCGATTGGGTCGGGGCCGCGATGCCTGAGACACTGGTGGGCATGCCTGCCTCCTCCCGCGATGACCTCCGAAACGTCGCCATCGTCGCCCACGTCGACCACGGAAAGACCACACTGGTCGACAAGATGCTCTGGCAGTCCGGTGCCTTCGGGGAGCACGACCACATTGCCGAGCGCGCCATGGACAGTGGCGACCTCGAGCGGGAGAAGGGCATCACCATCCTGGCCAAGAACACGGCCGTGCGGTATGCCGGGAAGGCGGCCGCCGACGCGGGCCTCCCCGACGGCATGACGATCAACATCATCGACACCCCCGGTCACGCCGACTTCGGCGGCGAGGTCGAGCGCGGGCTGTCGATGGTCGACGGTGTCGTGCTCCTGGTCGACGCCAGCGAGGGACCCCTGCCGCAGACCCGGTTCGTGCTGCGCAAGGCCCTCGCGGCCCAGATGCCCGTGGTGTTGTGCATCAACAAGGTCGACCGCCCCGACGCCCGGATCGCCGAGGTCGTCGACGAGGTCTACGAGCTGTTCATGGACCTCCTGGTCGACGCAGACCACCACCAGGACCAGCTCGAGTTCCCCATCGTCTATGCGTCGGCCAGGGCCGGCCGGGCCTCAATGACCCGACCTGCGGACGGCGGCATGCCCGACGGGGAGGACCTCGAGCCGCTGTTCCGGACGATCATCGAGACCATCCCGGCCCCGTCGTACGACCCCGAGGCCCCGCTCCAGGCGCACGTCACCAACCTCGACGCCTCGAACTTCCTCGGCCGTCTGGCGCTGCTGCGCGTGCACAACGGCACCATCCGCAAGGGGCAGCAGGTGGCGTGGTGCCGCCGTGACGGCACCGTCGAGAAGGTCAAGATCACCGAGCTGCTCATGACCGACGCCCTCGAGCGCCGGCCTGCAGACCAGGCCGGGCCCGGCGACATCATCGCGGTGGCCGGCATCCCGGAGATCACCATCGGCGAGACGCTCGCCGACGCCGACGACCCGCGCCCCCTGCCGCTCATCACGGTCGACGAGCCGGCGATCTCGATGACGATCGGCATCAACACCAGCCCGATGGCCGGTCGCGTCAAGGGCGCCAAGGTCACCGCCCGCCTGGTCAAGGACCGCCTCGACCGCGAGCTCGTCGGCAACGTCTCGATGCGCGTGCTGCCGACCGAACGCCCCGACGCCTGGGAGGTCCAGGGCCGCGGCGAGCTCGCGCTCGCGATCCTCGTCGAACAGATGCGCCGCGAGGGCTACGAGCTGACCGTCGGCAAGCCCGTCGTCGTCACCCGGATCGTCGACGGCAAGGTCCGCGAGCCCATGGAGCGCGTCACGATCGACACCCCCGAGGAGCACCTCGGCCCGATCACGCAGCTCCTTGCCGCTCGCAAGGGCCGCCTGGAGCAGATGACCAACCACGGCACCGGGTGGGTGCGGATGGAGTATCTGGTGCCCTCGCGCGGCCTGATCGGCTTCCGCACCCAGTTCCTCACCGACACCCGCGGCACCGGCATCGCGAACCACGTCTTCGAGGGCTACGAGCCGTGGGCGGGCGACATCTCCACCCGGATCAGCGGCTCTCTCGTCGCCGACCGCTCCGGCGCGGCCACGGCATACGCGATGGCCAACCTGCAGGAGCGTGGCTCGATGTTCATCGCGCCCACGACCGAGGTCTACGAGGGGATGATCGTCGGCGAGAACTCCCGGGTCGACGACATGGACGTGAACATCACCAAGGAGAAGAAGCTCACCAACGTGCGTTCGGCCGGTGCCGACGTGCTCGAGCGACTCGCCCCGCCCCGCAGCCTCTCCCTCGAGCAGAGCCTGGAGTTCTGCCGCGAGGACGAGTGCGTCGAGGTGACCCCGGATGCCGTCCGCATCCGGAAGGTCGAGCTGGACCACACCCTGCGCGCCCGGTCGGCAGCCAGGGCGCGGAAGGTCTGATCGCCGGTGGGTGAACCGGCAGACACGCCGTCGGGGAGCACCCGTGCGACCCGAAGGACGCAGCGGCGGTGGCGGCGGCCCGGGGCGCGCACCACGGCCGTGGCCGCGCTCGCCGTGGCGTCCCTGGCCGTCGTCGGCGTGCTCGCCAGTACGCGCGAGGACGAGCCCGCCGGCGAGGTGGCCACGCCGTCCTCCGCGGTCGGCGACCGCGTCGAGACCAGCGGGGGCACGATCCACGCGCTCGCGCTGGGCCCGGTCACCACGTGGGACCCGCAGCGCATCGCCTCCCGCGACGACGCGGCGTTCGCGGGGCGGGTGTTCGCCCGCACCCTCACGGCCTACGCCCCCAACACCGACCCCGGGCAGCAGTCGCGGCTCGTCGGCGACCTCGCCACCGACACTGGCACGCCCAGCAAGGACCTGAAGACCTGGTCGTTCACGCTCCGTGACGGGCTGGCCTGGCAGGACGGCAGCCCCCTCACCTGTGAGGACGTCGCCTACGGCATCTCGCGGACGTTCGCGACCGACGCCGTGTCCGGCGGCCCCACCGACGCGCTCGCGGTGCTCGCCGTGCCGAGGAGCCCCGACGGGAGCAGCACCTACCCCGGGCCCTACGCGACCGGCAAGTCAGCAACCCGGGCGCAGGCGAGCTTCGACAAGGCGGTCGCCTGCACGGGCAACGTCCTCACCTTCACGCTCAGCGCGCCGCTGAGCGACTTCAACGAGCTGATCACCCAGCCCGCTTTCGGCCCGGTGAAGGAGGCGGAGGACCGTGGGGAGGACGGGGTCTACGACATCTTCTCCGTCGGGCCCTACATGCTCGACGGCGAGTGGGCCCCCGGCCAGGGCGGCACCTTCGTGCGCAACCCGCACTGGAGCCGGGTCGCAGACCCGGTGCGCAGCGCCTACCCCGACCGCATCGACTACCAGGAGGGGCTGGAGACCCAGGCGGTGGCGCAACAGGTGATGGCCGACGGCGAGACCGGGCGGACCTCGGTGTCGCTGAGCTCGGCGCCCCCCGCGATCCAGCAGAACATCACGGCCGTGCAGAGCCTGGAGGAGCGGTCCATCAACCCGCGCACCGGTGCGGTCGACTACCTCGTCCCCAACGTCAAGAGCCCGGTCTTCGCGAACGAGAACGTCCGGCTGGCCCTGGCCGCAGCAACGAACCGGGACGCCTACGTCACCGCGATCGGCGGCCCGATGGCGGCCGAGCCCGTCCTCTCCCTCATCCCCGAGGCCCTGCCGGCGGCGCACGGCCGCGACCCCGTCGCCACCGGCACCCGGGGCGACCCGCTGGCGGCCAAGGGGCTGCTGTCGGCAGCCAAGGCGACGGCGCCGGTGAAGTTCACCGTGGCCTACCGCTCCACGGAGACCACCGACAAGGCGATGGCAGCGCTCGTGACCGGCTGGCGCGACGGCGGGTTCGAGCCGGTGCTCAAGCCGGTCACCGACGACTACTTCGCCACGATCAGCGACCCGGCCATGGTCAAGGAAGTCGACGTCTTCTGGTCCAACTGGGCGCCCGCCTGGGCGTCGGGCTCGACCGTGTTGCCGCCGCTGTTCGACAGCACGATCAACATCACCAAGAACGGGCCGGGGCGCGACTACGGCTACTGGGCGGACAAGGAACTGGACGCGGCCATGGCCAAGACGGCGGTCATCGCCGACCCGGTCGCGCGCGAGCAGTCCTGGGGCGACCTCGACACCTCCCTGCTGAAGCAGGGCGCCTACATCGGGCTGGCCGAGCGCCGGGCGCTCTACATCGCCGGATCCGACGTGCGGAACCTCTCGGCCAACACCGTGGCGGGCGGCGTCGTGGAGTTCGCTGACATCGCGGTGGCTCAGTGACCGGACTGACCGACCACCTCGGTGACCTCGGCCGGCCGGCTCGCATCCTCTTCGTGCATGCCCATCCCGACGACGAGACGCTGACCACCGGTGTGGCCCTGGCCCACCACGTCGCGGGTGGCGACGACGTGCACGTGCTCACCTGCACCCTCGGCGAGGAGGGGGAGGTCATCCCGACCCACCTCACCCACCTCGAGGGCGCTGACGGTGACCCCTTGGCGGAGCGTCGCCGCGTCGAGCTGGCTTCGGCGATGGCGGTGCTGGGCGTGACCCACCACCTGCTCGGTTCGGACAGCCCCGGGGAGCGCACGGCATACCGCGACTCCGGCATGGCCGGTTCCGCCGCGGCGAGCCACGCCCGCGCATGGGCCGGCGTCGACCTGCACGTGGCAGCCAGCGCGGTACGCGCCGTCGTCGACCGGGTGGACCCGGACGTCGTCGTGACCTACGACTCGACCGGCGGCTACGAGCACCCGGACCACGTGCGCACCCACCGCGCCACCTGTCGGGCCCTGTCCGACCCCGGCACGACGACCCGCCTGTATGCCGTGCTCACGCCCCGCTCATGGGCGGTCGAGGACCGAGCCTGGCTGGCCCGGTCCGTCCCGGTGGGAGCGGGGTGGGTGGTCCCGGCCGACGAGGACCCGTTCGCGTCCTCGGTGGTGGCCGACGAACTGGTCACCCACCGCGTCGTGGACCCGTTGTTGGTGCCGCTGCAGGAAACGGCGTTGCGCTGCCACGCGACGCAGGTGGTCGTGGGGGAGGGTTGGTACGCCCTGTCCAACCACGTCGTGTCGCGGCTGGCCGGGCGCGAGGGCTACGCCATCATCGACCCGGCCACCGGCCGCGCGAGAACGCGAGGAGCAGCGTGACCGACCACGACCCGGACGCCGATCTCGACGCCGACGCCGATCTCGACGCCGCACTGTTCCGCCAGGCCATGGGCCGCGTCGTCGCCGGCGTGAGCGTGCTCACGACGGTGGCCGCCGGGCACGACCACGCCATGACCGCGGACACCCTGACCTCGGTGTCCCTGGACCCGCTCCTCGTCCTGGTCAGCGTCGAGGTGGAGACCCGGTGGCACACGGCTGTCGTCGAGGCCGGGTTCTTCGGCGCGAGCATCCTGGCCGCCGACCAGCGACCCCTGTCCGACTGGTTCGCGACGCGTGGCAGACCGCTGCACGGGCAGCTCGACCGGACCGCCTTCCGTCGGGGGGAGCACACCGGCACGGCGCTGCTCGACGGGTCCCTGATGCACCTGGAGTGCCGCGTCGTCGACGTCCATCCCGCTGGTGACCACTCGATCGTCGTCGCCCGGGTCGTGGACATCTCGCTCCCGGATGCGGTCGGTCCCGCGCTGGTGCACTTCCGGGGGCGCTACGGGAGCATCACATGACTCTCGACACCTTCCCCGAGGCGCCCCCCGAGGAGGACCCGCGGCTGGCCGGGCGACGGTGGCTCCTCGCCGGGGGGATCGTGCTGCTGGCCCTGGCGGCCGTCTATGGTGCGGCCGCCTGGTGGCTCGGTGAGCGTGTCGCACGAGGCACGACCGTGTCCGGGGTGGCCGTCGGAGGGCAGAGCGCCGGCCAGGCTCGCGAGACCCTGGCCGCCCGCCTGGGCCCGAAGGTCGACGAGCCACTGTCGCTCACGTCGAGCACGGGCACCGTCGAGCTGCTCCCCGAGGACGTCGGCCTGGGCCTGGACGTCGACGGCACCGTCGACGCGCTCGTCGGATTCACCCTGGACCCCACGGCCCTCTGGCACGGCATCGCGGGAGGGGGCGCCGAGCCGGCGACGGTCGTCGTCGACGAGGGCGCGTTCACCGACGCCGTCGAGGAGGCACGGGAGGAGCTGGACGCCGAGGCCGTCGAGGGCTCACTGTCCATCAAGGGGGGCGCGGTGGCGTTGAAGAAGCCGGTCAGCGGCACCCGCACCGACGTGGGCCGGACGCTGGACGCGGTGCGGGCTCGCTGGCCGGGGAAGTCCACGATCACCGTGGCCGCCGCACCACGCGAGCCACGGGTCTCTATGGCCGAGCTGACCCGGGTGCGGACGGAGTTCGCCGACGTCGCGGTGTCGGGCCCGGTCACGGTCCAGGCGGGTGGGAAGAGCGTCGAGATCCCCCCGAAGGCCTTCGCCCCCGCCGTCCTCCTCACTGCGGCTGACGACGGCACCATCACCCCCCGTGCCGACGACGAGAAGCTGCTCGAGATCGTCCATTCCGCAGCCAAGGAGGCGAAGGTCGAGCTCGCCGCCAAGGACGCGGTCGTCACCTTCTCCGGCCTCACCCCGACGGTGAAGCCCAGCGCCTCGGGGCTGTCCCTGGACGACACCTCCGTGACGACCGAGGTCTGGAGCGCGATCGGGTCGACCACGCGCACGGCCTCCGTCGCGACGAAGAAGACCCAGCCGGAGTTCACCACCGCGAGGGCGAAGGCAACCCTCCCCAAGGGCAAGATCTCCAGCTTCACCACGAACTACCAGCCCGGCCAGACCCGGGTGAGCAACATCCGGCTCGCCTCGAAGATCATCAACGGCACCTACATCCCGCCGGGCGAGCAGTTCAGCATGAACGGCATCCTCGGCGAGCGCACCCCCGAGAAGGGCTACGTCGAGGCGGGCATCATCCGCTACGGGCGGGCCGCGACCTCCTACGGCGGTGGCATCTCGCAGGTCTCGACCACGATCTTCAACGCCGCGTTCTTCTCGGGCATGAAGCTCGACGCGTGGACCCCGCACTTCTACTACATCTCCCGCTACCCCGAGGGCCGCGAGGCGACGATCTCCTGGCCGGACCTGCACAACAAGTTCACCAACGTCACCGACGGCGGCGTGCTCATCGAGGTCGTCACCACCGACACGTCGATCACGGTGAGCTTCTACGGCACGAAGAAGTACGACGTCGAGGCGACGAAGAGCAAGCGGTACGACATCCGGGCGCCGAAGAAGATCGTCGACGACGACAAGGACTGCATCAACCAGTCCCCGGTCGAGGGCTTCAGCGTCGACGTCGGGCGCATCCTCAAGCAGGGTGGGAAGGTCGTCAAGACCGAGAAGTACACGACCAACTACGACCCCGAGGACGATGTCACCTGCACCCGTTCATAGCGGTGGCGGGTCGGGACCCCTCGGCGCTCAGCACGACAGGTTGACGTAGGCGTGGTGCCGTTCGAAACCGTGTCGCTCGTAGAGCGCGAGCGCAGAGGTGTTGTCGCCGTCGGTCTGGAGGTGCAGCGAGGACGCGCCGCGGGCCTCGGCCTCCTGGGCGAGCGTGCGGAGCAGCATCGTGCCGATTCCCTTGCCCCGTAGCCGAGGTGAGACCCACATCGCGGCGATCCCGCCCCACGCCTCGCTGACGCCGAGGCGCCCGATCCCCACGACCGATCCGTCGTCTGCACGGGCGCTCGTGAAGGCCTGGGCGGGTGAGCCGGTGAGGACGGCCCGGGCGGCGATCTCGTCGACCTCCCGGTAGGAGCGGTATGCCGCGAGCCACGCCTCGGTGAGCGCCTCCCCGACCTCGATGCTCACCCCCTCCCCGCCCGCGACTGATTGCGCTCCAGCCACACCCGGAGCCCCCGGAGGGGCCGCCGGGTGTGGCTGGAGCGCAATCAGTCGGGTGGGGGCGGTCAGGTTGAGGGTGGGCACGCGGGCCGTATAGCCCCGCCGCGCGAGCTCGACGCCCAGCGGGTCCTCCAGGGCGTCGAACCCGACCAGACCGGCGAGGGTGAGGTTGGGGGGGAGCGCTCGGGCGGCATACCAGGCCTCGACGACGTCGACGGCTTCGGTGAGGGGGAGCCCCGGGTCACCGGTCGTCATGACCGAGTTGGCGCGCTGGGTGAAGCCGCGCGAGGCACGGAGCAGCCACCCTCCCAGGCGCTCGGTCTCCATCGCCGGCCAGGCGCCGACCATGATCCGCTGGAGCGCCTCGACCGAGAGGGCACGGTGGGGGGCGCCGCGCCGGGAGGGTCGCGGAGGGATCACCCGGGTGGCGGTCACCGTGGCGCGGACCACGCGGACCTCGCCCCGCCGGGTGAGCACCACGAGCGAGGTCTCGTCGATCGCCACGAGGTCACCGACCACATCGGTGAGGGTCGCGCCGGAGGCGGGGTCCGGGGTGTCGAGCCGGTGGCGCACCGCCACCCTGGTGCCCACCCGGAGACCGGCATCCGACCCGGGCGCGTGCTCCTCCATGGCCCGCATAGTATGTGGGACATGACGTATGTGATCGCGCAGCCCTGTGTCGACCTCAAGGACCGGGCCTGCATCGAGGAGTGTCCCGTCGACTGCATCTACGAGGGCGAGCGCAGCCTCTACATCCACCCCGACGAGTGCGTCGACTGTGGTGCGTGCGAGCCGGTCTGCCCCGTCGAGGCGATCTACTACGAGGACGACGTGCCCGAGCAGTGGGCCGACTACTACAAGGCCAACGTCGAGTTCTTCGACGACCTCGGCAGCCCCGGGGGTGCCGCCAAGATGGGGGTCATCCCCAAGGACCACCCGATCATCGCCGACCTCCCCCCGCAGGAGCACGACGAGTAGGCGTCGTGCGCTCCCTGCCCGACTTCCCCTGGGACTCGCTCGCTCCGGCCAAGGAGCGGGCGAGTGCTTTTTCGGACCCGACCCTGGGTGGCACCGCGGGCGAGGGCATCGTCGACCTCAGCGTCGGGACGCCGGTCGACCCCACGCCGGACGTCGTGCGGCAGGCCCTCGCCGGTGCATCCGATGCCCACGGCTACCCCCAGACGTGGGGGACACCCGACTTGCGCGAGGCGGTGGCCGCCTGGTTCGAACGGCGTCGCGGGGTGCACGGTATCGACCCCGCGGGGGTGCTGCCGACGGTCGGGTCCAAGGAGCTGGTGGCCTGGCTGCCCTCACTCATGGGTCTGGGTGCGGGCGACATCGTCGCCTTCCCCCGGGTCGCCTACCCGACCTACGACGTAGGGGCGCGCCTGGCCGGGGCGAGCTCGGTGGCGGTCGACGCGCTCACGGCGCTCGGGCCGCTCACAGCGGCCACGACCCCGAAACTGTTGTGGCTCAACACTCCCGGCAACCCCACCGGGAAGGTGCTGGGTGTCGAGCACCTCGCGAAGGTCGTCGACTGGGCGCGCCGTCACGGCGTGGTCGTGGCCTCGGACGAGTGCTACGCCGAGCTCGACTGGCGTCCGCGGCCCGACGGGTCGACCGAGCCTCCGACGACGCCGACGATCCTCGACCCTCGCGTCACGGGCGGCAGCCACCAGGGGCTGCTCTGCGTGTATTCGCTCTCCAAGCAGTCCAACCTCGCGGGCTACCGGGCGGCGTTCGTCGCCGGTGACCCGGCCCTGGTCGGCCGCCTCCTCGAGGTGCGCAAGCACGCCGGGATGATCGTGCCGTGGCCGGTCCAGCGCGCGATGCTCGCGGCCCTGGGGGACGACGCCCACGTCGCGGCGCAGCGCAGCCGGTATGCCGCGCGCCGGGCAACGCTGCTGCCGGCGGTGGAGGCGTTCGGCCTCACCGTGGACGACTCCGAAGCCGGTCTCTATCTCTGGGCGACGGCCGGTGAGGAGGGTCGGGTGACCCTGGCGCGGCTCGCCGCGCACGGCATCCTCGTGGCGCCGGGGGACTTCTACGGCGCCGCCGGTCGCAACCACGTGCGCATCTCGCTGACCGCGAGCGATGAGCGCATCGCCGCCGCCGCCGCGCGCCTCACGCGATCCTGAAGGCACCTGGTGCGACCGCTGGGTCACCGGTCGCGGATACCGGGGGGTAGGGTCGAAAGAGACCGGATCTCGACTCTGCCGACGACAAGGACCCGCGACATGACCGATGGTGCGACTCTCTCTGCTGCCGGGAAGCAGCTCGACCTCTCCCTGGTGAAGGCCACAGAGGGTAACAATGGCTACGACATCTCCGCCCTGCTCAAGGAGACCGGCAACGTCACCCTCGACTCCGGTTTCACCAACACGGCGAGCTGCGCGAGCGCCATCACCTACATCGACGGCGACGAGGGCATCCTGCGCTACCGGGGTTATCCGATCGAGCAGCTCGCGAAGCACTCGACCTTCATCGAGACCTCGCACCTGCTGATCTACGGGCACCTGCCCTCGGCGGACGAGCTCTCGGCTTTCGAGCACCGGATCAGCCAGCACACGATGCTGCACGAGGACCTCAAGGGCTTCTTCGGCGGCTTCCCGCGGGACGCGCACCCGATGCCGGTGCTGTCCTCCGCGGTGTCGGCCCTCTCGACGTTCTACCAGGACGCCCTGGACCCCTTCGACGACGAGCAGGTCGAGATCTCCACGATCCGGCTCCTCGCGAAGCTGCCGACGATCGCGGCCTACGCCTACAAGAAGTCGATCGGGCAGCCACTGCTCTACCCCGACAACAACCTCAGCCTCGTCGAGAACTTCCTGCGGATGACCTTCGGGGTCCCGGCCACCGGCTACGACATGGACCCCGACCTCGTCAAGGCCGTCGACCTCCTGCTCATCCTGCACGCCGACCACGAGCAGAACTGCTCGACGTCCACGGTGCGCCTCGTCGGCTCAGCCCAGGCCAACCTCTTCGCGTCGGTCTCCGCTGGCATCAACGCCCTCTTCGGCCCGCTGCACGGCGGTGCCAACCAGGCGGTGCTCGAGATGCTCGAGAGCATCCAGTCGGCCGAGTACTCCACCGACGACTTCATGAAGCGGGTGAAGAACAAGGAGGACGGGGTCCGGCTCATGGGCTTCGGGCACCGGGTCTACAAGAACTACGACCCGCGGGCCGCGATCATCCGCGACACCGCGCACGAGATCCTCTCCAAGACCTCCGGTGGGGACGAGCTGCTCGAGATCGCGATGCGGCTGGAGGAGATCGCCCTCGCCGACGACTACTTCATCGAGCGCAAGCTCTACCCGAACGTCGACTTCTACACCGGCCTGATCTACAAGTCGATGGGCTTCCCGACCCGGATGTTCACGGTGCTCTTCGCCATCGGTCGGCTCCCGGGCTGGATCGCCCAGTGGCGCGAGATGATGGCGGACCCGGCGACCAAGATCGGCCGACCGCGTCAGGTCTACATCGGCGAGGGTGCCCGGGACTACGTCCCCATCGACCAGCGCTGACCCGGCCTCGCCGCACGACGACAGCTGTGGTCGGGGAGCAGGCGTGCTGGTCAGGTGAGGTGGATGGTGACGAGGGTGGGGTTCTCGGTGGAGCCCGTGCCCTGCCAGGCCAAGGACTCCTTGGTCATCGAGCGCTGCCACTCCCGGCCGTCGACGGTCACCCGCACCGCCCCGGTGTCGGTGGCCCTCGCGACGGCCCATGATGCGACGGCCCACGCCGTGTCGCCGTCGTCGGCCGCCAGGGTCACCTTGCCCGACCCGGTCTCCCCCTGGAGACCGAAGTCCTTCTCCAACAGCGCCGCGACGGACTGGGCGTCACCCGGGGTCCCCGGATCCTTCAGCGCGCACCCGACGCCGGCGTGCGTCTGCCCCGAGAGCACCGACGCGGTGACCCGCGCCTGCGCCTCGTGCTGGGCGTAGGCGTCGCCGGCCGCGCTGCGCTGCACCGCCTGCGCCGCCTCGGCGATGTCCATCGTGTCGTAGTCCTTCACCGTCACCAGGGCGTCGAAGAACTTGTTGGTGGAGTACTCCGGGTCGAGGATCTGCTCCGCGGTGCCCCACCCCTGCGAGGGCCGCTGCTGGAAGAGCCCGAGGGAGTCGCGGTCGCCGAACCGCACGTTGCGTACCTTGGACTCCTGCATCGCGGTCGCGATGGCGATGCTCGAGGCGCGAGGCGGCAGACCACGCTTGACCGCGATCGCCGTGATCGCGGCGGCGTTGCTCGCCTGGTCAGGGGCCCAGTCGAAGGTCGAGCCAGCGGCGGTGACCTGGCACTGCTCGCGGGCCACGAGGTCGGTGAGATGACGCACCCCGAGGTATGCCGCGGTGCCCAGGACCCCGACCACCGCCACCGCGAGCCCGGCCGCGACCCGCCGTTGGCGGGTGGAGCGGGGCTCCTCCTCGGCAAGGGTCAGATCGGCCCTGGTCGTGCGCGGCATACCGGGTGGGTGTCCTTCGGAGGGTAGGTGGGGTGGGACGGCTGGTCAGGGGCCGGACGGTGGTCCGGGGTCAGTCGTTGGCGTGGAGCACCGAGTTGAGCACGATGCCATGACCGTCACGGGGCCGGGCCTCGACGGCGCCGGTCACCGAGTTGCGCAGGAACAGCAGACCACCTTGTCCCGACAGCTCCCGGGCCTTGGCCACCGACCCGTCCGGGAGGGTGACCTTGGTGCCGGCCGTGAGATAGAGACCGGCCTCGAGGACGCAGTCGTCGCCGAGCGCGATCCCGAGCCCCGACTCGGCTCCGAGCAGACAACGCTCGCCGATCGACACGCGTTCCGTGCCCCCGCCGGAGAGCGTCCCCATGGTCGACGCGCCACCACCGATGTCCGAGCCGTCGCCCACGACGACGCCCTGGCTGATCCGGCCCTCGACCATCGAGGTGCCCAGGGTGCCGGCGTTGAAGTTCACGAAGCCCTCGTGCATCACGGTCGTGCCACTGGCCAGGTGCGCGCCGAGGCGCACGCGGTCCGCGTCGCCGATCCGCACCCCGGCGGGCACGACGTAGTCCGTCATCCGGGGGAACTTGTCGACACCGGACACCTGCACGGGGCCGCGTGCCTGCATCCTGGCCCGGGTCAGCTCGAAGCCCTCGACCGCGCACGGCCCCTGGCTGGTCCAGACGACGTTGGTGAGCACCCCGAACATCCCGTCGAGGTTGATCGTGTTCGGCTTGACGATGCGGTGCGAGAGCAGGTGCAGCCGCAGGTAGGCGTCGGCGGCGTCGGCCGGGCCAGCGTCGAGGTCGATGCTCACGAGCCGGGGCTCGCGCCTGACCCAGCGGGCCTCGTCGGCGCCGGCCAGCGCCACGAGGTGCGCCGGGGTCCCCTCCTCCGTGGCCGCACCGAGCCCAGGCTCCGGATACCAGGCGTCGAGGACGATGCCGGAGTCGGTGACGGTGAGCAGGCCGTGGGCCCAGGCGGTGCGGGTCATGCCGACCAGACTACGGGCGCGCCGCACCGCTCCTCGAACCGCCTGATCGGCTCGTTAGGCTGCCGGTATGCCGTCCACGACCCCAGCCCTCGACCTCACCAGCGACGTCACCACCCTGACCGCCGCCGTCTGCGACATCGAGTCGGTGAGCCTGGACGAGGCGGCCCTGGCCGACGCCGTGGAGGCTGTCCTGAGGCCGCTCACCCACCTGGCCGTGACGCGGATCGGCAACACGGTCGTCGCGCGCACCTCGCTCGGCCGCGACGAGCGGGTGGTGCTCGCGGGGCACATCGACACGGTGCCGCTGACCACCGACCCGAAGAACCTGCCCACCGCTCGGGTGGCGGGGCCCGACGGGGCGGAGGTGCTCCGCGGCCGCGGCACGGTCGACATGAAGGGTGGGGTCGCGGTAATGCTCAGGCTCGCTCACGACGTGCCCGACCCGGTGCGCGACGTGACCTACGTCTTCTACGAGGCCGAGGAGATCGACAGCCGCTTCAACGGCCTGCTCCACGTGCAGGAGCAACAGGCCGACCTCATCACCGACGCGGTCTTCGCGGTGCTGCTGGAGCCCACCGACGCCCGTGTCGAGGGTGGCTGCAAGGGCACGCTGCGCGCCGAGGTCACGCTCAAGGGCCTGGCCTCGCACAGCGCGCGCCCGTGGAAGGGGCACAACGCCATCCACGACGCCGTCGAGGTCCTCGCCCGCCTGGCCGCCTACGAGCCGGTCACCCGCACCGTCGACGAGCTGGAGTTCCGCGAGGCCCTGGGCGCCGTGCTCATCAGCGGCGGCGTGGCGACCAACGTCATCCCCGACCGGTGCACGGTCACGGTGAACTACCGCTATGCCCCCTCGCTGACCGAGCAGGACGCGGAGGCGCACGTGCGGCAGGTGTTCGACGGCTTCGACGTCACGGTGGTCGACAACGCCGCGGGCGCCAGGCCGGGGTTGCACCTGCCTGCGGCGAAGGCCTTCGTCGAGGCCCTCGGCCTGCCCGTGGAGGCCAAGCAGGGCTGGACCGACGTCGCGCGCTTCTCCGCGATGGGGGTCCCCGCGGTCAACTTCGGCCCCGGTGACCCCAACCTCGCGCACATGGACGACGAGCAGTGTCCGGTCGTGCAGTACACCGACTGCGAGGCGGCCCTGCTGCGCTGGCTCACCTGACCCCCGCACTGCCGCGACGACTTCGCGCCGGATCCTTCACCTTCGCGCGACTTCCGTGCAGGTGCGGAGGTGAAGGTTCCGGGATCGGGCGGGAAAGTTGAGGGCCCAGGGTCACGGCCATGCCCCCGGCATAAAGTGACCGCGTGGACGAGACCAGCGACCCGGCGGCCCCGAGGCGACCCGGGGGCACAGAGAGGGACTACTACCAGGGCCCGGTGGTGATGCGCGGCTCGCGGGTGCCGCGGTCCACCACCGACCAGCGGCTGCTCGACAGCCGGGGACCCTCGGACTGGCTGCACGCCGACCCGTGGCGAGTCATGCGGATCCAGTCCGAGTTCGTCAACGGGTTCGGGGCGCTCGCCGAGCTGGGACCCGCGGTCAGCGTCTTCGGCTCCGCTCGCACCCAGCCCGACCATCCCTCCTACCGCCTCGGCGAGCGGGTCGGACGGGCCCTGGTCGAGGCGGGATACGCCGTGATCACCGGTGGCGGGCCGGGCACCATGGAGGCCGCCAACAAGGGAGCCCTGGACGCCGGCGGCACCTCGGTCGGGCTGGGCATCGAGCTGCCCTTCGAGGCGGGCCTGAACGGCTACGTCGACCTCGGCGTCAACTTCCGCTACTTCTTCGCCCGCAAGACCATGTTCGTCAAGTACGCCCAGGGCTTCATCGTCCTCCCCGGCGGCTTCGGCACCCTCGACGAGCTCTTCGAGGCGGTCACGCTGGTGCAGACCCACAAGGTGACGAGCTTCCCGATCGTGCTGCTCGGCTGCGACTACTGGGGCGGGCTGCTGGACTGGCTCCGGAGCACCGCCGCGGTCGCCGGCACGGTGAGCGACGCCGACCTCGACATCCTCCGCCTTACCGACGACGTCGACGAGGCGGTGGCCCAGATCGTCAAGGCGGATGCAGTGGTCCCCGGCGACGAGGAGTCCGACGAGGTGCAACCGCAGCGGTAGGGAGGTCGGGTCGGCGCCCGACGCGGCTGCGGGAGCGCCGTAGGATCGGCCTCGTGATCCTCCTGGTCCTCGCGCTCGTCGCCGTCGCGCTCGTCGTGGTGGTGGTCGGCGTGGCCTTCGGTCGCATCCCCGCCGATCCGCTGGCCCCGGACACCCATTCCGCCCCCGACCACGGACTCCCCCCGAACCCGATGGCGAGCGACGTCGACGGGGTGCGCTTCGACACCGCACCGAGCGGCTACCACCCAGGGGACGTCGACCCCCACCTCGACCTGCTGCGTGACCAGCTCGATGAGCGGGAGCGGCGGCTGGCGGGCCTTCGCCAGGACCCGGTGGACTGACCGTGGCCTTCACGATCACCCGCCGCTCCCGTCTTTCGGCTGCCGCCGCCTGGGATGCCGTGTCCGACCTCGCGGAACACACCCGGCACGTCCCGCTGACCCACGTCGTCGTCCGCGGTGGTCTCGTCACCGGCGCCGAGGTGGTGGCGCGCACGGGCGTCGGACGGGTCGGGTTCGCCGACCGCATGCTCGTGACCGCGATCGAGCCCGGGCGCCGGCTCCGCCTCGTCAAGACCGGGCTCTGGCTTCGGGGCTGGGCGGAGATCACCGTGCACGACGACGACGAGGGGTCGCGGGTGGAGTGGGTCGAGGAGCTCTGGCTCCCTGGGCTTCGGGTCCTGACCAGGCCCCTCGGGGACCGTCTCGGGCCGGTGCTCTTCGGACGGGTCGTGGACGGGCTGCTGGCCGGACCACCGCCTCCCGAAACACCGCCTCCCGGGACCTCGCCTCCCGGGACGGCTCCGCCCCGGACGTCCTCGTGACCCGGGCCGCCTCGTGATCTGGGTGGTTCTGGGTCTCGGGGTGGCGGTCGCCGTGGGTGGGGCCTGGAGGCTCGGTCGGCCGCGAGACCCCCGGGCACCCGCGGCCGACGTCGACCCCCTTGACCGCTCCTCCCTCCGGCCGGCCTACCGCAGGCAGGTCCGCGGCTACCGTCCGGCGCAGGTCGACGAGGTCGCCGGCGCCCTGCGCGCGCAGATCGCCGGTCACGACCTGCTCATCGCGGAGCTGAGCGGCATCCCCCCGACCCCACTCGTCGACGAGACCCGATCGACGGACCGACCCCCGGCGGAGGTCGAGCCATCGGGCCACGACCCGGCAACCGCCGCCGCCCGCCGAACGGTGGTCGGGCCACCGGCACCCCTGCGAGCCGTCGACCTTCTCGCGGTGCTCGCCTACCTCGTCGCGGCCGTCTACGTCCTGTGGGGGGTGATCACCGACGTCCGCGGTGGCTACCTCTCCCAGGGGGTGCAGGATCAGCAGGCCTTCGAGTGGTACTTCGGCGCCGCGGCCCACAACCTGGTGACCCTCTCCAACCCGCTGTTCACCAACCTGCAGAACTTCCCCGACGGCGTCAACCTGATGGCCAACGCTTCGGTGCTCGGCCTCGGGATCCCGCTCGCTCCGCTGACCCTGGTCGCCGGGCCATCCGTGACGTTCCTCCTCGTGGAGCTGCTCGGCCTGGCCCTCACCGCGTTCGGCTGGTTCTGGGTGTTCCGGCGGTGGCTCCCCGTGCACCCCGCAGCAGCCTTCCTCGGCGGGCTGCTGGCCGGCTTCGCGCCCGGCCTGGTCTCGCACGCGAACGGACACCCCAACTTCGTGGCCCAGATGCTCGTCCCGCTGGTTCTGGACCGCCTGATGCTCCTCGCCGGCGGTCGACGCGTCGTGCGCGACGGGGTGGTCCTCGGGCTGCTCGTGGCCTGGCAGGTGCTCATCGGCGAGGAGGTGCTGCTGCTCTCCGTCATCGGTATGGGCATCGCTGCCCTGGTGCTCCTCGGCCACGGGCGGCTGCCGGTGCGGCTCATGCTGCCGGGGCTGGGCATCGGTGCGCTCCTGGCGCTGGCCATCACCGTCGTGCCCCTGGGGTGGCAGTTCCTCGGGCCCCAGAGCTACTCGACGATCTGGCACCCTCCCGCCGGCAACGACCTCGCCCAGCTCTGGTCCCGCGCGACTCGCACCGTCGGGGCGGACCCCTGGGCCTCGGCCGCACTGTCGATGAACCGCACGGAGGAGAACTCCTTCTTCGGCATCCCCCTCCTGCTCGGCGCGGCGGCCGTCGTGGCCGTCGGCTGGCGACGGCCGGTGGTGCGGGCGCTGGGCGCTGTCGTGGTGGTCTCCTGCTGGCTGTCCCTCGGGGAGGAGGTGACGGTGCACGGGCGGCCCACCGGCATCCCCGGTCCGTGGCTGCTCCTGGAGGCACTGCCGGTCGTGCAGAACGTCCTGCCCACCCGGCTCACGCTGGTCGCCGTGCCCGCCCTGGCGGCGCTGCTCGCGATCGGCATGGAGATGGTGCGGGTCGCCACCGTCCGGTATGCCGGTCACGCCGGCGCCGCGGCCGGTGCCGCCGTGGTCGCCGGTGTGCTGGTCCTGCTCCCCGTAGTGCCCACCCCGCTCGTCGTGGACCCTCGCCCTCCGGTCCCGGCGTTCTTCTCTGACGGGTCGTGGGAGTCCTGGGTCGATGACGGGTCGATCTACGCGGTCCCTCCGCCGACCGTCGCCGACGCCCGGGCCCTGGAGTGGCAGGCGGCGGCCCGGTGGGGTTTTCCCGTGGTCGCCGGCTACTTCGTCGGCCCGGGGCCGGGCACCGAGCGCGTGGGTCAGTACGGCGCCACACCGACGGCCTTCACGCAGTGGATCGGGCAGACCGTGCTCGACGGGGCCGCACCGCCACTGGACGACGCCCAGGTCGAGACCTTCCGAGCGGACCTCGTCGACGGGCGGGTGGACGCCGTGGTGCTGCCCGAGCAGCGCGACGATGCGCCGTTGCTCCTGGATGCCGTGACCAGCGTTCTCGGGGCCCCGGCGCGCGAGGGTGGGGTCTACCTCTGGGACGTGCGAAAGTTGGCCGGTGGCACGGGCTGAGCGGGAGGGGCGGGCGGTGCCCGTCAGCGCGCCCGCGGCGCCACCCAGACCCCGACCACTCGCCGAACCGCCCTCAGCGACCTCATCGCCGGATCGCGTGGCGTCCACCAGCTGGTTGACCTCCGCCGGCCGGCACGCGCTCGCGGGTCGGGCGTTGCGGCACCCGGTGCGCACGGTGCTTGCGGTCTACATCGCCTCCCGCGTGGTCTCGGCCCTCGCGATCTGGGTCGCGGCCACGTGGTTCCAGAACCCGGCGGGCGTCGGGCACCTGGACCCGTCGTTCGGCGACATGATCGGCCTCTGGGACGGCGTCTGGTACCGCCGGATCGTCCAGGACGGCTACCCCGTGCCGCTGCCCGTCGACGGGGACAACGGCCGGATCACCTACAGCGCGTGGGCGTTCTATCCCCTCTACCCATACCTCGTGAAGTTCGTCATGCTGACCGGCCTGTCGTTCGAGGTGGCCGGGGTGCTGCTCAACGTCGTGCTGGGAGGGGTCGCCGCCGTCCTCGTCTGGGCGCTCTTCCGGTCGGGGACGCACGCCGACCGGCAGCCCGAACGGGAGCGCCTCGCGCTCGTCGCGGCCTGCCTCTGGTGCTTCTACCCGAGCACCGCCGTGCTGCTCAAGCCCTACACGGAGGCGATGGCTGCGGTGCTGGTGGTGGGGGGTCTCCTGCTCCTGGTCCGGCGCCGCTACCTCTGGGTCGCGGCGATCGCGCTCCCGCTCGGGCTGACGCGCGGGGTGGCGCCCGCGCTCGGTGCTGCCGCGCTCGTGCACCTGGTCGTGCGATGGCGCGAGGACCGGTCGGCGGGTGTGGCGCCGCTGACCGGTGCTCGTGGGCGCGCCGCCGTGATGCTTGGTGCCCTCGCGCTCGCCTCGGTGGCGTGGCCCCTGGTGGCTGCCGTCGCGACCGGTGTGCCGACGGCGTTCTTCGACGTCCAGGCCGCCTGGGGGCAGCGCCCGGACAAGGGGCCCTTCGTCCTGTGGTTCGAGTGGGCGTGGAAGGCGCACGGCCTGGCCGGGGTGATCGTGCTGGTCGCCCTCGCCGGGAGCTACGTGGCCCTCGTGCTCGGCCGCCACGGACGGTGGATCTGCATCGAGGCGCGGGCCTGGGCGCTCGCCTACCCGTTGTACCTCTTCGCGGTGGTCCGACCCATCACCAGCATGTGGCGGTTCCTCCTCCTCGACCTTCCGCTGGCCGCACTGCTCGCCTCCGTGACGATGCGCACGGCGAACGGAGCGGCGGTGGTGCCGCACTGGAAGCGCCGCGTCGGCGTGGTCGTGGTCGTGCTCGTCGGCGGCGTCGTCTGGTGGACCTGCTCGCTCCTCACCTACACGCCGTGGGGGTCATTGCCCCCCTGACGTCGGCCGTGCACGGGGCGGATTTCGTCCTGTCGCAGCGCTACGGGATAATGGTGGTCAATCTCCGACTGTCCGGCGTCGGAGCACAGCGCGGTGCACCGTGGCCGCGGCGACGAAGGGAACACGCATGGCGGCAATGAAGCCCAGGACGGGCGACGGCCCGCTCGAGGTCACCAAGGAAGGTCGTGGCATCGTCCTGCGCATGCCCCTCGAGGGCGGTGGCAGGTTGGTCGTCGAGATGACGCCCGACGAGGTCCGCGCCCTCGGTGCGGCGATCGACAACTGCGAAGGTCTGGCCTGAGCACTCCCTGACGATTCCCTGACGTCAGCAGACCGGGCCCCCACCACGTGGTGGGGGCCCCGTCGTGGGTCCGGGGCTCGATAGGGTCGCGGGGTGCCCCGCGACGACGTGATCCTCGACCCCCCGGTCTCCGACTGGTCCTTCGACGCCACCGGGGAGGTCGTGCCCGCGGGCCCGGATGCCGGCGGAGCCGACCTCGCCCTGCCCCTTCCCGAGGCAGCCGGTCGTGACACGGAGCTCGAGCAGCATCTGGCGTCAGTGGGTCTGGACCTGTCGGCGGTGCGCGCGACCCATGAGCCGAGCAGCGCAGCAGGCGCACTGACGACCCTGCCGCTCCTCCCGGGCGCCCATGCCGTACGACGGGTGCTGCTGGTCGGGATCGGTGCCGCCGGCCCGGCGGACTGGCAGCGGGCGGGCGCGGCCGTCGGCCGTGCCACCCGGGAGCGGGGCGTCGTGCTCCACGCCGTGGGCGGCGTCGCCGACGCGGACGCCCTGGCCGCATACGTGGAGGGGGCGGTCCTCGGCGGGTGGGCCTCACCGAGGTGGACCGCGCAGGGTGCCGTCGCCGGCACGCGGCCACCGGTGACGGCCGTGGTCACAGGAGGCACCGAGAGCGGCGCCGGTGAGGTCCTTCGTCGCGCCGTCGTGCGTGCCCGTGCCCAGCTGGTGGCTCGGGCGCTGGCGCTCACTCCCGCCAACACCAAGAACCCCGCGTGGATGGCCCGCCAGGCCCGCACCCTCGGACGTCGCACCGGTCTCGACGTCACCGTGTGGGACGAGAAGGCCCTTCGCCGCGACGGCTTCGGTGGGCTCCTCGCCGTCGGGCAGGGCTCGGCCACGCCGCCCCGGCTGGTGCGCGTGGACCACGAGCCGGACGGTGCGTCGGCCACCACCCCGCGGGTGGTGCTCGTCGGCAAGGGCATCACCTTCGACACGGGCGGACTCCAGATCAAGCCGGGTGACGGCATGCTCGCCATGAAGACCGACATGTCCGGGTCCGCCGTGGTGCTGGCCACGCTGGCTGCCTGCAGGGCCCTGCACGTGCCGGTGCGGGTCACGGGGCTGCTCGCCCTCGCCGAGAACGCGGTGGGCGGTGGTGCCTACCGACCTGGTGACGTGATCACCCAGTTCGGCGGACGCACGGTGGAGATCGGGAACACCGACGCCGAGGGGCGGATCGTCATGGCCGACGCCCTCGCCTACGCCGATGCCCATCTTGACCCGGACTGGCTCGTCGATGTCGCCACGCTGACCGGCGCGGCCCGGGTCGCGCTGGGCCGGGTCATGGCGCCGGTGTTCTCGACGGACGAGGCCCTCTCGGCGGCGCTCGTGGAGGCGGGGCGGACGACAGGTGAGACGCTGTGGCCGATGCCCCTCGTGGAGTCCTACCGTCGAGCCCTGGACTCCGATGTGGCCGACGTGGCGCACATCGCGCCGGGAGTGGGTGGGGGTGCCGTCACGGCAGCGTTGTTCCTGCGCGAGTTCGTCGGTGAGCGCCGTTGGGCTCACCTGGACATCGCCGGCACCGGCCGCTCGGACGTCGACACCGGGATCCTCGCGAAGGGGGGCACCGGGTTCGGGACACGACTGCTGCTGCGGTGGCTGGAGGAGATCACATGAATGCCGGGTACGGACTCACGGTGCGCTGGTCGCTCCAGCACGCCCCCGCGGACGCCGCGGACCAGCTGAGGGAGTACGTCGTCGGCACCTCGATCGCCAGGTTCATGTTCCTCGATGGGCTCGCGTTCAAGGTGTGGCGGATGCGCACGGGGGAGTGGTTCGAGGGGACCTACGTGTTCGACACCGAGCAGGAGCGCACCGCGTTCCGGGAGGGCTTCGAGCCTGGGGCTGACGAGGCGCCGGGCAGTGCGCTCATCGGCTCCGCCCCGACGGTGATCGAGGACTGGGAGGTCGTAGCGATCGCGGAGGGCCCGGCCGGCTTCCGACGCGGCGCCGGGCCCGACGTCACCTGACCGGCCGGCTCCCCCCTGGTCACCTCCGGACGGCGACCAACATTCCGTCACTGACCGGCAGCAGCGCCGTGGTGAGCCCCTCGTGGTCCCGCAGCGTCTTGCCCAGGTCCCGCAGCATCGCTGTCGTGTCGTCGCGCGCCGCCGGGTCGGCCACCTTGTCGTGCCAGAGCATGTTGTCCATGGCCAGCACCCCACCGGGGCGCAGCAGGCGGACGGCGTGCTCGACGTAGGTGGGGTAGCCCGTCTTGTCGGCATCGACGACGACGAGGTCGTAGGCGCCGTCGGTCATCCGGGGCAGCACCTCGGACGCGGCACCCGTGATGACCCGGGTTCGCTGGTGGGCGTAGCCCGCAGCAGCGTAGGCCTCGCGCGCCGCACGCTGGTGCTCGCCGGACACGTCGATCGTCGTGAGGACGCCGTCCGCCGGCATCCCCGAGAGCAGCCACAGGCCGGACGTGCCGGCACCCGTGCCGATCTCGACGACGTGCCGCGCCTGCACCGCCGCGGCGATGAACCGCAGCGCCGCACCCGCTCCGGTGCCGACCGGCGTGGCGTCACCGAACCCGACGCCACGGCGTCGTGCCGCTTCGACGACCTCCGGCTCGGGAACGAACTCCTCGGCGTAGGTCCAGCTCGCAGGCTTCAGGGCGCTCATGCGGCCAGCCTACGGCCCGCGGGGCGACCCGGGGAGCAGGCCCGCGCTCCCAGCATTCGTTCAGGAACTCCGGGAACAATTCGTCCTCAGAACGCGTATCGATAGGCGACACGAACAGCCTGGTGAGGGACGAGCCGATGACGACCACGTATGCCGCGCGAGATGGCGGGGCTCCGGCCGGCGGCTGGGAGCCCCCCACCTGGGAGGAGGTCGTCGAGCAGCACTCCGCCAGGGTCTACCGACTCGCCTACCGCCTCACGGGCAACGTCCACGATGCCGAGGACCTCACCCAGGACGTGTTCGTCCGCGTGTTCCGCTCGCTGCACACCTACCAGCCCGGCACCTTCGAGGGCTGGCTGCACCGGATCACCACCAACGTCTTCCTCGACAAGATGCGCCGCAAGCAGCGGATCCGCTTCGATGCCCTCACCGACGAGTCCGCGGCCAGGCTGCCCGGCCGGGGCCCGGGCCCCGAGCAGCGCTATGACGACGCACACTTCGACGACGACGTGCAGCGCGCCCTCGACGCCCTCTCACCGGACTTCCGTGCGGCGGTGGTGCTGTGCGACATCGAGGGACTGTCCTACGAAGAGGTCGCCGCGACCCTCGGCATCAAGCTCGGGACGGTCCGCTCCAGGATCCACCGTGGTCGTGCCCAGCTGCGCGAGGCGCTGGCCCACCGCGCTCCACAGCCCGTCACCGATCGCCCCGCGCCGGCCCGTCGCGGGCGCATCGTGCGCCGCCCGGCCGCGGGAATCGTATGACCGAGCCGCGTGCCGTGCGCTGCCTGGACGACGACCTCGGGGAGTACGCCGCGGGTCGGCTCGAGCCGGCCAGGCGGCGTCGCTGGGACCTGCACCTCGTGAGCTGCCGGGTCTGTGTGCACGCCGTCGACGAGGAGCGCCGGCTTCAGACGGCCTTCGCCGGTGCCCCGTCGATGCCCGGTGACCTTCGTGCGACGCTGCTCGCCCTCGCGGCCGTGGCCGGGCCGGCGCCTGCTGCCGTGACCCAACCGGTGCGGCGCAGGGACCCCCTCGCGGTGCTCTCGCCCAGCGCGCCGCCGTGCCACCGCAGCGCGTTGCGCGCCACGGTCGTGGCCGCCGCGGCCGCGGGAGCCTCAGCGGCCGCGGCGTTGAGCCTGACCGTGATCAGCACACCGGCCGGCCGCACGGGTCTCATCACCACCACGGCGGTCCCCGCGGTGGGCTCCCCGAGCCCTCCGACCGCCGCCTACGGAGGCGTCGCCGCCGCAGTCCCGGTCGGGTGGGCGCGCACCGGTGGCGCCACCGCGAGCACCCGGCAGGCAGAATCTCGTCCATGACGAGCGAGCAGGACGACCCGACGAGCGAGCCGTGGCACCCGTGGAACCGCTCCGAGGCCGACACCGGGGGCTTCGGTAGCCCCGAGACGACCCAGGAGATCCCCGAGCAGCCCGCGATGCCCGACCCGTCGGCACCGGCCTGGGCCGCTGCCCCCCGGTGGAGCGACTCACCGACGGTGTCGGAGCCGTCCGGGAGCCCGTATGCCGTGGTGCCCGCCCCCGTCCCCGCGACGTCGGGCGGCGGGCCCAGGGCCCCCCGCCGCGGCCCCGGGTGGGGCGCCCTGATCGGGGTCAGCTGTGCCGCTGCCCTCCTGGCCGGCACCGCCGGTGGCATCGTCGGGAGCTCGCTCACCGACGGCGGCGGCACCTCGGCGAGGCCCGCTTCGGTCTCGGCACCGGAACCAGGAGCCGGAGCGGTCACGCGCCCGGAGGGCTCCATCGCCAACACCGCCGCCAACGTCACCCCCAGCGTGGTGACCCTGCGGGTGGTCGGGGACGACGGCGGCGCGACCGGGTCCGGCTGGGTCTACGACGACAAGGGCCACGTCGTCACCAACAACCACGTGGTGGCGGGGGCCGGCGACGGCAAGGTCACCGTCGTGCTCGCCAACGGCAAGCAGCTCGAGGGGACCGTGGTGGGGCGCGACGGGTCCTACGACCTCGCGGTCGTCAAGGTGGAGGGTGCCGGCCTCACGCCGCTGCCACTCGGACCCTCCGCGGACGTGGTCGTCGGGGACCAGGTGATCGCGGTGGGCGCGCCACTGGGGCTCGACTCGACCGTGACCACCGGCATCGTCAGCGCACTGAACCGGCCGGTCACCCCCGGTGAGGCCGACGACCAGTCCTTCATCAACGCCATCCAGACCGATGCGGCGATCAACCCCGGAAACTCCGGTGGGCCGCTGCTCGACATGCAGGGCCGGGTGATCGGGGTGAACAGTGCGATCGCCCGCGTCTCGGGCAGCTCCCTGAGCGGGCAGAGCGGGAACATCGGGGTCGGCTTCGCGATCCCCAGCGACCAGGTCGCCAAGACCGTCGACCAGCTCATCGACACCGGCAAGGCCGAGCACCCGGTCATCGGCGTGTTCCTCGACTCGACGTACGAAGGGGAGGGCGTGCGCATCGCCGATCAGGGGCCCAGCGGGCAGCCGGCGGTCGACCCCGACGGCCCCGCCGCGGATGCCGGGCTCGAGGCCGGCGACGTCATCGTGGCGTTCGAGGGTCGGCCCGTGACCAACGACGGAGAGCTCGTTGTGGCGATCCGGGCCAGAGGCGTCGGGGACTCCGTGGTTCTGACCGTTCGTCGACCGGGTGGCGATCGGGATGTCACCATGGTCCTCAAGGGCTCCGGCGGCTGATCCGGTGCCTGTTCGACCGACACGACCGATCTGGGAGGTGAGCAGGGCATGCTGGGTGTGAACGGGTGGGAGGTCGTCCTCCTCATGCTCATCGCGGTGTTCGTGCTCGGCCCGGACCGGCTGCCTGAGTATGCCGCCAAGCTGGCCCGCGGCATCCGCCAGCTCCGGGTGATGGCCGAGGGGGCCAAAGGCCAGCTGAAGGATCAGCTCGGCCCGGAGTACGAGGACATCAACTGGCAGCAGTACGACCCGCGACAGTACGACCCGCGACGGATCGTGCGGGAGGCGCTGCTCGACCCGCTCGAGGAGGCAGTGGCCCCCATCCGCGACGAGATCGGGTCGGTGCAGTCGGCAGCATCAGCCCTGAAGAACGGCAGCCCCGCGACCGATGGGGCCGCGGTGGCCGGTGCGGCAGCGGTGGGTGGGGTCGCGGCCGGCGCCGTGACCGCCGGCGGGTCCACGGGTGCGGCCGAGCGCACCGACGCCGAGGACGCGTCACCCTCGGGGCTCCGCAGCGACCAGCAGAACTCCGCGGCGCCGAGAGCTCGACGCGACGTCCGCGCGTGGGACCCGGTGGCGCCCACGCCCTTCGACCTCGACGCGACCTGAGCGGTCCTTCGGTCAGCGACCGGTCGGGGTGAGTCCCAGGGAGCGGCCGGCCAGGCCCCGAGCCCTGGCCCCCAGGCCACGGGCGATGCCTCGCAGGGCGACGGCGGCCGGTGAGTCCGGCTCACCGAGCACGACCGGCATCCCCTGGTCGGCCCCGATGCGCAGCCGGGTGTCGAGGGGGATCTGCCCCAGGAGAGGCACCTCCGACCCGATCGCCCGGGTGAGTGACTCGGCCACGTCCCGGCCGCCACCGGAGCCGAAGATCTCCTGACGGCTGCCGTCGGGCAGCTCGAGCCAGCTCATGTTCTCGATGACGCCCGCCACGCGCTGGTGGGTCTGCAGGGCGATCGCGCCGGCGCGCTCCGCGACCTCCGCCGCCGCCTGCTGGGGCGTGGTGACCACGAGGATCTCGGCGTTCGGAATGAGCTGGGCCGTGGAGATCGCGATGTCGCCGGTGCCGGGGGGCAGGTCGAGGAGGAGCACGTCGAGGTCGCCCCAGAACACGTCGGCGAGGAACTGTTGGAGCGCCCGGTGCAGCATCGGGCCGCGCCAGACCACCGGCTGGTTCCCCGGCACGAACATCCCGATCGAGATGACCTTCACTTCGTGGCTGATGGGCGGAAGGATCATGTCGTCGACCTGGGTGGGGCGGCCGGCGACCCCCAGCATGCGCGGGATCGAGAAGCCGTAGATGTCGGCGTCGACGACCCCGACGCGCAAACCCTGCTCGGCGAGGGCGGCCGCGAGGTTGGCGGTGACCGAGGACTTGCCGACCCCGCCCTTTCCGGAGGCCACGGCATACACCCGGGTGAGCGATCCGGCCTTGGCGAAGGGCACCTCGCGCTCGGCGACACCCCCGCGGAGGTGGTTCTTGAGCTCGGCGCGCTGGTCCTCGTTCATGACCCCGAGGGTGACGGTGACCCCGGTGACGCCCTCGACGGCCGAGAGCGCCTTGGTCGTGTCCTTGGTCAGGGTGTCCTTGAGCGGGCACGCCGCGATGGTCAGCAGGATCGTCACGCTCACGTGCCCGGCGTCGTCGGCCGAGACGCTCTCGACCATGCCCAGCTCGGTGACCGGCTTGCGGATCTCGGGGTCGATGACCGTCTCGAGAGCAGCGTGCAGGGCATCGGGGCTGACGGGGGACATGCCCCCAAGTCTAGGTCGGGGGGGAGGTGCGCTCGACCGCGCCCTCGTCGGCGACCCGGGTGACCGCGAGGCCGCGCTCCTCCATCTCGTCGAGCAGGTCGCGCAGCTCGCCCCGCACGAAGTCGCGCGTGGCCGAGTCGCGCATGGCGATCCGCAGGGCCGCGACCTCGCGGGTGAGGAACTCGGTGTCGGCGAGGTTGCGCTCGTCTCGCGACCGGTCCTGCTCGAGGCCGACCCGGTCGCGGTCGGCCTGGCGGTTCTGGGCCAGCAGGATCAGGGGAGCGGCATACGAGGCCTGCAGGCTGAGCATCAGGGTGAGGAAGATGAACGGGTAGTTGTCGAAACGCACCGACTCCGGCGCCAGCACGTTCCACCCGAGCCAGCCGAGCACGAAGATCGTCATCCCGATGAGGAAGTACGGCGTTCCCATGAAGCGCGCGAACTTCTCCGAGACGATGCCGAAGGCCTCCTCGGTGAAGAGGGTGGGCGTGGAGAAGCGACGCCCACCCTCGCGGGGCTGGTCGATGCGCGGGCGCCGCTCAGCCACGGGTCACCGGTTGCGGGGCGGCGACGTCATGGCGCCCCTCGCGCCAGTCGTCGGGCAGGATGTGGTCGAGCACGTCGTCGACGGTGACCGCACCCAGGAGGTGGCCCTCCTCGTCGACGACCGGCACCCCGACGAGGTCGTAGGTCGCGAGCATCCGGGTCACCTGACCCAGGGTGGCGCTCGGGAGGAGCGGGTCGACGTCCTTGTCGAGGATGCCGCCGACGGGGGCGTGCGGGGGCTCGCGCAGCAGCCGCTGGATGTGCACCATGCCGAGGTACTTGCCGGTGGGGGTCTCCAGGGGTGAGCGACAGACGAAGACGGTGCAGGCCAGGGCCGTGGACAGCTCCTTGCGGCGCACGACGGCCAGCGCCTCGGCGATGGAGTCCTCGGGGCCGAGGATGACCGGCTCGGTGGTCATCAGGCCACCGGCGGTGTTCTCGTCGTAGGTGAGGAGGCGGCGGAGGTCGGCGGCCTCGTCGGGCTCCATCTTCTGGAGCAGCTCCTCCTGGCGTTCCTTGGGGAGCTCGGCGAGGAGGTCGGCCGCGTCGTCGGGCTCCATCGCCTCGAGCACGTCCGCCGCACGGCCGACGTCGAGGCCGGCCAGGATCTCGACCTGGTCGTCCTCCGGGAGCTCCTCGATCACGTCGGCGAGCCGCTCGTCGCCCAGGGCCGCAGCAACCTCCGCGCGGCGCTGCGGAGTGAGGTCGTGGATGACCTCGGCGAGGTCGGCGGGCTTGAGGTCCTCGTAGGTCTCCAGCAGCTTGGCGGCGCTCTGGCCCTCCGAGGCGTCGCGCAGGCCCGCGACGTCCTCGATCGGCACGAGGAAGGTCTCCCCCTTGCGCCGACCGATCCGACTCAGCCCCGCACGGGGGTGCCCACGCCGCACGTAGGCCCGCGCCACGCTCCACCCGCGAGGACCGGACTGCTCGATCCCGACGTCCTCGATCGTGGCGTCGACGACGTCCCCCTCCTCGGTGCGAGCAGTCACGGCTCGCTCGAAGAGCTCGGCGACGACGAGCGTCTCGTTGGGGCGCTGCTCGAACCTCCGCATGTTGACCAGGCCGGTCGTGATGACCTGCCCGCCCTCGACCGAGGTCACGCGCGTCATCGGCACGAACACCCTGCGCCGACCGGGCACCTCCACGACGAGCCCGATGACCCTGGGCCGGCTCCGGCTGGAGCTGAAGGTGACGACCACGTCGCGGACCCGGCCGACCTGGTCACCGAGGGGGTCGAAGACGCTCAGCTCGGTCAGGCGGCCGACGAAGGCGCGGGTCGGCGTGCTCACACGGGACAGGCTAGCCGTCGCACCGTGCGTGGCACCCGGTCAGCCGCCCGTGTTGCGCCTCGCTCCGGACCGGCCGCGCCAGTGCCAGGGGCGCCACCGCACCGTGGCGGCAGGTGCCGGACGCGTCGGCGCGGCACCGGAGTCTGCGGAGTAGGAGCCCGGCGCCTCGATGGGCCGACCGTGGGGGGTGAGCACGTGGATGGTGCACGACTCGCGCCACCGCTTGACGACGTCACCGACCGCGTTGAGGCGCTGGGGTCGCAGCACCTCCACGGCGGCCGGCCACTCGGGCGACTCGGGTGTGACCTCGCGCGCGCCGGCGTGCAGGGTGAGCAGCCGCCCTCCGCTGTCCTTGCTGCGGAGCACCAGCTCGACCTCGTCGGGCAGCCACGGGAGGGACTGCTCCCCGGGTCCCGAGACGACGTATGCCGCAGGGCCGGAGCCCCGTTCGTCGCCGTCGTCGTGCCACACGTGCCACACCGGGTGCGTGCCGCCTCCGGGGACCCTGATCCAGAGCACTCCCGACTTGCTGGCGGCCTCATGGGTCAGCCGGGTCACGTTGGGCCCCGGGCCGGGGGCGCTGGCTGGTGCCGGGGCGTCGTCCGTCACACCGTGAACTCTCTCACAACGGATCCCCGGCGGCCGCTGCTAGCGTCCCCGGGAGACCCACCCCGCGTCCGAGAGGCTCACCGATCATGCGCAGCGCCAAGGACTTCTTCGCCCCCCTCGCGGTGGGAGCACCCTCACCGGTGCGGGAGGTGCCCGCGCGTCCGTCGAGGATGATCCACTTCTTCGACCCCAGCAACGAGCGCATGGCGGCCAAGGTGCCCCAGCTCGTCGGCTCGGTCGACGTGTTGCTCGGCAACCTCGAGGATGCGGTGAAGGCCGACCGCAAGGAGGCCGCGCGAGCGGGCCTGGTGTCGATCGCGTCGGCCACCGACTTCGGTGAGCACACCCAGCTCTGGACTCGGGTCAACTCGCTGGACTCCCCGTGGGCGCTCGACGACCTCACGACACTGGTCGGCGAGATCGGCGACCGGCTCGACGTCGTCATGGTGCCCAAGGTGCAGGGTCCGGAGGACATCCACTACGTCGACCGCCTGCTCGCCCAGCTCGAGGCCCGCGCCGGGCTGACCCGGCCGATCCTCCTCCACGCGATCCTCGAGACGGCCAGGGGTGTGGCCAACGTCGAGGAGATCGCCGGCGCCAGCCCCCGGATGCAGGGCATCAGCCTCGGTCCGGCCGATCTCGCGGCCGACCGCCGGATGAAGACGACCCGGGTCGGGGGTGGGCACCCCGGCTACCTCGTGCGTGAGGACCCGGTGCGGGGAGACGTCGGCGCGGCGCGTGCGACCCACCAGCAGGACCTCTGGCACTACACGATCGCCCGCATGGTCGACGCCTGCGCGATGCACGGGATCTTCCCCTACTACGGCCCCTTCGGGGACATCGCCGACGTCCTCGCCTGCGAGGACCAGTTCCGCAACGCCTTCCTCCTCGGGTGCGTCGGCACGTGGACGCTGCACCCGGCGCAGATCGCCATCGCCAAGAAGGTCTTCAGCCCGAGCGCGGACGACGTCGCGCACGCCCGCCGCGTCAAGGAGGCCATGGGTGACGGCACCGGAGCCGTCATGCTCGACGGGAGGATGGAGGACGACGCGAGTCTCAAGCAGTGCCTGGTCATCCTCGAGCTCGCCGACCGGCTGGCGGACAACGACCCCGAGCTCGCCCGGCTGTATGCCGTGGAGCCCGCCGCCCCGGGTGGGGAGAGGACCCAGTGAGCGGCGAGGCGGCATACCGGCCGCGGCGCTCGGTGCTCTACCTGCCCGGCAACAACGAGCGGGCCCTGGAGAAGGCCAAGGTACTGCCCGTCGACGGGCTCATTCTCGACCTCGAGGACGCCGTCGGCCCGGACCACAAGGAGACCGCGCGCGAGAACGTCTGCGCGGCAGCGGCCTCCGGGGCCTACGGGATGCGCGAGCTGACGATCAGGGTCAACGGGTCGGGCACCCAGTGGCACGACCGGGACTTCGCCGCCGCGTGCAGTGCTGCGCCGGACGGGATCGTCGTGCCCAAGGTCGGCTCCGCGAAGCAGGTGCGCTCGCTCGTGGCGGCGATGGAGACCCATGGCGCCCCCGACAGCACCAGGCTGTGGGCGATGGTCGAGACGCCCGAGGCGATCCTCGGGGTCGCCGAGCTCGCTGCTGCCAGTGAGCGGCTCGCGGTGCTCGTCATGGGGACCAACGACCTCGCGAAGGAGCTGGGCGCGCGGCACGTGCCGGGACGCGCGCCGCTGGCCACCGCTCTGTCGATGGCGCTGCTCGCGGCGCGGGCCGCGGGTGTCGTGATCCTCGACGGGGTCTACAACGACGTCAGGGACGTGGAGGGCTTCGAGGCGGAGTGCGTCGCCGGCCGGGACCTGGGCTTCGACGGCAAGACCCTCGTCCACCCCGGCCAGGTCGAGCCGTGCAACGCGGTGTTCGCCCCGTCCGCCGAGGAGGTGGCGGATGCCCGAGGCGTGCTCGAGGCGTGGGAGGAGGGCTCCGGCTCTGGTGTCGTCACCTTCCGGGGCCGGATGGTCGAGAGCCTGCACGTCGACATCGCGAGGCGGGTCCTCATCACCGACGAGGCGATCCGCGAGCGGGGCTGACGAAGTCCCGGCCAGGCAACGAGTCGGTCACGAAATGGCGCGGCGGGTGGCGCGGCGCCTCGTCCTCCCGTGTGCTGGTGGTGGATCCGACCCACCAGGGTGAGAAGGAGGGGAGCAATGGCCAGCAGGAGAAGGACCGAACGCATCGCAGTGCCGGTGGCCGCAGTGGCGGCCGCACTGCTGCTCGGCGGGTGCGCGACCCTCGCCGATCTCGCCCCGTCCGCTGCCGGCGCCGGATCGTCACCCACTGCCGGCCCACCCGTGAGCGCCCCCGGCTCTGCTGCTCCGAGCGCGCCGACCCCGACGTCCCCGAGCGTCCGGACCCCGCCGACGGCACTCCCGGGGCCGAGAGCGACGGCCGCGGCGGCTCCCGCCCCGAGTGCGACGAGCACCGCCACATCGACCCCGTCGCCCGTGCCCAGCGAGACGAGTGCTCCGGCACAGACCGCGACGCCGAAGCCCACGCCGAAGCCCACCCAGAAGCCCAAGCCGAAGCCGAAGCCCACCCAGAAGCCGAAACCGAAGCCCACGCAGACCCCGGAGCCACAGAGGAAGCTGGTGCGCGGCGACCAGGGCAAGGACGTGCTCCTGGTGCAGCAGCGCCTGAGCGAGCTCGGCTACTGGCTGGGCGAGGCCGACGGGTCGTTCGGTCACCTGACCCAACAGTCCGTCTGGGCGCTCCAGAAGTCCGCCGGCATCAGCCGCGACGGCGTGGTCGGTCCGCGGACCAGGAAGGCTCTCGCCGACGGCATCCGGCCGCGGGCCACCCTGAACGGCAACGGTGTGGAGATCGACCTCGAACGCCAGGTGCTGCTCGTCGTGCGCGGAGGAAAGGTTCGCACGGTGCTCAACACGAGTACCGGAAACGGTGAGGAGTACACCTCGACGAAGGGCCACCAGGCACGAGCCACGACGCCCAAGGGCACCTTCGCCGTCTACCGCGGCGTCGACGGGCCGCTGACCAACTCCCTCGGCGAGCTCTGGCGCCCGCGCTTCTTCCACCGGGGTATCGCCGTGCACGGGTCACCGAACATCCCGCCGTTCGCTGCGTCGCACGGCTGTGCGCGGCTGAGCAACGCGGCGATCGACATGATCTGGGCCAAGGACCTCATGCCGATCGGTGCCACCGTGGTCGTGCGCTGACCCGCAGGAGGCCGGGGGCGATCGGGTCGCCCCCCGGCCGCCGGCCCCCTCACGTGATGACGATGTCGTTGACGACGAGTCGGCCGACGAGGGTGATGTGGTACGCCAGCCGGTGCACGATGGCGTCCCCGTCGCGGACGACGACGTCGGCCCGCACGCCCTCGAAGAGGTGCTGGCGCAGGACGCCGAAGTGGTCGGTCGCGGTCCCGAAGGGCGCCGGCCGCCATTGGTCGACCCCGTGCCCGGAGTTGTTGGAAACGCCGTGGTTGTACGTCGTCGCGGGAACGACGTGCGGCGCCCAGAGGTCGGTGTCGAAGTCGAGGTACTGCTGGCCCGCGACCACGCGGGCGCCGATCATCCCGGCCGCGTAGGCCAGCGCCGGCACCGTGTCCGGCCGGAACTGCACCGTCTCCTGGAGCCACGCGCTCGTCCCGGACCCTTGGACGTCACAGAAGGCGACGCCCGTGAGGGTGAGCTGCCACAGCTGGTTCGACGGGTAGGGCAGCGCCGCCACCTCCTCGTCCGTGGCTGGCGTGAGGTCGATGTCGTGCACCGTCCCGCCATCGACGACGGGAAGGCCGGGAAGCCGGGGTGGGCGGGTCACCGGGACGATCGCCCAGTTCTGACCGGCGAAGCTGTCGAGAAACTTCATGATGTTGTCCTTTCGCAGACCCGGGGCGGGCCCGGGTGGTGGTCGAGACCGGATGGCCTCGGTTCCACCGTCGACGAGGTGCCGTCCCGTGCGCCACGGACGACGTCCCTTCTCAGCGGGACGACGACCCGTTCGGCACGCCGGCCGTGCCCAGCGACGCCACGGGAAGGACGGCCTCGACGCGGGTGCCGTCCGCCCTGCTCGTGACCCTGAGGGTGCCACCCAGCTCCTCGGCCCTGGCGCGCATCGACTCGGTACCCACCCCGGGAGTAGCGCTTCCGGAGACGCCGGACCCGTTGTCGCGCACAGAGATCCGGAGATCATCGAGGCGAGTGATCCGCACTCCGATGACTGTGGCGCCGGAGTGTCGCACGACGTTGTGCAGAGCCTCCGCGACGATCCGGTAGGCCGCCACCTCGACCGCAGGGGGAAGGTCGTCAAGGGCCCCCTCGATGACGACCTCCACCTCCGTCCCCGCGGCCACCGAGGCAGCGGCCCGGGACAGGGCAACCTCGAGACCCTGGTCGAGGACGGCAGGGCGCAGGCCGTCGACGACCTCGCGCACCGAGCGGCCCAGGGCGCCGAGGTCGTCGAGGACGTCGCCGACGAGGCCGCGCTCGGTCCCCTCTAGGTGGGGGAGCGCGGCCTGCAGCTGCATCCGGGCGCCGGCGATGACTGGCCCGATCCCGTCGTGGAAGTCACGACGCAGGCGTAGGCGCTCCTCCTCGCGGGTGAGGACGAGCCGCTCCCTGGCGGCCCGCAGCGCGAGGGTGAGTCGGTGGGCCTCGGCGGCGACCGCGGCCTGCCGGGCCACCTCGCCTAGAAGCCGTCGCTCCGCAGGGGTGAGGTCTTCCCCGGTCCGTCGGGTCCACACGGTGAGGACGCCGACTTCCCCGTCCTCGACGGTCAGTGGGAAGGTGACGGCATCGGTGTCGGCGCGGCCGCTGTCGGCGACGAGGACCCGGCGGTCCTCGACGTCGACAGCGACGCTTGCCCTCGGCAGGCGCAGGCTCTCGACGATCGCGTCGGCGCTGGCGCGGAGCATCTCGTCGGGGGCGCCCACGGACGACAGACGCTGCCCGAGGGAGGCAAGAACGGCGTAGGGGTCGT
>JBBSQC010000036.1:0-36992 GCA_038258215.1 Actinomycetales bacterium | reverse complement strand
CGGCCCCACCAGCCATGAACACGACTACTGACCATAAATCAGGGTAGTGCACACCACTTCTGACAATCCGGGTGTCAGCAGTCCCCTTCACCCATGCGACTCACCGCACGAAGCAGTGCAGCCGACTTCTGAAAATGACAGTGGTCACCGATCTTCTGCGTGCACCTCACCCGGTCGCGTCGACGCGACGAGCCGGCGCCCTGTCGAGCAGGGAGCGGCGAACCTAGGATGGACGCGGCGGACGGAGATCCATGGACCAGGACGAGATCACTCGCCGGGCACAGGAGCGGGCGGCCCACACGGCACCGTCGGCGCGCCACCTGGTGCCTGCCCCGGACCCGTCCCTCCTTCCGCCCGGGCCGCGACTACCTCGGCTCGCGCAGAGCGCGGGCACCCTGAGGTTCCGGCACCGGTTCATCCCATGGGCGCACCGCCGCTACGGCGCCGTCTTCACCCTGCGACTGCTGCCCGGGGACCGGCCGATCGTGTACTTCTGCGCCCCCGGTGCAATCCGCGACATCTTCGCCGGTGACCCCGAGGTGTTCCACGCCGGTGAGGCCAACAGCATCCTCGGCCCGGTCATGGGAGAGCACTCGCTGCTGCTGGTCGACGGTGCCGAGCACCGGCGCGCGCGAACCCTTCTCCTCCCCGCGTTCAGCACGCGGGCCCTCAGGGGCTACGAAGAGCTCGTCACCGGGGTCGCGAAGACCGAGGTGGCCTCGTGGGAGCCGGGCGTGCCGTTCCGGAGCCTCGACCGGATGAGCAGCCTGACCCTGCAGGTCATCATGCGGATCGTCTTCGGTGTGACCGACGAGCGGCAGCTGGCACGGCTGGGACCCCTCGTGCGATCGGTCGTCGACGTCAACCCCGCCGTCCTCCTCGGCTGGGCCCTCCCACCACTGCGACGGATCGGGATCTGGCGCCGGGCCGGCGAGTCCGTGCGAGAGCTCGACGCCCAGGTCTACGAGATCGTGGGCGAGCGTCGCGCCGCACCCGACCTCGACACGCGCACCGACGTGCTGTCCAGGCTCATCCGAGTCGACGCCGATGGAGACCGGCTCTCCGATGCCGAGCTTCGCGACCAGCTCGTCACCCTCCTCCTCGCTGGGCACGAGACGACCGCGACCGCTCTCGCATGGGCTCTCCAGGAGCTGGGTCGCGATCAGCACCAGATGGTGCTGGCCCGAGGGGCCGCCAGCACCGGCGACGACGACCACCTCGAGGCCGTGCTCAAGGAGTCGATGCGGCTGCACCCGGTCCTCCCGATGGTGGTGCGGGTGCTCCAGCGGCCCGCCCGGGTCGGCGGCGTCGACCTCCCCGCAGGCACCACCGTCGCCGCCTCCATCCTCCTCGCGCACTCCGACCCGCAACACCACCGCGACCCCACGGCTTTCCGGCCCGAGCGCTTCGTCGGTGGCGCGCCGCCGCCCAACACGTGGCTGCCGTTCGGGGGTGGGGTGCGGCGCTGCATCGGCGCTGGGTTCTCCCTCATGGAGGGTGTCGCCGTGCTGCGCGAGGTGCTCATGACCTACGAGGTGCACGCCGTGAGCGACGAGACCCCGCGGGTCCGCAACATCACCAGCGTTCCGCGTCGGGGTGCGCGCATCATCGTCCGCTCACCGCGCTGAGCCGCCCACGGCCCACCGCCCACCATGCCCACCGTCAGGGCACCTCGCGACCGACCGTGCCGGCGTCGAACTCCTGCCCCTGCGTCGTGTCGACCACCACGCTGAGCCCGTCGGGGACCCGACCCTGAAGGTCGCGCAGCAGGTCTTCGGTCGGTGGGATGCCCCCGGGGGTCCGCACGTGCACCTGGAACGTCGTGGAGGCCAGGTCGACGCCGGTGACACTCGCTCCCGGCACGGCCTTCACCCACTCCTCGCCGATCTCCTCCGCACGCTGGGTCAGGGTGTTCACCACGATGATGAATGCCGTGTTGAGCACCAGCGGGATCATGACCAGGGACAGGAGCACACCCAGGGTGACGAAGGACCGCCGTTCGGCGCCGACCACACCCGCGACCGCATCGCTCTGCGCGGAGTAGCCGAGGGCCGCGAAGAGCACGGTGCCCGACAGCACGAGGCTGATGAGGTTGGAGACGAACAGCAGGAGCGCGCCCAGTGCCAGGCCGAACGCCCCCTCCCCGAGGCACACCCCAACGACGCCGAGCGGGGGGACGAGGGAGATGGCGATGGCCACGCCGGGGAGCACGGCGGCGACGTCACGGCGTGACAGGCCGACGGCACCCGCGAACCCCGTGGCGATGGCCGCGATGAAGTCCAGGAGGGTGGGCGAGGTGCGGCCGGTGATCTGGGAGTTGCCCCGCAGGTCAATGCTCCCGGGGACGATGAGCGTGAAGATCACACCGACGATCACGACGAGCAACACCCCGGCGAGCACGAAGCGCCCGGCCCTGAGCTTCTGCCGGATCACCAGACCCAGGGCGATGCCCATGATGGGCGTGGACAGGGGGGCGATGATCATGGCCCCGATGACGGTCGCAGTGGAGTCGGCCAGCACACCGGCCGTCGCGATCACGGCGGACAGCAGCAGCATCGTCCAGAAGGCCGACTGCTTGGACCCGGCGTCGCCCGAGCGCAGGTCGAGGTCCTCGCGGAGCTCGTCGAGGGTGCGCAGCTGCTTCGGCGGGAGGACGACGTCACGCAGGCCCAGTTTCATTTGGGGGAGTATGCCGTTCCGGTCGCGGTGGGACCACGGATCCCCCGGTCGACCAGCGTCCGTGTCAAACAGCGATTTCCACCGGGGGCCCAAGGAGCAGGTCTACCCTGAGCTCGGAGGTGGGGGTCATGTCACGACAACGTCTTGCCGGGGTCGGCGCCGCAACGCTGATGCTCCTGACCGGGTGCAGCTCCGACAACGAGCCCACCCCGACCGCCACGGGCACGTCGGTCACCCCCACGGACGGCGCGACGGGCACCGGGTCGCCGACGCCGTCGTCCGCGGCATCCGCCACGACCGGGTCGCAGGCCGGGTTCAGCCTGGATGACAAAGAGGGCGGGGACTACCCCGAGCTCGGCCGTGACGCCGGGACGGGTGCCGATGTGCGGGTCGGGACGCACACGGGCTACGACCGGGTGGTCTTCGACTTCGATGGCCCCGAGACACCGGCCTACTCCGTCAAGTACGTCGACGTACCGACCGGTGACGCCAGCGGTGACGAAGTGGCCGTGGAGGGGGACGCCTACCTCGAGGTCCTCGTCACCTCGGTGGGTTACCCGATCGACGACCAGGAGCCGCCCGTGGATCTCGGCCCGGCGGAGCTCGACCGGACCGTCGTCGCGGGGGTGAGCCCGATCTTCGGGGGCTTCGAGGGCATCGGCCAGACCTTCATCGGCATCCGGGGCGAGCAGCGCCCGTTCCGGGTCACCGTCGAGAGTTCGCCGACCCGGCTGGTCGTCGACATCGCGCGCTGACGTCAGCGCCCGGGCAACGGCAGGTGTCGGTGCCAGGACTCGGTGCGATAGTCGGTGACCCAGCCCATCGCGGTATAGAGTCCGTCGGCACCCGTCGGTGAATCGGCGTCCACCTCAAGACCGACCCTGTTCCGGCCCCGACGCGCCGCATCACCGATGACGCTGTGCAGCAACGCTTTTGCCACGCCACGACCACGCGCCCGACGGTGCACGCCGATGTAGTCCACATAGCTCCCCTCGGCTCCGCCCGAGTCGGCGCGCAGCACCGTCGAGACGAGCGCCCCCGCTGGGAGGACGCCGTCGTCGGTCTCCACCGTCGCCAGCCACCAGTGGTCCCACCGGTGCCCCGGGTCCTCCCGCAGGCGCATGACGAACTCGGGGAAGCTCTCGCGGTAGGAGCTGAAGTGGTCCTGGAAGGACTCCTCGAGCACCCGGTGGATGTCCTGGAGGTCCTGCGCGACCGGGAGGCCGTCGTCGTAACGGTCGACGGTCCGCACCATGACGCCCTCGCGCGGGGCAGGGAGGTCAGACGCATCACCTTCCACCACGGACCGGCTCATCTGGAGCCAGGTCCTGGTGCGCTCGTAGCCGGCGGTGGACAGCCACGTCTGCTGGCGGGCGTCGTCGGAGTAGGCGCCGGAGTCGAGCAGGGTCTCGCGCAGCCCCCGAGCCCGGGTGATGTCGACCGCGTGCCGTTCGGCGGCGGCGAAGAGGGCATCGGCGAGCAGGCCCGCCGGCTCGGCCTCGAGCGTCGGTGACAGGGTCACCTCCACCAGCGTCCGCCCCGCGGCACGGTCGTGGACGGAGAGCCACGCCAGGAGGTCGCCGCGGTCGTCGTGCACCAGGGCCTGCCGACGGGTCCACGAGCCGATGCCCGCCAAGGTGCCCGTCACCGCCTGCGTGTCGACACCGGCCGAGCCCTTCGCGGCCTGCTGGTGGGCCTCGACCAAGCCCACCACCGCGGCGACGTCGTCAGGCAGTGGAACCCTCGCGGTATAGGGGTCGGGCAGTCCGTCGATGCTCAGGTCCGCGGTGCTCATCCGTGGAGTCTGTCACCCCGCCGACGACCGGAGGGTGTGGTGCAGGTGCACCACACCACCGTCGAGGCGATCCACCGGCACGAGGTCGACGCCACCACGAGCCCCATGGGGCAGCGCAGGCGTCCCACCTCCGACCGCCATCGGGTGGGGCGGCCCACGAGAAGTCGCCGGATGCGTCGTTGACGTAGCCGTCGAGTGAGGGGATCGCTGCCCAGGTCAGGCTCGGCACGGGCACATCCCCTACCCGCTCTCAGCCCAGGGGGAACCCGTCCGTTCGGGCGCGCCCTCCGAGTGGCCGGCTCTTGTCGCGCGCGGCCCGCAGCGAGCAGACTGGCGCGATGGAGCGAGACAGAACCACCGCCGTCTCGGGAGCGGGTCGGTGACGGCCGCCCCGACCGACGTCGATGCCTACATCGCCGCGTTCCCTGACGACGTGCGACCCGTGCTCGAGGGGGTGCGCGAGGCCATGCACCGCGCCGTGCCGGGAAGCGAGGAGACCATCCGCTACGGGATGCCGGCGCTGATGTTCGCCGACCGCTACGGCCTGCACTTCGCGGGGTGGAAACACCATGTAGGCCTCTATCCCGTCCCGCCGTTGGAGCCGGACCTCGAGGCCGAGGTGGCGCCCTACCGCGCGACCAAGGATGCCGTGCACCTCCGCTACGCAGAGCCGGTGCCCTACGACCTCGTCGAGCGAGTGGCCCGTGCCATCGCGGGTGGGCACCTCGCCTGAGCAGCTGCAACGGGCGCGCGCGTCGTCGCCGATCCGCACGTCGGCGAAGGGAGACATGGCGATGCTCGGGTCGTCGGTGGTGTGGAGATTCAGGTGGGGGGCGCGGATCGCGTTGTCCTTGGCGTCGTTGAGCTCGTCGTAGGTCGCCACCGCCGGCCCGATGGAGGGGGCCGAGATGTCCACGACGACAGCGGATGCCGGGCCCGTCGCACCCCTGCGGGTACGGTCGAGGCAGCGGTCAGGAGCGCGGCGACGAGAGGAGGGCCGGATGGGCACGGGGCACGGGCACGCGCCCGGACACGCCGGTGGGGCACACCGTTGGCGTCTCCAGGTGGCCTTCGCGATGATCGCGGCGTTCTTCGTCGTCGAGCTCGTCACCGGGTTGGTCAGCGGCTCGCTCGCCCTGCTCAGCGACGCCGGCCACATGGCGGCCGACGTCGTGGCACTGGGGGCGGCCCTCGTCGCGACCCGGATCGCGGTGCGACCCGACTCGACCGGTCGGCGCACCTTCGGCTCCTACCGCGCGGAGGTCTTCGCATCCGGGCTGGCCGTGCTGCTCATGCTCGGCGTCGCGGTCTACATCGTCATCGAGGCGGTCGGCCGGATCGGGGAGGCGTCCGACGTCGCCACCACCCCGATGCTCGTCGTCGGTGGGCTGGGGCTCGTCGTCAACCTCGTCGCCCTGCTGCTCCTGCGCGGGGGCGCCGCGGAGAGCCTCAACGTCAAGGGGGCCTACCTCGAGGTCGTCGCCGACACCGTCGGGTCGGTGGGCGTGATCGCCGCGGCACTGCTCGTCGCCGCCACCGGCTCGGCGGTGTGGGACACCGTCGTCGCCCTCGCGATCGCGGTGTTCGTCGCCGTGCGTGCGGTCTACCTCGGGCGCGAGGTGCTGGCGGTGCTCGGGCAGCACGCCCCGGCCGGCATCCTCCCGGCGGACGCCGAGGCCGCGCTGCGGGAGGTGGCCGAGGTGGTCGACGTCCACGACCTGCACCTGTGGACCCTCACCTCGGGCATGCACGTGGCCACCGCGCACCTGGTCTGCACCGACGACGCCGATCCCACGCACGTGCTCACCGCGGCCGCCGCGGTGCTCCGCGACCGGTTCGCGATGGACCACGCGACCATCCAGGTCGAGCCTCGCAGCGCCCGGGCCTGCACCGAGACCAGCTGGTAGCTGCGTCCGGCAGGTTGGTCCCTCCAAGGTCGAGGTGCCGGACGTCCTTGTGGGCCCGCTGCTGCGTCCGGCAGGTTGGTCCCGCCACGGGCAACCTGCCGGACGTCGTGTCGAACCCGGAGGAATGCCGTCCACGCCCGGGTGGTTGGGAGCGAGGTGACGACCGCCACCGACCCGCCCATCAGCCGGGCGACCGTCGGGCTCCGCAGCGAGCGGGGGCCGGTGCTCCTCGCGGTGATGCTGAGCACCGGGCTCGTCGCCATCGACGCCACGATCCTCGCGGCCGCCGTGCCCGCGGTGGTCCGCGATCTCGGCGGTTTGAGCCAGTTCCCGTGGCTCTTCTCGATCTACGTGCTGGCCCAGGCGGTGTCGATCCCGGTCTACGCGAAGGTCGCCGACCTGTTCGGCCGCAAGACCGTGATGCTCGTCGGCATCGCGCTGTTCATCGGCGGGTCGCTGCTCTGCGGTGTCGCGTGGTCGATCGGCGCGCTCATCGCCTTCCGGGCCCTGCAGGGACTCGGCGCCGGCGCGATCCAGCCGATCGGCATGACCATCGTGGGCGACATCTACTCCGTGGCCGAGCGGGCCAAGGTGCAGGGCTACCTGGCCTCGGTGTGGGCGATCTCCTCCCTCGTCGGGCCCACCCTCGGGGGTGTCTTCGCCGACTACCTCTCGTGGCGGTGGATCTTCCTCGTCAACCTCCCCCTCGGGCTCGTCGCCGCCTGGGTGCTGCAGCGAGGGTTCCGGGAGACCACCCGGGCCCGGTCTGGCCAGCGGCCCCACATCGACGTGGCCGGGACGCTGCTGCTCCTCACCGGCACCGTGGCACTCCTCGTCGCGCTGCTCGAGGGCGGCATCCTCTGGGCCTGGCTGTCGGTGCCCAGCATCGGGCTGGTCGTGGGCTCGGTGGTGCTGCTCACGGCATTCGTCCTCGTGGAGCGCCGGGCCCCCGAGCCGGTGCTGCCACTGTGGGTTTTCGGGCACAGGGTGGTCGGCGCCACCATGCTCGTCGGGCTCGTCGTCGGGGTGCTGCTGCTCGGGCTCACCTCCTACGTCCCGCTCTACGCACAAGGGGTGCTCGGCAGCGGCGCGGTCGTCGCCGGTTTCGCCCTGGCGGCGATGACCATCGGCTGGCCCATCGCCGCGTCGTCGTCCGGGCGCCTCTACCTGCGCCTCGGCTTCCGCACCACCATGTTCATCGGAGCGGTGATCGCGGTCGCCGGCGCGGCGCTGCTGCTCACCGTCGACGAACAGAGTGCGGTGTGGCACCTCGCCGCCCCGTGCTTCGTCATGGGCCTGGGCTTCGGCCTCGTCGCGAGCCCGTCGATCGTCGCGGCCCAGGCCGCGGTCGGGTGGGGCCAGCGCGGGGTGGCCACAGGGGCCAACATCTTCGCGCGGTCCATCGGCAGCGCCGTGGGGGTGGCGGCCTTCGGGGCGATCGCCAACGGCGTGGTGCGCAGCCGGCTCGGTGGCGAGCCTGCCGACCTGGAGAGCCTGAGCCCCGACGTGCTCGGTCCGGCCCTGCACAGCGTCTTCCTCGCCTCGTTCGTCGTCGCTCTCACGCTGCTCGTCGCCACGCTCCTCATGCCCCGCCGGGTGGAGGAGGTCGTCGAGGTGGCCGAGGTCGTCGAGGCCTGACGAGCGGGCTCAGGCCCGGCGGGACCCCGTCGAGGCGACACCCAGCCAGCTGTGTGGGTTGCCGTCCCAGCACCAGCCGAGCTTGGGGGCGCGCTCCGAGATCCACATCGCCGGCACGCGCCGGTCCCCGCGGCGGGAGCCCGACAGCATGAAGCAGCGGTTCTTCTCCAGCAGGTGAGGCGCGTGGGTGACGACCGCGATGCCCTCCTCGATGGTCAGCGGCGTGCGTCCACGTCCGAGGATCACCGGTAGAGCGTGCTCGGGCCGCACCCCGAGGAACTCCTCACCCCGGTCGACGTCGAGGAGCAGGTACGCCGTGGATCCTCCGGGCAGCTCCACCTGTGGGATGGGACGGTAGGGCTCGAGGCCTTCCTCGCCATGGTTGCGGTCGAGGATCCCCGGCTTGGTGCCCTTGGGGGCGAGCCGGAGCAGGGGGACCGTGAGGTGTGGGTCGACGAGGTCGCGGGTGACCACGAGCACGAGTGGGGCGTGGCCGGGCGCGGGCTCCGGCAGGTCGCGAAGGTCCTCGGCGAGCGCGCGCAGGGGGTTCAGGTGGGCGAGGAAGGCTGGCTCGTCGAACCCTGCGAGCGCCGGGTAACCCAGCGCGAGGAGCCTGTCGACCTGGGCATCGAACAGTGCGACGGGCGACCTCGTGGTGGCGGATGTCGTGACGGCGTGGTCGGTGATGTGGGCCTCCGGGGTCGGTCGTGCGTGGCCAAGGATCAACGCGCCCGCCCCCCAGCCCGTTCCCACCCACCCCTTGACCCGACGAGTGAACAGAACACGCCGTCTGCGCGCGAGGCGAGACGGCGCGTTCTGTTCACTCGTCGGGTGGATGGCGGGGGTCAGGTGGTGCGCACGACGTCATGGGTCTCGCGCGCGCGTAGCCACGGGATGGCGGCCAGCAGCGTGATCACGCCGGTCACCCCGAACGCGAGGGAGAAGCTGCCGTTGTCGACGAGCAGGCCCGCGATGATCGGCCCGACGATGGCCCCGCTGTCCTGGGACATCTGGAACGCGGCGAGGGCCCGGCCACCGTTGCGGTCACGCCCCACGACGTCGGCGAGGGATGCCTGCTGCGCCGGGTTCAGGGTGCCAGCACCGAGGCCGGCGATGACCGAGACGACGACGAGGGTGGGCAGGTCGGACGCGAAGCCCGTGACGCCGGTCGCCACACCGCTCACGAGCAGCCCCCCGAGGATGAACGGCCGACGACCGAACCGGTCAGCGAGCCTCCCGGCCACCGTGAGCCCCACGGCGTTGCCGGCCGCGAAAACGGCGATGACCATTCCGGCGACCCACGGCTCCTTACCGATCACGACGGCGGCGAAGAGCGGGAGGATCGCGTTGCGCACCCCGAAGTTCCCCCACCCGTTGGCGAACCCCGAGAAGATCGACGCCCGGTACGCGCTGTCCCGCCAGCCGTCACGCGCGGTCATCACCGGCAGCACCGGCGCACCCTCGGCCGGGCGCAGCGACGCCCCCGAGAGGAACGACGCCACGATCGCGGCAGCGATGAGGAGGGTCACGGCATACACGATGAAGGGCACGCGCAACCCGAGGTTACCGAGCAGCCCGCCCACCACCGGCCCGCCGATGCCGCCGAGCAGGAAGGCCGAGGCATAGGCCGACGAGACCCGCGCTCGGATCGATGGCGGGGCCAGGCGCACGATGAGCGCGACGGCGGAGACGGTGAACATCGTCGAGCCGATACCGCCGAGGCCGCGGAAGACGAGAAGCTGCCAGTAGGTCTGTGCGAATGCCGTTGCGCCGGTGGAGATCGCGACGATGACCAGGCCGGTGAGGTAGACCGGGCGCTCACCCAGGCGCGCGACGAGGAGACCACCGCCGGGAGCGAAGACGAGGCGGAAGAAGGCGAACGCGCTGACCACGACCGAGCTCGCCGTGGCGCCGACGCCGAAGCTCTGCGCGAACTGCGGCAGCACCGGGGTGATCAGGCCGAACCCCAGCGCGATGACGAACGCCGCGGCGATCAGGACCCAGATCTCGCGGGGGATGCGGACCCGCGGCGCGGGGCCCGTCACGGGAGTGGCAGACACGATCGACCAGTATGCCGTCTCCCCTCGGCCCGGCCTGACGTCACCACCCGCCGTCCAACCTCCCCGACCTATTGCGCTCCAGCCACGTTTTCGGGGGTCGGGAGGCCCGCTAGGCGTGGCTGGAGCGCAATAAGTCGGGGTCAGGGAGGGGCGGGGCAGCGCGGGAGGTCACATGTCGAGGATCGGCCGGATCTCGATGTCGTAGGCCGGGAGGACTTTGCACAGCTCCTCGACGGTTGGGCTGTCCGGGGCGTCCACCACGTAGTAGCCGCCGATCTGCTCGGCGGCCTCGGCGAACGGCCCGTCCGTCACCGCTGTCTGACCGCCACGGGTGCGCATCGTGCGCGCGGCGTCACCACCGGCGAGCGCCTCCCCGGCCAGCATCTCGGCGTCGGGGCGCTCGGCGCACGCGGCCGCGAACGCCCCGTGCTGGGCCATCCCCTCTTCCCGCTGCTCGGGGGTCAGCTCGTTCCACAGCGGCATCTCGCCATAGCCGGCGAGCAGTACGAAGAACTTCATGGTCGGCTCCTTGCCTTGCGTGCCGGCGACCCTCGCCGACACCACCATGACGTACGAGGCGTGGGCGGATCGACACCTGCCGCCACGGACTTCTTCTCCGTCGGCCCCGAACCGCGTCAGCGCGCGAGCACGGCGACGACGAGGGGCACGGTGGCGAGCAGCACGAGGAGGGTGTCACCCCAGTGCCACGGCGCGGGCTTCCACCAGCTGCGGGCCCGGGCGGTGGCGAAGCCCCGGGCATCCATCGCGACGGCCAGCTCGGCGGCAGCCCGCAGGGTGCGCACGAGCAGCCCCATCGTCAGGGCTCCCACGTGCGCGACCACACTTCGAGGGCGACGCCACGAGACCCCGACGCCGCGCACCCGCCTCGCCCGGGCCATCTCCGACCAGATGGCGCCGAAGGACTGCACGCGTTGCAGGGCCGCGGCCGTCGCGACGACCGGGCGGTCCGGCATACCGAGCCGTTGGGCCAGGTGGTCGCCGAGCTCGTCGGGGTCGATCCACGGGATGAGCACGGCGGAGGGCAGCACGATGACGAGCACCCGCAGCGCCACGGTGAGGGCCGCGTCGACGTCGTGCCCGGCGAGGAACCACGTCGACCAGCCGACGGACAGGGCCGCGACCAGGCCGGGCAGCATCCGCAGCGCCACACGGCGGGCGCGACCCGCGGGACGGGGTCCCTCCCCTGGGGCGGAGAGCGCCACGACGGTGAGCACCACCTGCGTGGCCAGCACGGCGAGACTCGTCGACCAGTGCGGCGAGAGCACACCAGCGGGCACGGCGAGCAGCGCAGCGGTCATCAGGGCGAGCGGCCCGCACCGGGCGAGCAGCGGGGTGCGCACGGCGCGCGGCGGGGCCGGCCGCTCCGGCGCCGTGAGTCGGACCTCCGTCGTGGCCCGGTCGATGACGTGGGCGTCGTGGGTGGCGGCGACGACCGCTCCGCCAGCGCTGCGGTATGCCGCGACGAGCCCGACGAGGGCCGCCCAGGTGCGGCGGTCCTGCCCGACGGTGGGCTCGTCGGCCAGGAGGACGGGAGGGCCGTGGAGCAGGGCGGCGGCGACGGCCAGGCGCCGTTGCTCGCCTCCGGACAGCTCGCGAGGGTCGGCGGACTCCAGGTGGGCCAGACCGAGAGCCTCCAGCAGCGCCCGGGCGCGGTCGACGAAGCCGCTGTCGTCGGCACCGCTGTCGACCGAGCCACTGCCGCCGGAGTTGCTGCCGTCGGCCGCGAGCGCACGGGTGGTGGCGAGCACCTCGTCGAGCACGTTGCCGGTGACGATCGTGGAGCTGGACCACTGCGGCACCCACGCGAGGGATCGGGCGAGGTCCGGCGCCGAGAGCTCACCCGGCGGTGAGGAACTGACCAATAGGTCACTTGTTCGCGCCTTCCCCCGTAAAGAATCGCCCAATTGGTCACTTCTTTGCGCCTGCCCGTGTAAAGAATCGCCCAATTGGTCACTTGTTCGCGGCGGCGCGGGATCTGGGGCGGGCACGGTGACCGCTCCGGCGTCGGTCGGGGTGAGGAAGCCGGCCAGGGCATGGAGCACCGTGGACTTCCCCGACCCGCTCGGTCCGACGAGCACGGTCAGGCTTCCCGGTGAGGCCTCGAGTCGCTGCGACACCTCGGCGGCCCGCAGCGTGCGCAACGTCCCGTCGAGGAGACGGGTCGTTCGCTCCACCACCAGGGGCTCGCTCGCCAGGGCCGCACCCGCCGGTGCGCGCCACGGAGTGACGAGCCCCGGATCGACGGGCACCGGCGTCGGCGGGGGCTCCCCCGGCACCCAGATGCCCATGTCGAGCAGCATGCCGCGCCGCTGCTCCAGCACGTCAGCCACCGGACCGTCGGCGACGACACGCCCCTCGTCGTCGAGGACGACGAGCCGCTCCACGAGGTCGACCCACGGCCCCAGCACGTGCTCGACCACGACGAGCGTGCGCGAACCGGGACCGGCGCCGAGGGCCGCCACGGCATCGCGCACCTCCGCCGCCGACGCGGGGTCGAGCATCGCCGTGGGCTCGTCGAGCAGCACCACCGACGGGTCCAGCGCCAGCGCTCCGGCCAGGGCCAGCCGCTGGGTCTGGCCGCCGGAGAGCGCGGTCGTCGGGGTGTTCAGCGGCAGGTCGCCGAGACCCACCGCCGCCAGCGCCGCGGTGACGACGGTAGGCATGGCCGCGCGCGGCATCCCGACGTTCTCCGGCCCGAAGGCGATGTCGCGCGCCACCGACGCCGCGACCACCCCCGCGCCCGGCTCCTGCAGCACCAGCCCCACGGCGCCCGGCCGAGCCCCGGGCACGGCACCGTCCACGGTCACCGACCCACTGACCTCGCCCGCGTCGGCGGTCTCGAGCAGACCGGCGAGGGCACGCAGCAGGGTGGACTTGCCCGAGCCCGAGGGCCCGACGAGCAGCACGCGCTCCCCCGGCTCGATCGCCAGGGTCACCTCGCGCAGCACCGGCTCGCGCCGGCCGAAGGGTCGCCAGGTCAGCCCGGAGACCTCGACCCGCCCCCGCGCCCGCGCGGCCACCCGCTCAGACAGCTCGGGACTCCCGGTGTTCCTGTCCGGCGGGGAAGGCCGAGAGCGCACCGGCGCGGGCCAGCGCCCGCACCAGCAGCCAGCCCACCCCTCCGGCGATCACCGCTCCGGAGAGCGCCATCGCCCCCAGATAGACCAGCTTGTCGGTGAGCACCCACTCGGCGTACCACCCGCCGCCGTTCGCGAACACCGAGAGCACGGGCACATCCGCCCACGACGCAGGGAACTTCACGACCTCGAAGGCCCACTCGAGCGGGGCCGACAGCACCCCGGCAAGGGCCGCCACACCGACGCCGAAGAGCTTGTAGCCGAAGATCGCGAAGGCCAGCTCCGCTCCGAGGCCCTGGAGGACACCCGAGACCAAAACCGTGGCGCCCCACTCGGTGCCCGGCAGCATCGAGACCAGCGCCGCGACGACCTCGCAGAACAGTGCCGCGCCGGGGCGCCGCACGACGAGCCCGCCGATCACGCCGGCCATGAACCACGGCCCGACGAAGAGCCCCATGAGCGGGGCGTAGCCGATCTTCAGTGCGGTGATCGGGCCGTTGTAGAAGATGCCCCACCCCCAGAACGCGACGCCGAGGGCCGCGCCGAGGAAGGCGATCGTGAGGATGTCGACGGTACGCCAGCCCATCAGCGGGCGGGTCGCGATGATCGAGCGCCGGTTCGGCGCCTCCTGCAGCTGTGTTGCCATCTGAACTTCTCCCGTGGTTCCGGATCGGAGACCTCGGAGAGGTGCACCCCCGGCACGGCACGGGTCGAACCCGCGGGTATGCCGGGAACGCACCTGAGATTTCCCGACTCCCTACACCGGTGCTAACCGGATCAGGTTCGAGGGTCTGCGGCGGACCGCACTCTCAGCGCTTGTGGGGCGCTCCCCTGTCGTTGGACGGTTTGAGCATAACCCCTTCGGGTTATGGTGGCGACAGACCGCGTCGGGCACATCGTCCGGCTGCAATACGAGCTCTCGGAGGAACGTCATGGGCAGCGCTGCATGGAAGATCATGGGCACCGGGGGTGCCATCCTGGCCGGCATCCTCGCGACCAAGCTCGTCGACATCATCTGGGCCAAGGCGGGTCAGGACAACATCAACCCCGAGAGCCCGGAGGCCCCCCTCCTCAAGGCCCTCTCGTATGCCGCGATCACCGGCCTGGCGGTCGGTGCGGCCCGCACCCTGACGACGCGCAAGGCGGCCGAGTACTACGCGAAGTCCGCCGGGCACCTGCCCGCCGAGATGGAAGAGCCGGTGGCCTGAGCCGCTACCCAGCTCATCGAGGCAGGTCGAGGGCCCGGGCGATCGGCATCCCCGGCCGGTAGGCGAGGTGTTCGTGGCCCGGCGCGTCGAGCACCGTCAGGTCGGCGCGTGACCCCACCGCGATCCGGCCGACGTCCTCGCGCCGCAGGGCGCGGGCCCCACCCACCGTCACGGCGAGCAGGGCCTCCGCGGCGGTCATCCGCATCTCGCGCACTGCGAGGGCGACGACGAACGGCATCGACGCGGTATTGCACGTGCCGGGGTTGCAGTCGCTGGCCAGCGCCACGTCGACACCGGAGTCGATGAGCCGCCGCGCGTCCGGGTAGGGCGAGCGGGTCGAGAACTCCACTCCCGGAAGCAAGGTCGCCACCGTGGTCCCAGCCACACCGACGAGGTCGTCGACATCGGCCACGCTGAGGAATGTGCAGTGGTCGACGCTGGCGGCCCCCAGCTCCACCGCCAGGGCCACGCCGGGGCCTGGGCCGAGCTGGTTGCCGTGCACCCGCAGCCCCAGCCCGGCGTCCCTCCCGGCGGTCAGCACCCGTCGCGACTCCTCGCCGGTGAAGGCGTGGGGCGACGACGGCTCGCAGAAGACGTCGACCCAGCGAGCGTGCGGCGCACAGGCCGCGAGCATCGGCCCGCAGACGAGGTCGAGGTAGGCCGCGCGGTCGCCCCGGGCGTCCGGCGGCACGACGTGGGCGCCGAGGAAGGTCGTCTCGTCGGTGACCTCGCGAGCCAGACGCAGTGAGCGTTCCTCCTGCTCGACGCTCAGCCCGTAGCCGCTCTTGACCTCGACGGTCGTCGTGCCCAGCGCGCGCATCTCGGCGACCCGGGCGCGCAGGAGAGCGCGCAGCTCGTCGTCGGCGGCCGCCCTCGTGGCCGCGACCGACACACCGATGCCGCCGCCGTCGTAGGGCTCACCGGCCATCCGGGCGGTGAACTCGGCCGAGCGGTCGCCCGCGTAGACGAGGTGGCTGTGGGAGTCGACGAACCCCGGCACGACGGCTCGGCCCCCGACGTCGACGCTGCGGTCGACGGACGGCGCCCGCCCCTGAGGGCCGACCCAGACCACGTGGCCGTCCTGCACGACGACCGCGGCATCCGGCACGATGCCCAGCCGATCGCCGGCCGAGCCGTCCGTGAGCGCCGAGGTCGGGACGTCACCGGCCGGCCCGGCGCAGGTCACCAGGGAGCCGATGCCGGTCACCACCGTCGCGCCGCTCATCCGCGAACCCTCTCGATCGCATCCCTCAGGAGCAGCCCGACGTCTCCCAGGCGGTGTCGTCCGCCCTGCACGACGTGCTGACCACCGACCACGACGTCCACCACGTCGGCCGCCGTCGCGGCATACAGGATCCCGCCCACGCCCGTGCCGGCGGTGCGCGGGCTGTCCATGCGGACCGCGACGAGGTCGGCCAGATGCCCGGTGGCGATGAGCCCACCGTCGTCCCAGCCCAGGGACCGGTAGCCGAAGAGACTGCCCATGGCCAACAGCTCCGGGGGGCTGAACCGGCCCCGCTCGAGGGTCTCGAGCCGCTCGTGCATCTCGACACCGCGCACCTCCTCGAACGGGTCGATGACCGCGTGCTGGTCCGAGCCGAGGCTGATCGGAGACCCTGCGTCGTGCAGGTTGCGGGCCGGTCCGATGCCGTCGGCGAGGTCGCGCTCCGTGGTCGGGCAGAAGCAGGCCGTCGCACCGGCGTCGCCGAGCAGCCGAATATCCTTCTCCGACAGGTGCGTCGCATGAACCGCCGTGGTCGAGGGCGTGAGGAGACCTTCGGTGGCCAGCAGCTCCGTGGGCGAGCAACCGTAGAAGCCCTCACAGGCGAGGTTCTCCCCCGGCTGCTCCGAGAGGTGCACGTGGAGCGGCATCCCACGGCTGGCGGCGAACTCACCGACGGCGGCGAGGTCCCCGCGCGGCACGGCGCGCACCGAGTGCACGGCGGCACCGATCCGCGTCGTGTCATCGCCGGACAGCTCACTGACCCGATCGCACCACGCCGACGCGCTGCCGTCGGAGAACCGTTCTTGCACCTCGTCGAGCGGCACGTGGCCGCTGGCGGTCAACCCCCCCGCGAGGTAGGCCGTGTCCAGCAGGGTCAGCCGGATGCCGGCCTCCCGAGCCGCGCTGACCAGGGCACGCCCCATGACGTTGGGGTCGTCGTGCCGTCGACCACCGGCCGCGTGGTGGACGTAGTGGAACTCACCCACCGCGGTGTATCCGGCCAGCAGCATCTCCGCGAACACCGCTCTGGCGAGGGCATGCAGGGTGTGCGGGTCGAGCCGGTGGGTGACGGCATACATCGCCGTGCGCCACGTCCAGAAGTTCCCGCCGTCGTCGTGGGTGCGACCCCGCAGTGCCCGGTGGAAGGCGTGGCTGTGACCGTTCGCGAAGCCCGGGAGGACCACCCCCCGCAGCACGATGTCACCCGGCTCGGCAGGGGTCGAGGGGAGGATGTTCCGGATGCGCCCCCCACTCGTGACGACCCGCACCGAGCGCCGGTGACCATCGGGGAGCACGGCGTGCTCGCACCAGAATGCCGTCACTCCCGGTCTCCTGCGAGGTCGGTGACGGCGGCGGCCAAGGCCGAGATGCCGGCCAGGCAGTCATCAGCGGAGGCCCACTCGTCGGGAGAGTGCGAGACGCCGGTCGGGTTGCGCACGAACAGCATTGCCGTGCGGATGCCGTCATTGGCTAGGATGCCGGCGTCGTGCCCGGCACCCGTGCCCAGCACCGGCGCACCGCCCAACACCGTGGAGAGGCGGCGGACGAGGACCGGGTCGAAGTCGGTGGTGGGGGTCCAGGACTCCTGGGTGACGAGGGCGTCGAAGTCGTCGGCGACGGAGCTGACGTCGCGCACCACCCGCAGCACGGCGTCGGCGTCGGCGCCACGCGCGTCGAGCCAGCCCGTCGCGCAGCTCGCGATGGCGTTGACACCGCCCGGGGCGATATGGACCTTGCCGATGGTCGCGACGCAGCCCTGGGCCTCGGCCGAGCGGCGAGCGGCGATGATCGTGGCGGCCAGCCCCAGCATCGCGTCCTCGCGATCGGCCAGCGCGGTCGTGCCGGCGTGGTTGGCCTCGCCGGGCACGTCGATGCGCCACCGCCCGTGCGGCCAGATGTCGCTGCCGACCCCGACCGCGTGTCCGAGGTCGACCAGCGCCCGGCCCTGCTCCACGTGGAGCTCGACGAAGGCCCCGATGCGCGCCAGGGTCTCGTCGTCGCGGCCGATCAGGTCAGGGTTGCGGCCCGACCTGCGCAGAGCATCCGCCATCGTGACGCCGTCGACGTCCTTCAGGCCCCTTGCGCGGTCAGCGCCCATGGCGCCGGTGAGCACCCGACTCCCTGTACAGGCCACCCCGAATCGGGCACCCTCCTCGTCGACGAAGTTGACGACGCCCACCGGCCTTGATGGCCGAAAACCGCTGTCGCGCATAGCATCGACGGCTGCCAGCGCACCCACCACACCAAGCGGCCCGTCGAATGCCCCACCGTTCGGGACCGAGTCCAGGTGGGAGCCGACGACGACGCCCGGGTCCCCCGCGCGCACGGCGGCATCGGGGTCACCCCACCAGGCCCACTGGTTCCCCATGAGATCGGTGGTGATATCCAGGCCGCGGTCGGCGCACTCGCCGCTGAACCACTCGCGCAGGTCATGGTCGGTGCGCGTCCAGGCGAAACGCTCGTAGCCGCCGGTGTCCGCGCTTCGGCCGATGGAGTCGAGGTCGTGCCACATCCTCCGGAAGCCCGTAGCGGGTGATCCCTCGCGCGGCATCGTGGACATGGGTCCATGTCACCACCTGGCGACTTCGCGCGGGGCCGAAGGACACCTCGGATTGTCTCGGGTGCCAGACGAATCGCGGGGTCGTAGCCTGACCTCCATGAGTGAGGGCGAGCAGCGCGCGGTGGCAGCGGCAGCGGCATACGGGCTGGACCCGGTGGTGACCCGACACGGCGCGGTGCGCTCGCTGCGGGAGGCGGCCGCCGCCCGAGGCGTCGAGCCGCGCGACATCGTCAAGACGCTCGTGGTGCGCCGCGGCGAGGGCGACTACCTCTTCGTGCTGGTGCCGGGCGACCGGGAGATCTCCTGGCCGAAGCTGCGTGCCCACCTCGGGGTCAACCGGCTCTCGATGCCCGACGCAGCGACCGCACTGGCCGCGACCGGCTACGAGCGCGGGACGATCACGCCGTTCGGGTCGAGCACGCCCTGGCCGGTGGTCTCCGACAGATCGGTGACCGGGCGACGGGTCTCCCTCGGTGCGGGTGCCCACGGCGTCGGCATGACCGTGGACGCCGACGCCGCCCTCGCCGCCCTCGGAGCCACGGTCGCCGACATCACCGACGCCACGAGCCCCACCTGAGCGTCCAACCCCATCCACCCCCCGACCCACCACCCCCCGACCGGCCCGGCCCGGGCCACCCCTCTCGACTTATTGCGCTCCACCCACGTCCGATGCCCGATTTTCGGCGCCTCGGGGTGGGCGGAGCGCAATAAGTCGGGGGTTGGGGGGTCAGCCCTCGCGCATCGGCACGCGGACCCCGAGGTCGGCGGCCACCTCGTCGGCATGGTCGTATCCCGCGTCGCAGTGCCGGATGACGCCCATGCCCGGGTCGTTGGTCAGCACTCGGGCCAGCTTCTGCGCGGCCAGAGGGGTGCCGTCGGCGAGCGAGACCTGCCCCGCGTGCAGCGACCGTCCGATGCCCACCCCGCCGCCGTGGTGGATCGAGACCCAGCTCGCACCGGAGGAGGTGTTGACCAGTGCGTTGAGCAGGGGCCAGTCGGCGATGGCGTCCGAGCCGTCGGCCATCGACTCCGTCTCGCGGTAGGGCGAGGCCACCGACCCGCAGTCCAGGTGGTCTCGGCCGATGACGATCGGGGCGCTCACCTCACCCGAGGCCACGAGGTCGTTGATGGCCAGCCCGGCCTTGTCGCGCTCGCCGTAGCCGAGCCAGCAGATCCGTGCGGGCAGCCCCTGGAAGGCGATCTTGTCCGCGGCGCCGCGCATCCACTTCTGGAGGCGGTCGTTGTCGGGGAAGAGGTCGAGCACCGCCTTGTCGGTGGCCGCGATGTCCTTGGGGTCCCCCGAGAGCGCCGCCCAGCGGAACGGGCCCTTGCCCTCGCAGAACAACGGGCGGATGTAGGCCGGCACGAAGCCCGGGAACTCGAACGCCCGGTCGTAGCCGCCCTGCCGGGCCTCGTCGCGGATCGAGTTGCCGTAGTCGAAGACCTCTGCGCCGCCGTCCTGGAACTCGACCATCGCCTGCACCTGGCGCGCCATCGACTCGCGGGCGCGGTCGGTGAACTCCTCGGGCTTCTTGGCGGCATACTCCTGCCACTCGTCCAGCCCGATGCCCTCGGGGAGGTAGGAGAGGGGGTCGTGGGCCGAGGTCTGGTCGGTGACGATGTCGATCGGGACGCCGCGGCGGAGCAGCTCGGGAAAGACCTCTGCGGCATTCCCGGCGACCCCGACCGACCAGGCGCGCCGCTCGGCCTTGGCCCGCAGCGCGATCTCGACGGCCTCGTCGAGCGACCCGGCGACCTCGTCGAGGTAGCGGTGCTCCATCCGGCGGTGTAGCCGTGCGGGGTCGGCGTCGACGATGAGGCACACGCCGTCGTTCATCGTCACGGCCAGCGGTTGGGCACCACCCATGCCGCCGCAGCCGCCGGTGAGGGTGAGGGTGCCGGCGAGGGTACCGCCGAAGCGCTTCTCGGCCACTGCGGCGAACGTCTCGTAGGTGCCCTGGACGATGCCCTGGGTGCCGATGTAGATCCACGACCCGGCGGTCATCTGCCCGTACATCGTCAGTCCGAGCTGTTCCAGGCGCCGGAACTCCGGCCAGGTGGCCCAGTCGCCCACGAGGTTCGAGTTGGCGATCAGCACGCGCGGCGCCCACTCGTGGGTCTGCATGACGCCGACCGGCCGCCCGGACTGCACGAGCATCGTCTCGTCGGCCTTGAGGTTGGTCAGGGTGCGCACCATCGCGTCGAAGGAGCGCCAGTCGCGGGCCGCCCGGCCGGTGCCGCCGTAGACCACGAGGTCGTCCGGGCGCTCGGCCACCTCGGGGTCGAGGTTGTTCATCAACATCCGCAGCGGGGCCTCGGTGGACCACTGGCGAGCGGTGAGGGTCGTGCCGCGCGGGGCGCGGACGGGGCGGGCGCCGTCCATGGGTGGGTCTCCTTCGTGTCGTCGTCCCCACCACTGTCCCGCTGACCCGACGCCGACTGAAGGGGGGAACGCCCAGTGACGTCTGGTATCCGAGATCCGGCATCCGGCATCCGGCTGGTCAGGCGACGCGTGGATGCCGGTGACGAGCGGATGCCGCCCGCCCGGCAGTCCTGCTGCCGGCTCAGTCCGACTCGGCGCGGGTCTTGACGTCGAGCAGGCGGCGGTCCCATGCCGCCGACATCGACGTGAGCCACTCCCCCCACTCGCGCAGCGTGTCCGGTTCGACGGCGTAGAGCACGTCACGGCCACTCCGGGACGTGCGCACCAGCCCGGCATCCCCCAGCACTCGCAGGTGGCGACTCACCGCCTGACGCGTCACCGCCAGCGGCGAAGCCAGACTGGTGGCGGTCGCTGCCCCACCCGTGCCGAGGGTGGCAAGCAGCGCGAGCCGGGTCGGGTCCCCGAGCGCCGCGAACACGGCCACACTGCTGGTGGTGTCCACGGTGGTCACGGCGTTCACCCGATGGCGCGAACGCTCTCGGCGTGGGCTCGGGCCACCCCGAGCTCCTTCTCCCATCCCGAGGTGTTGTCCGCGACGGTCTTGGCCAGCGCTGCCTCGTCCTCGCCGAGCGACTCGAAACCGCTTTCCCGGACTCGCAGCAGCACCCCGCCCTCACGGGCCTCGATCCAGAACTCCGTGAGCGTCCCGGGGCCGTCGGGCACCGGCTCAGCGGTGCGGGCCAGCCATCGGAAGGCGATGTAGTGCGGCTCGCGCTCCTCGACGACGACCAGGGGGAAGACGCCGTGCGTGGGGTCCGTGACGTGCGTGATGCCGTCGCGCCGCTCGATGAGGTGCTCGGTGTAGGTGCCGTCGTTGATCCACCACCCGGGCTCGCTCACGAGGTCCCAGACGCGCTGTGGCGTCGCGCTGATCTGAATGTCCTTCTCGATGATTCTGTCCATGGTGGCGCGTCTCCTCGGTTCGTCAATGTGCAACATAACAGTTGCACATTGACGACCTCGGCGCAATCCCGGATGCGGGACCTCGGTCAATCTGGTTCGTCGAACGACGGATCGGCCGGCTCGACCGTGTCGCCGTCACGTTCCCAGCCGTCGTTCTCCAGCGTCAGGTTCTGGATCGCGACAGCGTTCGCGTTCTCGTCAAGGTCCGGCAGCGACTGAAAGTCCGACACCCCGGCTCGAAACACCCTGTACGCGAGCACGAACCGCCCCGCCTCGTCATAGTGCTCGACGACCAGGTCCTTGCGGGCGGCCTGCACCGCCTCCCCGGAACCGGGGCCGGACCCGGCGCTCCATCTCTGGCCGGCCCACGTCGCGAACTCCGCGTCGTGGGTGACGCCCCGCTCGAGGGTGATCGACCCACCGCCCCCGCGGTCTTGGGTCATCCTGGGGCTGCGCTTGAGCCCGCTGACCTTGCTGATCCCCGCCACGTACCGGCCCTCCCACTTCACCCGGAACGGGAAGTTCTTGTAGGGATCAACACGTTGGGGAGTGGCCGTGAACCGTGGCGACTCGATCTCGCCCAGACGGGTCGACTGTCCAGTGAGCTGCTGGATGCGGAGCACGACGAACTCGGCGGGCTTGAGCGGCGCGAAGCCGACGTCGATGGTGACGATGCCCCGGTCGATGTCGGCCTGGGTGGTCGTCTCCTGGTCGCACCTGACGAAGTACGCATCTCGCGGAGTCGCCCCTGAAAATGCGCCCTGGCGGAACAGGGTGCTCATGAAGGTGCCGACCTCGATCCTGATCTGCGCCCACAGCGGCTCGTCGTTGGGCTCGAAGAGCACCCACTGGGTGCCGCGGTGGAGGCTCTCCTCGATGAACAGTGCGGTCCGTCTGACCGGCAGGTACTTCCAATCCGAAGCGAGCGCGTCCGAGCCCGCTGCCGTCCGGGCGCCCCACACGACCCCGAGACCGGACGGTGCCGTGCGGAGGCAGTTGACCCCGATCGGGTTGAGCTGGCCGATCTCGGCATCGGTCAATGGCACGCTGAGCTCGGATCCGCCGCTGAGCGTCGCGTCGAGTCCCGCAGGCGCCTTCCAGACACCGCGCTGGGCGTCGGTTCTCGCGATCACGCCAGCGACGGACCCGGCGGCCGAGAACGTCTGCACCTGGTCGTCGTCGATCGGGTTGGGCAGTCGGAGCCTCGGGAAGTAGAGGGCCGCATTGGTGCCGATGCTGCCGACCGCCGCCTTGATGTCGACGCCGCTGACCACCTCGGCCGCGTCCCACGACGAGAGGCCGTCGACGACGAGCAGCGCACGGCGGCTCACGCAGTAGGTGTGCGCCTCACTCACGAGGGGTGCGTCGACATCGCCCGTCGGCGAGTAGGGCGGTATCACGAGCAGGTTGAAGAGGTCCGCCCTGTCGAGGGCGTAGAGACCCTTGCTGTCGGCGTGGGTGGTCCCTCCGGTGAAGTCAGCGACAGTGAGCGCCGCTCCTGGGCCTCCTGCGTTCCCGCCCGCACCCGACACCCCGGTGCTGGTGGCGTCGCCGTCCCAGTCAGTCCCGGTCTCCGGAGCCGGGTCACCGTGCGCGTCAGGACGGGCTGTCGGCCCGTCAGTGGCCGCAGGTGTCCGCAACCGGATGAGCCGTGACTCGCCCCGCAGCACATCGCGCAGGTGGCGCGGATGGTCCGCGATCGACACCGTCACGTTCCAGTGCTCTTCGATCTGACCCGTCGAGCCGTCGCGGACGAACAGGTTGAAGAGCGACGTGGCCTGCTCGCCGAGCGTGGGGTCCGGCTCTCGGGTGGCGTGGTCGACCCGGATCCGGAGCTGGCTGCCCCACGCACCCGGATCGATGGCGCTGACCGTGATGGAGTCGCGGACCACCGCAGCCGTGTTCGCGGCGTGCGACCCGTTGAACAGGCGGACGACGACGGCCGTCGACCCGCCGTTCATGAAGAAGTCCCGCACGGAGAACCCCAGCGCGCTGCCGTTCCACAAGCCACCGAACTGTCTCTGGAAGTCTGCGAATCCGGTGACGATGACCGGCTCGTCGGTCGGCCCGCGGAGAGTCCGTCCGACGACTGCAGTGATCGACGTCGAAACGCCGGTGATCGAGTGTGGGCCGCGAGGGAACTCCTCCACACCCACACGGGGAAACCTGGGTCGAGCCGGCATTCGTCCGTACCCCCGGAACCGAGAGATGGGTCAACCAGGACACGTCGAGGGTGCTCCTGCACCGCGGTTTCGTCAATCTCCCGAGCTCGACCATGACACCTGAGGGAGCCTGTCCGGCAGCTCGTTGACGAAATGCCGAGCGTCGAGGATCGTTGGCGACGTGAGGGTCACTGTCGTCGGCGCTGGGGGTGTCGGCGGGTACTTCGGGGGGCGGCTCGTGCAGGCGGGCGTCGACGTCACGTTCGTGGCGCGCGGTGCACATCTCGCAGCGCTCAACACCGACGGTCTACGGGTACGCAGCGTACGTGGTGACTTCATGGTCCCGGTCCGAGCCGCCCACGACCTCGGGTCGAGCGGCACGGCTGACTACGTGGTGGTGGCCGTGAAGTCCTTCGACACCGATCGAGTCGCGTCGATGCTGGGACCGTTGGTCGGGGATGACACCGCCGTCGTGTCGCTGCAGAACGGGGTGGACAACGAAGAGCGACTTGCTGCCGTCCTCGGGGACGACCGAGTCGTCGGCGGGGCCGCATACATCTTCGCCACCATCGCCGAACCCGGAATGATCGACCACACGGGCGGTCCGGCGAGCCTGGTGGTCGGCGAATGGCGGGGCGGCACCAGTCGGCGCGACGCCGCACTCGTGGAGGCGTTCCGAGCAGCCGAGGTCACGGCCGACGAGTCGCCCGACATCAGGGCGGTGTTGTGGTCGAAGTTCGCGTTCATCTGCGCCCAGGCCGGCGTCACGGCAGCGGTGAGGTTGCCCATCGGTGAGATCCGGTCACAGCCCGCCGGCCGCGAGCTGTTCCGCAACCTCGCCGCCGAGGTGTGTGCGGTGGCCGCCGCCGAGGGGTCGACCTGCCTGCTGACCTACCGGAGCGAACTCTCGGCTTCGCCGACGCTCTGGAGCCTGGAGGCGGCTCCTCGCTGCACCACGCCCTGGTCAACGGACGTCCCATGGAGCTGGACGCGCTCCTCGGTGAGGTCATCCGGCGCGGCGACCACGGACGCGTCGAGGTGCCGACGACGAAGGCCGTTTACGGCATCCTGCAGCCGTGGGCCGCGCGCGCCATGCGACCCGATCCGCTCTGACCGGCCTGATCCCTGGTCACGAGCCCAGGTGAGGTCCCACTCGCCCAGGGCTCGTCCGACCCCTCGCCCCCTCGCCTCTGGAGAGGCGACGAACGACGCAGTGGCCACGTGCGCCCCACGGCCCGGCCGGTTGGGGCCGGGCTTCGCGGAGCCGAGGAGTATGCCGTCTGCGTCGATCTCGACGACCGTGACACCCCGTTCTTGGTCGTCCCACAACGAGCGAGCCGAAGCGCCGTCCAGTGGCTCCAGATAGGCGTATGTCTCACCGTCGCTGACGATCTCGCGCAAGACCTCAATCAGGGCCGGCCAGTCGGGCTCCTCGACAGGTCGGATCAGCACGCGACAAGCCTATTCGGCAGTGGTTGGCGGCTGGAGGCAGCTCGGACCCAGCGCCGGAGGGTGACGTCCCACCTTCGGTCTACGGTCGGCACATGACGCAGTGGGACAGCATCACGGCCGCGATCGCTCTCGCCCTCGGTGGCGAGAAGGCCGCTGGTCAGCGCGGCCTCGTCAGGTGCTGGCGGGCATCGGGCGAGACGGACCACGCGCAGCGGTGCGTCATGGCCCACTACCTCGCAGACCTGCAACCCGACCTTGCCGACGAGGTCCTCTGGGACGAACGAGCCCTGAGCGCACACCACCACGTGGTCGACGGTGACCTGGCACCGATCGGCATCTCCACGGCCCGTGGGCTGGCCCCGAGCCTGCACCTCAACCTTGGCGATGGGTACCTGCGGCAGGGCCGCCTCGACGACGCCGAGGTGCAGCTCCACGCGGGCCTCGTCGCCCAGGACGCCCTGGCCGTCGACGGCTACGGCGCACTGATCCGCAGAGGCCTCGCCGGGCTGGCCACGCGAATCTCGACCGCACGGGCAGCGCTGTAGGAGTGGTCCTCGTTGGGGGTGAGCCGTCTCGCCGATGAAGGGGCTCTCGCGAGCGGGCAGGCGGAGGAGGCACGCGGCATCCTGCACGCCTTGGAGCGCGACATCGGTGACTCACCGCAGGAATGGCAGATTGCGCAGCTGGCGGCCAGTGGGCTGTCCAACCGTGACATCGGGCAACAGCTCTACATCTCGCACCGCACCGTCGGCTCGCACCTCTACCGCATCTTCCCCAAGCTCGGCATCACCTCCCGCAACCAGCTGCACGGCTACCTCCAGACGCGCCAAGCGGTCTGAGGACCGGCACGCGGCGTACGGCTCCTCAGCCGTGGGCCTCGCGGGCACCGGCCGGCTCGAGGGTCTCGACGGCCAGGACGGTGGGCAGGTGCCGGGCGATCTCCCTCCAGGTCTCTCCCTCGTCGCGGCTGGCGAAGACCGAGCCCGTGTTGGTCCCGAAGTACACCCCGGCCGGGTCCTGCCGGTCGCCGCTCATGCCCTGCCGCAGCACGGTGAAGAAGCACGCCTCCTGCGGTAGCCCCGTGCGCTGCGCCTCCCACGACGCACCGGCATCCTGCGAGCGCCAGACCGCGGCTGCCGCGTCCGGCGGGTACCGGCCCTCCATGTCTCCGTTGAGCGGCACGGTCCAGACGGTCCGCGCGTCTCGGGGGTGGGCCAGGAGGGGGAAGCCGAACGTCGACGGCAGGCCTGAGGTGATGTCGTGCCAGCTGTGGCCACCGTCCTGCGAGCGCCAGACCCCGTGATGGTTCTGCTGGTAGAGCGGGTCACCATCGCCGGCGCCGCGCTCGATGTGGTGCACGCACAAGCCCGTATGCCCGTCGGATGCCGACGCGGGGTGGGCGTGGTCGTTGCCGGCCACGGGGTCGGCGAGGTCGTTGCGGCGCTCCCAGGTCACCCCGCCGTCCTCGGTGGCGAAGACTCCGGCGGCGGAGATCCCGACCCACATCTTCTCGGGGTTCTCGGGGTCGGCGACGATCGTGTGGAGGACGAGCCCCGCGGCGCCGGGGCCCCACTCCGAGGCCGACGGGTGGTCGGTCAGGCCCTTGATGGTCTCCCACGTCGCGCCGTCGTCGTCGCTGACGAGCAAGGTGGCGGGCTTGGTCCCTGCGTAGAGCCTGGCGCCGACCCGCCCCAGGGACCACACCTGGGTGAAGTTGTCACCGAACGGGGCCGGCTCCTCGCTCCAGCCGATGGACTCGGCGAACCCGGGGTCGTCGGCGGCCCAGGCGTCCATCTGGCCCGACGTCATCCTGGTCAGCTGCCAGGTCCGGCCTCCGTCATCCGAGCGCCAGACCCCAGCGCCGGACCAGTCACCGCCGCCGCCGGCCCACATCGCCCCGGTGGCCGGGTCGCCGATGACGTGGTTGATCGGCCATCCGGCGCAGTACGGGCCACGGACCGTCCAGGTGCTGCGATCGGAGTCGCCGTCCAGGACGAAGGCCCCCTTGGTCGTGCCCACCAACAGGTGGATGGCTACATCAGACATCCGATGCCCCTTCCTCGAGACCCACCCGCACCGCGTGGACAGCGGACGGTTGCGTCAAGTGTCCCGGCCCGTCCACCGAGCGGCAAGACCCGGCTCTTGACCTATCGAGGCTCAAGGCAGCGGCAGAGCTTCGTGTCGCGACGGCTGAGAACCCTGCTGGCCGTCCTGACCCGTGGTGGGTCCATGGTCCTCGACAATGAGGGCATGGTGCACGGTCCCGAGGACACCGTCGCGTTCCGGCTCTGGCCGCCGGTCGCCATCGGCGCACCCCTGCTCGTCGGCTGGTTGGCGACGACGCTGTGGGGCGAACCGGCCGACCTCGGCGGGTGGCGGGTTCCGCTCGGCTGGGTGCTGGTGCTGTTGTTCGTCGGGTGGAACGGCTGGTCGCTGTGGCTGTTTCACCGGCACGACACCGGTCTGCTGCCGGGCCAGGCGACGAGCTCGATGATCGAGGAGGGGCCATACCGCCGCTCCCGCAACCCGTTGTACGTCGGCCTGCTCGCGCTCTACCTCGGGCTGGCGTTGCTGACCCCCACGTTCTGGGGGCTCGTGCTGTTCCCGCTCGCGATGCTGCTGCTCCTGTGGGGAGCGATCCGCCCCGAGGAGCGCTTCCTGCACCAGCGGTTCGGTGCGCCCTACGACGACTACACGCGGCGGGTGCGGCGCTGGCTGTGAACCCACCGGCCGGCACCGTCGATCGTCAGAGGTGCCGTCTGCCGGTGCCCAGCTCTCGGCTACCCGGGCGGTCGGCTTGACGGCGACGGACTGCCGTGGCCAACGATCTCGACGTCGCCGACATCGACCTGCATGAGCGCGAGCCCAGCGCCGGAACCTGGTGGTGGTTCGGGCCTCGTCGGCACCATCCCGACCCTTGCATTCTCCATCGGTAAGCAGTAACTTACGTGTTCGTGGCGGCTTACCAGTTGGATGCGTGGGTGCTGCTCGGCGACCCCAGCCGGCGGTTCATCCTCGAGCGGCTGTCCAGTGGCCCATGCACCGTGACCGAGTTGGCTGGTGCCATGCCGATCAGCCGGCCCGCAGTCAGTCAGCACCTGAAGATGCTTCGGGATGCCGGGGTCGTTCACGACGTCTCGAGGGGTCGTCACCGGGTCTACAGCATCGACGTTCAGCGTTTGGCGAGGTACCGGCGCCAGCTTGACCAGTTCTGGTCCGACGCTCTCGACACCTTGGCGGCATCGGAGCGCGAGCAGGGGGGACCAGGATGAGCGTGGAGCCCGACGGGTCCGTCCGACACGAGGTCGTGGTGGACCTGCCCCAGGACCAGGCGTTCAGGGTGTTCACCGACCTGGACCGGATCAAGCCGCGCGAGCACAACATGCTGGCGGTCCCCATCGAGCAGACCGTGCTCGAGCAGCACGTCGGCGGTGACGTCTATGACCGGGGCGTGGACGGCAGCATCTGCCGGTGGGGTCGCGTCCTGACCTTCGACCCGCCGCACACGCTCGCGTTCAGCTGGGACATCGGACCGGACTGGCAGGTCGCCTCCGACCTCAGTCGTACCAGCGAGGTGAAGGTCACTTTCACGGCCGAGGGTGAGCAGCGCACTCGAGTCACACTCGTCCACCGGCACCTCGACCGACACGGCCACGGGTGGCAGGCCATGCGGGAGGGCGTCGACGTCGAGGACGGCTGGCCGCTCTATCTCGCCCGGTACGGGGCTCTTGCCCGCGATGAGCAGGACAGCGTATGAGCCGACCAGACCTGATGACGCTGGCGCAAGAGGAGCGCACCGACCTTCTCACCTTGCTTCAGGGGCTGAGCGATGACCAATGGAACGCGCCGTCGCTGTGCACGAAGTGGCGCGTGCGTGACGTGGCCACTCACGTGATCAGCTACGACGAGCTGTCTACGCCAACCCTGTTGGGCACCTTCCTGCGAGGCAGTCTTCGTGTCAGTGGGGTCAATGACGTGGCGCTCGGGCGGTACCGGGACCTGCAACCCGCGGCCGTGATCGAGCTGCTCGCCCGCAATGTGCGACCGAGCGGGCTCCCCTCGGGCTTCGGCGGGGGTATCGCACTGACCGACACCACCATCCACCACCAGGACATCAGGCGCGCCCTTGACATGCCCCGAACGATCCCGCCGCACCGCCTCGCCCCCGTCCTCGACTTCGCTCTCGGTGCTCCGACGCTGCCCGCAAGGAAGAACGCGAGAGCCTTGACGCTGACCGCCACAGACGTCGCATGGACCTCAGGCGAAGGGCCAGAGGTCAACGGGCCAGGCGAGGCCCTGTTGATGGCGATCGCCGGACGCCCGGCGGCGCTCGATGACCTGACCGGGCCGGGGCTTCCCACGCTGCGGCAACGCCTCGCCCACTGAGCCGTACGCTCGCTCTTGCCGAGGCCGCGTCCGCGTCGGCGCCCGCGGAACGGCATCCGCCCATCGCCCCGACCGTTCCGGCACGTGACGGGGGTTGGGTTGTCTGCCCCGCGGCGTCAGGTCAGGACTCCGCGAGGGCACGCACTGTCCGTTCGATGGCGGGGCGCATGTCAAGCTCGGGATCGACGGTGAGCCGGTGCAGGAGCAGTCCGTCGCCGAGTGCCATGAAGGCCCTGGTCGCCGGTGCGGGGTCACCGATACCAGCGGCGACCACCATGCTCTCCGTCCACCGCTCGAACTCACGTCGCTGACGACGCAGAGGCTCACCGAGCTCAGGGTCGCCGACGAGTTCGAGGAAGAGGGCGTAGCGCGCGCGGGTCCGCGCGGCGAACGGCCCGCTCTGCAGTTCGACCATGGCGCACAAGCCCTCGACCAGCCCATCGAGCCCCGCGATCACAGCCATCGCGTCCGGGTCGAAATCAGCGCGCTCTCGCTCCGCGATCCAGTCGACCACGCCGCCGAGCAGCGCCCGACGGGTGCGGAACCAGTTCGAGGTCGACCCCAGCGGCAGGCTCGCCCGGTCATCGACCCGCGCATGGGTCAACGCGCGCACTCCCTGCGCGCCGAGCAGCTCCACTGCCGCCTCGAGGGCTCGCTCCCGGGTGCTCGCCGGCATCGACACCCCCTTCCAAGAAGTCTACTATGAACATAGTAACGGCACTGCCCGCAGGAGGTCGCCATGACCACGCCCGAACCTCGCATCACCCGTTTCGTCGACGCATCGGCCTGGTCTCCGCCGCTGCCAGAGACCCCCGGCTTTGAGCATCTCGTCGTGGCGACGCCCGGCCTTCGCACTCACGTCGCCGCCATCGGTGAGGGCGAACCGGTCCTGCTGTTGCACGGATTTCCCGAGCACTGGTGGCAGTGGCGCGCCGTGGCTCCGGCCATCGCGGGGGCCGGCTACCGCGTCCTTTGCCCCGACCTGCGCGGGGCCGGCTGGACCGTGGCCGACGATCCACTCATCGAGCGCCTGACACGGCTCCGCGACCTGCTCGCCCTCTTCGACGTCCTACAGATCGAGCGCGCCCACGTCCTCTCCCACGACATGGGCGCGATCACCGCGATGCAGCTGACCTACCACCACCCCGAGCGGGTTCGCACGGCAGTGCAACTCTCCGTGCCGCCGGGCTTCATGACGCTCAGCCCGCAGGTGTTGCCAGGCTTCCGGCACCTGCCCCGGTTCATCTGGCACCGCCCCGGCACCTCGCTGCGCGGAATCTTCTCCGAGGCGTACGTCGCCCACCCGATGTCAGAGGCAACGACCGAAGCCCACCTCGCCCCGATGCGCCGGCCCGACATCGACGGCGCAGTCCGTCCGCTGACTCGCGGCATGATCCTGCCCGAAGCCATGCGCTTGAGTCGCGGCGTCTACCGCCACCAGCGGCTCACGGTGCCAACCCTCTTCGTGTTCGGCCGCCGCGACCGCCCCTGGACCGAGAAGAACATCGGGCGCATCTGCCGCAAGCCGGAGCACTATGCCGATCACGTCGAGTTCGCCTACATCGACGACGCAGCCCACTTCATCACCGACGACGCTCCCACCGCGGTCGCCGACCTCGCGACCGACTGGTTCGAGCGAGCAGCGTGACGGAAGGCTCACCACTCGTCGCGGACCGCCCCCGCTGCGGATGGTGGACGGCATACTGAGTGATGGCGACCGCAGTCCGCGGGGCAGAGTCTGCTGCATGCGGATCTGGTTGCGCGTCGCTGGGATGCGAGGAGCCCTGTGGTGAACGACGAGACTGCGGTCGTGGCGTCCGCGTTGGACTATTTCGAGGGCTGGTATGACGCGGACCTAGAACGCGTGGACCGCGCGCTCCACCCCCAGCTCGTGAAGCGCTGGGCTGCCCAGGCCGGCGGCGAGAACCCCAGCGTGACGACGAAGGAGATGATGCTCGACTTCGTCCGTCGAGGGGGCGGCACCGAGGACAAGACCGACGACCCGATCGAGGTCGACGTCATCGACATCCATCTCGACATCGCCACGGCCGTGGTGCGGTCCGCGCAGTATCGCGAGTACCTCCACCTGCTCCGCACGCCGGAGGGGTGGCGGATCGTCGACGCGTTGTGGCAGTTCACCCGACCTGACCCCCAGCAGTCCTGAGGCTCCCGAGGTCGGTTGCACCTCTCGCCTGGCTGGTCGGGCTCATCGAGACGCCAGGACGCGGTTCTCCTCGGCGCGACGCTGCAACACGACCCGTTCACCGTGGTTGCGGGTGCGCTTCGATGCCTCGGTGAAGGCCCTCGCGGCATCGGCATAAAGCCCCGCACGCTCGAGCAGGTCACCCTGGACGCTCGGGATGAGCGGCGATTCGCCGAGGGCGGCCGGGTCGACCACCTCGAGGATGGCCAGTCCCGCGACCGCGTCGAAGGCCCGGCCGTACGCGACGGCACGGTTGACCTCGACGATCGGTCCCGGTGCGGCCTCGGCCAGGACGTCGTAGAGGCTGGCGATCCGCCGCCAGTCCGTGTCCTCGGCCCGCCCGGCGCGGGCATGCTGCGCCGCGATCATGGCCTGCAGGTAGTAGCGCCCGACGGGCTGACCGCGGGCGGCCAGCACATCCGCCTTCCGCAGCGCCGCCTGGCCGCGCTTGATCAGCAGATGGTCCCACCGCGACCGGTCCTGCGCATCGAGCAGCACCGGTGCTCCATCGGCGTCGAGCCGAGCCGGCATCCGGGACCCCTGGATCTCCAGCAGCGCCTGCAGGCCGAGCACCTCGGGCTCGTCGGGTGCCAGGTCGGCGAGCAACCGGGCCAGCCGCATGCCTTCGTCGGCCAGCTCCGGCCGCATCCAGCCCGCGCCGGCGGTGGCCGAGTACCCCTCGTTGAAGACGAGGTAGATCACGGCCATCGCGTCGTCCAGGCGGCGTACCCGGTCTTCGCCGATCGGCAGCTCGAACTCCGCGCGCGCATCGGCCAGCGTCTTCTTGGCCCGGGAGATCCGTTGTCTCATCGTCGACTCGCTCGTCAGGAAGCCGCGGGCGATCTCCGCCGTGGTCAGCCCGCCAACGAGTCGCAACGTCAGCGCCGCGCGCGACTCCGGTGTCAGCGACGGGTGGCAGCAGAGGAAGACCAGCCGGAGGACGTCATCCTCGATGTGGTCGACCGCGGAGTCGAGATCGGGCATGCCCTCCTCCTCACCCAGGTCGTGGCCGAGAAGCTCGGTCTTGCGACGCAGCGTGTCCTCACGACGGAAGTGGTCGATGGCCCGCCGTCGGGCGACGGTCATCAACCAGGCACCCGGGTTGCTGGGGATGCCCGTGGTGGGCCACCGCTCCAGTGCGGACACGAGCGCGTCCTGAGCCACGTCTTCTGCCAGCCCGACGTCGCGCGTCAACCTCGTCATCGCGCCAACAAGTCGCGCCGACTCCGCACGCCACGTGGCGGTGACTAGGTCGACGTCGGTGGGGTCGACGGCCGTGGGCTCGACGGCGGTGGGCTCAGCCGGCACCCTGTCAGCCTAGGCCGACCCCACCGACGTCGGCAGAGAGACGCCCAGACGTCAGTCGTCCGCGGGCTGTTCCGGCCCGTTGGAGATCTGGCGCAGGGTGGAGATCACCTCGACCTCGGGCCAGTACTTGGCGTGCAGCTCGGCGAACGTCTCCGAGTCGGCGATCGCATCCTCGATGGTGTCGTACTGCAGGATCGACCACCCGCCCACGACCTCCTTGCCCTCGGCGTAGGGCCCGTCGACGCGGGTGATCTCGCCCTTGCGGACCACGAAGCTGACGGCGTCGGCGATGCCGTACAACCCCCCGCCGTCCAGGAACACGCCCGACGCGACCCTCTCCCCGATGTGCTCGTCCATCGCCTCGAACAGGGCCTTCGGCGGCGTGCCGACTCCCTCCTCCATCTGCACAAAACCCATGAATCGCGGCATCACACAACTCCTTGTCCTCGGGCCCCGCTCGTCGGTGGCCTCACTCGTACGTCGAACGGGCCGACGGGTCTGCGACATCGTCGGAACGATCAGTCTCACACCGAATCAGGACCTCGGCCAAGACCCCGCCACTGAATCCCCCGACGTGCGGCCGATGGTGGTGGATGTGGACCATCGCTGTCGCGGACGGTGCGGCGTCGGACTATCGCACCATGCGTATCTCCACCAGCCCGTCGAGATCTGGATCGACCTGCTCGGTGCCGTCGGCTGTGAATCCGTTCTTCTCGTAGAAGCGTCGCGCCCGCGCGTTGTCCTTGGCGACCCACAGTTGTGCAGGCCGCTCGCAGAGAGCCTGGTCCAGCAGCGCTTGACCGACACCCAGGCCGTAGCAGCTGGACAGCACGTAGAGCGCGTACAGCTGCTCGTCTCGCTCCGGCGGGTGCCCCAGATGCTCGGCGGCCGGACCGCGCGCGACAAACCCCACGATTCGGCCCTCGCGCCGGGCGACGCGGACCCGCTCCCCGGCATCCTCCTCAGCGAGCAGACCCGACCACATCACCTGCCGAGCCTCGCGTGCGACGTCATCGTAGAAGCGCTCCGGGAGCAGCCCTCCGTAGGCTTCCCGCCACGCCCGAACGTGGACCGAAGCCAGCTCCTCAGCGTCATCCAGGCGCGGGCCCACCACCTCACATTCTGGGGCTGCCACGCCGCGCGCTCCCACGCCGCAGAGCCGCGCCACGTGGAACTCGACTCGGTGGACCAGGGTGTCGTCGTGTATCGGCCCAGCGTGAGCGGCTCGAGCCCGCAACGCCTCGCGATCGGTGTCACCTGACGCGGCCACATCGTCGTCGGTCACGGCCGAGAAGGGCAGAACCTCGAGAGAGTCGATCTCGATGATGACGCCGGCGACGTGGTAGCGGCCACCAACCTTGACCTGCGGTCGAGTCCACATCCTGATCGAGACCGTGACCTCGCCGCGTGCCACGGCGTCGCGTAGGTCCCGACTGAACATCATCCGGACACGGTAGGGCTGCCTCCACCCGCTCGTCGATCCGTCCTCCTCCGCCGCCGTAGACAAGGGTCGGCTCGCGGCGGTGCGCGAGGATATGGTCGCGACCATGCGCGTGGTCGTCATCGGAGGCACGGGACACATCGGCACGTATCTGGTGCCGAGCTTGGTGAGGTCCGGGCACGAGGTGGTCGTCATCAGTCGTGGCGTGAGCCGGGCCTATCGTGAGGACCCGCTCTGGGCAGCGGTGCAGATGGTGGCGTGCGACCGCCAGGAGGCGGAAGCGGACGGCGTGTTCGGTGCGGCTGTCGCGCAGCTCGACCCCGAGGCGGTGGTGGACCCGACGTGCTTCACGCCGGCGCAGGCCCGTCAGCTGGTCGAGGCGCTTGACGGACAGCACCTCGTCCACACTGGCACCGTCTGGTCCTACGGTCCCAGCTCGCTGGTCCCCACCACCGAGGACGCACCCAAGGATCCGTTCGGTGAGTACGGCATCAACAAGTTGGCGATCGAGCGGTACCTGATGAGCCAGGACCGCGTGCGCGCGAGCGTGGTGCACCCGGGCCACATCAGCGGCCCGGGGTGGATGCCGATCGGTCCGGCCGGCAACCTGGACCCAGCGGTCATCGACGGGCTGCGGGCCGGCGGTTCTTGCCTGCTGCCTGACCGCGGTGGCGAGACCATCCACCACGTGCATGCCGAGGACGTCGCGGGTCTGCACCAAGCGTGCCTGGAGCAGCCGGACCACGCCGCGTCGCACAGCTTCAACAGCGTCTGCACGCAGGCGCTGAACCTACGGGGGTATGCCGAACTCGTCGCCCGCCACTTTGGTCATCAGCCCAAGCTGGAGTTCGCCCCGTGGAGTGAGTTCGCCGCCCGTGTCGATCCGCAGGAGGCGGCAACCACCATGGAGCACATTGGGCGGGCTCCCTTGTTCTCGATGGAGAAGGCGCGTGAAGTCCTTGGGTTCGTCCCCAGGCACAGCGTCACGGACACGGTGCTTGAGTCGATCGATGCCTGGGTGGCCGCCAACCGGACCTGAGCCGGCCATCCCTGACACCGCCCTCGCGCGCAGAAGAGGGAGCTCCGATGCGCTTGCCGTCATCAGCCCACCCAGCCCACCCAGCGCGCCCGGCAGGCGGCGGAATGAGTCGCCCTCGACGGGCGCTTGTTGGGGATAGCGGGCCAGGTTGGGTGCCCGCCGGGATCGCGTCGCGAACGCCCCTTTCGGGGAGCGAAGAGGCCCCGGCTCCTCGCCGAGGATGGACTCCTACACCCCGACGTCGACGTCGACTGGGTGGCGAGCACAATCGGGCTGCTCGCCTCTGCCGACACCCGACTGCTCATGAGCACGACGGTCGGGTGGTCCCGCGGCGAGGTCTGCGCTTGACTGCACCGCACCTGGACCCACTTCGCGACCACCCCCAGCACCTGAGCCATCCAGCTGCCGAGCGACCCCCTTGGGACCATCGCCGCGGCTACCCGCTGGTCGTCGCCAGATCCGGGATGTGGCACGTTCCGTCACCGCCCGACGCGCGGCGGAAGGTGGGTATTTTGTTGGTGAGTCCATTCGAACATGTAAGGAGCTCGGCCATGTCGCGTACTCCGGCTCTGGTGTCGTCGCTGTTGACCAGCGCGGTGTTGGTCGTGGGGGCCTCAGAGGTAGGAAGGGGCGAGTACTGGAACGCCGTCACCACCGCTGACCTCGTCACCGTGTGGCTCAACAGCGCGATCTTCGCTCTTGTCGGGGTCACCCTCTTGTTCCTGGCGGCCGCATACGCGCGGGCGCCGCACCGGTGGGCACGAGCGCTCCCCTGTGGGGTGGGTGGAGTCAGTGGCCTGCTGCTCGCTGTGGAGAACGTCGCGGAAGACGCGCTTCATCAGGCATGGACCAGCTCGGGGTTTGCGTACAACCTCCTGCTGTTGACGCTCCTTTTAGGTCTTCTGGCCGGGAGTCTCATCATGATCGCCCTTGCTGGATCGCGGCTTGTCGGGCTTGGGCTGGCTGTCGTGATCAGCGCTCTGCTGTTTCCTGCCGTGACGGGATGGTCGGAGGTGACCCAGTCCATCGTCGAGGCCCTTGCTTTCCTCATCCTCGCCGGCGCGATATCGGTGCAGCGGCCACCGAGGCAGACCACCACAGACGCGATGAGACACCCGCCACGGGTGCAGGCTTGATCAACGTGGCGCGCCTGCATGCCGCGGAGTGGGGCAGGTCCGAAGCCAGCGACACAGCCCTGGACGGCACAATGCCGACATGGTGGAGCAGAGCGCGTGGATGCGGAAGGTTGCGGCGGACCCGAACCACTCGTCGTGGTACGTCGAGCGCTTCCGTTCGATGGCAGCGGCCGGTCGTGACTTGGCGGGCGAGGCCCGCCTGGTCGACGCGATGGTGGGGCGTGGGGCGCGCATCCTCGATGCGGGCTGCGGCCCGGGGCGCGTGGGAGCCGAACTGGCCCGGCTCGGGCATGACGTGGTCGGCGTCGACATCGATCCGGTGCTGATCGCGGCCGCGGTCGAGGATCAT
>JBBSQC010000035.1:0-38985 GCA_038258215.1 Actinomycetales bacterium | reverse complement strand
CGCGACCCCGACGTCGACATGAGCCTCTCGGTGTCGATCCACGTCAACGCCCTCGACGCGATGCCCGGCCCCCTCGGCGAGGGCGCTCGCGTCGTCCTCCAGGCCAAGCCCACGTTCTGGAACCAGCGCGGCAGCCTCATGCTCGACGCCCGCCAGATCCGGCCCGTCGGGGTCGGTGAGCTCCTCGCCCGCCTCGAGTACCTCAAGCGCACCCTCGCCCAGGAGGGCCTGTTCGACCCCGACCGCAAGCGCCCGCTGCCCTTCCTCCCGCGCCGGGTCGGTCTGGTCTGCGGGCGGGCCAGCGCCGCCGAGCGCGACGTCGTCGAGAACGCCCTCCGCCGCTGGCCGGCCACCACGTTCGAGATCCGCCAGGTGGCCGTGCAGGGAACGAATGCCGTCGCCGAGGTCAGCGCTGCGGTCGCCGAGCTCGATGCCCACCCCGAGGTGGACGTCATCGTCGTGACCCGCGGTGGGGGAAGCGTGGAGGACCTCCTCCCGTTCAGCAACGAGTCCCTCCTGCGCGCCGTCGCTGCGGCCCGCACCCCGGTGGTGAGTGCGATCGGCCACGACGTCGACACCCCCCTGCTCGACCTCGTCGCCGACCACCGCGCCTCTACCCCGACCGACGCGGCCAAGGCCGTGGTGCCCGACGCCGACGCCGAACGTCGCGCGGTGGCGGCCGCCCGCGAGCGCACGACCCGGGCGGTCGAGGCCCGTCTCACCCATGAGCGCCGGCTGCTGGTCGGGCTGCGCAGTCGGCCCGTGCTCAGCGACAAGGGCGCCTTCGTGCGCGGCCAGCGCGAGGTGGTCGCCGCACTCCGGGCGAGGTCCCGGCGTGGCGTCGAGGCCCGGCTCCACCGGGCCCGTGACCACACGGACCACCTGCGCTCGCAGGTGCGCACCCTCTCGCCGCAGTCGACCCTCGACCGGGGCTACGCGATCGTCCAGCAGGTCGACGGCACAGTGGTCCTCGATCCGACCGACCTCAGCCCCGACGAGCTGTTGCGGGTGCGGGTGGCTCGCGGCGACTTCGGCGTCCGCACCGTCGGCACGCCCGGCTAGGCTGCCCGGCATGTCGAAGCAGTCCGAGGCCCAGCCGACCCCCGATGCCGACATCACGGTCCTGACCTATGAGCAGGCCCGTGATGAGCTCGTCGCCCTGGTGGCTCGCCTGGAGAGCGGCCAGGTCGGCCTCGACGAGAGCATGGGGCTGTGGCAGCGCGGCGAGGCTCTCGCGACGCACTGCAGCCAGTGGCTGGACCGTGCCGAAGCGAAGATCACCGCCGAGGACTCAAGCGCTCACCAGACGTTCTCGGCCGACCCGTCCTGAGAGCGGGCAGTAGCCCTGCACCACAGCACGATGCCGAGAGGCAGTCGCCTCGATGACGTGCCCAGATCCTCAGCGTCCGCGGGGTTTCGCACTCGTGCCGACTACCGCGCCTTCTGCTCTGAGTTTCCGCGCCGTCACCGTGATGGCGGGGATCTTGCCGGACGGCACCGCAGGTGTCAGGTGGGGTTTCGCACGGCGTGGCGGACGTAGATCACGCCGTTGTCGAATCGCCGGTGGTCCAGCAGCTCGAGGCTGAGTCGTAGTCCCCGAGGCAACGCCGGCTTGCCGCCGCCCACGAGGACCGGGCACAGCAGCAGCACGCACTCGTCGACCAGACCGTGCCGGAATGCCTCCGCCGCGATCCCCGCGCCTCCGATGCTCAGGTCCGAACCGGAGGTCTCCTTGAGCCGTCGCACCGCCTCGGGCTCGAACCGGCGCTCGATCCTCGTGCGCGAGGTCGAGACGTCGGTGAGCGAGGAGGAGTAGACGACCTTGTCGGCGTCACGCCAGATCGCGGCGTACTCACGGACCACCGCGGGCTCGTCCGTCAACCAGTCGTCGCTATCCCAGACACGCATCGTCTCGTACATGCGTCGCCCGTAGAGCGACGTGCCGATGTGCCGCTCGTGCTCGTTCCAGAACGCGTGCACGACCTCGTCGGGCACGGACCAGTCGAATGAGCCGGTCTCGTCCTCGAGGAAGCCGTCGAGCGAGATGTTGGCCGCGTAGATCAGCTTGCCCATGGAGCCCTCCGCCCGGACGAGGGCTCAAGCATTCCGCATCACGCCGACACCGGCAACACCGGCAACACCGGCGACACCGGCCGAGGGTGAGATCAGTGAGCCGCCACCCCGGCGACGCCAAACCCTAGGGCGTGACGGGCTGGAGGTAGGTCGCGAAGTCGGCCATCTCCGCGAGGCTCGCGGTCCCCGTGATGAGCGTGGTGAGGTCGCCCCCGGTCTGGGGGTCGTCGAGCAGGCTGTTCTGGGTCTTGTTGTCGCGCACGAAGGTCGTCCAGGTGCGTCCGGCAGCCTCGACCGTGCCGACCTTTGGAGCCCGGTTGACCTGCGCGGCGACCCACGCGGGGCTCGGGTCCTCGGTCTGCTCGACGGCGATGTAGCTGCCCGACGGCATCTGGTAGCCCGCGTGCCACGTCATGAACCCGTCGGTGGTGCGCACGTAGCGCGCTGAGGTCTCGGTCCACCCGTCCGGAAGCCCCACCGCCTCGACGATCGGCCAACCGCTCTGCTGCGCGACGTCGACCGCGGTGGCGTGCACGTCGACGGCTGGGCCGCCCACGGAGTTGACCCTCGGCACGACGAGGATGAGCGCCGCCATCATGCCGAGCACCGCAAGCAGCGACAGCACGAGGTTCTGGCCGGACCCCATCGAGTAGCGGCTCTTGGGCTGCTCCGGGGCCGAGCCAGGCTGCCCCGGGGGCGGGACGGGCTGCGCGTCGGAGGGGGTTGCGGGCGTGGTCACCCCTCCATCGTCCCTGACGGCACGGCCCGCACCCAAACGAGCCCGGCGCTAGGGTTTGACCAGCCGCCCCGCACGTCAAGGAAGACAGGTCGAGATGCCTCAGCGCCCGCACCCCCGCCCCCCGCGGACACCGGACACGGGGGCCTGACCATGTCCCCCGGACTCCCGGTCGTCGTGATCGGCGAGCTCCTCGTCGACATCGTGCGTGCCCCCGACGGCACCTTGGAGGAGCACGTGGGTGGGTCGCCGGCCAATGTCGCCCTCGGGCTCTCGCGCCTGGAGCACGACACCCACTTCGCCACCCTCGTCGGCACCGACGCCCGGGGCGCGCGGTGCAGTGCCCATGTGGAGTCCGGCGGTGTGCACCTGTTGCCCGGGAGCACCAGCGCGACCCACCCGACGTCGACCGCAGTGGCGACGCTCGACGCCTCCGGCGCGGCGACCTACGACTTCGACCTGCACTGGGACCTCCCCCCGGTGCAGCTTCCCGAAGGCACCGGCCACGTCCACACCGGCTCGATCGCGACCACCCTCACCCCCGGGGAGGCCCGGGTGACCGAGGCGCTCCGTGGCGCTCGGGTGCACGCGACCGTGTCCTACGACCCCAACGTGCGCCCGTCGATCATGGGCGGGGCCGAGCAGGTGCGCGAACGCGTCGAGGAGCTCGTCGCGCTCTCCGACGTCGTCAAGTGCTCCGAGGACGACCTCGAGTGGCTGTATGCCGGAGAGCCGCCCTCTCAGGTCATCTCGCGGTGGGCGGACCTCGGCGCCTCCCTCGTGGTGCTGACCCTCGGGGGCGACGGGGTGACCTGGCGTGCACCGGACGGCATCGAGGGCACTGCTCCGGCGCGGGTCGACGCGGTGATCGACACCGTCGGCGCCGGCGACTCCTTCATGGCCGGCCTGGTCTCCGGGCTCCTGGATGCCGGCCTCCTCGGTGGCCCGGAGGCCCGCCGCCGGCTGCGCACCGCGAGCACCGAGGACGTCACCCCGGCGATCGACCGAGCCCTGTCCACGAGCGGGATCACCGTGGGCAGGGCCGGTGCCTACGCCCCCACCCGAGAGGAGATCGCATGACCGACTTCGCCTACCGCGACCTCCTGCCCGTCGGTGAGGACGAGACGCCCTACCGGCTGCTCACCACCGAGGGCGTCTCGGTGCTCGACGGCCCCGGTGGTCGCCGGTTCCTCGAGGTCGCGCCCGAGGCGCTGCGGATGCTCACCGAGACGGCGATGCACGACATCGCCCACTACCTGCGCCCGGCCCACCTCCAGCAGCTCGCGAACATCCTCACTGACCCCGAGGCCAGCAACAACGACAAGTTCGTCGCCCTCGACCTGCTCAAGAACGCCAACATCGCCGCCGGCGGCATCCTCCCCATGTGCCAGGACACCGGCACCGCCATCGTCATGGGCAAGCGCGGGCAGCAGGTGCTCACCGCGGGCGAGGACGAGGCCGCCATCAGCCGTGGGGTCTACGACGCCTACACCAGGCTCAACCTGCGCTACTCGCAGATGGCGCCGGTGACGATGTGGGAGGAGCGGAACACCGGCTCCAACCTGCCGGCGCAGGTCGAGCTCTACGCCGACACTGCCGAGGGGCACGAGACGACCTACAAGTTCCTCTTCATGGCCAAGGGTGGCGGGAGCGCCAACAAGTCCTACCTCTTCCAGGAGACCAAGGCGATCCTCAACCCCGAGGGGATGCTGCGGTTCCTCGACGAGAAGATCCGTGGCCTGGGCACAGCCGCCTGCCCGCCCTACCACCTGGCCATCGTCATCGGCGGCACGAGTGCCGAGTTCGCTCTCAAGACAGCGAAGTACGCGAGCACCAAGTACCTCGACCAGCTGCCCAAGAGCGGCGACGCCACGACCGGTCACGGCTTTCGCGACACCGAGCTCGAGGAGCAGGTGCTCGAGCTGACCCGCCAGTTCGGCATCGGTGCGCAGTTCGGCGGGAAGTACTTCTGCCACGACGTGCGCGTCGTGCGGCTCCCCCGTCACGGCGCGTCCCTGCCGGTCGCCATCGCCGTCTCGTGCTCCGCCGACCGGCAGGTGCTCGCCAAGATCACCCCGGATGGCGTCTTCATCGAGCAGCTCGAGACCGACCCGGCCCGCTTCCTCCCCGAGCAGACCCACGACACCCTCGCGGGCCTCGCGGGCGTGCACGAGGACGCCGTCGGGGCGTCGAGCACCGGCCAGGGTGCCGTCGTCGAGGTCGACCTCAACCGCCCGATGGACGAGATCCTCGCCGAGCTCTCCAGGCACCCGGTGAAGACCCGGCTCTCGCTGACCGGCCCCCTGGTCGTGGCCCGCGACATCGCGCACGCCAAGATCAAGGAGCGCCTCGACGCGGGAGAAGAGATCCCGGCATACCTGCGTGACCACCCGGTCTACTACGCAGGGCCGGCCAAGACGCCCGAGGGGATGCCGTCCGGGTCCTTCGGGCCGACCACCGCCGGCCGGATGGACTCCTACGTCGACCAGTTCCAGGCCGCCGGTGGTTCGATGGTGATGCTCGCCAAGGGCAACCGGAGCCAGCAGGTCACCGATGCGTGCCACGCCCACGGCGGGTTCTACCTCGGCTCGATCGGTGGGCCGGCCGCGCGCCTGGCCCAGGACTGCATCAAGAGCGTCCAGGTGCTGGAGTACCCCGAGCTCGGGATGGAGGCGATCTGGAAGATCGAGGTCGAGAACTTCCCGGCCTTCATCATCGTCGACGACAAGGGCAACGACTTCTTCGCCACGGTGACCAAGCCCGTGGCGTTCACCATCGGTACACGAGAGGGACTGCAATGAGCACGGAACCGACGCCGGAGCAGGGCTTCGACGACCTCCTCGCAGCGAACGCGCGGTTCGCCGAGAGCTTCGAGCTGGCGGGTTTCGACGGTGTCGCCCACGCCGGCGTCGCCATCGTCACGTGCATGGACTCGCGCATCGACCCGCTGCGCATGGTGGGGCTCTCCCCGGGTGACGCCAAGATGTTCCGCAACCCCGGCGGGCGCGTCACGCCCCAGGCCCTGGAGGCCCTGGTGCTCGGTGTGCACCTCCTCGGGGTGCGGCGCATCCTCGTCATCCCGCACACCCGGTGTGCCATGGCCTCCCACAGCGAGGAGGAGCTGCGTCGACAGGTGGGCGAGTCGGCAGGCATCGACGCGTCGTGGCAGCGCTTCAACGTGGTGCACGACCAGGTCGACGCGCTGGCCCGTGACGTCGCCGCCGTGCGCTCGCACCCGTTGATCGGGGACCGGGCCCTCGTCGGCGGCTTCATCTACGACGTCGACACCGGCCTGCTCCAGCCGGTGCCGTGAGCGGGTCCACCCCGCACCTCGCCGCGATCGGGATCCACCCCGTCAAGAGCACCGCCGCGCGCCCCGTCCCGGCCGCGGAGGTCCAGCCTTGGGGGCTGGCCGGCGACCGACGCTGGATGGTCATCGGGCCCGAACGGGAGTGCATCACGGCCCGCGAGCACCACGCTCTCCTCGGCATCGTCGCCGACACCCCGGAGACGGCCGACCTGGACACCGCACTGCGCCTCACCTCGCCCGGGATGCCGGATCTGCACGTCGTCGTGCCCGAGGGGGAACCTGAGCCGGTCACGGTGCACGGTCGTGGCCTGACGGCGGTCGCAGCGCCCGACGACGCGGGCGCGTGGGTCGAGGAGGTGCTAGGCGTCCGCGGGCTGCGCCTGGTGCACGTCGCGCGGCCTCGCCCGCTCAACCCGGCCCACTCGCTCCCCGGGGACGCCACGGCATTCGCCGACGCCTATCCGGTGACCCTGGCGTCCACCGCCTCGCTGCGCCGGCTGGAGGCGTGGGTGACCGAGACGGCGCTCGCGCGTGGAGAGGAGCCGGGCGAGGCATTGCAGATGTCGCGGTTCCGGCCCAACCTCATCCTCGACGGCGACCTCGAACCCTTCGAGGAGGACCAGTGGCGACGGGTTCGTCTGGGAGAGGTGGCCTTTCGCGTCGCCAAGCCGGTGGACCGCTGCGTCATGACGACCATTGACCCGGTCACGCTCGAGGGTGGTCACGAGCCGATCCGCACCCTGGCGCGGCACCGCAAGTGGGACGGCGCGACCTGGTTCGCCGTGCAGCTCGTGCCCGACGTCCGCGGGACGATCAAGGTCGGCGACGAGGTCACACCCGAGCGGTAGCGTGCTGCCATGGAGTCATTCGAGCGCACCTTCCCCGACACGTTCCTCTGGGGAGCAGCCACCGCCAGCTACCAGATCGAGGGCGCGGCACACGAGGACGGCCGAAGCCCGTCTATCTGGGACACGTTCTGCAGGACGCCCGGCAAGGTAGCCAACGGTGACACCGGGGACGTGGCCTGCGACCACTACCACCGGGGCCCCGAGGACGTCGCGCTCATGGGCGAGCTGGGGCTCGACGCCTACCGCTTCTCGATCGCGTGGCCCCGGATCCTCCCCGGTGGCACGGGCGAGGTCAACGCCGCCGGCATCGACTTCTACAGCCGCCTCGTCGACAGCCTCCTCGAGGCCGGGATCCGCCCGGTCGCGACGCTCTACCACTGGGACCTCCCCCAGGTGCTCGGTGACCGGGGCGGGTGGCTCAACCGGGATGCCGCGGGCTGGTTCACCGACTACGCCGGCGCAGTGGTCTCGGCCCTCGGCGACCGGGTGCGCAACTGGACGACGTTCAACGAGCCCTGGTGCTCCTCGATCCTCAGCTACTCGATCGGCGCCCACGCCCCCGGCCACCACGACCCCGTCGAGGGCATGGTCGCGGCGCACCACCTCATGCTGGCGCACGGCACGGCGGTGCCCGTGATCCGTGCGGCGTGCCCGGAGTCGGACGTGTCGATCACCCTCAACCCCTCCCAGGTGTACGGGCCGCAGGACGGCGACGAGCGCGACGCGGACGCGGTCCGCCGCGCCGACAACGCCCTCAACGGGGTGTTCTTCGGGCCGCTGTTCCACGGTGCCTACCCCGACGGCTTCCTCGACGACACCGCGCACCTCACCGACCACGCGTTCATCCACGACGGTGACCTCGAGACGATCCACGTGCCGCTGGACAACCTCGGCGTCAACAACTACTTCCCGACGCGCGTGCGCGCGGCCCGAGACGGTGAGGAGTCCGAGGCGCCGATGCCCGGGTGCGACGGGGTGGTCGACACCGACCCCCACCCGCCGCTGACGGACATGGGCTGGGAGGTCAACCCCGCCGCGCACCGCGCGATCATCGAACGGTCGGCTCGCGAGTGCGGCCTGCCGATCTACATCACCGAGAACGGGTCCGCCTGGCCGGGCGACGCCGTGGGCGAGGACGGCCGGGTCCACGACCCCGAGCGGGTCGACTACCTCCAGGGGCACCTCGGCGCGGTGGCCGACGCCATCGAGGCGGGCACCGACGTGCGCGGCTACTTCGCCTGGTCACTCATGGACAACTTCGAGTGGGCCTACGGCTACGACAAGCGCTTCGGCATCGTGCACGTCGACTATGACACCCAGGTGCGCACGGTCAAGGACTCCGGGCTGGAGTACGCACGGGTCATCGCCTCCCACCGGAGCCGATGACCCGCCACCCGCGCACGGTCGTCGTCGGAGGCGGCATCCTCGGGCTCGCGGTCGCCGAGCGCCTGGTCCGCGACGATCCGGGCGCCGACGTCACGGTGCTGGAGAAGGAGCTCGGCTGGGCGGCCCACCAGACCGGACGCAACAGCGGCGTCATCCACTCGGGGTTGTACTACCCGCCCGGCAGCGCGAAGGCCCGGTGGTGCAGAGAGGGCGTCTCCGAGCTGCTCGAGCTCGCCCGGGCCGAGGGCGTCCCGCACCAGGTGACCGGCAAGCTCGTCGTCGCCGTCGAACCCGCGGAGCTGCCGCGGCTGCACGCACTGGCCGAGCGGGGCAGAGCCAACGGCCTCGCCGTCTCGGAGCTGGGACCTGAGGAGTCGCGAGAGCACGAGCCGCACGTCGCCGCGTTGGCCGCGCTTCGCGTGCCCGAGACGGGCGTCATCGACTACGGACGGGTCTGCGCGGCCCTGGTGCGCCGGCTGCAGCAGGCCGGCGCGTCGCTGAGACTGGGCACCGAGGTGCTCGGTGCCCGGTCCCGGCCGGACGCGATGGTGCTCCAGACCACCCAGGGCGACCTCACGGCCGACCTCGTCGTCAACTGCGCCGGGCTGCACGCCGACCGGGTCGCGGGGCTGCTGGGACATCGGCCGACGGTGCGGATCGTGCCCTTCCGGGGCGAGTACCGCGGCCTGACGCCGACGTCGGAACACCTCGTGCGGGGGCTGGTCTACCCCGTGCCCGACCCAGCCCTCCCCTTCCTCGGTGTGCACCTGACCCGGGGGGTCGACGGCCACGTCCATGCCGGCCCGAACGCCGTGCTCGCCCTGGCCCGCGAGGGATACCGATGGCGCGAGGTGAGTCCGCGCGACCTGGCCGACGTGTTGGGGTATGCCGGCTCGTGGCGCCTGGCCCGCCGACAGGCCCGGACGGGGGTGGCGGAGGTGGTCCGGTCGCTGTCCCGGCGGCGTTTCGCGCAGAGTGTGCAGCGGCTCGTCCCCGAGATCACCGAGCACGACCTCGTGCCCGCCCCCGCAGGGGTCCGCTCCCAGGCCCTGCGCCGCGACGGCACCCTCGTGGACGACTTCCTCGTGGAGCGCTCCGACCGCGCCGTGCACCTGCTGAACGCCCCGTCGCCGGCGGCCACGGCATCCCTGGCCATCGCCCGTCACGTCGTCGGCCTCCTCCCGGCGTGACGGGAGGAGGCCGAGGACCGTTGAAGCGTGGAGCGGTGGTCAGGCGGGGCGGCCGACCACGGTCACGTCGATGTTGCCGCGGGTGGCCTTGGAGTAGGGGCACACCTGGTGGGCCTTCTCGGCGAGGGACTGCGCGGTCTCCGCGTCGACACCGGGGATGAGCGAGAGGAGCTCGACGGCCAGCCCGACGCCGGAGTCGGTCTTGCCGAAGGTCACGTCCGCGGTCGTGGTCGCGGCGGAGGCGTCCACGCCCTCACCCTTGGCGACCATGGCCAGCGCGCCGTTGAAGCAGCTGGCGTATCCCGCGGCGAACAACGTCTCGGGATTGGCCTTGGGCGAGGATCCGCCGGGCTTGCCCAGCTCGAGGTCCACGACCCCGTCCTCGCTGCGGACCTTGCCGCCTCGGCCGCCTTCGGCGCTGGCGGCAATGGTGTAGATGGTCTCGTTCACGGACTCGTGGGGCACGAAAGATCTCCTCTGGTGTGACGACTGGGGACGTTCGGGCCAACCGACAGCCGCCCCGCTGCATTCCCGACCTATTGCCCTCCAGCCACGTCAAGAGCCCCACGAAGCGGCCCCGAGCGTCGCTGGAGGGCAATACGTCCAGTCTGAGGAGGGGTTCTCATGCACCAGCGACCGCTCGGGGGTCCGCACCGCGGTCCGCACTCGGTGATCTGCCCGGGACGCAGGTCACGATTCGGGGCTTCGTTTGGGCAGAGGAGCAGATTCGAGCCACCGCTGGGTAGGGTCGCTCACTAGTCCAACGTGGCTCGACCACGTTCACTACCGTCTAGGAGCCCCACACGTGACCACCTCGCGCACGCGCCGCGCCGGCGCACTCGCTGCCACAGCCCTCGTCTCCACACTCGCGCTCGGGGCCTGTGGGTCCAGCGACGACGACGCTGCCACCCCCGCCGCCACCAACGCCAGCGGCATCACCACCGTGAGCGAAGGCACGCTCAAGGCCTGCACTCACCTCTCCTACAAGCCGTTCGAGTTCAAGGACGGCGCGGAGGTCGTCGGCTTCGACGTGGACCTGATGGGTCTCGTCGCCGAGGAGCTCGGCCTCAAGCAGGAGGTCGTGGACATCGAGTTCGCGACGATCACCTCCGGCGCCGCGTTCGCCGCGAAGAAGTGTGACGCTGGCTTCGGCGCCACGACGATCAACGAGGAGCGCAGCAAGGCGGTCCTCTTCTCCGACCCCTACTTCGACTCCACCGCAGCCCTGCTCGTCAAGAAGGACTCGGGGATCACCGACCTCTCGGGCCTGAGCGGCAAGAAGCTGGGTGTGCAGACCGACACCACCGGCCAGGAGTTCGCCGAGCAGGAGAAGGACGCGAACGGGTATACCCCGTTTGTCTTCGACGACCTGCCGACCCAGCTCAACGGCCTGCTCGCCGGCCGGGTGGATGGCGCGCTCAACGACAACGGCCCCTTGCTGGACTTCGCCAAGGACAACCCGACCACCGAGGTCGTCAAGGAGTTCGACACCGGCGAGCAGTACGGTCTGATGTTCAAGCTGGACGACCCCAACGGCCAGAAGCTGGCCGACACCGCCAACAAGGTCCTCGCGGCCGCGAAGGAAGACGGGCGCTTCAACGACATCTACAAGAAGTGGTTCGGGGTCGACGCCCCGAAGTGATCCTCGCTTCGGCGTCGGGGGCGGCGGTACGGTTCGACCGGATCGCCGCCCCTCGGCGTCTCTGGTCCCCGCACCCTCAGGTCGGCAGGAGAACTCATGAGCACCACCACGGCTGAAGCTCCCCCGAAGAAGAAGGTCTCCCCGCGCCGACGGGCGCAACGGATCCGGTGGGTGCAGTACGCGATCCTCGCCGTCGTCGTCGTCGCGGTCATCTTCCTCGCCGACTGGAACCAGATCAGAAGCGTCTTCTTCCGGCCCGATCTCGTCAAGGCGACCCTCACCGAGGGCCTGCCCAACGCCTTCAAGAACACGCTGGTCTACACCGCAGGTGCCTTCGTCATCGGGCTGCTGCTCGGGACGGTGCTGGCGCTCATGCGGCTGTCCTCGGTCGGCCCCTACCGGTGGATCGCGAGCGCCTGGATCGAGTTCTTCCGGGGCCTGCCCGCGATCGTCGTCTTCATCGCGTTCAGCCTGCTGCCGCTCGCCTTCGAAGGGCTGGTCATCCCCTACGACCCCTACGGCACCGTCTGGGTCGCCCTCGGCCTTGTCGGTTCGGCCTACATGGCCGAGACGATCCGCGCCGGCATCCAGGCCGTCCCTCCCGGTCAGGTCGAGGCGGCCCGCTCGCTCGGGATGCCGGCCGGCGCCGCCACCCGCAAGATCGTGCTGCCCCAGGCCTTCCGGGTCATCACCCCGCCGCTGACCAACGAGGTCATCCTCCTGGTCAAGGACTCATCGCTGGTCTACGTCCTCGGGTTGTCCACGGCGGGCTACGAGCTGACGAAGTACGGTAAGGGCCTCGCGAGCCAGTACGCAAACCTCACCCCCCTCGTCGTCGCCGGCTTCTGCTACCTCCTCATCACCCTCCCGCTCTCCATCCTCGTGCGCCGCATGGAGGCCCGTCAGAAGAAGGAGCGCTGAGTCATGGCCCGCATGCACCCGGGATCCAACTCCCCAGCCGTCGTGGTCGTCACCGACCTGCACAAGTCGTTCGGCGACAACCACGTCCTCCGAGGACTCGACGCCACGATCCACCAGGGCGAGGTGGTCTGCGTCATCGGCCCCTCGGGGTCGGGCAAGTCGACCTTCCTGCGCTGCATCAACCTCCTGGAGCAGCCGACCAGCGGCTCGATCACCGTCGGCGGGGACGAGGTCAACGACCCCGACTGCGACATCGACTCCATCCGTCGCAACATGGGCATGGTCTTCCAGCAGTTCAACCTCTTCCCACACCTCACCGTCCTGCAGAACTGCACGGTCGCGCAGACCACCGTACTGAAGCGATCCAAGGCCGAGGCCGACGCCACCGCCCGCGAGAACCTCGAGAAGGTCGGCCTGTCGGACAAGGACGGCGCCTTTCCGGCGCAGCTCTCCGGTGGTCAGCAGCAGCGCGTCGCCATCGCCCGGGCGTTGTCCATGGACCCCAAGCTCATGCTCTTCGACGAGCCGACCTCCGCGCTCGACCCCGAGCTGGTGGGTGACGTGCTCTCGGTCATGCGCCGCCTCGCGGACGAGGGCATGACCATGTTCGTCGTGACGCACGAGATGGCCTTCGCGCGCGACGTCGCCGACCGGGTGATCTTCATGGACGGCGGCTCCATCGTCGAGGAGGGCGCCCCCGAGCAGGTCATCGGCGCTCCGACGGAGGAGCGCACCCGGGTCTTCCTCCAGCGCGTGCTCGACCCGACGCACGTCGACGAGAACGCCTAGCAGCCGGCATCCCTCCCGACTTATTGCGCCCTACCCACCCAGATGGCCCCGAAAGGGCCGCTGGAACGTGGGTAGGGCGCAATAAGTCGGGTCAGAGGGCGAGGTGCTCTTGCACCACCGCGGCGAGCCGGTCGGCCGTCGACCGTGCCTCGTCCTCGGTGGCTGCCTCGACCATGACCCGCACCATCGGCTCGGTGCCCGACCTGCGCAGGAGCACCCGGCCACTGCCGTCCAGCGCCGCGCCGGCCTCCGCCACGGCCGCCAGCACGGCTTCGTGCGTGTGCACCTGCGAGGTGTCGACCCCGGTGACGTTGATGAGCACCTGGGGCAGCCGGGTCATCACGGTGCCGAGCTCGGCCAGGGTGCGTCCGGTCTGCGCGACGCGCGCGGCGAGCATCAGCCCCGTGAGCACGCCGTCGCCGGTGGTCCCGTGGTCGAGGAAGATCACGTGCCCAGACTGTTCGCCGCCCAGGGAGTGGCCCTCCGCCCTCATTCTCTCCAGGACGTAGCGGTCCCCCACCCCGGTCTGCACGACGGTGATCCCCTCGCGCTCCATCGCCTGGAGCAGGCCGAGGTTGCTCATCACGGTGGCCACCAGCGTGTCCTGCGCCAGCGCCCCGCGCTCCTTGAGGGCCACGGCGAGGATCCCCATGATCTGGTCGCCGGTGACCTCGACGCCGGCCGCATCCACCGCGAGGCACCGGTCGGCGTCACCGTCGTGGGCGATGCCGAGATGGGCGCCGTGCCCCACGACGGCAGCCTGGAGCGGCCCGAGGTGGGTGGAGCCGTAGCCGTCGTTGATGTTGAGGCCGTCCGGTGCCGTGCCGACCTCAACGACCTCGGCCCCGGCGAGGCGGAACACCTCGGGTGAGACCAGGCTCGCCGCGCCGTGAGCGCCGTCGATGACGACCTTCAACCCGTCGAGGCGGTTGGGGAGCACCCGCAACAGGTGCGAGATGTAGCGGGTGTGGCCGTCCGGCATGACCACGATCCGGCCCACGTCCGCCCCGACCGGTCGGCTCCACGTCTCGCCGATGGCCCGTTCGATGCGGTCCTCCACCTCGTCCGGGAGCTTGTGACCTCCGCGGGCGAAGAACTTGATGCCGTTGTCCGGCATGGGGTTGTGCGAGGCCGACAGCATGACGCCGAAGTCGGCCCCGGTGTCGGCAGCGAGGAAGGCGACCGCCGGGGTGGGCAGCACACCGACGTTGTAGACGTCGACACCCGCGGAGGCGAGGCCGGCGATGACGGCGGCGGACAGGAACTCCCCTGATGCCCGCGGGTCGCGGCCGACGACCGCCTTGGGCCGGTGCCCCGGCTCGACCCCGGCGTCGCCCAGGACACGGGCGGCCGCCACGGACACCGAGAGCGCCAGCTCCGCGGTGATGACCGGGCCGTTGGCCAGCCCGCGGACGCCGTCGGTGCCGAAGAGTCGAGTCATGCGCAGGGGCCTTTCGCAGGGGGAACCGTGGACGAACCTACCGTCGAACGCGCCGAAGGCGGCACCGGTGAGGGTGCCGCCTTCGGGCTGGCACGGCATACCGGGGTATGCCGTGGTGCGCGGGTCAGCGCTTGCTGTACTGGGGCGCCTTGCGGGCCTTCTTGAGGCCGGCCTTCTTGCGCTCGGGGACGCGAGCGTCACGGGAAAGGAAGCCGGCCTTCTTCAGCGCGGGACGGTTCAGCTCCTCGTCGACGCCGTTGAGCGAGCGGGCCACGCCGAGCCGGACCGCACCGGCCTGGCCGGAGGGGCCGCCACCGTGCACGCGGACGAGCACGTCGTAGGCGCCGTCGAGCTCGAGGATGGCCAGCGGCTCGTTGACGATCTGCTGGTGCACCTTGTTGGGGAAGTACCCCTCGAGGGTGCGGCCGTTGATCTTCCACTCACCGGTGCCGGGGACGATCCGCACGCGGGCCACGGCCTGCTTGCGGCGACCGGTGGCGGCGCCGGGCGCGGAGGCGCTCGGGCGGCGAACGGCTTCGCCGGCGACGGCGGTGTCGGACTCGGAGGTGAACTGGGAGACGGGCGCGTCGTTGACGTCGGTGCCGGCGGTCTCGTCGATCTGGGCGTTCTCGGACATCACTGGGCCACCTGGGTGATCTGGAAGGGCTTGGGCTGCTGGGCGGTGTGGGGGTGCTCGGCGCCGGTGTAGACCTTGAGCTTGCTCAGCTGCGCGCGGCCGATGGTGTTCTTGGGGAGCATGCCGCGCACGGCCTTCTCGATGGCCTTCTCCGGGCTCTTGGCGAGCAGCTCGGTGTAGGTCTGGGACTTCAGGCCGCCCGGGAAGCCGGAGTGCCGGTAGGCCAGCTTCTTCTCGAGCTTGGCGCCGGTGAGGGCGACCTTCTCGGCGTTGATGATGATGACGAAGTCACCGGTGTCGACGTGCGGGGCGAAGGTGGGCTTGTGCTTGCCGCGCAGGAGGATCGCGGTCTGGCTCGCGAGGCGGCCGAGGACGACGTCGGACGCGTCGATGACGTGCCACGCCCGGGTGATCTCGCCCGGCTTGGGGGTGTAGGTGCGCACAGTGCTTCCTAGCTGGTGGTGGGTCAGGACGGGGTATGCCGCGTGCTCCCGGGAGGGACTCGTGGCCCCTGCCGGAGGCGCACGGCACAACAGTTGTCAATGGTACGGGGGTCGCCTCGGACTCCCTAATCGCACGGCTCAGGCCACGAAAGGGCACCTGACCTGCACAGACGGTCACGCACATTTAACGTGCACAGTACTTGTGCAAACAGATTGTGCAGCGGTATTGTGCACGCATGACGACCACACCACCCACGGGGGACGGCCAGCTCACGGGGATCCGCCTCGACGCCACCGCGCTGAAGGCGCTCGCCCACCCGCTGCGCAGCCGGCTGCTGTCGGCCCTGCGCGTCGACGGTCCCGCGACCGCCACCGACCTGGCGACTCGGCTCTCGACCAACTCCGGTGCCACGAGCTACCACCTGCGCCGACTGGAGTCCGTGGGCCTGGTTGCCGACACCGGCGACGGTGAGGGAAAACGGCGGCTCTGGCGGGCCGCCACGGAGAGCCACCAGTTCGACCCGAGCGACTTCGTCGGTGACGAGGACGCCGAGACCGCCCTCAACTGGCTCCAGCGCGACTACTCGCGCCATCTCGGCGAGCGCTTCGAGCACTGGCTCGACGTCGAGGAGACGTGGCCAGCGGACTGGCGCGACGCCGTCGGCATGAACGACTCCTGGGTCGTCGCCACGCCCCAGCAGGCCCAGTCCCTCAAGCACGAGATCGCCGAGGTGGTCGCCCGCTACCGCCGGGTCGGGCAGGGCAACCCCGAGGCGCGTCGCGTCGCCGTCTACGCCGTGATGTACCCGGTCGACCTGAACCGCCCCCCACGAGGAGGATCACGATGACTCCGCGGGCCGGACGGGTGAGCGCCCGCCAGGCGAGGCGCACCCTCCTCCTGCTGACCTTCACCCGATGGTTTCCCGTGGGTCTCACCATCGCCGTGACCACGCTGCTGCCACTCCAGCGTGGGCTCAGCCTGGCCCAGATCGGCGTCATCTTCTCGATGCAGGGGTTCGTGGTACTCGGTCTCGAGCTCCCCACCGGTGGCTTCGCCGACGCGATCGGCCGGCGCCCGGTCCTCGTCGCGTCCGCGGTGGTCGCCCTGGCCTCCGGCCTGCTGTTCGTCACCGCCCAGACCTTCACGATGTTCATCGTCGCGCTGTTGCTCCAAGGCGTCTTCCGCGCGCTGGACTCCGGTCCCTTGGAGGCCTGGTACGTCGACACGGCCCAGGCCGACGACCCCGCGGTCTCGGTCGAGACCGCACTCTCGCGGGCCGGAACCGTGCTCGGGCTCGGCATCGCCGCGGGTGCGCTCCTGTCCGGAGGGCTCATCGCCTGGCACCCCTTCGCACCGGCCAGCGCGCTCGAGTTCCCCTACTGGGTCGCGATCGGCCTCAACGTGGTCCACCTGGCGGCCCTCGCCCTCCTGGTCCGCGAGCCGCGCACCCACGTCGACACGACGGGGTTCCGACGTGCGCTGGCCTCGGCCAGGGAGGCACCCAGGGTGGTGGCCGACGGCATCCGGCTCCTCGGGAGCACCCGGGTGCTGCTGTGCCTGGTCCTCGTCGAGGTGTTCTGGGCGGTCGGCATGATCGCCTTCGAGACCCTGATGCCGGTCCGGCTGGCCGAGCTCGTCGGCGGCGAGAGCCGGGCCGGGGCACTGATGGGCCCGGTCTCCGCCGCCGCCTGGGGACTGTTCGCGGTCGGGTGTTTCGTCGCAGGCCTGCTCGCCCGCCGGATCGGCGTCGCGTGGACGGCGCTGGTCGCCCGCGTGCTGAACGGCTCGCTCATCATCGTCATGGGGGTGATGGCCGGCCCGGCGGGCCTGATCACGGCATTCCTCGTGACCTACACGCTGCACGGCGCCGGCGGCCCCGTGCACGCCACCCTGCTGCACCGGCAGGCAGGGTCCCACAACCGCACCACGGTGCTGTCGATGAACTCGATGGTCGCCGGTGGGGCCTTCAGTCTCGGGCTGCTCGTCCTCGGTCCCCTGGCCGAGGGCACGAGCACCGGAACGGCGATCATCGCGGCGGGTGCGTTCAGCATCATCGGTGCTGCTCTGTACCTTCCCGCGATACGCCAGGAGCGCTCGACCACGCTCGCGGCGGCTGTGGATGGCACGCTGCACGCATGAAGAACTTCTTCCTCGGAGTGGCGGCCACCTTCGCCGTGCTGTTCGCCATCACGGCCGTGGGGGTGTTCGCGTTGTCCTCTGGTACCTCCGAAGCCAGCTCCACACCCACGCCCACCCCCACGTCGTCGGCCGCGACAGTGGTCGCGCCCCCCGCCGACCTTCGCGACGACGAGACGTGGCTCCAGGACTTCGAGCTGCACAGCGCGGACGTGATCTCGCCGCAGGGCGACCTCGACGACCTCATCGCCAAGGGGTCGGGGATGCGCTCCTCTCCCGGGGGGCTGCTGCGCGCCAAGCGCCTCGACATCGACGCACGGGTTCCCTTCCGCGCCGTCGCCGAGCAGGTCGGCGGGGACTCGCGCCTGTATGCCGTGGACGCCGGACGCGTGGGCGTGGAGCGCCGGGTCAACATCCTGGGTCGGGACCTGACCGTGCGGGCCATCAGCACGGTCGTGGCCGACAACGGCCAGCTGCTCATCGAACCCGAGTCCGTCGACCTCGGTGGGCCCGCGTTCCTGGACTCCGCCGCGAGCTCGATCGCGCGCACCCTGGTGACCATCCGTCAGGACATCCCGGGGATGCCCGACGGTGTCGAGCTCACCAAGGTGACGGTGAGCGGCGCCGGTTTCCGGGTGCTGCTCAGCGGCACCGACGTGACCATCAAGACGGCCAACGAGCAGGCCCCGGTGAACAGCTGACCAATAGGTCATTTGTTTACGCGCGGTCCGGTAAAGAAGTGACCTATTGGTCGATTGGTGTACGGGCCGTCGCGGGATGGGGCTCCTGACCCACGGTCAGCTGCTGGTCACCGTCGTCAGGTGGGTGGCGGAGTCGTAGACGAACATCGTCTTCGCCCCGTCGGTGGGGACGGTCAGCGTGATGTTGGGCCCGTCGGGCGCGCCACCATCGCCGTAGTTCTCCTCGAAGGACAGCCCGTGCGCGACCTTGAAGGCCCACGTGCCGGCCGGAATCAGCGTCGTCGCCCACGTGTAGGTGCCGTCGCCGTCCTTGTCCTGGAGCCACGGCCGCATGCAGTCCGGTGACCAGTCCGCGGCACACCCGAGCTCGGACTGGAAGTCACCGGGCGCCGTGACGATGGGGCCCTCCTCGTCCGAGGTGACCCAGTGGGTCGCGTGGTCGTAGTAGAACGTCACCGTGCCGTCGGTCTCGTAGTCGATGTTGTCCGAGCCGCCACCCTTGCCGTAGCTCTCGGTCCACTCACGGTTCAGCGCCGCCTTGTAGCCGTACGTGCCGGCCGGCAGGGTGAACTCCTTCTTCCAGATCTTGTCCTGGTCGTCGAGCGCCAGCTGGGCCTGGTCGCACCACGGCTCCCAGTCGGCGGCGCAGCCCATCTCCGAGTTGTGCGTCCCGGCCACCGCGACGGCTCCCGGTTGCTCCACCGGGTCCCCGACCTCGACGTCGGTGGGTGCCGCCGCCGAGGTGACCACGCTGGCCCACGAGCCGTCGGCGGCGATGCGCCCCGCGGCGTCCTTGACGACCGCGCGGTACTCCAGCACCGAGCCCAACGGCATACCGGAGACATCGTGGAAGACCCGGAAGGGTGCGTTGTCGTCGGTGCCGATGGTGCGCCACGCCGTGGTGCCCACGGGACGGTAGGCGAAGGTGGCCTGGGCGAAGGTGTGAGTGCCCACGTCGGCGCCGATCTCGGCCCGGCCTGACACCCCGGTCTCGGGGACCGAGAGGTCGATGGTCGGCTTCGCGCCCGAGGTGTCGATCCGCTGGGTCGCCTTCCACACGCTCACGGTGAGCGGCGGGACGGTCACCGTGACCGCGCCGTCAGAACCGGGCCGGACCTTCTGGCGCGCGTCGAGGATCGGGGTGAACGCCCCTCGGGTCGTGTAGGTGTCGAACGTCGCGGTCGCCGGCTCAGTGGCGTTGTTGGCGACGACGATGTACTCGCGCTGCTTGCGCGCGTCGATGCGCGACACCGCGAAGATCCCTGCCCCGTCTGCGGCATAGCGCGCCACCTGGGCGCCATCGGCCAGCGCGGGGTGCCTGGCGCGCAGCTTAGAGAGCTCCTTGATGTGCCGGTAGAGCGGGTGCCTCCTGTCGTAGCGGTCGCGAGAGCCCGAGCGCCCGGCGAGCACCTCCTCGTCGTTGTAGACCTCGACCTGGCTGGCGAACATGTCCTCGCGGGCGAGCTGGTCGCCGCCGGTGCCGATGAAGCCCTGCTCGTCGCCGTAGTAGGTGACCGGGTTGCCGCGCGTGGTGAACATCAGCGAGTCGGCGAACTCCACCCGCTGGAGGTGCTCGTTGGCGGTCGCGGAGGAGTCCTTGAGGAACATGGCGACGCGGCCCATGTCGTGGTTCCCGAGGAAGGTCGGCAGCTGGTAGGCGTTGCTGTCGGCGTCGGTGTACCAGTCGTCCTGGGCGTAGAAGTCGGCGAGGACGCTGGCCGGCTTGCCCTTGGCGAAGTCGACGCCCTGCTGCTGGAAGCCGAAGTCGAGGGTCGCCTGGAGCTTCCCCGCCGTCGTGTACTCCGACATGACCTGCGGGTTGCCGTCGTAGACCTCGCCGAAGGCGAAGAAGTCCTTGTTGTGCTCCTCCTTGGCCTTCTCGAGGATGTCGGGCACGAACTGTTGCCAGAACTCGAGGTTGACGTGCTTGACCGTGTCGATGCGGAAGCCGTCGATGCCGAACTCGACCCACTTCTTGTAGATCTCGCCCATGCCCTCGACGACCTCGGGACGCTCGGTGAACAGGTCGTCGAGCCCGATGAAGTCGCCGTAGGTGGAGGACTCCCCGGCGAAGGTGGAGTCACCGCGGTTGTGGTACATCAGGGGGTTGTTGAGCCACGCGGGGGTCTTGGCGTCCTCGTCCCCCTCGTGCAGGAACGGGGTGTACGGGAAGGACGTCGCAGCGTCCAGCTCGGGCCACTCCGCAGCCGGTGTGGAGACGTAGTCCCGGTCGTCGAAGGCGTCCCCGGCGGCCGTCTTGTACGGCGCGCTCTTCTTCGAGCGGTAGGTGTAGGCACCCTCGCGGTAGTCCACGACGTCCGCGGTGTGGTTGGTGATGATGTCGAAGAAGACCTTCATGCCCTTCTTGTGGGCCGCCTTGATGAGGGACTTCATCTCGGCGTTGGTGCCCAGGTGGGGGTCGATCTTCGTGAAGTCGGTGATCCAGTACCCGTGGTAGCCGGCGCTCTCCTCGCCCGGGCCGCCCTGGACGGGCTTGTTCTTGAAGCTGGGCGTCAACCAGATCGCGGTCGTGCCCATGCCCTTGATGTAGTCGAGGTTCTTCTCGACGCCCGCGAGGTCGCCGCCGTGGTAGAACCCCTTGTTGGTCGGGTCCAGACCGGTCTGGAGCGGCCCCCCGGTGAGGCCGCCGTCGTCGTTGCCCGGGTCGCCGTTCGCGAAGCGGTCGGCCATGAGGAAGTAGAACCGCTCACGCGTGAGGGACGACCGGAGCGAGCTCTTCGCCAACCGCTGGTCGCCGTAGGTGCGCTTCGGTGGGGCCAGGTCCTCCGGCGTCATGGTGACGACGTGGGTCTCGTCGTCGTAGGCGAAGGTGAGGGTGGCCGGCCCTTCGAGAACGAGCGGGAAGTTGGCCCCGCCCTGGACGCCGCCCGCGCCGTAGTCCACGTCCCAGGTGCCGTCGAGGGCGACCTTGAACTCGTAGCTCCCGGCGGGCACGTCGAAGGTCTTCGCGTATGCCGTGCCGCCCTCGACGGGCTGCAACATGGTCGCCTCGCACTCGGGCTGCCAGTCCGCGGTGCAGCCCAGCTCGTCCTGGAGGGATCCGACCAGGGTGACCGACGTGGGAGCGGCGGATGCCGGTGTGGCGGCCACCAGCCCCAGTCCGGCCACGAGGGCGGTCCCGGCCAGCACGGCATACGAACGGTGGGGACGGGGCATCGTTGCTCCTCGATGTCGCCGGGACGTCGCCACCCCGGTCCGGTGTTCCACCGTGGAACCTAGGGGCGCCGACGCGTCACGTCCAGATGGCGGAGGAAAAGCTGACGAGTTGTCTAACCTCCCGCGCCCGAGCGGTCGCGCCCCACACGCCCCTCGTCCCACACCGGCTCCGCGCTCGCGAGCACCCGACCGTCGCCGCGGAACACGAGGAAACGGTCGAACCCGCGAGCGAACCACCGGTCGTGGGTCACCGCCAGCACCGTGCCCTCGAAGGCGGCCAGCGCGTCCTCGAGGGCCTCGGCGGAATGCAGGTCCAGGTTGTCGGTCGGCTCGTCCAGCAGCAACAGCGTCGCACCGGACAGCTCGAGGAGCAGGATCTGGAAGCGGGCCTGCTGGCCCCCGGACAGCGACTCGAAGGTCTGCTCCGAGGCACGAGCGAGCCCGTAGCGGTCGAGGGCGCGGGCCGCGAGGTCACGCGGTCGGCCCTCTCGGTGCTCATCGCCCCGGTGCAGGATCTCGAGCAGCGTGCGACCGTGCAGCGACGCGTGGTCGTGGGTCTGGGCGAACCAGCCCGGTCGGACCCTCGACCCGAGAACCACTGTCCCGGAATGCTCCACGGGCGTCGGACGGATGTCGCCCACGGGCTGGTGCTCGACGTCCGGGTCGCTCCCGCCGGCCGCCAGCAGCCGCAGGAAGTGCGACTTGCCCGAGCCGTTGCTCCCGAGGACGGCGACCCGCTCACCGAACCAGATCTCGGCGTCGAACGGGCGCATCAGCTGCTGGCCGTCGACGGCGAGCTCGAGGGCGCTCGCGATGACGGCCCGCTTGGCGGTGCGCCCACCCCGCAGGCGCATCGCCACCTGCTGGCGCAGCGGCACCGCCTCGGGGGGCCCCGCCTCCAGGAACTTTCGCAGCCGGGTCTCCGCGGCCCGGAGGCGCGAGGCCATGCCGTCGTTGAAGGTGGCCTTCTCCCGGTACATCACGACGAGGGCCTTGAGCTTGACATGCTCCTCGTCCCAGCGCCGCCGCAGCTCGTCCAGCCGGTCGTTGCGGTCGGCCCTGGCCTGCTCGTAGGTTGAAAACCGGCCCGGGTGCACCCACACGGTGTTGCCCGTGCTGCCGGGCTCGAGGGTGGCGATGCGGGTGGCGACCCGGTCGAGCAACTCGCGGTCGTGGCTCACGAACAGCACGGTCTTCGGGGAGTCCACGAGCTGGGCCTCCAGCCAGCGCTTCGCCGGGACGTCGAGGTAGTTGTCGGGCTCGTCCAGCAGCAGCACCTCGTCCGGTCCGCGGAGCAGCGCCTCGAGCACCAGCCGCTTCTGCTCTCCCCCGGACAGGGTGGCGACGCGGCGCCACTGGGCCTGCTCGTAGGGCGCCCCGATGGCCGCGACGGTGCAGACGTCCCAGAGGGTCTCCCACTCGTAGCCCCCGACGTCACCCCAGTCCGCGAGCGCCTGGGCGTAGGCGAGCTGGTCCGGCTCGGAGTCCCGCTCCATCATGGCGATCTCGGTGCGGTCGACCTCCGCCGCGGCGATCCGCACCGGCTCGGGGGCGACCGACACGAGGAGGTCACGCACGGTCGTGTCGTCGCGCACCTTGCCGATGAACTGCCGCATCACCCCGAGCCCTCCACTGCGCGTCACGGCGCCCTCGGATGCCGTGAGGTCACCGGCCAGGATGCGGAGGAGGGTGGTCTTCCCCGTGCCGTTGGGCCCGATGAGCGCGACCCTGGCACCCTCCCCGACCCGGAACGTCACCTCACGCAGGAGTGGCCGCCCGTCGGGCAGCGCGAAAGCCACGGTATTGACGTCGAGATGTCCCACGAGAGACCAGTGTCCACGACGCGCGCCGCGAACTCATCCGACTTCCCGTGCCGCCTGCCGGGACGGAGGGAGGGTGCGGGTGGATCGTGCTTCCGAGGCTCGCGCCGCCAGCTCGGCATCCGCCGGGTAGACGACCTCCTCCAGTGAGAGCCCGTGCGCGGGCATGACCTTGACCCGGGAGTCGCGGACCGCTGCGTCGAGCACCCCTCGCGGTACCGCCGGGTCGAGCCGCCACTCCCCCACCGGGACCACCGACCCGACCAGGGTCCGGACCATGCTGCGGCAGAACGCATCCGCAACGACGGTGCCCTCCACCACGCCGTCGGGCGCGCGTCGCCACGAGAACTCCAAGAGGGTGCGCACGGTCGTCGCCCCCTCGCGCTTCCGGCAGAAGGCCGCGAAGTCGTGCAGCCCCAGGAGGGCGGCAGAGGCCTCCTCCATCGCCGCCACGTCGAGCCGCTGGCCCACCCAGACCGTGTCGTGGCGCCGCAGCGGATCTGCGCTCGAGGCGTCGTCACAGATCCGATAGAGGTAGCGGCGGCGCAGGGCCGAGAACCGCGCGTCGAAGCCGTGTGGGGCGGGGCCCACCGATCGCACGCGGACGTCCGCCGGCAGCATGCCGCGCAGCCTGCTGACCGCAGCGGCCTCCGGGGTCTGGTCGGTCCGACCGGGAAGCCGCTCCCAGGCGTCGGCGTCGACGTCGGCGTGGGCCACCTGGCCCCGCGCGTGCACTCCGGCGTCGGTGCGTCCGGCCACGGTGACCCGCACGTCGCCCTCGCTGCGCAGCACGACGCCGAGGCCCCGGCAGAGCTCGCCCTCGACGGTGCGGCGCCCCGGTTGGGCGGCCCACCCGGAGAACTCCGTGCCGTCGTAGGCGAGGTCGATCCGGATCCGCAGGCTCACCGCGCCAGCGTAGTGCCGCCACTCGCCACCGCCCGCGCCGCCGGTCCAGGCGCGAGCCACACACCCGCGACACACGCCAGGTGCGTGACGGCATCCCGAAGGACCGGTGACCCCCTTGGTGACCGCGGGGCGTCGACCGGGAGAATGACCGATCGTGACAGCATCGACCACGACGCAGCGAGCCGTGCTCCGGCATCGCACCGCCATCTCCGGCGCCTTCCTCGTGCAGGGGCTGCTGTTCATCTCGCTCACGCTGCGGCTGCCGGAGATCAAGGCGCTCTTCGACCTCTCCGATCTCCAGCTCTCGGGGCTGATGCTGCTGCTCGTGCTGCTCGCGGGCGCGGGCTCGGTGGGGGCCGAGGTGGTGGCCCGCCACCGCGACAGCGCGACGGCCCTGCGCGGCGCCCTCGTGCTCATCGCCGGCGGCATCCTCGTCATCGGTCTCGCTCTGGGAGGCACGGGCCGGCTCCCCCTGCTCGTCGCGGGGATGGCGGTCTACGGGGTCGGGCTCGGCGCGAACGACGCAGCCTCCAACATGCAGGCCGTGGCGCTCGAGCACCGGATGGGGCGGCCGGTGCTGCCCTCGCTCCACGCGGCGTGGACCGCCGGGGGCGTGCTCGCCACCCTGGTCGCGATCGCCCTGCCGGGAGTCAGCCTGTCCGGCGCGTCGGTCGTGCTCGTGCTCGGCCCGTTGGTCGTGCTGGTGGCGCCCCTCATGCGGCGCGACCACGGCGCCACGGCCGCCGACCCGACCGAGCTCGGGGTGCCGTGGCGCGCGATCGCCATGGTCGGCGCGGGGCTCGTGCTCTTCTACGCCGTCGACACCTCCGTCACCGCGTGGGGCCCGGTCTACCTCAGCAGCGACAGCGTCTTCACCGACCCCCCGACATCACCGGCGATGTACGCCCTGGCGACCCTCCCCTACCTCCTGGCCACCCTCCTCGCGCGGTCGGCGGGTGACCGGGCGACCGCACGCTTCGGGGCGCCGACCGTCGTGCGCACCGGCGCGGTCACGGCATCCATCGGGTTGGCGATCGTCGTCTTCGCCCCCTCCCCGACGTGGCAGGTCGGGGTGCTCGGGTTCTTCGTCGTGGGCCTCGGGGTCGCCGTCATCGCGCCGCTGGCGTTCTCGGCGGCGGCCCGGGTCGCCGGGCTCGGAAGCGACGACACCTCGCGACAGGCCCGCGTCGACGCCGTCATCGCGCGGTTCAACCAGTTCAACTACGTCGGCGCGCTGCTCGGCTCGGTGCTCACCGGGACGATCGGCACGAACAGCCTGCGGATCGGGTATGCCGTCCCGATGGTGCTCGTCCTGGGTCTGGTGCCGCTCGCCCGGCACTTCTCCACCGCGGGCACACGCGCGACCACCTGAGGCCAGCGCCCGCTGGGCACCGCCCCCTCCCGCACCGGGTGGGAGCGCGGAACGGCCCCTTCCCGGTGCGGGAGGGGGCCGTTCACGGCATACCGGTCAGGCGGGGCTCAGGCCTCGTCCTCGACCTGCTGCTTCGAGGCGCCACCGGCCGGCTCGAACCCAGCGGCCTCGGCGGCCTCGGCATCCTGGAACCAGAACTCGGCGACGGTCTGCTCGAACCACTGCGAGCCCTCGACGTGGAACTTGCCCGAGTCGGCGTTGCCCTTGACGGTGTAGCCCTCGGGGCCGGAGCCGTCCTCGTTGGCGACGACGGCGCCGGCGGGGACCTCGGCCAGGGCTGCGGCCTCGGTGGTCTCCTCGACCGCGTCGGCGGTGACGGTCGGCTCGGCCTTCTTGTCAGCCTTCTTCGCGTCCTTGGCCGCACGCTTGGTGGCCGCCTCGGCCTCCTTGACGGTGGCCTTCTTGGTGACGGGCTCGCGGACGAGCTCGATGACCGCCATGGGTGCGTTGTCGCCCTTGCGGGGGCCGATCTTCGTGATGCGGGTGTAGCCGCCGGGGCGCTCCGCCATGTCGGGCCCGATCTCGACGAAGAGACGGTGCACGACACCCTTGTCACGGATGACCGTCATCACCCGGCGACGGGCGTGGAGGTCACCGCGCTTCGCGAAGGTGATGAGGCGCTCGGCGAGGGGGCGCAGGCGCTTGGCCTTGGTCTCCGTCGTCGTGATGGAGTCGTGCTCGAAGAGCGAGGTCGCGAGGTTCGCCAGGATGAGCCGCTCGTGAGCGGGACCGCCTCCGAGACGGGGACCCTTGGTGGGGGTGGGCATTGCTGTTCTCCTTGGTTAGGGGCCGGGAGGCGTGGTCAGAGCTGCTCGTCCTCGGTGTACGCGGTGTCGTCCTCGCCCTCACCGAAGGAGAAGTCGTCGTAGCGGTCCGCGATGAGGCTGGGGTCGAACCCGGGGGGGCTGTCCTTGAGCTGCAGGCCCATGCCCACGAGCTTGGCCTTGACCTCGTCGATCGACTTCGCACCGAAGTTGCGGATGTCGAGCAGGTCCGCCTCGCTGCGACCGACGAGCTCACCCACGGTGTGGATGCCCTCGCGCTTGAGGCAGTTGTAGGACCGCACCGTGAGGTCGAGGTCCTCGATCGGCAGGGCCAGGTCGGCGGCGAGCGCGGCGTCGGTCGGCGAGGGGCCCATGTCGATGCCCTCGGCCTCGACGTTGAGCTCACGGGCCAGGCCGAAGAGCTCGACGAGGGTCTTGCCGGCCGAGGCCAGCGCGTCGCGCGGGGCCATCGAGCTCTTGGTCTCGACGTCGACGACGAGGCGGTCGAAGTCGGTGCGCTGCTCGACACGGGTCGCCTCGACCTTGTAGGTCACGGTGAGCACCGGGCTGTAGATGGAGTCGACCGGGATGCGGCCGATCTCCTGGTCGCCGGACTTGTTCTGGTTCGCCGAGACGTAGCCGCGACCGCGCTCGACGGTCAGCTCCATCTCGACGGTGCCCTTGTCGTTGAGCGTCGCGATGTGCAGGTCCGGGTTGTGGATCTCCACACCGGCCGGGGGGGCGATGTCGGCAGCGGTGACGGCGCCGGCGCCCTGCTTGCGCAGGTACATCACGACCGGCTCGTCGTGCTCCGAGGAGACGACGATGCCCTTGATGTTGAGGATGATCTCGGTGACGTCCTCCTTCACCCCGGGGATGGTGGAGAACTCGTGGAGCACGCCGTCGACGCGGATGCTCGTGACGGCCGCGCCCGGGATGCTCGAGAGCAGGGTGCGGCGGAGGCTGTTGCCGAGCGTGTAGCCGAAGCCGGGCTCGAGGGGCTCGATGGCGAAACGGCTCCGGGCATCGGAGAGGACGTCCTCGCTGAGGATGGGGCGCTGTGCGATGAGCACGGTGATTCTTCTTTCCCACGGGCGACCGCTATATGACGCCTCGTGTATGCCGGGTGCCAGGACCCGGCGCCCGCCCCACCTCTGTCCGTGGTGCGGGCCGACCCTCCGGTGCCGCCCACCCGCGAGGGTGGACGGCATCCGGTGGGGTGTCAGTTCTTGGAGTAGAACTCCACGATGAGCTGCTCGGTGAGGACCGTGTCGATCTGGGCCCGCGTGGGCAGCTGGTGGACGAGGATCTGCAGGCTGCCCGGGACGACCTGGATCCAGGCCGGGGTCGGGCGCTCACCGAAGGTCTCGCGGGCGAGCTGGAGCGGGAAGGTCTCGACCGACTGCTTGCGCACCGTGACGATGTCGTACTGCTCGACGCGATAACTCGGGACGTCGACGCGCACGCCGTTGACCTCGAAGTGACCGTGGGTGACGAGCTGGCGCGACTGGCGCCGCGTGCGGGCGAGCCCGGCACGGTAGACGACGTTGTCGAGACGGGACTCGAGGATCGTCAGGATGTTCTCACCGGTCTTGCCGGGGCGGTTGGCCGCCTCCTTGTAGTACCGGCGGAACTGCTTCTCCATGACGCCGTAGGTGAAGCGGGCCTTCTGCTTCTCCTGCAGCTGGGTGAGGTACTCCTTCTCCTGGATCCGGCGACGACCGTGCTGGCCGGGGGGGAAGGGACGGGTGTCGAAGTTCTTGTCGCCGCCGACGAGGTCGGTCTTGAGCCGGCGCGACTTCTTGGTGATGGGTCCGGTATAACGGGCCATGTCTCTCTCTTACCTTTCGCGAAGTCTCTGGGCGCTCAGACGCGGCGGCGCTTGGGCGGGCGGACACCGTTGTGCGGGCTGGGGGTGACGTCCTGGATCGAACCGACCTCGAGGCCGGCGGCGGTCAGGGAGCGGATCGCGGTCTCACGACCGGAACCCGGACCCTTGACGAAGACGTCCACCTTGCGCATCCCGTGCTCCATGGCACGGCGCGCAGCGGCCTCGGCGGCGGTCTGCGCGGCGAACGGCGTGGACTTGCGAGACCCCTTGAAACCCACCTGGCCGGCAGAGGCCCAGGCGATGACGGCCCCGGCGGGGTCGGTGATCGAGATGATCGTGTTGTTGAACGTGCTCTTGATGTGGGCCTGGCCCACAGCGACGTTCTTCTTCTCCTTGCGGCGCACCTTCTTGGCGCCCGCGGTACGGCCCTTGGGAGGCATGTGCTCTCTTTCCTACGAGTTCTTCGGAAGCGGTGGCAGTGACGCGCGCGAGGCGCAGGTCACTTACCGGCCTTCTTCTTGCCGGCCACGGTGCGCTTGGGGCCCTTGCGGGTCCTCGCGTTGGTCTTGGTGCGCTGGCCACGGACGGGCAGGCCGCGACGGTGTCGCAGCCCCTCGTACGAGCCGATCTCGACCTTGCGGCGGATGTCCGACTGGACCTCGCGTCGCAGGTCGCCCTCGACCTTGAGGTTGTCATCGATCCAGTCGCGCAGCTTGACGAGGTCGTCGTCGACGAGGTCCTTGACGCGGGTGTCGGGGTTGACCCCGGTCGCCGCGAGGGCCTTCTGCGCGCTGGTCCGACCGACTCCGAAGATGTAGGTCAGTGCGACCTCGACGCGCTTCTCGCGCGGGAGGTCCACTCCAACTAGACGTGCCATCTGAGGATGGTTCCTTTTCTGTTGTCCGGAGGTCTGGCACAGCCACCGGTCCGGCCCATCCTGGTCCGGTCCTCGGCCTCCGGGCCGAGGGTGACGTCCCGCGCCCACCTGCTACCAGGTGACCCGTCGGGGGTCGGGTGCTGCGTGCTTCTTCACTTCTGCGTGCTCGAGCCCTGTCGACCCGTGCGGCCCCGTGGTGGGGCGATCGTGCGTCTGACTCGCGTCAGCCCTGGCGCTGCTTGTGGCGCAGGTTCTCGCAGATGACCATGACCCGACCGTTGCGGCGGATCACCTTGCACTTGTCACAGATCTTCTTGACGCTCGGCTGAACCTTCATGTCGCCTTTGCTGTCTCGTCGAAATGCGTGGTCAGCGGTATCGGAAGACGATGCGGCCGCGAGTCAGGTCGTACGGGCTGAGCTCCACCACCACGCGGTCCTCGGGGAGGATCCGGATGTAGTGCTGGCGCATCTTCCCAGAGATGTGCGCGAGAACCTTGTGACCGTTACTCAGCTCGACCCGGAACATCGCGTTTGGGAGAGCCTCGACGATCGTTCCCTCGATCTCGATAACGCCGTCCTTCTTGGCCATACCCTCTCTCTCCGCCGTTGGGCGACTCTTCGGAAATCGATCCGCCCATGGAAATCGGCCTCGTGCTCCTCACGCAGGGCTTCCACCCGTGCATGACGCACACGTGACCGACATTCGATGATAGGCCAGCGGTGCTCCCAGCACGAAATCCGCGGGCACCCGGGGTGGCCGCGGGGCACCGGACCGGGCGGGCTACGCTCCCGGCCATGACGGTACGCCTCCTCGTGGTCGGTCGCGGAGCACCGGCCACGGCTCACCTCCCCGTCCTCGCGACCCGCTGCGGGCTGGACTTCGGCGCGATCGAGGTGGTCCATGCCGACCCGGGCCTCCTGGGCGTCGTCGACGGGGCCGATGGCGTGTGGGTGGCGCCGGCCGTCGACGCCTCCGAGGACGACGGCAGCCGGCGCGCGGCGCGCTCGGCGCACCGGGCCGGCATCCCGGTCCTGGCCACCGGGCGAGGGCTGGACGTGCTCGCCCGCGACGCCGCCGACTCCACCGACCCTCGTGGGATGCCGGGCACCGACCCGGTTGCCCTCCACCCCGCGGACCCGGTCGTGGCCGCGCTGCTGGCCCGGGGCTGGGTCGTGGAGGCGAGCGCGCCGGGCGGCCCTGCCGACGTGCTCCGCCTGCCGGGCCCGACGTTCCTCCTCGCGACACCCACCGCCGAGGCGGTCCTCACCGACGGCGTCGCGCCCCACCCCGTGCTGTGGGGGTTCCTCGGCGCCGCCCGTGCTCGAGAGACCGCCCGCACCGAGGATGAGCAGCGCGAGGCCCGCGCGGCCGAGGACGCCCGCCCCCGCTCCTACGCCCACCAGATGCGCGGGCCGCGGTTGCGGTGGTGGCGCCCGCTGGTGGCCATGGCCCTGCTCCTGCTGGGGTTCTTCGCGTTGTCCACCGCGGTCACCGCCCCCTTCGCCCTGCTCGACCTGCTGCCCGATGACCAGGCAGCCTTCAGCCTCACCCCTGGCGCCAGCCTGTGGCTCAACCTCGTGCTCGCGGTGCTGGTGCCCGCCACGCTCTTCGCCCTGTGGGCCGGGTTTCGACGCTCACCGGGGCGGGTGCTGTCGGTGACCGGCCGGATGCGGTGGCGCTGGCTAGGGCGGTGCGCCCTCGTGGTGGTCCCGGTCTGGGTGGTCTACCTCGCCGCCTCGTGGGTGCTCTTCGACCAGGAGGTGCTGCCCCGACCGCAGGACTGGGTGGGGCTGCTCGTGGTCACCCTCCTCACGACGCCGCTCCAGTCCGCTGGGGAGGAGGTGGCCTTCCGCGGTGGCCTCGTGCAGATCGTCGGGGCCTGGATTCCCTCGGAACGCGTCGCGCTCCTGATCACCACGGCACTGTCGGCTGTCGCGTTCGGCCTGGCGCACGGGTCCTTCGACCCCTGGATCCTCACCGACGTGGGGAGCCTGGCCGTCGCCGGGTGCTACCTGGCCTGGCGCACCGGCGGCATCGAGGCCGCGATCGCGATCCACGTCGTGAACAACCTGCTCGTCACCGTCACCGGCATTCTCGCCGGTGGGCTGGAGGAGTCCTACATCGACACCGACACCACCGGCTCGGCCCTCTCGACGCTGCCGGGTCTGGTCGCGATGGTCCTGGTCACCGCGCTGCTGCTCCGATCCGCCCGACGCCGCGGGATCGCCCCGGCCGGCTGGCTCACCCCCGCCCGCGGCTGACCTGCTCGCCCTCGGCCAGGGCGGCGAGGGTCCGCAGCTGCTTGCGCATCATCAGCAGGTCACCCCAGGCCAGCGCGACGTGCCGCAGGCGAGCAGCGGCGGTGTCCCCACCGGCGACGTGCAGGACGGCGAGCAGCCGACATCCGGTGGCGCTGGGCCGCACGGTATACCCGACGAGCACGTCCCCGAAGAGCCGCGCGCCCGGGCCGGGATGGGCGCGGATGACGAGCTCCTCGTCCGGGGCCACCTCCACGACGGTGAACATCGTCATGACTCGGTCGCCCACGGCCAGCGGCGCCAGGTCCGAGCGCAGCGTGCGAGGGCTGCGTCGGCCGAGGTTGTCGAGCAGGTCATAGCTGTACGGCGCGACGCGCAGGTTGCCCAGCCACGCCCAGACCGTCGCCGGCGGGGCGTCGACGGTGACGGCCCGCACCATCCGGCTGCCGGGGCGGGCGGCCAGCGCATCGCACCGGTAGTCGGCACCGACCTCCTCGGTGGTGGCCTGCCAGACCCACGGGAGCCCGGTGTCGGACCCGCCGGCCGGTGCCGCCGCTCCTCTCACGACTGCCTGATGTCGGCGGAGTAGAGACCGAGGATCCGGCCCGCCCCGTCGACCGCACTGACCTCGCCGGTGCGCACGGACTCCTCGATGGACTGCTGCTGCTCCTGCACCGACGCACTGTGTCGCACCGCGTCGTAGAGCTGCGCGTCGACCATCGCCCACATCCAGTCCTGCTGCTGCCGGGCACGACGGAGCTCCAGGGACCCCTCCTCCTGGAGGTGGGCGCGGTGCTCCAGCACCGCCGCCCAGACGTCGTCGAGGCCGGCTCCGGTCTGCGCCGAGCAGGTGAGCACCGGCGGCCGTCGGGCGTCCTTGCCCGGCATCATCAGGCGCATCGCCCCGGACAGCTCGCGCGCAGCGACCCGCGCGGGCCCCTCACCGTCGCCGTCGGCCTTGTTGACGGCGATGACGTCGGCGAGCTCGAGGATGCCGCGCTTGATCCCCTGGAGCTGGTCGCCCGCGCGGGCCAGGGTGAGCAGCAGGAAGGTGTCGACCATCTCGCTGACCGCGACCTCGTTCTGCCCCACCCCGACCGTCTCGACGACGACGACGTCGAACCCGGCGGCCTCCAGCACGAGCATCGACTCCCGCGTGGCGCGCGCCACGCCCCCGAGGTGGCGGCCCGCGGGGCTGGGCCGCACGAAGGTGCCCTCGCGGCTGGTGAGCGCGGCCATCCGGGTGCGGTCACCGAGGATCGAGCCACCCGTGCGGCGCGAGCTCGGGTCCACGGCCACGACCGCGACCCGGTGCCCACGATCGACGAGCCGGCTCCCCATGGCGTCGATGAAGGTGGACTTCCCGGCACCGGGAACCCCGCTGATCCCGACGCGCACGGCTCCCCCGGTGCCGTCGGCGAGGGCCGCGAGCAGCCGGCCCGCGGCATCCCGGTGGTCCGGCCGGATGGACTCCACGAGGGTGATCGCGCGCGCGACGTGCTGCCGCGACCCGGCCCTGACACCGGCCACGAGGCCGGCGACGTCGACCGGGCTCACCCGAGCCGCTGGCTCAGGTCGCCCACGAGGTCGATGGCCGCGCGGCTGATGACCGTGCCCGGTGGGTAGATGGCATCGGCCCCGGCCGCGCGGAGCTCCTCGAAGTCCTGGGGCGGGATGACGCCGCCGACGACGATCATCAGGTCCTCGCGCCCGAGGGCGTCGAGCTCCGCGCGCAGGGCCGGCACGAGCACCAGGTGACCGGCGGCCAGCGAGCTCACGCCCACGACGTGCACGTCGCCGTCCACGGCCTGGCGGGCCACCTCGGCGGGGGTCTGGAAGAGCGGGCCCACGTCGACGTCGAAGCCGATGTCCGCGAAGGCTGTGGCGATGACCTTCTGCCCCCGGTCGTGGCCGTCCTGGCCCATCTTGGCGACCAGGATGCGGGGGCGGCGACCCTGCTCGGTCTCGAACTCCGCGACGAGAGCCTGCGCGGCGCGCACGCTCTCGTCCTCCCCCGCCTCGGCGCCGTACACGCCCCCGATGGTACGGATCTGCGCGGTGTAGCGGCCGAACACCTCCTCCATCGCCGCGGACATCTCGCCCACGGTGGCCTTGGCCCGTGCGGCGTCGATGGCCAGCGCGAGGAGGTTGGTGTCCATCGAGCCGTCCGAGCCGGCCCGCGCGGCCTCGGTCATCCGGGACAGCGCGGCCCGGCATCCGTCCTCGTCGCGTTCGGCCCGCAGCCGTTCGAGCTTGGCGAGCTGGCTGGCCCGCACCGCCTTGTTGTCGACCCCCCGCACCTCGAAGGGCTCGTCCTGCTCGACGACGTAGGTGTTGACCCCGATGACCGGCTGGTGCCCGGAGTCGATGCGGGCCTGGGTGCGGGCCGCCGCCTCCTCGATGCGCATCTTCGGGATGCCGGCCTCGATCGCCTTGGCCATGCCACCGGCGGCCTCGACCTCCTCGATGTGCTGCCAGGAGCGCTGGGCGAGGTCGTGGGTGAGCCGCTCGACGTAGGCCGATCCCGCCCAAGGGTCGATGACGCGGGTCGTCCCCGACTCCTGCTGGAGCACGAGCTGGGTGTTGCGGGCGATCCGTGCGGAGAAGTCGGTGGGCAACGCGATCGCCTCGTCCAGGGCGTTGGTGTGCAGGCTCTGGGTGTGGCCCTGGGTGGCGGCCATCGCCTCGACGCAGGTGCGCACGACGTTGTTGAAGACGTCCTGCGCGGTGAGGGACCACCCCGAGGTCTGGCAGTGGGTGCGCAGCGAGAGCGACTTGGGGTTCTGTGCGCCCTGGGCCTGCACGAGCCGCGCCCACAGCAGCCGGGCCGCGCGCAGCTTGGCGACCTCCATGAAGAAGTTCATCCCGATCGCCCAGAAGAAGCTCAGCCGCGGCGCGAAGGCGTCGACGTCCAGCCCCACGGCGCGACCGGCCCGGATGTACTCGACCCCGTCGGCGAGGGTGTAGGCCAGCTCGAGGTCCTGCGTCGCCCCGGCCTCCTGCATGTGGTAGCCCGAGATCGAGATCGAGTTGTAGCGCGGCATCCGCTGGCTGGTGAAGGCGAAGATGTCGCTGATGATCCGCATGCTCGGCTCGGGCGGGTAGATGTAGGTGTTGCGGACCATGAACTCCTTGAGGATGTCGTTCTGGATGGTCCCCGAGAGCTGGTCCGGCGCGACCCCCTGCTCCTCGGCCGCGACGACGTAGAGCGCGAGCACCGGGATCACGGCACCGTTCATCGTCATCGACACCGACATCTGGTCCAGCGGGATGCCGTCGAAGAGGGTGCGCATGTCGAGGATCGAGTCGATCGCGACCCCCGCCATCCCGACGTCACCGGTGACCCGCGGGTGGTCGGAGTCGTAGCCGCGGTGGGTCGCCAGGTCGAACGCGACCGACAGGCCCTTCTGGCCGCCCGCAAGGTTGCGGCGGTAGAAGGCGTTGGACTCCTCGGCGGTGGAGAACCCGGCGTACTGCCGGATCGTCCACGGCTGGGTCGTGTACATCGTCGGGTAGGGCCCGCGCAGGAACGGCGGCGCCCCGGGGATCGTGTCGAGGAAGTCCAGGCCCTCGAGGTCGGCCTCGGTGTAGACCGCCTTGACCGGGATCTGCTCGGGGGTGAGCCACGGCTCCTTGGGCTCGGAGGCGGACTGGGCTTCGGAGGCGGACTGGGCCTCGGACTCGCTCGAGAGGGCCGGTCCGAGGTCGACGCCGGTGAGGTCCGGGACGCTGCTCATCGCTGCGCTCCCGCCGACGTCTCGAGGGTGTCCAGCACCGCGGCCAGGAAGGCCACCACGTCGGTGCCGTCGAACACCTCGCCGTCGACGAGGTCTGCGAGCTCGCCCAGCTCGACCGCGCGACCGGCGACCCACACCTGCCCCACCCCGGCGCCGCGCAGGTCGGCCACCGCCCGGGCCGCGTGCGCGGCATACCCGGCCGCACTGGAGGCGAGCACCGCCACGGGCGCACCGTCGGCCACCACCCGGATGCCGCCCGCGGCGAGCAGGTTGGTGACGAAGGACGCGCGCGCGGTGAAGTCCCTGGGGGCCCCGAGGGTGCGCACGACCACCGCCGGCTGTCCCAGGGCCGTGGCCCGGTCGCGCAGCGACTCGTATGCGGCAGCGTCGCGGTGGGGGGGCAGCGCACCGTCGGTGGTGGTGAGGGCGGCGCGCGGCCGCCGCTGCAGGCCTGGCTGGTCGAGGATCGGGAAGGTCGAGACACCGGTGAGCGGCCGGCTCCGGGTCGCGACCAGCGTGCTGCGCCGAGCAGCCGCGGCCGCCACCCGGTCGCCCACCACACCGCTGGCGAGCGCCGACGGCATCCCACCGGCCCGCTCGATGTCCTGCACCGTCGCCCAGACCGAGCGCGCGACGTCGTCGGTGAGCGACTCGACGTACCAGGACCCACCTGCGGGGTCGCTGACCTTGCCGACGTTGGACTCCTCGGCGAGGAGGACCTGGGTGTTGCGGGCCAGCCGGCGGGAGAAGCGCTCGGGCAGCCCCCACGCAGTGTCGTAGGGCAGCACGGTGATCGCGTCGGCACCGCCGAGCGAGGCTCCGAAGGCGGCCAGGGTGCCTCGCAGCACGTTGACCCAGGGGTCCTCGCGGCTGGTCATCCGCAGGCTCGTCACCGCGTGGGTCCGGGCGCCCCGCTCGCTCGCCGGCACGCCGCTGACCTCCCCGACCCGGGCCCACACCCGCCGAAGGGCCCGCAAGCGGGCCGCCGTGAGGAACTGGTCGGCGGTGGCACAGATGCGGAACTCGACATGGGGGAACGCCTCGGCCGGAGCGATGCCCTCGCCCTCGAGGTGACGCAGGTAGGCGACGCCCGTGGCAACGGCGTAGGCGACCTCGTCGACGTCGTCGGCGCCGGCGTCGTGCACGGCCCGGGTGTCGACGGTGATCGCGCGCAGCCGGTCGCGGCCGGTGCAGGCCCGCAAGGCCTCGGTCAGCGGCCCGAGCTCGGCTGCACCACCTCGCCGGGCGGCGGCACCGATCGGATCCAGACCCAGGTTGATGCCGGCCACCTCGCGGTCGCCCACGACGTCGATGAGCGCTCGCGCGCCGCCGGGCTGGTCGGTGGCGCTCGAGACGACCACCGGCGCCAGGTCGAGGTGCACGTCGGCGAGCACGTCGGCGAGATCGGTGGGGTCGACGCCGTCCTCGCCGAGGTGCACCCACACGGAGGTCACCCCGTGCTCGAGGTCGTCGAGGACCGCAGCCCGGCTCAGGGCGGCGTCGGGGTCGTCGTGCAGGGCCCGGACGTCCCACGGGAGGGTCGCCTCGCGCACGGCGCGTCCGCGGGTGAACGGCATCCGGCCGGGCACGCCGAGTGCGGGGTCATCGGTGGGTCGGAGGTAGAGCGGGTCGAGCGTGATGTCACCGTCGACGAGGGCGCGCAGGGAGGCCTCGGCCTCCTCGGGGGTGACGTGCTCGGGCTCGGGGCGCCGCCGGTTCACGACCGCTGCCGCGAGGGTCTGCCAGTCCTCGTGGCCACGAGGTGCGAACCCGGCTGCGAGCGGGGTCCCCGTCGGTGCCGCGGACTGCGTCATCCCACTCTCCTGCGCCGGGTCGTGCCTTGTCGTCGGGTCGTCGTTGCCACCCTAGTGTCCGTGGAGGATGCTCTCGGCGAGAGATGAGGCACACCCGTGGAGGAGGGCTGCGGCTCGGTTCGTGGCGCTACGGGGGGCTCAGGCCGGGGCGAGTGCCGCGTAGGGCACACCGAGCGAGCGCAGGCGTGCCTCGCCCCCGTCGATGGCCGTGAGCACGCACACGCCGCCCGCCGTCACCGCGACGGCGTGCTCCCAGTGCGCGGCCCTTGAGCCGTCGCGCGTGACCACCGTCCACTCGTCCTGCAGCACGGTGTTGTCCTGGTCGCCGAGGGTGACCATCGGCTCGATGCAGATCGTCGTCCCGTCCACGACCCGGGGGCCCTTGCCGGACACCCGGTAGTTGGGCACCTGCGGGTCCATGTGCATCGAGGTGCCGATGCCGTGCCCGACGTAGTCCTCGACGATGCCGTACTCGCGGCCCCGCTGGCTGCCGGTGGCGGCGAGGCTGTCCTCGACCGCCGCGCCCACGGCATACAGGTCGCCGCCGACGGTGAGGACGGAGATTCCGGCCCACAGCGACGCCTCGGTGTCGTCGATGAGCTCGAGGTCCTCAGGACGGGCGGCGTCGCGGCCCCCGACGACCAGGCTCAGGGCGGAGTCGCCGTTCCACCCGTCGACCTGGGCGCCGCAGTCGATGGAGAGCAGATCGCCCTCTTCGAGGACCCGGGAGCCCGGGATGCCGTGCACGATCTCCTCGTTGACCGAGGTGCACAGGGTGTGCCGGTAGCCCGGCACGAGCTGGAAGTTCGGGATGCCGCCGTGGTCGCGGATGTGCGCCTCGGCCAGGGTGTCGAGGTCGAGGGTCGTCGCCCCAGGACGGACCGCCGCCTCCAGCAGACGCAGGGTCTCGCCGACGAGGAGCCCCGCGGTGCGCATCATCGCGAGCTGCTCGGGGGTCTTGCCCTCACACCGGTCTCGGCTGAACATTCCCATGGCGCCGCACCCTACCCGCGCCCCCTGCTGACCCCGGCATCCGGGTTTTGTGGCAATCCCCCTACTCACCCATCACGCAGAAGACCGGCCCACGGGTCTACCGCCTCCGGGTGCGAACGGGCACGGTGATGTGCGTGGACAAGAGACTTCGGGCGGTGGCACTGGCCCAGGACGGCGTGCTCGGAGCCCCCGATGCCCGCCGCCTCCAGATCCCCGTGGCCACCCTTGACGACCTCACCCGCGCGAAGGAGCTGGTCCGCGTCCGGCGTGGCGCCTTCGTGCTCCGCGAGGCCCACGACGCCGCGGACCACGAGGCCCGGTACTGCCTCCGAGCCCGCGCGGTGCTCCGCACGAGGCCCGCGCAGGACGCCGCGAGCCACCACGCGGCCCTCATGCTCGAAGGGATCCCCGCCTACGGGGTCGACCTGCGCACCGTCGACGTCGTCTCCGCGGTGAAGCAGCCCGCCGTGCGAAGCCGGTTGCGGACCCACCCGGCATCCGGGCTGCCGATCGTGCTCAGCCGGGGGTGGCGGCTCGTGGACCTTCCCGTCGCCCTCGTCCAGGTCGCCGCGGCCTCGGGACCGGTGGCGGGTGTGTGCTCGATGGATGCCGCACTGCATTCCGGTCTGTGCACTCCGAGCTCGCTGCTCAGCGCCGTGCGCCGCCTGCCCGAGCACCAGCAAGAGCGGGCCACCCTCGCCGTGGAGCTCATCGATACCGCCGCCGAGTCGATCGGTGAGAGCAGGACGCGACTCCTGCTCCGGGATCTGGGTCTGAACGTGCGATCCCAGGCCGTGCTCAGGTCAGGGTCAGCATTCGTCGGCCGCGTGGACTTCCTCGTGGATGACCTCGTGGTCGTGGAGTTCGACGGGCTCGTGAAGTACGCGGGCTCGGAGGGCAGGAGCGCCCTCGCTGCCGAGAAGCAGCGCGAGTCAAGGATCGTGGACCTCGGCTACGAGGTCGTGCGGCTGACGTGGCCGGACCTGGAGGACCCCGCTGACGTGGCTCGTCGCATCAGACTGGCGAAGATTCGGGCGCTGCGCCGCCGCGGCCGGGCATCCTGACGGGTCCGCTCACGCAGTCGCCACGCACAAGATCGGAGCGGCCGCACCGGTTGGTG
>JBBSQC010000034.1:0-39136 GCA_038258215.1 Actinomycetales bacterium | reverse complement strand
TTTGCAAGCAGGGGGTCAGGGTTCGAACCGCCTAGCTTCCACGCAGGTCGGAGGCACTCGCCGATCACCGGAGAGGGCCCTGAGTGCTATTACCCAGCGAATCTCGGCGACAGTGCCCACGCGGCTCGCGAGGACACCCTGACGCCCCCGGACGAAATGGCTGTTGGGGCGGATTCGACGGTGACCTGACCGGTTGTCTGGGGGCAACTGTCAGCAACGAAGTGGTCACCGCCTTGTTGATCAGATCTATTGGTCAGCTCGACCCCTGATCAACTGGAGTTGTCACGTCTCGCGAACAGCCCTGTCAGGGCTGCGCGATCAAGACACGGGGCGCCCCTCGGCGTGTTCCGAGCGCAGGCATTGCAGACTCTCACGGTGGCCAGGACGGAGCCAGGTCACCGGGGTCAGCGATCCCCCGAACCGCCGCACCGGGCGGAGCTTCAGGGTTGTCGGCCTCCGCTCGAGGGCACAGGGACTTTCATTCGGGCGACTCTCCGAACGCCGCATACAACGGCGCGAGGTAGGTCACGAGACCCGGGCCACCCAACAGCGCCCCCGGTGCCGGGAGCTGGCGCAGCAGCAGATCTGTCGGCAGCTCCGGCTGGACAGGCAGCGCGGGGACGGGCGCCCCGGTCCAGAAATCGCCATCGGCCAGGGCCAGATCGGCCAACGCCATCACCGCTCCCAGCCGCAGACCTTCGGCCGCCGGCACCGCAGGCTCCTCCGCGCGATCTGCCGTGTCGCTGCCGCGCAGCTCGCGAAGCCGGTTCAGGAGTGCCGCCCGACTACGCCCTCGCCACAGCAGGATGGCGAACGGGTCGTCGTCGAAGCGCTCCGCCAGCAGGTAGAACGTGGCCGCGAGGTGCTTGCACGGGACCTCCCAATCCGGGCAGGCGCAGTGCAGCGTCAGGTCCTTGGCCCGCTGTGGGAACAGTGGCGCCCCAGCTGACTCGAAGACCTCCTCGAGGTCTCGGGGCATCTCGCCCGCGAGCAGGCGGGCGCTGTGGATCGCCTGCTCCGCAAGGGTCACCTCGACCTTGGCCCACACCAGCTCGCTGAACGCGGGCAAGGCGATCGCCACCTTGTAGGGCGTCCTGCGGGAACCCTGCACCGATGCCGTGACCACTCCAGGGGCCACCTCAAGGGACAGCACCTGGCCCCGTCGGGCGTAGTTCTTGCCACGGGTCAGTCGCGAGCCGAGCGCGAAGGACTCCAGCACCTCGAGGAAACGCCGTGACCACCAGTGCTCCCCGATCGCACCTCGCGCGCTGCGGGCAACGAGCCCGCCGTCCACGGCGCGAGGCTTGGACGGGGGCGGGAAGCCGGCTGACCGGCTCGAACGGCCTCGACCGGGCGGGCTCACTCCACCACCGACCCGGCCTCGAGCGTGAACAGCTCACGCAGGGCAGAGGTGGAGAGCTCGGTGAGCCAGCCCTCACCGGTACCCACGACGCTGGCAGCCAGGCCCCGCTTGTCCTTGATCATCAGGGCGATCTTCTCCTCCAACGTGCCCGCGCACACCAGTTTGCGCACCTGGGCCGAGCGGGTCTGCCCGATCCGGAAGGCCCGGTCCGTGGCCTGGTCCTCCACGGCCGGGTTCCACCAGCGATCGACGTGGATGACATGGTTGGCGGCGGTGAGGGTGAGCCCCGTGCCCCCGGCCTTCAACGACAGGACGAACAGGGACGGACCGACACCGGCAGGGTCCTGGAACCGGGCGACGAGGGGGTCGCGCTGACTCTTGCCCAGCCCCCCGTGCAGGTACCCGACCTCACGGCCGAACCGGGCACCGAGGTGGGTGCGCAGCATGTCGCCGAACTCGGCATACTGCGTGAACAGCAGCGCCTTTTCCCCCGAGGCGAGCACCTCGTCGAGGGTCTCCTCCATTCGCTCGAGCTTGCCTGAGCGCCCGGCCAGTCGGCTGCCGTCTTTGAGGAACTGCGCCGGGTGGTTGCAGACCTGCTTGAGCTTGGTCATGGTCGCCAGGACCAGTCCGCGGCGCTCGATGCCGTCAGTGCTCGCGATGCGCTCCATCATGTCCGCAACGACCGCCTGGTACAGCGAGGCCTGTTCGCGGGTCAGCGAGCACACCACCTCCATCTCGATCTTGGCTGGTAGGTCGGTGATGATCGAGGTGTCTGTCTTCAGCCGGCGAAGGACGAAGGGTTGGGTCAGCGTTCGCAGGCGGGTCGCTGCATCGGCATCCCCGTGCCGCTCGATCGGCGTCGCGAACCTGTGCTTGAACGACGCGGGCTGACCAAGCAGTCCAGGGTTGGCGAACTCCATCAGCGACCAGAGGTCACCCAGCCTGTTCTCCACCGGGGTCCCGGTCACCGCGAACCGGTGCGGCGAGGGCAGCGACCGCACCGCGACCGCCGCGCGAGTCGCCGCGTTCTTGACGGCCTGGGCTTCGTCGAGGACGACTCGACGCCAGCTCATCTCACGCAGCGCCTCGACGTCGCGAACCACCAGCCCGTAGGTCGTCACGACCAGGTCGCTGGACGCCACAACCTCCTGGAAGTCCTCGCCCTTGGGTCGCTCGGCCCCATGGTGAACGTGCACCCGCAGCCCCGGGGCGAAGCGGGCAGCCTCACGCTGCCAGTTCCCGACGATCGACATCGGGCAGACCAGCAGGGTCGGACCCGCCTCCGCGGGAACCCCGCCGCACATCAGGGCCAGTAGTTGAACGGTCTTGCCCAGACCCATGTCGTCGGCGAGGACGCCGCCCAGACCGACCGACTCCAGGAACGACAGCCAGGCCAGACCACGTTGCTGGTACGCACGCAACTCGCCCTTGAAACCCTCCGGCGCGGTCATCGGCGCGACCCGGTGGTCAACCTGACCGGACAGGAGGTCCGCGAGCCAGCCCTGCGCCTCGACGTCCACCACCGGCAGGCCACCTGGTCCGTCCTCGACTGCCCCGAGCGTCGCGAGCACCTCCCCGACGCTCATCCGACCCCTGCCGCGCGACTTCTTGGCCAGGAACACCCGGGCCCGTGCAAGGCGTTCGGCATCGACGTACATCCACTGACCGCGCACCCGCACCAGAGGCTGCTGGGCCTCAACCAGGTCGGCGACCTCCTGCTCGGTCAGCGTGTGCTCCCCGACAGCCAGATCCCAGCGGAACTCCACCAGACCATCGCGGCCGATCGTCGCGTTGGTCGCGACCTGGCCCGGCTGAGCCGGGGTCGACACCGAGAGCTTCGCGCCCAACCGCATCGATGGGTTGGTCCACCAGCTCGGGAGGAGTACGCCAAAGCCGGCGGCCAGCAGGATCGGCGCGGCCTCCGAAAGGAACCGGTGTGCGCCGTCGACGTCCAGGGTCAGCGACGACGGCTTCGCGGTGCGCAGCGCACCCTCGATGTCCGGGTAGAGGCGCACCGCACGGCCGAGCTCACCGAGCAGGGTCTCCTGCGGATCGGTGACGTGACGGGCCAGCGCGCGCAGAGCCCCCTTCGCACGCCACACCTGCCCGGCGTCGACGACCAGGCTCGGTTCCTGCGTCGACTGCAACGCGAAGTCCACTCGCCACGTGGGGTCAGGCGCCACCTCGCCGGCCGTTGCCTCGCCAGCGGTTGCCCCTGCAGCCCCGATCGGTTCGACCAACCGGAAGCAGGCCCGAACCGCACCGACCTGGGTCACCTCCCGCTGCCACTCGGCCAGCGCCTCGTCCAGGGCGGCCAGGGCAACCGGGGTGGTGGCGAAGTAGGGGTCGGAACCGGTCAGCGCCGACCGGAACGACGCTGCTGTCCGCCGGCGATTGCCGGGGCCAAGGCGCGAGCGCACCGCCGCGTCCACCAGGTCATCGGTCGCAGCGGCCAGCAACCGCACCGCGGCCGCACCTCGGTCAACGGATGCCGGGTGTGCGGCCGTGAACGAACCGGGCAGCCCCGCGGCCGCGGCGCGAAGCCAGACGGCGTCGGCTCCGGTCACGACCGGCGACCACATCGCCATCGCCCGACCCTCGCCCGCCCCTCGCACGCCGGGCAGGACCCGTCCGCGTCCGACGAGATCCTTGGCCAACCCTGCAACTGCCTGCAGCACTCGCAGGTCACCGGCGACGATCGGTCGTTCTGGGTCGATCTCGGCGTCGCCGGGTTCCAGCAGGTAGGCCAGGGCGTTCTGAGAGTCCAAGGCAAGGGTTGGGACCTCCCACTGCCCCTCGGCCGGGGACTGCGAGGTCTGCGGCTCCGCGCGGGTTCGGAGCACCTCTGCCGAGGCGGACGGGCCCCGACCCTGGTTCGGCAGGGCGAGGACAGCCGTACCCGGTGTGCCTTCTCGGGCTGTTGCAGCTGCCAACGCCTGCGCGGACACGGCGAAGGGGGGGTGAGTCTGCTTCGCTGGGCGGCGACCTCGGCGAACAGGTGGCTGTGCCGGCGCCTCCGAGTCCTCGGCCCAGACGATCAGTTCCCCCCTGGGATCGCGCTGGATGGACCACCAGCCGTGAAGGACGATCAACGCAGCTCCACTCCCAGGATCCGCCTTCCAAGATCGCCAACGTACCCGATGATGCGCCGGAGGCGTCCCGATTCCCGGACCGCTGGTGGTGACGCGCCACATGAGCAAGGAGTCCCGGAGTGGCCGTTCCGCAGGCAAGCCATCGGAGCGAACTAGCGACGTGCGTGGGGCAGCCGCGGGACGTGCAGGTGCCTCTGGCGGGCGACCTCAGCTGCCAGCCGGTGCGCCTCCTTCTTGAACGATGGTGGTGCCGTGTCCGCCGCTTGCGCTACTGCGTCGGGCAGCCGGGTGCGCAGCGACTCAACCCGGTCGAGAGCGAGGTCGGGATGCAGCTCGAGGGCGGTCGCGACATCGACCCAGTCCTCGACCGACACGTCGCGGACCTGCCATGCCCCGCCAACCTTCATCGAGCTGCGCACGGCTTCGCCCGGCTTCAGGTACGGCGCGTAGCTGGCCGCGTCGTACAGCGGCGCCAGGGCGACCCGAGGGCCCCGCAGCAGCAGGCTGTAGTTCTTCGCGTGTGCGTCCGTGCCTCCAACGAGCACGTTGAAGGCAAACGCGTCGAAGAACGCCGTCCGTACCGCCTCGCGGTCGGCAAGCCCCAGCGTGCCGAGCAGCGCAGCAACGTTCCTGACGCTGGGGCCACCGTCGGCCTGGTACTTCTTGGACGACGGGTAGCTCATCGCCTGGAGAAGATCCTCCTGGTGCAGACGCAGCCACTGCCCGCCACCATCGCGCCGCCGGTCGTAGCGAGTGGAGACCAGGGTCTTTGCTCCGCCGAAGTCGACAAGGTCGACGTGGGCGACGCTCAGCCCGAGCAGCCCTGCGGCGCGCAGACACACGAACTCGTTGACGTGCAGGTCGCCGAAGCGGGTGTCGGCGCGCGTGGGCTTCAGGATGTGCGTCGTCGGGGTGGAGTCGTTCGGCACACCCCAGCCGCCGTCATCGAGCAGGTGCAGGGCGACCTTGTTCTGAGCGCCGGCCAGACTCCAGCGGCCCGAGCCGGCCCCGACCTCCCAGCCGGCATCGCGCACGGCCAGCTCACGCAGCATGTCGCAGACTTCGGCCTCGGACAGGCGGCGCACGTCGCCGGTGCGTTGGGCCGCGTCCGGGGGGTCCACGTCGACCGGCAGCACCTGCACAGCCCCGGCGGCGTCACGCCCGACGTGTCGCAGTAGTGCGAAGGGGTTGCGCGCCGACACCTGGAAGCGGCGGCCCCACTCCTCGCGCACGGCCGCGTTGTCGGGCAGCAGACCATCCAGCCATGCCGACACGACGCGGTTGCCGTGGCGCCGCCCGGACAGCGGCATCGATAGGGACAGCGGGGTCGGGCTGCGCCCAGAGGTGTACCCGACGTCGTAGGTGAAGCTCAATGCGCCACCGGTCGACTGCTCCACCCTGCCGGCCAGGACGCCATCGAGGAAGAGGTTCATCGCGGTCATGACGATTCGCCTGCGAACATGTCAGCAAAGGGGTCCTCGTCCAACGAGCTGGGCTCGGGCGATGGCCCCAGCTTGACGGTCAGGCCGAGCGCAGCAAGCACGTCGAGCACCTTGCGGAGCTCGGCGCCGGGGTTCGACCCGGTCTCGAGCCGAGAAACCCACTGTCGCGGGACGCCAGCGCGGTCAGCCAAGGCTTGCTGGCTCAGCCCGGCCTGTTGCCGAGCAGCGCGGACGGCGGCTCCAAGGTCGCGCACTGTGACGAGCACGGGGCCTCCTCTCGGCCACTGTCTGGTCAGCGTGACATTTACGGTTGTCACGCTACCATGACAGACGTGTTTGTCATGGTAGTCAGACAAACCGATGTGTCACGTTAGCCAGACGGAAGCGAGAGGTCGGCATGCGAGGAGCCGCCTTGCGGATGCTCAGCCACTGCCACACACCTCGCGTCGGCCGTACCCCAGATTTGTACCCCAGAAAGGTACTGCATTGCGTCACGAAACCGGTGTGATCCGGTACCCCAGAACGCCCGATTCCGTGCTCAATCAGCCTCTCCAGGAAGCCCTTCGGGGATTTTGCAAGCAGGGGGTTAGGGGTCCGAGTCCCCTTGGCTCCACCGCAGGTCATAGGCCCTTTCCGTTTGTCGGTCAGGGCCTCTTTAGCACCGGTACACCCCAAAGTCTCCGGACACGCCGGGGCGGTTCACGAAGGCTGCGAGCAGGATTTTGATGCGGTAGTGCTCAACGGTGCGGAGGTCGTGGGGCAGGCGCCGGACTAGGCCAAGCGAATCTTCTCGCAGATTCAGTGGGTGACGAATCTGAGGTGTGAACCGCGCTCGACTTTGTGCGATCGAGCGGCGATTAAGGCCACAACCCGGCCGTCATTGCTACTCGATCGCACAAGGTCGGAGGGGTCGGGGGGTGCGACGTGGCGACCCTGTGGCAGCGGCCGATGGCTCGCCGGGTGATTCCGAGTGACTCCACGATCGGAGACCCCACTAGCGCGCGGCGTCGCACCCTCCCGAGCGGGTCAAGGCGATGACCGGCTGGGCCAGCCCCGGACGCGCGGACTCCCACACGCGGACGTAGTCGACGAGCAAGGTCGCCGGGAACCGTGTGGCCGCGGGCGGCGAGCCCGGCCAGGTGCCACCGACCGCGAGGTTGAGGATGAGGAACATCGGCTGGTTCGCGGTCCAGGCTGCGCCATAGCTGGCGCGGGTCCGGGTTGCCGTGGGGTGCGCGTCGACCGAGAAGGTCACCGCGGTCGGGGTCCAGTCTGCTGCGAAGACGTGGAACGCCTCGGCGAACCGTCCCGATGGCAGCGTGTAGCCGACGCAGGTGCTCTTGGCCACGCTCGGACGGGTGGCGTGCAGGCTCGCGTAGACCGAGGCCGGCTCGTTGCCGACGTGCTCCATGATGTCCATCTCCGCGTACGCCGGGTCGGAGGCGGCGTTGACGTTGGTGTCGAGCATCCAGAACGCGGGCCACAGCCCGGAACCCGCGGGGACCTTGATGCGGGCGGCGAACCGGCCGTACTGCTGGCTGAACGTGCCGAGCGTCAGCAGTCGCCCCGAGGTGTACCGGCAGGTGCCGTACCAACACGAACCAGAGGTCGCCTGCCGCGCGATGATCTCCAGCCGGCCGAGGCCGTCCAGCCGGACGTTGGACGTCGAGCTCGTGTAGGACTGCAGCTCCTGGTTGCCCCATCCGCTGCCACCGGTGTTGTAGCGCCAACGTCCCCGATCCGGCGCCGCACCGGCGGGTCCGGAGAACTCGTCGCGCCACGTGACGGGGTTCGCGGTCGCATCCCTTGCGAGAGGCGCGCGGTCCGTGACCACCGGAGGCCGCTCCACTACTCCGTCGGCGACCGCGGGGCCGCCTGCCATCGCCACCGCCGAGACACACGCGACGGCCGCAGCGAGCACCGCCCGTCGTCGATGAAGTCCTCGGTAAGAACCCATACGCGACATACTGTCGCGATCTGGACGGGCTCGCCTGTCGGGGCGGCTCCGAGCGCCGACCACCGGGTCGACGCCCACGACGAAGGCCCGGTCCAGTGGACCGGGCTCCTTCGATGCGTGCTTGGCGGTACACATCGAGAACCTCGCCGGTGGCCCCCTCAATCAGGACACCGCGCCGTCACCCCAAACCCCACCACTCCACGGGGCGCTGTCCACCGAGCACGATGTTGGCCACAGCGAAGTCGGTGCACGATCCCCCAGCCCGCTTCGCGAGGTGGCTATTCCGGGCCTCTGCTCATGCGAAAGCGAGGAGCCAAACGGACCCTGCACAAGGGACCGCTGGGACGTGCTTGCATCCCAAGCCTTCGTCGGCTGTAGCCCAGATGCGTATCCTAGAAAAGCACCGCAGTGCGTCACGAAACCGGTGTGATCCGGTCTCCCACAACGCCCGATCCCGTGCTCAATAGCCCTCTCGCGGCGCTCATTCGGGGATTGTTTAAGCAGGGGGTCAACGACTTGACCCCAAGTCCGTGCCCCCGTAGGTCAAAGACCCACTACTCGGCGCCCCCGTGGGACGCGAGCCGGGCGGCGAGGTACGGCGCGGTCGCGCTGCCCTGCGCACGCGCCACGTCCTCCGGTGTGCCCGTCGCCACCACGCGACCGCCCTCGTCGCCACCGCCCGGCCCGAGGTCGATGACCCAGTCGGCGCTGGCGATCGTGTCGAGGTCGTGCTCGACCAGCACGACGGTGTTCCCGGCATCCACCAAGCGGTGCAGTTGGCGCAGCAGCAGGGCGATGTCTGCGGGGTGCAGCCCTGAGGTCGGCTCGTCGAGCAGATACAGCGCGTGCCCGCGGCGGGCCCGCTGCAGCTCGGTCGCCAGCTTGATCCGCTGCGCCTCCCCACCGCTGAGCTCGGTGGCGGGCTGGCCGAGGCGCAGGTAGCCGAGCCCGACCTCGCGCAGCGTGGCCAGGCTGCGGGCCGCGGCCGGAGCGTCAGGAAGGAAGTCGGCCGCCTCGTCGACGGACAGCGCCAGCACGTCGGCAATCGTCCTGTCGCGGTAGCGGATCTCCAGGGTCTCTGCGTTGTAGCGCGCCCCGTGGCAGGCCGGGCAGGGGGCATACGTGCCGGGCAGGAAGAGCAGCTCGACCGAGACGAAGCCCTCCCCCTGACAGGTCTCGCACCGCCCCTCGGCGACGTTGAAGGAGAACCGGCCGGCGCCGTAGCCGCGCTCGCGGGCCTCGGGGGTCGCGGCATACAGCTTCCTCACGGCGTCGAAGAGCCCCGTGTAGGTGGCGAGGTTGGATCGGGGCGTGCGACCGATCGGGCGCTGGTCGACCCGCACGAGCCGGTCGAAGGACTCCAGCCCGGTGGCGTCGTCGACGTCGATCTCGAGCTCGCTCTCCTCGGCGTCGTCCGGGGCCTGGCCGAGGTGTCGTCGCACGAGCTCGGCGAGCACCTGGGTGACCAGCGTCGACTTGCCCGACCCCGACACCCCGGTCACGGTCGTCAGCACGCACAGCGGCACCTCGACCGAGAGGTCCTTGAGGTTGTGCCGGCTCACCCCGCGCAGGTGCAGCCACCCGTCGGGCGTGCGCTGCGGCCGCTGGAGCGGCTCCGCGCGACCGAAGAGGTGCTTCCCGGTGATCGAACCCTCCACCTGCTCCAGGCCCGCGACCGGACCGGAGTAGAGCACCTGGCCCCCGCGCTCGCCCGCACCCGGGCCGATGTCGACGACCCAGTCGGCTCGACGCACGATGTCGAGGTCGTGCTCGACGACGAACAGCGAGTTGCCCGAGTGCTTGAGGGTGTCGAGCACGTCGAGCAGCGGTTTGGCGTCGGCCGGGTGCAACCCCGCGGACGGCTCGTCGAGCACGTAGACGACCCCGAACAGCCCCGACCGCAGCTGGGTGGCGATGCGCAGTCGCTGCGCCTCCCCGGGCGAGAGCGTCGTCGAGTTGCGCCCCAACGAGAGGTAGCCCAGCCCCAGGTCGAGCAGCACCTGCACCCGGGCCACGAGGTCGATGCAGAGGCGCACCGCCACCTCCGTCGCCTCACCGGAGTCGGCCGACGACGTCGCGGCGCCCGCCTCGGTGAGCTCGGCCACCGGGCGGAGCACCTCGACGAGCTCGATGAACGACAGGCGGTTGGTCTCGGCGATGCTTGAGCCGCGGAAGGTGACCGCCAGCGAGTCCGGCTGCAGGCCGGTGCCGTGGCAGTCCGGGCACTCGATGCTGCGGATGAAGCGCATCGCCTTCTCGCGCATCATCGCGCTCTTGGTGTCGGCCAGCACGTGGCGCACGTGCCTGCGGGCGCTCCAGAACGTGCCGTGGTAGTCGCGCCCGGTGGAGTCGTCGGGCTCCCCGCGCCGGTCCACGAGCACCCGCGGCTGCTCGTCGGTGAACAGCAGCCAGTCCCGGTCCCGTCGCGCCAGCGCGTGCCAGGGGAGGTCGACGTCGATGCCGACGGCCTTGGTGACGCGCAGCAGGTTCTTGCCCTGCCAGGCGCCCGGCCACGCAGCGATCGCGCCCTCACGGATGCTCAGCGAGGTGTCCGGCACCAGCAGCTCCTCGCTGACGTCGTGCTCCTCGCCGAGCCCGTGGCAGCGCGGGCACGCGCCCGCAACGGTGTTGGGCGAGAACGCCTCTGCCCCCAGCCTCGACGCGCCCTCCGGATAGGTGCCGGCGCGCGAGTACAGCATCCGCACCAGGTTGGACAGCGTCGTCAGCGTGCCCACGCTCGAGCGTGAGCTCGCGGCCCCGCGCCGCTGCTGCAGTGCGACGGCCGGCGGCAGCCCGGTGATCTCCTGCACGTGCGGGGCGCCCACCTGTTGCAACAGGCGGCGAGCGTAGGGCGCCACGGACTCGAAGTAGCGGCGCTGGGCCTCGGCGTAGAGGGTGCCGAACGCCAGCGAGGACTTGCCCGAGCCGGAGACGCCGGTGAAGGCGACCAGCGCATCACGGGGCAGGTCGACGTCGATGTTCTTCAGGTTGTGCTCGCTGGCTCCGCGCACGTGGACGAAGCGGTCGCTCGGGTCATGGGGCACAGGCCCTTGTCTAGCCGCTCACCGCCCGCTGAGCACCATCGGCTCGGATGCCGCCCGGCTCGCGTGGGTCGCCCACGCGCACTGTGAGCACGGGTGACCGCCACGCGATGGTCAGTACTCGTAGGCGAAGACCACCGAGAAGCTGAGGTCGTTGCCGTTGGGCTGGGTGTAGAACTGCACCGACTCGTCGTCTCCGGTCCCGCCGTCGATGCAGTCGTCGCCGGCGCCTCCGACGAGCAGGTCGTCCCCATCGCCGCCGAGCAGGACGTCGTCGCCGAGGCCGCCGGAGATCGTGTCGTCACCCCCGAGACCGATGATGAGGTCGTTGCCCTTGGTCCCCGAGAGCTCGTCGGCGCCCGGCGTCCCCCAGATGACGGTGGTCCACGAGACGGTGCAGAAGGGGGGGATCGGCACACCCGGCCTCGGCGGGGGTGTCGCGTCCGCGGGGGCGAGGGTGACCAGGCCGGCTGCGGCAGCCCCGGCCAGGGCAAGGATGGTGCGAGTGCTGTGACTGAACATGGTGGGGTCCTTTGGTCCTGGGCTCGATCGGCGGATGCCGTCAAAGTCGTGGTCGTGGTCCTGTTCCGACGTCTGCGAGGATGCCGGCCGGTCGTCAGCGTGGCGTCAGAACGACCTCCGATCGCCCCGCTCGGTGGTGGACGTCGGCCCCGAGCCCGCGACCGGCCTGCAGTCCGAATGCCTGCAGACCGACGGCTTGGGGGTCCGGCGCGGGAGCGTCGATCTCGCTCATCGCCCGGCTCCAGCGGTCGAAAGCCCGTCGTGCCTCACCGTGCCTACCGGCGCGGGCCAGGCTCGTGACGAGTCGTCGGTGCACCTGCTCGTCGTAGGGGTCGACGGCCAGCAGCCGGACGAGGATGCCGAGTGCCTCGCCTCCCCGCCCCCCGTGCGACTGGAGGGTCGCCAGACGACGCACCGAGCGCACCCAGGCCGCGCGCACCTGCTCACGCAGCGCGTCGACCCACTCCTCGCACTCGTCCTCGAAGGCCTCGCCGCGATAGAGGTCGTCGATGTGGGCGAGCACCTCGCGGGCTCCGTCGGTGTCGCCGACCTCGATGAGGGAGCAGGCGTGCGCGGCATCCCGCAGCAGCAGATCGGCGTCGAGCACCACGGCCCTGAGGTCGAGACGCACCCCGTGCTGGTCGGCCACGACGTAGCGGTCCGCAGGCCAGGCCTTCGAGGGGTCGAGCACCCCGCGCACGGTGGCGAGGAGCACGGATAGCCGGTGCCCCGTCCTTGCCGGGTCGACCTCCGGCCACAGCAGGTCACACAGGCGGCCTCGCGTCACGACCCGACCTCGTTGTGCCGCAAGGATCTTCACGAGGGTCCGCGCCTGTCTCGACCGCCACGCCGGCAGCGGCACGTCGGCCCCGTCGACGGTGACCGCGAAGGGCCCCAGCACGAAGACGTGCACCCCGCCCGATCCGGGCCCGGCACGAGGACCACCCTCGGGGACCATCACATGTGGGAGCCGAATCCCGAGTCGATCGAGGGTGCGCGCGGCCTCGCGCGCCTGCGACCGCTCCGCACCGTTCGCGTCGGGCAGTCGCCCGATCTGCACCGCGACTCGGGCGGATGCCGGCGCCGCACCTCCTGTGGTCCAGATCGACAGGGCCTCGGCCAGCGCGGACCGCGCCCGCGTGGGGTCAGCGGCGACGGCCGCCTCCAGCTCGAGCGCCTCGGCCAGCCGGTATGACGCTCGAGCCTCGCGGGCCGCGGCAACGGCGCGACCCGCAAGTTCCGATGCCGCGACCCGGTCACCGCACGAGGCCGCCAGCTGCCCACTCACCGCCAGGGGGAGCGACACCAGGTCCGGCGGGGCGATCTGCAACGCCTCGCCCACCGCCTGCCCTGCCGCGGCGCTCGCGCCAGCAGGGGTGAGCAGCGCCAGACCACACAGGGCGGGCACCAGCACCTGCACGTCACCGGACCCGCGGGCCAGCTCGACCGCCTCCACGTAGGCGGCGCGGCTCTGCTCCACGTGCCCCAGCGCCCGGTGCGCGTCGGCCATGCCGACCAGGGCGAGCGCCGCGCGCGCCGGCCCGAGGGTGCGACAGATGTCGACCGAGCACCCGAGGTGCCAGAGCGCCTCCTCGAGCTCACCGGTGTGGGCCAGTGCGTCGCCGAGGTTGTGCAGGGCCGCGGCCTGGAGCCCTGGGGGGCAGGCGAGCCGGGCCATGCGCACCGCCTCCCGGGCCGGGGTGCAGGCCGCGTCGTAGCAGGCACTCGTCAAGAGCAGGTAGACGCGGGCCGACAGCGCGCGGGTCAGCGTCACGGCATCCCCGGCCTCGGTGGAGAAGCCGATCGCCAGCTCGTGATGCAGGTCCTTCGCCGCGCCCCGGCAGGTCCGAGCAACCGCGAGGTGTGCGACCCCCAGCGGCCGTGGCTCCCCGAGCGACTCGGCCAGGGTGAGGCAGGATGCCGCGGCCGCCCGCGAGTCGTCGGGGCGCCCCAGCACGGCGAGCACGTGCACCCTGATCGCCCACCAGTCGACGATGTCCTCACCTGCGGCGCCCGAGGCACCCACGCCCTCTACGTCTTGGCACCGGTCGAGCACGGCGAGCGCCGTCTCGAACTCGCCACACAGGTAGTGCAGGGCCGCGACCCGGCCGGCCAGCCCGGGCGACCACCCCGACGCCCCGGACTCGGCGACGAGCGCTGCGAACGCGCGGCGAGCCCCATTCCTGTCCCCCGCCATGCGCAGGGCGTCGGCCCGGGTGCGGCTCAGCACCCCGAGCGCCGCGCCGATCGAGGTGCCCATGACCCGGTCGACCAGCTCGGGGACGGCCACTGCGCCACCCGAGCGGAGCATGTCCTCGCCGTGGGTCACCAGCAGCGTTTCGACCCCGCCGGCGTGCCCGGCCACCACGTAGGCCCTGGCGGCCGGGAGCCAGGCCCCGGCGGCCTCGTGGGTGCGGGCCGCAGCGGTGGCCACGACGCTCGGGCCGCGGTCGGCGACTCCCGCGACGGTGGCGAGAACGGATGCGAGGGCCGGCACGAGGACGAGCTCGGTGTGGGTGCCGACGCGGCGACGAGGCACGAGCACGCCCCCTGCTCGCAGGCATTCGACGATGCCCGGCAAGGGTCGGCATCCGGTGCTGGCCGCGACGACGTCACACAGGTCCTGGGTCACCGGTGCGCTCGTGTCGATCGCGGCCAGCACGCCCAGGATCCGCATTGCGTCCCGGTGCAGGGTGTCGAGCACTGCGGTGTGGATCCAGTCGACGGCGGCCGTGCCGCGAGCGCTCAGCGCCCGCTCGAGGTCGGCGTGCGGGTCGCGCGTCAACGCATCGGCGGCGAGGTCCACGAGCACCGGCCAGCCCGCGGTGAGCTCAGCCACCCGCAGGGCGACGCCGGTATCGGTGACCCCGCAGCCGGTCGCCAGTCGGCGGGACACGGCATACGGCGTGAGGGCCAGGTCGCTCGCATCGCGCTCGCTCACCGGACCGGGCAAGGCAGCGCGGACCTCGGCCGACAGCGGCTCTCGGGAGGCCACGGCCAGCCCGACCCCGCCTCGGCTCCTGAGCACCCACAGCAGCCGTACGAGGTCGTCCGTCGGCACGTCCTGCGCGTCGTCGATGCCGACCCAGGTCGCCTGGTCGGGCACACCGCCCGCGAGAAGGGCGGATGCCGGGGCCACGAGCCCGCCCGGCGGGCACCGGGCGGCAAGGAACGCCGACTTGCCGTGGCCCGCGAAGGCGGTGACGAGCAAGCACGGCGTCGAGTGAGGCGGCGCATCGGTCACGGTGGGAGGAGTCCCCGGAGATGCGGGGTGATACACCGTCGGGTGCAGCGATGGGCCCCGCGGCCTGTGCCGCGGGGCCCATCGGCCCTGTTGCCGTGCTTCGGGGAGGCGGGACTCAGGCCCACCAGACGCGGGTAGGTGTGGAGAGCTCGTAGGCACTCCAGGAGCCGGTGACGAATCCGATGGTCACGCGGAACCGCACCTTGGCGTAGTCCTCGTCGTTCCCGTCGTTGTCCGTGCGGGAGAGCAGGCCCTTGACGTCACGGTCCGAGCTGCCGCCGAGCCAGCCGTAGTTGAGCGTCTTGGTCGCCTTCCCGATGACGTCCTCGTCGGCGTTGTTGACGCCGTCGGCATCGACGTCACCGGCCCGCCCGACGAGGTCCTGCTCCCTGGTGTACGTCTCCACCTCGACGCTGATCGAGCTGCCACCCGTGGGGAGGCAGACGAGATGGAAGGGGTAGAAGATCTCCTTCACCCCCGCCGAGTTCCAGGTGGAGCGGAACTCCGGCGGATCGGTGGTCAGCAAGCAGCCGTCGTGCCACGTGGGGGTGGCCTGGGCGGGTGCGGCGAGCCCGAGTGGGAGGGCCGCGGCGGTGACCAGAGCAGCCCCGACAGCAGCCACCCGGCCCTTGGTGTTCTTCGTGTTCATGTCGTTCCCCATCGCTGGTGTGGCCTGTGCTCGGCCAGTGCTTCGTCGACCACGGATGTGGGCGACGTGAGCACGATGCGCTGGGCTTGTCAGCGTGGCGTCACAACGGCGATCCGGCTCGATGAGTTGCCGGAGCGCGAGAACGGCCGGCAATTCGCGAACGAGGGACGCGCCGCCGGCTCGGGTGTCACACTGCGCAGGACGGCCGGCGGCGGGAATCTCCCCGTTCCAATCCGGTCCGTGCCGGGGCTCCGAACTCCTCATGCACGCGCACCACGCGACGGGCTCAGCCGAGTCCTCGAACGAAGGAGTTCCCGCATGCGCACCACCTCCAAGCTCGCCGCTGCCGCCCTTGGTACCGCCCTCTTCGCGCCCGTCCTCGGAGCCGGCGTGGCCCAGGCCGCCGCTGCCGCCGACGGCAACACGATGGCCACCCTCAAGCCCGTCCCGCTCAACGGCGTGAAGGGCAACGGCATGGCCATGGTGACCGTGAAGGGCAACACCCTCGACGTCACCATCGCCGCGAGCGGTCTGCTCGCCGACAACCCGCACGCTGCCCACATCCACACCTCGCCGGAGGCGCGCCACGAGTGCCCGACCGCCGCCGACGACACCTCCGGGGACGGCACCATCACGACCAGCGAGGGCGTCCCGGCCTACGGCTCGGTCGTGGTGTCGCTCACCAAGACCGGTGACACCTCACCCACGAGCGCCCTCGCCGTAGACCGCTTCGACACCGCACCCGGTGGCAAGATCAACTACGAGCGCGGCAGCATCCAGGTCTCCGACGCGGTCGCCGCCGCGGTCAGCAAGGGCGACGCCTTCATCGTCGTGCACGGCGTCGACTACAACGGCAACGGCGCGTACGACGGCGAGACCAAGAGTGACCTCGACCCGAGCCTGCCCGCCGAGGCCACTGACCCCGCCCTGTGCGGCATGCTCGCCGCGGCACCCGCCGGCGGAGTGCAGACCGGTGGCGGCGGTTCCTCCGCACCGGCGGACGGCCTCCGACTCGCCCTCGGCGGCGGCATCCTCCTCGCCGCCCTCGGCACCGGTGGCTTCGCGGCCCGCAAGGCTCGCAACCGCATCTGATGTCGAGCACATCGAGGTTCGCTGACCACCGTGGCGCCATCGTCGCCGCGGTGGTCAGCGTGCTGCTGCTCCTCCTGGGCGGTGGCCTCGTGGCGAGCGCGCTGGCCTCCGAGGAGTCCCCGCCCCAGCCCGACAGCAGCCAGGGCTCCCTCGATGCCCTGGCCCCCGCGTCGCCCGCTCCTGCGCCGACGTCCGGGACCACGGGGTCAACGGCATCCGGCTCACCGACCCCCTCGCCCAGCCCGTCGGTGGCGCGCCCCGACTTCGGCCCACTGATGGACCCGAGCCCGCCCGTGGCCGTGCGGATCCCCTCGATCAAGCTCAGCACCAAGGGCCTGGTCGACCTCGGTCTCGACACGGACGGCCAGCTCGAGGCCCCGAAGGACTTCCAGCAGGCCGGGTGGTATGCCGGTGGGCCGACTCCCGGTGAGTTCGGGCCCTCGGTCATCGCGGCCCACGTCGACAGCCACCTCGGCCCAGCGGTGTTCTACCGCCTAGGCGCCGTGAAGAAGGGCGCCGCGGTCGAGGTGTCGCGCAAGGACGGCTCGACGGCCCGGTTCGTCGTCGACCGGGTGAAGCGCTACCCGAAGGACGAGTTCCCAACCTCGGTGGTCTACGCCGACACCAAGGGTCGCGCCGAGCTGCGGCTCATCACCTGCGGCGGCGACATCGACCGCCAGAGCGGCCACTACGTCGACAACGTCGTGGTCTACGCCCACCTCGTCGACTGACGCCGGTCGAGCGGAGCCCGGACACCGGCAGACTGTCCGGGTGATCAACGCCACCGCACTTCGCGCCGGTCCTGCCCTGGTCCTCGACGGTGGGCTCTCCACCGCGCTCGAGGAGGACGGCGCCGACCTCACCGACGACCTCTGGACCGCGCGGCTGCTGCTCGACGAGCCGCAACGGGTGGGCGCGGCGCACGAGCGCTTCTTCCGCGCCGGGGCGGACGTCGCCACCACCGCCACCTACCAGGCTTCCGTGCCGAGCCTGGTCGACGCCGGGGTCCCGGAACGTGAGGCCGTCGACCTGCTCGGCCGCGGCGTGCGGGTGGCCCGGGACGCTGCGGAGGCGGTGGCCGCCGAGACCGGCCGGACGCTGCTCGTCGCCGCATCGGTCGGGCCGTACGGGGCGGTCCTGGCCGACGGCTCCGAGTACCGCGGCCGCTACGGGCTCACTGCCGCCCAGCTGCGCGACTTCCACGCCCCGCGCCTGGAGCTGCTGGTCGCTGCGGACCCGGACCTGCTCGCGGTGGAGACCATTCCCGACGTCGACGAGGCTGCGGTGCTCGTCGCGCTGCTCGACGAGCTGGGGGTGCCGGCGTGGCTGTCCTACAGCGTTGCTGATGGGCGCACCCGCGCCGGCCAGCCGCTGGCTGATGCGTTCGCGGTTGCCGCCGGGTCCTCGGCGCTGGTCGCCGCCGGGGTGAACTGCTGTGCGCCCGACGAGGTGCTGACGGCGATCACCGTCGCGCACTCCGTCACCGGGATGCCGACCGTGGCGTACCCCAACCGCGGTGACGCGTGGGACGCCGAGCGCAAGCGGTGGGACGGTGCTGGCGCGTTCGACCCGGCCCTGGCGACGGCGTGGGTGGCCGCCGGGTGCAGGCTTGTCGGCGGATGCTGCCGGGTCGGAACTCGGGACCTGCGCGAGGTGGCGCGCGCGGTGCGCTGACCGGCCGGCGTGGGTGGCGCCCACGGCGTGGTCGCGCCCACGGACGAAGAATGCCAGCCGTCCCCCTCGGGAAACGGCCGGCATTCTTCGCTACGTCCGGCATGGCTACCCCTGGGTGGGCGACCTGCCGGACGCAAGCGCGATGTCAGGCCTTGTCGGCGTCCTCGGCCTCGTCCCTGGCCTCGTCGACGGCGTCGGATGCCGCGTCCTTGGCCTCGTCGGCCTTGTCCTTCGCCTCGTCGGCGACGTCAGCGGCGGCCTTCTTCGCGTGCGAGGTCTTGTCCGCCGCGGTGCCCTTGAGGTCCTCGGCCTTGTCCTTGAGGTCGGCGGCCGCGTCGGATGCCGCTGCCTTGGCCTCGTCGGCCTTGGCGCTCGCCTTCTCCTTGAGGTCACTGACCTTCTCGGAGGTGGACTTCGGCGGGGTGTAGCTGCCGGCGGTCGCCCACGGGTCGGGGCGCTCGTTGCTCTTGCGCCAGGCGAAGACCGCCGCACCCACGGCGACGACGCCGAGGAGCAGGAACCACTTGCCCTTGCCACCGGACTTCGCGCGGGCGTCGCCCTTGAGCACGGCATAGGCGTCGGGGGCCCGCTCGGCGGTCTCGCTGGCGGTCTCCTTCGCGGCAACCGCGCCCGCGGCCACGGTGGCCAGCGCGGCGGCGAGCTTGGGGATGATCTCCTCGACGAAGGTCTCCTTGGCGCTCTCCATCCTCGGCCCGATCGTCTCGGCGGCGTCGTGAGCCCTCTCGCGCACGGCGTCCGCGGTCTCGGCGGCCCTGTCCTTCGCGATCTCGTACTGGGCGGCGGCGGTGTCGGCGGCGTCGCCTGCCCGGACCTTGAGGTCGGCGGCCTTGTCCTTCGCTGCGTCAGCGTTCTTGCTCGCGCGGTCGGCGCCCTTGGCTGCGGCGTCCTTGGCCTTGCCGGCGCTCTTGTGGGCGTTCTTGCTGGCGCGGTCGGCGCTCTTGCCGGCGCGGTCGGCGCCCTTGGCCACGGCGTCCTTGGCCGCGTCGGCCCGCTCGCTCACGGCATCCGCACCGCTCGCCACGGCGTCCTTGGCCTTGTCGGTCTTGCTCGTGCTGCTGAACACGGATCCTCCTCTGGTTCGACGTCTCCGCCCCATCCTGCCCTGTTCGCGCTGTTCACCGCACTCTCGGGTCATCTCGATCCCAACCCGCGTCCGATTCGCGAAGGGGCCTCGTGAGAGGATCGAGGGCATGAAGGCAACTCTGCACACCAACCACGGACCCATCGTCGTCGAGCTGTTTCCCAACGAGGCTCCCAAGACCGTCGACAACTTCGTCGGCCTCGCCAAGGGCGAGAAGGAGTACAAGGACGACGCCGGTCGCACCAACCCCACACCGTTCTTCGACGGCCTGATCTTCCACCGCATCATCCCCGGATTCATGATCCAGGGCGGCTGCCCGATCGGCGCCGGCACGGGTGGCCCCGGGTTCGCGTTCGACGACGAGATCCACCCCGACAAGCAGTTCGACAAGCCCTACCTCTTCGCCATGGCCAACGCCGGCAAGCGCATGGGCAAGGGCACCAACGGCTCGCAGTTCTTCATCACCGTCGGCGCCACCCCGTGGCTCAACGGCAAGCACACGATCTTCGGTGAGGTGGCCGACGGCCCGAGCCGCGAGGTCGTCGATACGCTCTCGGCAGTGCCCACCGGCGCACAGGACAAGCCCCGTGAGGGCGTCGTCATCGAGCGCGTCGAGTTCGAGGACTGAGACCCACCCGGGTCCCGTCCCTACCGAGCACCCCACACAGGTGAGCACCGCGCATGGGTGAGCAACCGGCATACCCGGATGCCGTGGAGCAGCCCCCGGTCTGCCCGCGGCACCCCGACCGTGAGTCCTACGTGCGGTGCCAGCGGTGCCAGCGACCGACCTGCCCGGAGTGCCAGCGCCCGGCCGCCGTCGGCATCCAGTGCGTCGACTGCGTCAAGGAGGGCGCGGCCACGGTGCGCCAGGCACGCACGGTGTTCGGTGGGGTGGTCGGGGACGCGCGCCCGCAGGCGACGATCGCGATCATCGGCATCTGCGTCGCGGTGTTCGTCGCGCAGCAGCTGATCCCGAGCCTGACCTACCGCATCGCGTTCGTGCCGGCCCTGGCCCTCGACGAGCCGTGGCGGTTCATCACCTCGGCGTTCGCGCACAGCCGCGGCAACCTGCTGCACATCGCGTTCAACATGTACGCGCTGTGGATCATGGGCAACTACCTCGAGCCGCTGCTCGGTCGGGCGCGCTTCGTCGCCGTCTACCTGCTCAGCGCCCTCGGCGGGTCGGCGATGTTCCTGCTGCTCTCCGCGCCGCGCACCGTCGGCGACTACCTCGCCGGTCAGGGTGGCTCCTGGTACGGCGGGGCGGTCGGGGCGTCCGGGGCGGTGTTCGGGCTGTTCGGCGCGTTCCTCGTGCTCCAGCGCAGCCTGGGCCGGTCGGCCGCCGGGATGTACGTCATCATCGGCATCAACGCCGTGCTCGGCTTCGTCATCCCCGGCATCGCCTGGCAGGCGCACCTCGGCGGGTTCCTCACGGGCGCGGCGGCCGCGGCATCCATCGCCTACCTCGGCCGGAGCCGCACCACCACCGAGCCCCCCAACCGGCAGGTGCACTGGCTGGCGCTCGGCGCGATCCTGCTGCTCCTGGCGATCCTCTCGGTCGCCAAGTACGCCACCGCCTGAGCCTCCCCCCTGGCCCCCCGTAAACAACTGACCAATAGGTCAGTTCTGCACACCCGGCCGGGCCTGGCCCCCGTGAACAAGTGACCTATTGGGCGATTGTTTGCATCGGTTGGGTGGTCGGCCGTGTGAACAAGTGACCTATTGGGCGATTGTTTACGGGTCGGTGGGGGCGAGGAGCGGGGCGGGGCTGGGTTACACGAGTGTCATTCGTCCCCAGCGGTGGACAACCCTGTGGACAAACCGGTCGAAACCCGGACCGGATGCCGGGAACCGAGCCTCAGCGCCAGCGCGTTGTCATGAGGAAGCCAGAGAGCATCAGCCCGAAGCCGACCCCCAGGTTCCAGCGGTCGAGGGACGGCACGGGATACTGGTGCACACCGGAGATGTAGTACGTCACGACCCAGAGCAGACCGAGGACCATCAGGCCCAGCATGACCGGCGCGAACCAGCGCGGGTTGGGGCCCTGGGCCTTCTGCGACGCGCGAGGCGGGGTGTAGGCGGGCTTGGGACGACCCTTGGACTCGGGCACGGACTCACTCCTTGACGTTGCTGGTGTGACCTAGCGTAGTTGCTGATCAGGAGAAGGAGGTGGCCGCCGTGGCGGGGACGCATGGCGGGCGAGTCGACCGACCGTCGGCCTGGCCGTGGCTGGTGCCCGTCGTGGCGCTCGTCGCCGGCTCCCTGTTCGCCTCCAGCGTGCGGATCTCCCAGGGCCAGGACCTGCGCACCGACCAGGTCGTCCTGCCCGACCTGATCCGCGAGCGCACCCGATCCAACGAGGCCCGGGCCACCCGGCTCGACGAGCTCCAGGCTCAGGTCGACTCCGCGACCGCCGCGCTCGCCCCCGGTGACCTGGTGACCCAACGCACCGAGAGCCGGGGCAACGGCATCCTCGGCGCCGCTGGTCGCATGGACGTAATGGGTCAGACCGTCACGGTGAGTCTCGACGACGCACCCCTCGTCGGTGGGGAGGTGCCCGCCGGCCAGGACCCCGACAACTACGTCATCCACCAGCAGGACGTCCAGGCCGTCGTCAACGCCCTGTGGGCCGGCGGCGCCGAGGGGATGATGCTCCAGGACCAGCGGGTCATCTCCACGAGCGCGGTCCGGTGCGTCGGCAACACCCTCATCCTCCGGGGCCGGGTCTACTCCCCGCCCTACGTCATCGCGGCCATCGGCGACCCCGACCGTCTCGTCGCCTCCCTCGGGGGTGACCCCCAGGTGCAGAACCTCCGCCAGTGGTCGCTCGCGGTCGGTCTGGGCTACGAGGTGGACCGAACGGGCGAGAAGTCGTTCCCCGCCTACAGCGGCACCATCACCCCCCAGTACGCCGAGGTCCCAGCGTCGTGATCCGTCGACTCATCGGGTGGACCGGGGAGCTCCTCGTCACCGCAGGGCTGGTGCTGCTGCTCTTCGCGGCCTGGCAGCTGTGGTGGACCGACGTGGCCTCCAACCGCGTCCAGGACGCGACGGTGAACTCCCTCGAGCAGGACTTCGCGGCCGCCCCGACCCCCACGGCGTCGGCCGCGCCGGACCGTGCCGTCCCGAAGGAGCTCGAGAGCGGGAAGGCGTTCGCGATCGTGCGCATCCCCCGCTTCGGGTCGGACTACGCACGCCCGGTGCTCGAGGGCACCAGCCGCGACATCCTCAAGGATGGCATCGGTCACTACGTGGGCACGGCGCTGCCCGGCAAGGTCGGCAACTTCGCGGTGGCCGGTCACCGCACCACCTACGGCCGGCCCTTCCACACCATCGACACCCTGAAGATCGGGGACAAGGTCGTCGTCGAGACCAAGAAGGCCTACTCGGTCTACGAGGTGAGCGAGAGCGACATCGTGCTGCCCACCGACGTCGAGGTGATCGACCCCGTGCCGGGCAAGCCCGGGGCAAAGCCGAAGGAGGCCGTGATGACGATGACGTCCTGCCACCCGAAGTACAGCGCGACCCAGCGCTACATCGTGCACAGCACGCTGGTGAAGACGGTGCCACGTGCCGACTGGGACCCCACCACGTGGCTCGCCACCCCGAAGAAGGGCTGAGCGATGTATGCCGCCCTGTGGCGCTCGCTGCCCGGCCCGGTGTGGGTGCGGGCGGTCATCTGCCTGGGGCTGGCGCTGGCCGTCGTCGCCGTGCTCTTCGAGTGGGTCTTTCCCGCGGTGAGCGCGCACCTGCCGTACACCGACAACACCGTCGGTGACGCCGCGTCGGTGCACAGGGCACCATGGGTCGCATGAGCCGCATCCTCGTCGTCGACAACTACGACAGCTTCGTCTTCACCATCGTCGGCTACCTCGAGCAGCTCGGCGCCGAGTGCGAGGTCGTGCGCAACGACGCGGTGGCGGCCACCGACGGCGGTGACTTCGACGGGGTGCTCATCTCCCCCGGGCCGGGGACGCCCGAGGAGGCAGGGGTCTCGGTGGCGATGATCGAGGCGTGTGCCGAGCGGTCGCAGCCGATGTTGGGGGTGTGCCTGGGGCACCAGGCCCTCGGTGTCGTGCTGGGCGCGACCGTCGGGAGGGCGCCCGAGCTCCTGCACGGGAAGACCTCGCGAGTGGCCCACGACGGCACGGGCGTGCTCGAGGGGCTGCCCAGCCCCTTCACCGCGACGCGCTACCACTCCCTCACCATCGACCCGGCGACCGTGCCCGAGGACCTTTTGCCCAACGGTCACACCGAGTCGGGGATCATCATGGCCGCTCGCCACGTGAGCCTGCCCCTGCACGGGGTGCAGTTCCACCCCGAGTCGGTGCTCACCGAGGGCGGCCACCGGATGCTGGCCAACTGGCTGGCCGTCTGCGGCGACGCGGAGGCGGTGCAGCGCTCGGAGGGCCTCAGCCCGCTCGTGCACGACGCCGCGGGAGTGGCCCGGATGGTCGCCTCCGGCTGAGGCCCCGCCGAGCCGAGCGCCCCCGGCATCCGGTCTGTGGATCGACGCCCTGCTCGGCCGAGGAACCTTCACGTTCGCGCCACAACGGTGCGAGGGCGATCCTGAAGGTTCCGGGATCATGCGGGAAAGTTGGGGACCGGGGTCAGGGTGAGGCGCTCGGTGAGGGGCTCGCTGACCCGCTGGAGCTCGGCGTGGGGGTCGGCGTCGGCGTCTCCGTGGGGGTCGGTGTGGGCGTCGGAGTCGGGGTCGGCGGCTCCTTCTGGGCCACGAGGATCTTCACGCTGCTGCCGATCTCGACCGTGCCCGAGGCGGGGTCCTGCTCGATGACCTTGCCCTCGCCGACCGAGCTCGTCTGCTTGAAGTCGGTCTCGGCCGTGAGGTTGGCCTCGGCGAGGAGCCGCAGCGCGTCGTTCTGCGACTTCCCGACGACGTTGGGCACGTCCACCTTGCCGGTGCCCACGGTGAGGTTGACCGTCGACTCGGGTGCGACCGACGAGCCGACGCCCGGGTTGGAGTCGATGACGGCATCCTTCTCGGCATCGGGGTCGTCGACCTTCTCGACCTGACCCACGCTCAGCCCGAGGTCGCCGAGCAGCTTGGTCGCCTCGTCGAGAGACTTCCCCTTGAGGTCCGGGATGCCGATCGCGGTGGGACCGGCGGAGATGGTGAGCCGCACGGTGCTGCCCTTCTCCACGTCGGTGTCGGCCGTCGGCGCCTGCGAGATGACCTGACCCTCGGGCACGGTCTCGCTCTGCGCACTCGTGGACTCCGAGGTCAGCCCGACCTGCGCGAGCTTGGCGATGGCGGTCTGCTCCGGATCGCCCACGACCCGGGGCACCGAGATCTTCGTCGGGGCCGCGTCGCCGAAGTAGCTCGTCAACCCGTAGGCCAGCAGGCCCAGCGCGGCGATCGCGGCGATCGTCAGGAGGATGTATGCCGCCGGCCCCCGCTTGGCCTGCTCCTCGGCCCCGCCGATCGCGGGGAAGGTGTCCGTGCCGGAGCCCGCAGGCACCGCCCGGTCCGAGGCCGTCGGCTCGGGATCCGCGGCGAGTGAGCTCAACTGCTCGGTGGGCGGTGCACCGGCGAGGGTGGCTCCTGCCGCCCCACCGACGGCCGCGGCGCCGGCCAGCGCCGCGGCGGAGCCCCGAGCGGCGTCGCTGATCGGCCGCCCCAGGCGCACGGCCTGGAGGTCGGAGCGGAACTGGTTGGCGTCCTGGTAGCGCGCCTCCCGCGACTTGGCCAGCGAGTGCAGCACGACGGCATCCAGGTCCTCGCTGACCGCCTCGGCGAAGCGCGACGGGGCCACCGGCCGCTCACCGACGTGCTGGTAGGCGATGGAGACCGGGCTGTCACCCTGGAAGGGGGGCCGACCGGTGAGCAGCTCGAAGAGCATGCACCCCGCGGAGTAGAGGTCGGAGCGGGCGTCGACGGTCTGGCCCTGGGCCTGCTCCGGCGAGAGGTACTGCGCGGTGCCGACCACGGACTGGGTCTGGGTCATCGTCGCGTTGGCGTCGGCCATGGCCCGGGCGATGCCGAAGTCCATGACCTTCACCACGCCGTCGCGCGTGATCATGACGTTCGCCGGCTTGATGTCGCGGTGGACGATGCCCATCCGGTGGCTGTAGGCCAGGGCGTCCAGGACCCCCTCCGCGAGCTTCATCGCCTCCGTGGGGGCGATCTGGCCCTTCTCGGTGAGCACCTCGCGCAGGGTGCGCCCGTCGACGAACTCCATGACGATGAAGGGCACCTTGATCGTGGCCCCACCCGCCTGGGTGATCGTGTCCTCGCCGTGGTCGTAGACAGCCACGATCGAGGCGTGGTTGAGCCCGGCCGCGGACTGGGCCTCGCGGCTGAACCGGGTGAGGAACGTGTGGTCGCGGGCGAGCTCGCTGCGGAGCATCTTGATGGCGACCTGGCGCCCGAGACGCGAGTCGTAACCCTGGTGGACCTCGGCCATGCCGCCACGACCGAGGAGCTCACCGACCTCGTAGCGCCCCCCGAGCAGCATCGGGACATCAGCCATCGTGTGAACTCCTCGTCATCTCGAACCCACTGGTGTCGAGTCTCATTCGTCCAACCGCGCTTCCATCATCTGCTTCGCGATCGGGGCGGCGACCGCACCTCCCCCTGCTTCGTTCTCGGCGTTGCCGCCGTCCTCCACGACCACCGCGACGGCGATCTGCGGGTCGTCCGCCGGGGCGAAGGAGATGAACCAGGCGTGCGCTCGCCGCCCCTCCCCGTGCTGGGCCGTGCCGGTCTTCCCCGCGACCTCGACCCCCGGGATCTGCGCCCTGCGCCCGGTGCCGTTGTCGACTACGGACCTCATCATGCGGGTCAGCTGGGCCGCCACGTCAGGAGTGACCGCGTCGGACAGCTCGCTCGGGCCGGCCGACTCGATGACCGAGAGGTCGGAGCCGATGACCGACTGCACGAGGTAGGGGGTCATGACCACCCCGTCGTTGGCGACCCCCGCGGCGACCATGGCCATCTGGAGCGGGGTGGTCCGCACGTCGTACTGACCGATCGCGGCCTGCGCGAGCTGGGGCTGGTCGAGCTGCTCCGGCACCGTGCTCGGGGTGACCCGCATCGGGATGTTGATGGCGTCGCCGAAGCCGAACTTCGCGGCCTGGGTCTGCAGGGCCTCGGCGCCGATCTCCATCCCGAGCGAGGCGAATGCCGTGTTGCACGAGATCGTCAGCGCCCGGGTCATCGTCACCTCGTCGTTCGGCCCGCAGGAGCCGTTGAAGGCGTTGGGCAGGTCCGCGTCGGTCTGGGGCAGGTCCAGCAGGGCCGGCCCCGGGAGCACCGACTCCTCCGTGTAGTCCCCGCTCGAGAGCGCGGCCGCGGCGGTGACGACCTTGAAGACCGACCCCGGGGGGTAGAGGTCGCCCCCGATGCCGCGGTTGACGAGCGGGCGGTCGGGGTCGGCATTCAGCGCGTCGTAGGTCTTGCCCACGGCGGTGATGTCGTGCCCGGCGAGGGTGTTGGGGTCGTAGGTCGGCGAGCTGACCATGGCGAGGATGGCGCCGGTCTTGGGGTCGAGGGCGACCGCGGCGCCCTTCTGGTCACCGAGGGCCTTGGCCGCGGCCTGCTGCACCTTGGCGTCCAGGGTCGTCTCGACGTTGGCGCCCTGCGCCTTGCGGCCGGTGAAGAGGTCGCTCACCCTGCGGTAGAAGAGCTTGTCGCTGGAGCCCGACAACAGAGCGTTCTCGGCCTGTTCGAGCCCGCCGCCGGCGCCGTAGAACGAGTAGAAGCCGGTGACGTGGGCGTACAGCTCTCCAGGCTTGTAGACGCGCTGGAACTTGTACTCGTCCTCGGTCGCGGTCGACGTCGCCACGGCGGTCTGGCCGACGAGGATCTCGCCACGCTCCCGGGCGTAGGTGGAGAGCAGCGTCCGGCGGTTGTCGGGTCTGGCGTTGAGGTCGGCCGCGAAGACGAACTGGATCATCGTCGTCGACACCAGGAGGGTGGCGAACAGGCCAGCCACGACGATGGCGAGGCGGCGCACGGGGGTGTTCACTTCAGCCTCACCACCTCGGTGTGGGCCTCGGCGACCGGGGAGGGCCCGGCGGCCTCGGGGAGCGGGCGGCGGGCGTGGTCGGAGATCCGCAACAGGATGGCGACGAGCGTCCAGTTCGCGAGCAGCGAGGAGCCACCGGAGGACAGGAAGGGCGTGGTCAGGCCGGTGAGCGGGATGACCCGGGTGACACCGCCCACGACGACGAAGACCTGGAGGGCCAGGGAGAACGCCAACCCGGCGGCGAGCAGCTTTCCGAAGCCGTCACGGGTGCCCAGCGAGGTGCGCAGCCCGCGTTCGACGAGCAGGGCGTAGAGCATGAAGATGGCGAACAGCCCGATCATCCCGAGCTCCTCGCCGAAGCTGGGGATGATGAAGTCGGACTCCGCGAAGTAGGTGATGTCGGGCCGACCGTTGCCCAGACCGGTGCCGAAGAGCCCGCCGGCCGCCATCCCCATCAGCCCCTTGGCGAGCTGGTCGCTCGCTGCGAGCGCCTCGGGGCTGAAGGTGTCGGTCCACAGCAGCACCCGGGTCTGGACGTGCCCGAAGATCAGGTATGCCGTGTACGCGCCGGCACAGAACAGCACCAGGCCGATGGCGATCCACGACACCCGCTCCGTCGCGACGTAGAGCATCGCGACGAAGAGGCCGAAGAAGAGCAGCGAGGAGCCGAGGTCCTTCTCGAACACCAGCACCGCGAGGCTCGCGATCCACGCGACGAGGATCGGCCCGAGGTCCCGGGCGCGCGGCAGGCTCAGGCCCAGCACCTTGCGACCGGCGACCGAGAGGGCGTCGCGGGTCTGCACGAGGTATCCCGCGAAGAAGATCGCGAGGGCGAGCTTGGCGATCTCGCCGGGCTGGAAGGAGAGCGGCCCGACGCGGATCCAGATCCTGGAGCCGAACTCCGAGTTGCCGATGATCGGCATCAGCGGGAGCAGCAGGAGGACGAACCCGATGACGCCGGCCAGGTAGGTGTAGCGGCGCAGGATGCGGTGGTCGCGCAGCACGACGAGCACGACGGCGGCGACGACCACGGCCAGACCGGTCCACACCAGCTGGCGAAGCGCCACGCCCTCGCTGATGGACCTGCCGTTGGCGAGGTCGATGCGGTGGATCATCACCAGGCCCAGGCCGTTGAGCAGGGTGACGATGGGCAGCATCAGGGGGTCGGCGTAGGAGGCCTTCCAGCGCAGGACGAGGTGGAAACCGACCGCCAGCGCGAGGAACCCGCCGCCGAGGGCCAGGGTGCCCGGAGGGATGGTCTCGGAGGTCGCCAGGCCCAGGTTGACCCAGGCGAGCCCGACGATGCCGACCGCGACCACCAGCAGCGCCAGCTCGACGTTGCGGCCGCGCTTCGGGGCGAAGGAGGAGACGGTACTCATACGGGCGGGGGGACGGTCGGGCTCGAGCCGGGCTTCGGCGGAGCGGTGGCGGTCGGGGTGGCGTTGGGGAAGACGGTGGCTCCGGTGCTCGTGGACGGGCTGGGACTGGGTGTGGGGCTGAACGAGCCCGATGGTGTGGGCGTCGCGCTGGGGACGGTCCACGTCGAGGACACCGTGCGGCACACGTCGCCGTTGGCCATCGCATAACGACACGCCTGCGCCTGGAGCCTCAGCTCGGTGACCCGCTCGTCGGCCTCGGCGCGGTCAGCCACCTCGATGCCGCCGCGCAGGGCGTCCTGGTAGGAGGCCGGGAGGTCGGTCAGCGCGATCGTCGTGGAGTACTCGGGGGAGGAGAGCGAGAAGGGTCCGAGGTCCTGGTCGACCCCGCGGAAGACGGTGACGACCGGGCCGTCCACGCCCAGGTAGTACTGCTGCTGGGTCCAGGCCCAGGCGGCATACGACCCGCCCGCCACCACGACCCCCACCACCACGAGCACGGCGGCCACCCGAAGGAACGACCCACGTGCCCCCCGCGGCCCCTCCTCGGCCAGGGTGAGGTCCTCCTCGTCACCCTCCCCGCCGCTCGCGGACAGGGTGAGGGCCGCGGCCTTGGCGGCGGGAGTGGTGGGGATGGGCTTGGTGCCGGTGTCGCGGACCGCCGCAGCGCCCACCACCTGGGGCTGGGTCGGCGGCGCGGGGGCCTTGGTGAGGTCGACGAGGTCACCCACGACGATGGTGACGTTGTCGGGGGCGCCGGACCGCAGCGCCAGCGCGACGAGGCGGTCGGCGCACTCCCCGGGGTCGGTGACGGTGGTGAGCACCTCGTCGAGGGTGTCCCGAGCGACGTAGTCGGTGAGGCCGTCGGAGGCGATGAGGTAGCGGTCGCCGGCTCGGCCCTGACGCACGACGAGGTCCGGCTCGTCGTCCTGCGCGCCGGTGAGCACCCGGGTCACGAGCGAGCGCTGCGGATGGCCCTGCGCCTCGTCCGCGGTGATCCGCCCCTCGTCGACGAGGCTCTGGACGAAGGAGTGGTCCTTGGTGATCTGGGTGACCTGCCCCTCGCGGACCATGAACGCGCGGGAGTCCCCGATGTGGGCGAGCACGATGGTGTCGCGCGAGCGGAGCATCGCGATGAGCGTGGTGCCCATGCCGTCCAGGCGTGGGTCGTCGCTGACCTGGGCCCCGAGCTCGGCGTTCGCGGCGCCGATCCGGTCGAGCAGGGCCTGACTGGCGTCGCGCCCGCTCAGCGCGTCCCCGTCGAGGTCGACGAGCGCCGCGATGACCGTGGAGCTGGCGATGTCCCCGCCCGCGTGCCCGCCCATGCCGTCGGCCATGGCGAGCAGGTGTGGGCCGGCATACCCGGAGTCCTCGTTGTTGGACCGGACCATGCCCACGTCGGACCGCGCGGCGTAGTGGAAGGCGAGCGCCATGGGTTATCTCTGGAGCTCGATGACGGTCTGCCCGATCCGCAGGACGCTGCCGACGGCGACCTCGCGAGGCTCGGCCAGGCGGGTGGTGCCGAGGAACGTGCCGTTGGTGGAGCCGAGGTCCTCGAGCATCCAGGTGCCGTCGGTCTCGTAGATGCGGGCGTGGCGGCCTGAGGCGTAGTCGTCGTCGAGCACGAGGGCGCACTCGGGGCTGCGGCCGACCAGGGTGCCCGACGAGCGCAGCGGGAGCGTGGTGCCCGAGAGCGGGCCTTCGGTCACCACCAGCCGGGTCGGACCCTTGCTGCGTCCACGGAGCCCACCGCCGCGGCCGCTCGGAGCGGGTGCCGGCGCCTTCGCGGCGGCCACCGCCGCCGGCGCCGGGCGGGCCGCGGCGGGTGCGCTGCGCCGGTTGACCCGCGTGCCGTAGAGGTCGCCCCGCAGCACGCCCACGATCGCGAAGACGAAGATCCACAGCAGGACGAGCAGGCCGAACCGCATCAGGGTCAGGGTGAGCTCACTGAGCACGAGTCACCTCCGACCCGCACGGAACGTGATCGAGGTGCGCCCGACGGTGATCCGGTCACCGTCGCTCAGGTGCTCGCTCGTGATCCGCTCGCCGTTGACGAAGGTGCCGTTGGTGGAGCCGAGGTCGCGCACGGTCGAGACGAAGTGTGGGCCGTCGGTCGTGACCCGCAGCTCGCTGTGGCGGCGGGAGATCCCGGGGTCGTCGAGGATGATGTCGGCGCTGTCGTCGCGCCCGAGGATGGTCATGGCGCCCATGAGGGGGTAGCGCTCACCGTCGACGTCGAGCCACGGGCGGTCGGCCGGGTTGTTGCGCTTGGGCCGAGCGGGCGCGGCCGGGGCCGCAGGCTTGTCCCGATCGGTCTCGTCCTGCTCGGGTCGTGGCGACGCGGGCCCTGGGGACGTGGTGGCCAATCCGGATGCCGACGCGGGCGGCGGCGGCGACCCGGCATCCCGACCGGAGGCGTCGTCCGAGGAGGGCCGGACGGCCGGGTGCTGCCCCGTGGTGCCCGTGGCCCGCGGCCGTGAGGTCTTGGAGGGGCGGAGCCGGAACACCCCGGTCTCGAGGTCGTCGTGCTCCTCGAAGATGATGTCGATCGGCCCCGCGGGCTGGTAGCGCTGGGCGTCGCAGTGCTCCTCCGCCGCGGCGACGAGGTCCATCTCGACGCTCTCGAGGTCGGGTGTCAGCCGGTCGAAGTCGCTGGGCGAGAGCTCGATGGTGAAGGCGTTGGGCACGATCGCGCGCCCGGAGCCACTCACGGCCCGGTCGTCCATGGCCCGCCGGATGTTGCTGGCGATCTCGACGGGGTGCACGGCCGATCGCAGGTGCTTGGCGAAGGTGCCCTGGACGGCGCGCTCGATCCCCGCCTCGAGGCGGTCGAAGAGACCCATCGGCGTACCTCCTCCACAAGGCTGGGGCCGTTGGTCGGTCTCGTCAGCCTATCGGCCGCTGCTGTGCCTCCCGTGCACGCGGGGCCTACCGTGGACCTGTGAACGGGAGCGTGCAGGTGATTACCCCCCGTGAGGTGCCTCTCGGCGGACCTCGCGCGATGACCGTGCGCCGGACCCTTCCCGGGCGCGAACGCTCCTTCGTGGGCGCCTGGTGCTTCGTGGACCACTACGGCCCTGACGACGTGTCGGAGACCGGCGGCATGGACGTGGCCCCGCACCCGCACTGCGCGCTGGCGACCGTGTCGTGGCTGTTCAGCGGGGAGGTGGAGCACCGCGACTCGATCGGCACGGCTGCGGTGGTGCGACCGGGCGAGGTCAACCTCATGACGGCGGGGCGGGGGATCTCGCACTCCGAGGTGTCCACGCCCGGCACGACGGTGCTGCACGGCGCCCAGCTCTGGCTCGTGCTGCCCTCGTCGTCGGCCGAGGTGGAGCCCCGGTTCGAGCACCACGTGCCGGAGGTCGTGGCGCCGGCTCCCGGTGTCGAGGTGCGGGTGTTCGTGGGGTCGGCGTTCGGCTCGACCTCCCCGGTGCGGGTGGAGTCGCGGCTGCTCGGCGCAGAGGTCGTGCTGGAGCCGGATGCCGCGGTCGAGCTGCCGCTGGCGGAGGGCTTCGAGGTCGCGGTGCTCGTGGACCGCGGCTCGGTGACGTTCGGCGACCAGGGGCTCGGGCGCGCGGACCTCGGTGTGCTCGGGGCCGAGGGCCACTCCGGCTCGGTGACGCTGGTCGGTGGTGGTGCGGGGGCGCGGGTGCTCGTGCTCGGCGGTGAGCCCTTCGGCGAGGACGTCGTCATGTGGTGGAACTTCATCGGTCGCAGCCACGACGAGGTCGCGGCGGCCCGCGAGGCGTGGGAGGACGGGTCGGCGCAGGGCCGGTTCGGCACCGTTGCCGGGTATGCCGGTGAGCCGGCCCGCATCCCGGCCCCGCCGATGCCCGGCATCCGGCTCAAGCCCCGTGGCAACCGCCGGTCCTCGCGTGGCGCGGCTCCGTTCAACGGCGCCGAGGCTCCCCCCGTCTCCTGAGACCGGCCCGCCTCGTGCCCTGGTCGCGGCCCCTCCAGACCCCGAGAAGCCCGGTGGCGGCATCCGTTCTTGACAGGTGACCAAATGGTCACCTATTGTCTCTCGTGTGGATGAGGACGCGGTGTTCAAGGCGCTGGCCGACCCGACGCGGCGGCTGCTCCTCGATGCCTTGTTCGAGCGCGACGGGCGCACCCTCGGCGAGCTCGAGGCGGTGGTCGCGCAGCACAGCGACATGACGCGCTTCGGGGTCTCCAAGCACCTGCGCCTGCTCGAGGCTGCCGGGCTGGTGCTCAGCCGCAAGCAGGGCCGGGTCAAGCTGCACCACCTCAACCCGGTGCCGATCCGGTTGGTCCACGACCGGTGGATCGACAAGTACACCGAGCGCCGGGTCACGGCACTCACCGAGCTCAAACGACAGCTGGAGGACGAATCATGAGCACCACACCCGACACCCCCTCGATGGCCGCCTCGGACGACGCCGCTCCCGAGGTGCAGATGTTCTCGATCTACATCGACGCCCCCGCCCAGCGCATCTGGGACGCGATCACCACCTCGGAGTTCTCCACGCGCTACGGCTACGGCGGCGAGACCGAGGTCGACCTCACCCCCGGTGGCGAGTTCCGCAGCCTCACCACGCCCGAGATGAAGGAGATGGGGATGGGTGACACCGCCGCGGTGGGCACGATCATCGAGCTGGACCCGCCGCGCCGCCTGGTGCAGACCTGGTCGCCGGTCTGGCACGACGAGCCCGACACGACCCTCACCTGGGAGATCACCGAGTATGCCGGCGGTGCGACCTGCCTGACCCTGACCCACGAGATGGTCGGTTCCCCCAACACGGCCAAGGACGTGCGCGGCGGTGGGGATGCCGGGGCCGGTGGCGGCGGCTGGCCCTGGGTGCTCAGCAGCATGAAGACACTGCTGGAGAGCGACCGGGCGATGTCGGGCGCCGGAGCCTGAGCCACGGCTGCGCGGGGCAGCCTCGGGCTGCCCCGCGATCCGGGTCGGCGGTGAGGTGGGCTCCTTGCCACAATGGGCCGGTGCCTCGATCCGTGCCTCCCGGGACCCCGCCCCTGCTCTACCTGCCGTGCGCCACGTCCGGAGGAGGTGGACGTCCCGAGGTCGTGCGCCGCACCACGCGTGAGGGTCGCGTGGCGGTGGTGGGCTACACCGCCCTCGACCGGCTCCACGACGCGTGCGGCGCGGGCCACCCGTGGGCCCTGCTCAGCCTCGAACAGCTCGAGGAGCTGCACGGCGGCGAGCCCTACGACGTCATGTACCTCGACCTCACGATGCCGCCCGAGCTCCGCGTCGCCGGTGCGGCTGACGCGACCCCGGCCCTGCCGCCGGTGCTCTACGTGCCGTGTCGCGCCTCCGTGACCCGGCTCGAGGATGCCGTGCTGGAGTACGTGCGCGGCCAGGACGGCCTCGTGGGCCTGCCGGTCTACACCAGCCTGGACCGCCTCCACGCGGGGTTGGGCACCGAGCAGCCGTGGTTGGTGGTGGAGACCAGCCGACTGGAGGTTCTGCACGAGCGTGCCCCATACGACCGACTCCTGTGCGACGAGACGGTGACCATCACCGGGACCGAAGAGGCCCGGGCATGACCAGGACCGCCGACGGCGGTGGCGGTGGCGCGGTCGACCTCCGGATGGACCCCGGCGAGGTCCGCGCCGTGGCGTCGAAGCTCGGGAAGGCCGCGAGCGCGCTGGATGCTGTCGGGTCCGCCACGCCGGGCACGGCCGATCACGGACTCGCGGGGGTGCTCCTGGCGACCATGGTCGCCAGGGTCTGTGAGACCGGGGGTCGCCTGGCCCTGGAGGCGCAGACGCTCTCGGAGACGGTGACCGCCTGCCACGACACGACCGTCGCCACGGACCAGGCCGCAGCCGAGCGCTTCCTCATCTCAGGAACTGCCGGTGAGTGACCTCGATACCCGCATCGACGGCACCCCGGCGAGCATCCGGGCCGTCGGGCGATGGCTCAAGGACTCCTTCGGTGACCAGGCTGAGACCATGGCCACCAGTGTGTTCCGGGCCCGGTCGGACGCCTCGGGCGTGTGGGAGGGCGACGCGAGCACCGCGTTCGGTGACCGGGCGAAGGTGCTCGCGAAGGCCGCCGACTCCGCCCGCGACTCGGCCGTCCTGGCCGAGCAGGACGTCGAGACCCTCGCCGTGGCCCTCGGGCGGGCCCTGGAGGACATGCAGGCGGTGCGCACCGCCGCGTCCACGGCATCCCTGACCGTGGTCGGCACCGTGGTCCACGATCCCGGTGGTCGGCTGGTCCTCACCGGGGGCAAACCCGGCCCCGACGCCACCCCCCAGGAACGAGCGGACCACGAGAAGCTGACGACGCGCGTGAACACCCAGAACGCGAAGGTCGACGCCTTCGAGACCGCCGTCACCGGTGCCGAGGCGGTCTTCACCACGTGGGCCGACGCCATCGAGGACGCGTCCGCCGCCTGGGTGAAGTGGGACAAGGAGCTGACCTCGCTCACGGCGGACTTCCTGACCGCGGCCGCCTCGACCGCGCTGGTCCTCAAGGTGTCCCCGATCCTGATGAAGCAGTCCCAGTTCTACGTGGGCTCCGCCGCCAGACTGCGTGCCCACGCGGCCGCGATGACCAGTCCGGGGGGCCGGGTGCTGGACACCAAGCAGTTCTACCGGCTGCTCGACGACGCCGACGACCAGCTGGCCAGGGCCGCCCAGCTCGCTGACGACGCCAAGAACCTCAAGATCCCCAAGGGCATCGGTCGCGGTCTGGGAATCCTGGGCGTCGTCGCCACGGGGTACTCGATCCACGAGGACATGGAGGAGGGTGAGTCGGCTCCGCAGGCCGTGACCTCCAACGTCGGTGGGTTGCTGGCCGGCATGGGGGCCGGAGCTCTGGCCGGTGCGCCGATCGGGGCTGCCGTCGGGACGTTCATCCCGATCCCCGGGGTGGGCACCGCCGCCGGGCTCGTCGTCGGCACCGTCGTCGGGTCGGTCGCGGGCGCCTTCTCCTCCGGTGTCATCGACTCGATGTTCGAGAACGGGGTGGACAACGTCGGTGCGGCGCTGGATGCCGGGGTTGAGGAGGTCGCCAACTTGGGAGAGGCTGTGGGTGACCTCGCCTCCGACGCATGGAACTCGATCTTCGGATGACCTCCCCCCGGCACCACCCCTCGCCACCGCCCGAGGGCTCGTACGCCGGCGCCCCGACCGCACCCCGGGGGGCCCGGGTCTTGATCTGGCTCGTCGCAGGAGCGGGCGTCGTGCTGGGTGCCGGGTGCATCGTCATCGGCCTGGTCGGCTGGGCGCAGGGCTCCACTGCCGCCACCGGGCTCGTCGTGGCCGCGGTGGGCGTGCTGTTCCTGCTCTCGGCGCTCTGGTACGTGCGCCTGGCGATGACCCACCGCCGCGCTGCACAGGACTATCTCGCGGCACGCGGGGAGTTCGACGCGGCCGCCGCACTGGCCCGAGCCCGCCTCGAGCACGGCGACGAGCCCCGCTGACCCCGGACCGAACGGAGCGCGCGGGCGGCTGCGGTCGGGCAGGCACGGCATACCGCTTTTGAGCATCGGCCCCTCATCGGGCACACTGTGTCTGCTCACGTAGTACCACGCGCAAGTGGCGGAACGGCAGACGCGCTGGCTTCAGGTGCCAGTGTCCGAGAGGGCGTGGGGGTTCAAATCCCCCCTTGCGCACACAGGTGATGGCTCAGGACATCCCGGTCTCCCCGAAACCCTCAGGGTTCGGGGAGATGTGCGTTCCCGGCCCTGTGGGCTCCCTCTGGGAGGGCTGGATCCGCGGGGTGACGCGCGGGACGTCAGTGCTCGACGTGGACGTCCCAGGAGACGCTGACCTCATCCCCCGCCGAGCCGTCCTCAGCCATGGTGCGGTAGGTGAAGGTGACCCGCTCGGCCTCGATCTCGAAGACCTGCACGGGCGTCGTCGCGACCGAGGCGATGCGGTAGGAGCTGATGAGGATGTCCTTGAACTCGTACTGGTAGCTCACGGGGCGACCGACAGTCGCGACCTCGAGCAGCGCCGATGCGAGCCCGCGCCCCGTGGTGACCGCGCGGAAGAGCTCAGGACCCGAGACGTCGACGACGGTGCGCACCACCAGCGGCGACAAGGTCGCACCGAGCCTCCTCGGTCGACCGGAGCCGCTGCCGTCGCGAAACAGGGGACCGGGCGACACCCCCCACGCGAAGGAGTGCACCTCGATCCATCCCTCGTGACCCTTCGCGGTCGACCCACCGGTCACGCCGGGGAGCTGGAGGTGGGTGCTCACCGCGGGAAGACCCTCGATGAAGGGGTTGAAGACCGGCGGGGCCAGGGCCCCGTCGTGGTCGGGGGACTCGATCTGACCGCTCATGTCCTGCTCACCTCTCGCTCGCGTCGTACAGCCTGGGCACCGCTCCACCCGCTCGCAGGCTATCGGGCTCGCCGGGTCGATCACGCGCTGTTGCCTCAGGAGGGCCGGGAGCCCGCGGTGATACAGCGGCAGCCACACGGGTCGTGGCTGAGGGCGCACACCCCGCAGGGTCTTGTCGCGGACGCATCCATGTGATGTCTTTGCCTCACGCAGCCTCGCGATGGGCGAGGCGGCCACAACGAGGTGGTGCACATGAGCGCAGGGTCCAACGGCACAGGTTCGAACGGCACGGGGTTCGACTACGTGGTGGTGGGAGCGGGCTCGGCCGGAGCGGTCGTCGCCGCACGGCTGACCGAGGACCCCGACGTGACCGTGTGCCTCCTGGAGGCCGGAGGCGCGCCACCACCGGCGGAGCTGATGCCGGCCGCGGTGGCCAGCCTGCAGAACGACCCCTCCACCGACTGGATGTTCACCGGCGACGCGGGCGGGGTGGGCAAGGGCCTGGTCGGCGGCCGGATGATGGTGCCGCGGGGCAAGATGCTCGGCGGCTCCTCCGGCATCAACTACATGGCCTACGTGCGCGGCCACCCGGGCGACTTCGACGCCTGGGCGGCCGGTGGTGCGGAGGGCTGGTCCTACGACGAGGTGCTCCCCTACTTCCTCAAGGCCGAGGGCTTCGTGCACAGCACCGACCTGCACCCCGACCTCGAGGCCCACGGCTCCGACGGCCCGGTGGGGGTGTCGGTGCGCGAGCCCGTGCTCCCGGCATCCACGCAGTTCGTCGACGCGGCGGGCGCCACGGGGCTGAAGCAGGGTGACTACAACGGCCGTGAGCGCCGCGAGCCCGAGGGGGTGGTCTCGCTCTTCCAGACGACCACCAGGGACGGCAAGCGGAGCTCCACCTTCCACGCCTACCTCGAGCCGGCGATGGACCGCGACAACCTCACCGTCGTCACCGGGGCCCTCGTCGAGCGGATCCTCCTGGACGGTGAGGGGGATGCCGTGCGCGCCACCGGCGTGGCCTACCGCACCGACGACGGTGGCCAGGAGCAGGTGACGGCCGGCGCCGAGGTGGTGCTCTGCGCCGGGGCGATCGGGTCGCCGCACATCCTGCTGCTCAGCGGTGTCGGTGCGGCCGACGAGCTCGCAGCGGTGGGCATCGAGGCCGTCGTCGACCTGCCCGACGTGGGCCGGCACCTCAAGGACCACCTGCACACCCCGTTGATGTTCGCCGCCGACGGCATCGGTGAGACGATGACCGAGATCGCGATGTCCCTCGGCCCCGATGCCCTGCGGGCCCCGGCGGGTCCCTTGCCGGCGGACCCGGCGGATGACGCCGACCTGCCGACGGAGCTTGCAGCGGCCAAGGCCGAGGCGGAGCGTCGGTTGGGCGTGTGGTTCACCACCGGCGTCGGCCTGGCGTCGTCCTCGCTGTACGACGCGATGGCGTTCTACTCGACCGGACTCGGCGACCAGCACACCCACGACGCGTCGATCGGGTTCCTCGCCTGTGGTTACACGCCGGCGATCTGGGAGGGCGTCTTCCGCATCCCAGCCACGGCGTTCTTCGAGGACGCCGACGCCTTCCTCGACCCGACGCGCGGCCAGGTGGTCATCCTGCCCAACCCGGTGCAGCCGCACTCCGAGGGCTCGGTGACGCTGGCCAGCAAGGATCCGGCTGTCGCCCCGGTCATCGACCTCAACTACTTCGCCGACCCGCACGACGCGGCCGTGATGGTCGCAGTCATGCGCAAGGCCCTCGAGATCGCCGCCTCGTGGCCCGGCGGCGGCCTCGGCGACCCCGTCATCCCGCCGCACCTGGCGCAGGCGCACGGACACGAGGCCGGGGCGGAGCCGAGCGACGCCCTCCTCGAGGACATCGCGCGTCACTACGCCCTCACCGTCTACCACGAGACGTCGACCTGCCGGATCGGCGACGTGGTCGACCCGCGTCTGCGCGTGCACGGCGTCGCCGCCCTCCGGGTCGCCGACGCCAGCGTGATGCCCAACATCGTCAGCGGCAACACGAATGCCGCGTCGATCATGATCGGGGAGAAGGCCGCCGAGCTCATCGCGGCCGATCACGGCATCCGGCTGCACCAGATGGTCGGCGGCTGACAGGTCAGGGTCGGGCGATATCCCTGACCCGAGCCCGCCGCGAAAGACGTCGCTCACGGCGCGCCCGTCCCCACCGGAGCACCCCGTCGAGGTGAAAAAAAAACCCCCGCCCCCCAAAGCGGACGAGGGCGGGTGGGGTTACAGGGACGGGGGGAGGGGGGGGGGGGGGGGGGGAGGGGGGTGGGGGCG
>JBBSQC010000033.1:0-39379 GCA_038258215.1 Actinomycetales bacterium | reverse complement strand
GCCCCCCCGCCCCCGCGCCCCCGGGTGCTTGACACCCACCGCGGGGCGCGGTCTCGGGGGGGCGGGGTGTTTTGTTTTCCCTCGACGGGTTGGAAGCGCTCCCCTGGAGTCATCGGGGCCGGGTCTGCCGGCCCGCGCCGGGGCTGGGGATCATCGCCGGTGCCGGGCGCCGGGTTGGGAGCAACGGGGTCCACCGTGGGCTCCGGGGTGGGCTCAGGTGCCACCGGGGGCTGGCTCATCGGTGCCTCCTCGGGCCGCGGGCTGGTCGGGCAACCATCCTCAGATCGACGGGTCGAAGCCGGCCGGGGGTGTCTCGCCCTGCGTCGGGGCGCTCACCGGCTGAGCGTCCGAACCGGTGGACGAGGCCGCCCCCGGTGTGGCGCCCTTGAGCCCGAGACTCCTCTTGAGCGCAGCGCTTCCCTGACCGACCTTGTCGGTGTACTTCGGGCCGGCCTTGTCGCGCACGAAGCCCTCCACCTTGTCGATGGTGTCGGACGCCTGCGACGGGTTGTTGCGGGCGTACTCCTTCGCCTTCGAGACGGCCGCCGTCGCTACGGCAACCAACGCCGCTGTGCGGATGATCTTCATCTGGTCCTCCTGGGGTCCCGGGGTGGTTCTGCACGGTTGGCCCCCATCCTGCCGGTCGCCGGATCCGATGGGGCCGATCGTGTCATCGTGCACTGAACGCCAGCCGACCAGCGAGGACGAGGTAGGAGCCTCCGAAGACCCGGCGCATCCACTGGACGACGTGCGGCCGGGAGATCACGTGGCGACGCATTGCCGCCGCGAAGGCGCCGTACAGCGAGAACACGACCATCGTGGCGACCATGAAGAGGCCGCTGAGCAGCAGCATCCGCATCGCGCTGTGGGCGGTTCCGGTCGGCACGAACTGGGGCAGGAAGGCGAAGAAGAAGATCGTCAGCTTCGGGTTCAACACGTTGATCAGCATCGCGGTGCGGATCACCTGCCAGTGCGAGCGTGGGTCCGGCGCCACCTCCACGGTCAGGGGCGTGGTGTCGCGCCAGGTCTGCCAGGCCAGGAAGAGGAGGTAGGCGACACCGACGAACCTCAGGGTCTGGAATGCCGCCGCGCTGGCGCCCAGCACGGCAGCGAGGCCGGTGATGGCAGCGACCATGTGCGGCAGGGTTCCCAGGGTGCATCCCGCCGCGGCCACCAGGCTCGCCCGACCGCCTCGCGAGAGGCCGGCCGTGATCGTGTACAAGGCGCCGGTGCCTGGGGTCGCCACCACCACCAGGGTCGTCAGGAGGAACGCGGTGCTCACGCCGTGGGCCCCGTCCCGCTCGTCACTGGATGGCCGAGCGTGAGATGAGCAGACACACGAGACTCCCGATGCCGGTGACGGTCCGCAGACCGTTGAACCGCACCCATGCGGTCTCGAAGTCGGCACGGGCAGCGCCGTCGGCCAGCCGGTCGTTGAGTGGGACGTTGAAGACCACCGTGACCAGCAGGGTGAGTACCGCCAAGGCAGCAGCGGCATACGCCACCGGGGAGCGGACCAGCGCCGCCGCCAGCACGGCGAGCGCCGGAGCGGCGAAGAAGACCAGGAGGAACACCGGGTTCACGATCGAGACGTTGATGCGCTTCATCATGTCGACGAAGGCGCCGTCGTCCGTTCCGCGAAGCGCTGGCATGACGGCCACGGCGAACGCGAAGTACAGCCCGGCCAACAGCCCGGCGCAGAGGCGAGCGCTGAGGAGGATCCATGCTGATGTGGTCACGTGGCGAGTCTGCGCCCTCGTCATGAGAGTTTCCATCGTTGATCCGCTCGATTGCATGTGAGATCGTCTCACCATGGATGCTCTCGCGGGTCTGCTCGACGGGCCGCGCGCCCGCGATGCCTTCCTCCTCAAGGCCGTCTTCACGGCACCGTGGTCGATCCGGGTCGAGGACGAGGCACCGCTGAGCATCGTGGTGGTGCTTCGGGGTGCCGCGACCCTCACCGGTGGTGACGTGGTCGAGCGGCTCACGGCGGGGGACATCGTGCTGGCCCGTGGACCGGCCCCGTACGCGCTGGCCGACTCCGCCACCACACCCGGCGACATCCGCGTCCTGCCCGGTCAGGTCTGCGTGGACCCCCGTGGGCACCTCATCGCCCAGTCCATGGCCCTGGGTGTGCGCACCTGGGGCAACTGCGCCTCGGGTGAGACGGCCATGCTCATCGGCACCTACGAACACGCCACCGAGATCAGTAGCCGGGTGCTCTCACGACTGCCCCATCAGCTGGTCCTGCGGGGCCTTAGCTCGCCACTCGTCGGTCTCCTGGCCTCGGAGATCTCCCACGACGCGCCCGGGCAGGGCGCGGTGCTGGACCGGCTGCTCGACCTCGTCCTCATGACCAGTCTGAGGGAGGCCTTCTCCACGACGACCGACATCGCCCCGGCGTGGTACTCCGCCGGGCGGGATCCCGTGGCCGGTCACGCGATCCAGCTCATGCACCACCACCCCGACCATTCCTGGACCGTGGCCTCGCTGGCGCAGGCCTGTGGCGTCTCGCGAGCCACGCTCGCGAGACGTTTCAGCGCCGTGGTCGGGGAGCCCCCCATGGCCTTCCTCACCGGCTGGCGGCTGGCCCTGGCCGCCGACCTGTTGGCCGATCCCGGCTCGACCATCGGCTCGGTCGCCGCGCGGGTCGGCTACTCCAACGCCTTCGCCCTCAGCACCGCGTTCAAGCGGATGCACGGAGTCGCCCCCAGTGAATACCGTTCAGCTGGTGGGATGCAGGCGGCGGGCCGCCTCGGCGATCGAGCCTGACAGCGACGGGTAGACGGTGAACGTCGAGGCCACCTGGTCGACGTTGAGACGGTGCTGCACGGCGAGGGTGACCGGGAAGATCAGCTCCGAGGCCCGCGGTGCGACCACCACGCCGCCGATGACGGCGCCGGACCCCTTCTGGGCGAACAGCTTCACGAAGCCGTCGGTGATACCCAGCATCTTCGCGCGCGGGTTGCGCGACAACGGCAACATCAGCACCTCGGCGTCGACGCGCTCCTCGTCGACGTCCTTCTGGGAGACACCGACGGTGGCGATCTCGGGGTCGGTGAACACGTTCGCGGACACCACCCCGAGGCTGAGCGGGGCCACGGCGTCGCCGAGGGCGTGCGACATCGCGATCCGCCCCTGCATCGCGGCCACCGACGCCAAGGGGAGGACCCCGGTGCAGTCGCCCGCGGCATACACCCCTCGCACCGAGGTGCGCGAGACCTTGTCGACCTCGATGTGACCCGACGGTGTCAGGTCGACACCGACCTCCTCGAGCCCGAGCCCCCGGGTCTGCGGGACCGACCCGACGGCGAGGAGCGCGTGGGAGCCGACGACCTCGCGCCCGTCCTCTAGGTGCACCAGCACCCCGTCGGCGGTGCGCTCGACGGAGGCCATCCTGGACCGCCCGAGCACCTCCATCCCCCTCTTCTTGAACACGTCCTCGATGACCTGGGCCGCATCGGGATCCTCACCCGGAAGCACCCGGTCCCGCGAGGACACCAGGACGACCTCGGCGCCGAGCCCCAAGTAGGCCTGGGCCAGCTCGGCTCCGGTGACACCCGATCCGACGACGACGAGCCGCCCCGGCAATTCGTGGAGGTCGTAGATCTGTTGCCAGGTGAGGATCCGCTCGCCATCTGGGCAGGCGCTGTCCATGACCCTGGGGCTGGCGCCGGTGGCGAGGAGCACGACGTCAGCGTCGAGGTCCTCCGGCCCGTCGGGCGTCTCGGCCCGGACCTTCGTCGGGGACACCAGCACCCCGGTGCCGACGATGACCCGCACTCCGACCTCGGTGACCCGGGTGCGGATGTCGTCGCTCTGGGCCGCGGCGAGGTCGAGCACCCTGGCGTTGACCTCATGGAGGTCGGCCACGGCATCCGACACCTCCTCGCCGGCAGCGTCCTCCAGGTGCACGCCGAGCTGGGCGGCAGTGCCGAACTCGTTGAGGTAGTCAGCGGTCGCGATGAGGGTCTTGCTCGGCACACAGTCGGTGAGCACGGCGGCCCCACCGAGGCCGTCCCGCTCGACGATCGTCACCTGTGCCCCGAGGTGAGCAGCCACGAGGGCGGCCTCGTAGCCTCCCGGCCCCCCACCGAGGATGACGACCCTGCTCTCGCGCGCACTCACGCCGCCCATCCAACCACCCCGGTGCCTCTGGTCAGATGTGGCTGGTGTGCCTAGAGTTCACATCGGGCCCCCCTGGGCCGGCGATCGCGCTGGTCAGGTCCCACCTACGGAGGTCAGCAGATGGCTCAACCGCTCACCCGTCGCGCGTCCCTCATCCTGGTTGCCGCGCTCTCCGCAGCAACCGTCGCGGCGTGCTCCCCGCCCAGTGACGACTCCCCGGCCCCGGCCGGCTCCGGCTCCGGCGGTGCCGCCGACGCCAAGACCGCCACCTCGGCCGAGGCCTTCGGCGGCATGGACGCCCTCGTCACGGCGGCCAACGCCGAGGGCGCACTCAACGTCATCGCCCTCCCCCCGGACTGGGCGAACTACGGCGAGATGATCAAGGCCTTCCAGACGAAATACCCCGACATCAAGATCACCAGCGACCAGCCCGACGGGAGCAGCGCCGACGAGATCTCCACCGCCGGGCGCCTCAAGGGGCAGAGCGGGGCCCCGGACGTCTTCGACCTCGGCACCGCGGTGGCCCTGGCCAACACCGACCTCTACGCCCCCTACAAGGTCGCGACCTGGGACACCGTCCCCGATGATCTCAAGGAGCCGGAGGGGAAGTGGACCAACGACTACGGCGGCTACATGAGCATCGGCTACGACTCGGCCAAGGTGCCCGCGCCGACGAGCGTCGACGACCTGCAGAAGGCCGACTACAAGGGCAAGGTGGCCCTCAACGGCAACCCCACCGAGGCCGGCGCGGCATTCGCCGGGGTCCAGATGGTCTCGCTCGCCGAGGGAGGCACGGTCGGTGACCTCAGCAAGGGCGTCGACTTCTTCAAGGCCCTCAAGGCGGCGGGCAACTTCCTCCCCGTCGACCCGACGCCGGCGACGGTGCAGTCCGGGCAGACCCCGGTCGTCATCGACTGGGACTACCTCAACGCCTCGCTGACCAAGGACGTCCCGACCTGGAAGGTCTTCGTGCCAAAGGACGCCGTGGTGGCGGGCTTCTACCACCAGGCCATCAACGCCGATGCGCCGCACCCGGCGGCGGCCCGGCTCTGGGAGGAGTTCCTCTACTCCGACGAGGGCCAGAACATCTGGCTCGGCGGCGGCGCCCGGCCGGCGCGCTTCGACGCGATGACCGACGCGGGCACGATCGACGCCGAGGCGGCCGCGCAGCTGCCGAAGGTCGAGGGCACGCCGGTCGTACCGACCACGGCCGACTCCGACAGCGGCAAGGCCTACCTCGCCGAGAACTGGGCCAACGCGGTTGGCTGACGACAGTGACGACACCCCCACGGGGGCACGCCGGTGGCGCAGGCCGCCGGGTGCCCTCCTGGGGGTGGTGCCCTTCTTCGCCTACACCACGGTCTTCCTGCTCATCCCGACCGTCGTGGTCGTCATCGGGGCGTTCCTCGACGGCGACAACCAGCCGACGATGGGCAACATCGAGGCCCTGACCAACGGCTCGGTGGTGCGCGGGCTGCGCCAGTCGGTCATCCTGGCCGCGGTGACGTCGTTCGGCGGTGCGACCCTCGGGGGCCTGCTGGCGTATGCCGTCAGCACGGCCAAGGTGGGCGGGGTCGCCAAACGCTTCACCACCTCCCTCAGCGGGGTGCTGGCCCAGTTCGGCGGAGTGGCCCTGGCGTTCGCCTTCCTCGCGTCCTTCGGGATGACCGGCCTGCTCACGGCGTGGCTCCAGCGGATCGGCATCGACACCGGCGCCGGGCTGTGGCTCTACCAGTGGAACAAGGGCCTGATGCTGGTCTACCTGTACTTCCAGATCCCGCTCATGGTCATCGTGTTCCTCCCGGCCGTGGAAGGGCTGCGCCCGCAGTGGCGCGAGGCCACCGAGACCCTCGGTGGCAGCACCTGGACCTACTGGCGCCGCGTGGCCGGGCCGATCCTCTTCCCGTCCTTCCTGGGCAGTGCGCTGCTGCTCTTCACCAACGCCTTCTCGGCGTACGCCACGGCCAAGGCGCTCATCTCCCAGGGAAACCCGCTCCTGCCGCTCCAGATCGGCGGCACCTTCAGCTCCGAGGTCATCCTCGGCCAGGCGAACGTCGGCAAGGCGATGGCCCTCGCGATGGTCGTCGTCGTGGCCGTCGTCATGACGATCTACGCCTGGCTGGACCGGCGCGCCAGCCGATGGCTGCCCCGATGAGCGGCCAGCGCGCGGCCTTCCGCCGCAAGCAGACAGCGATGCGCTGGGTCGTCATCACGGTGGCGATGACCTTCTTCGCCCTCCCCCTGCTCGGCATGCTGGACTTCACCACCCAGGGCCCGGGGGGCACGGGCCGCTCCGCCCAGACCTGGCGGACCCTGCTCGACGTGCAGACGATCTCCACCGACTACCCCGTGCTGCGCGAGGGCTTCCTCGCCTCGATCGGTCTGGCCGTGCTCACGGTGGTCGTCATGCTCCTGCTCCTCATCCCCACGATGACCTGGGTCCGGCTGCGGCTTCCGGGCCTCTCGCGCACCGTGGAGTTCATCTGCCTGCTTCCGCTGACCGTGCCGGCGATCGTCCTGGTCGTCGGCCTCACGCCCATCTACGCCTGGGTCTACTACCTCCTCGGCTCCTCGACGCTCTGGCTGGGGCTCGCCTACGTGGTGCTCGTCCTGCCCTATGCCTACCGCTCCATCGACGCCGGACTGCGGGCGATCGACGTCACGACGCTCGCCGAGGCGGCGCGGTCGCTCGGGGCCGGGTGGCCGACGGTCCTGTGGCGGGTCGTGCTGCCCAACCTGCGCACCGCCGTGCTCTCCGCGTCGTTCCTGTCCGTGGCCCTGGTGCTCGGCGAGTTCACCATCGCCAGCCTGTTCAGCAAGAAGAACCTCCAGGTCGCGATGTACGAGATCGGGAAGTCCGACGCCAAGGTGTCGGTCGCGGTGGCCCTGGCCTCGCTGGTGTTCGCCTTCCTGGTGCTCTTCGCCATGTCCTTCGTCGGCACCAGGCCACCGGGCACCTCGCCCCTGGCCCGACTGCGCCGACGCACCCCGTCACCGACCGAGGAGACCACGACATGACCGAGGCCACCCGCGGCACCCCCGTGCGGCTCACCGACCTGCGGCGCTCCTACGGAGGCGTCGCCGCACTGGACGGCCTGACCCTGCACATCGAGCCCGGCGAGTTCGTCGCGCTCCTCGGCCCGTCCGGGTGCGGGAAGACCACGGCCCTGCGGTGCCTGGCCGGGCTGGAGGACCCCGACTCCGGCTCCATCGAGGTCGGGGATCGCGACATCACCTCCGTGCGCACCAACCACCGCGACATGGGGATGGTCTTCCAGGCCTACAGCCTCTTCCCGCACATGACTGCGCGGCAGAACGTCGAGTTCGGGCTGGAACTCCGTGGGCAGGACAAGGCCACCCGCCGGGCCCGCACCGGGGACATGCTCTCGCTCGTCGGCCTCGAGAAGCACGCCGACAAGTACGCCCACCAGATGTCCGGAGGACAGCAGCAGCGCGTGGCCCTCGCACGGGCGCTCGCCATCGAGCCCCAGGTGCTGCTGCTCGACGAACCGCTGTCCGCCCTGGACGCCAAGGTCCGCACCCAGCTCCGCGACGAGATCCGCCGGATCCAGCTCGAGGTGGGCACGACGACCCTCTTCGTCACCCACGACCAGGAGGAAGCCCTCGCGGTCGCGGACCGGGTGGGGGTGATGTCGGTCGGGCGCCTGGAGCAGATCGCACCCCCGGCCGAGCTCTACAGCGCTCCCCGCACGCCGTTCGTGGCCGACTTCGTCGGGCTCACCAACCGGGTGCCGGCCCGCGTCGAGCACGACACGGCCCACCTCCTCGGCGGGAGCGTGCCGCTGCTGCCGGGGTCGTCGGCCGGGCCGGAGGCGCTCGTCCTGGTCCGCCCCGAGGGCGTCCTCGTCGAGCACTCCGCCGACGGGGGTGCCACGGTCATGAGTGCCAGCTTCCTGGGGGGCCACGGCCGGGTGGTGACGCGCACCACAGACGGGTCGATCGTGACGGTGCAGGTGGACAACACCGAGGTGACGACGTTCCGACCCGGTGACACCGTGGCGCTGCGCCCTCGAGGGGATGCCGCGCTGGCCGTCTCGACCTGAGGCACCTCGGGACACGACAGTGCCCGGCACGGATGCAGGGTCATCGTGCCGGGCACTGGGTTCGCAGGGCGGTCCGGACCACCTGAGGCCCCTCGTCAGGAGCTGGGCAGGAGCACTCCGTCGATGACGTGGATGACGCCGTTGCTGGCCTCGACGTCGGTCGCCGTCACGTTCACGGTGGAACCGGCGCCATCGGTGAGGGAGACCGTGTCGCCGTCGACATTGACCTTGAGGGTCGCTCCGTTGACGGTCGTCACGTCCTGGCCGTCCATGGTCAGGACGTCCGCAGCCATGACCTTCCCCGGGACGACGTGGTAGGTGAGGATCCCCTGGAGGTCACCGGTCGGGTCCTTGAGCAGGGTGTCGAGGGTGCCGTCGGGGAGCGCGGCGAACGCCTCGTCCGTCGGGGCGAACACCGTGAAGGGGCCGGGGCCCTTCAGGGTCTCGACCAGCTCGGCCTCGGTGAGGGCGGTGGCCAGGGTGGTGAAGTCACCGGCCGCGACGGCGGTGTCGACGATGTCCATCGCGGCGGCCGCGCTCTCGCTCGGCGACTCCGACGGCGACGCCGGAGCGGAGGATGACGCGGCGGGCGGGGTGGTCGTGTCGGTGCTGGAGTCGTCGCTGCCACAGGCGGCGGCGGACAGTGCGAGGGCCATGACGGCCACGACGGGCAGGGTGCGTCGCATCACAAGGGTCCTTTCAGGGGGAAGCTGTGCTGACACCCCTGGTTCCGCGGTCGGACGGCGCGCAGATGCAGGTTGTTCGACAAACTTTCGACCGTCGGGTCAGGCGTGAGCGCCCACGCGCCGCTCGTCCCGGGCACGCCGCTGCGGATTGCGCCGGTCGACGAGGGCCGCCAGGCGGCCCCCGGCCACGACGAGGGCGCTCGTCGCGAGGGCCACCGAGAGCGCGAACCACACCGCACCCGCCGGCTGCGCGACGGCATACGTGGGGATCATCCGGTCCGGCACGGCCACCGCCGCCACCATCGCCCCGACGGCGCCTAGCCAGCTGCCGACCATGTTGCCCCGGTGGGCGGGGATGCGGCCGAGGCGGGCGTTGAGCACGCCGAGGCTGACGGTCACGAGGGTGACGACCGAGAGCACGTGCAGCCAGCTGAAGGCGCCGTCGTTGATGTGGCGGACCCAGAACGACGTGATCGCGGTCCACAGGATGACGGCGACCCAGACCCGACCGAGCACCCGGTGGCGCGAGTCTCCCTTGGGCGTGCGCCAGACCTGCAGGCCGCCGAGCAGCACGCTGGTGAACGCGGCGACGACGTGGGAGATGAGGAGTGGGGTCCAGGGGTGCATGTCAAGCCTCCGGCAAGGTGGTGGCGATCAGTCGGACGGATGCCGCGAGCGCGGCGGGGTCGACGCCGACGGAGCTCACGTGGCGGTCGAAACCGTCCCCGAGCGCAGCGCCCGCGGCGGTGAGCGTCGAGCCACCACGTGCGGTCAGCGAGAGGGAGCGGCGGTTGCCCGGGCCGCGCCCGACCTCGAGGAAACCGTCGCGCGACAGGCCGGCGACCATGCGCGAGACGGCGGGCTCGCTCGTGCCCAGGCGGGCCGACAGCTCGCGCTGGGTGAGCCCATCGCCCGCGGAGACGTGTAGCAGCACGAGGAACCTCGCGTAGGACAGGTCGACACCGCTGCGAGCGAGCAGGGCATCCGCGGCGCGGTCCATCACGGCGACGAGGAGGTGCAGCTCGTGGGCGAGGGAGGGCATAACTCAAGACTTGCAGATGCAAGTTGCAGAGTCAATGCCCTCAACACATCACCGGCGGGCCCGGCACGCTTCCGAAACCAGCCGGGCGGATGGTTCAGGTGGGGCGGAGTCGGGCCGAGGGACCGCGCCGGCGGACCAGCCCGTCCGTGGCGACCAGCCCGTCCGTGGCGACCGGTGCGGTCGCCTCGCTAGGGTGCGACCGTGACCGACAACGCCGCCGCCCACCTCCTGTCCGACCCCGAGACCGACCCGTTCGCGGTCGCCGACGCCGCGGCCGCGGTGATCCGGGAACGCACCGGCGTCCAGCAGCACGACGTCGCCCTCGTGCTCGGGTCGGGCTGGGGCCAGACGGGAGACCTCATCGGCGAGACGCTCACCACGATCGACAACACCGACGTGCCGGGGTTCGCGAAAGCAGCGGTGGAGGGCCATTCCGGCGAGATGCGCTCGGTCGCGATCGGCGACACCGGCCGCCGCGCCCTGGTCTACGGCACCCGCACCCACTACTACGAGGGTCACGGCGTGCGCGCGGTCGTGCACGGGGTCCGCACCGCGGCAGCGGCGGGCTGCTCGACCATCGTCATCACCAACGGCTGCGGCGGGCTCCGCGAGGAGTGGGCGCCCGGCACCCCGGTGCTCATCTCCGACCACATCAACCTCACCGCCACCTCGCCCATCGAGGGCGCGAACTTCGTCGACCTCACCGACGTCTACTCCCCCCGACTGCGCGCCATCGCCAAGGAGATCGACCCCGACCTCGACGAGGGCGTCTACGTCCAGTTCCGCGGCCCGCACTACGAGACCCCGGCCGAGGTGCGGATGGCCAGGGTGCTCGGCGGCGACCTCGTGGGGATGTCCACCTCCCTCGAGGCGATCGCCGCCCGCCAGAGCGGCCTGGAGGTGCTCGGCATCTCGCTGGTCACGAACCACGCAGCGGGCATCTCCACGACGCCGTTGCACCACGGTGAGGTGCTCGAGGCCGGGCGTGCGGCCGCGGAGCGGTGCGGGCGCCTCCTGGCCGCTGTCGTCACGAGGATCTGAGGAAAACCGATGCCGGATGCCGGTTCCACCCCACTGACCGAGCTCGTCACCGCCGCCCGCGCCTGGGCCGACGACGACCCCGACCCGCAGACCCGAGACGAGCTGCGGGACCTGGCCGACCGCACTGTGGGTGGTGACGACGGCGCGCGCGAGGAGCTCGCGGACGCGATGTCCGGGCTGCTGGAGTTCGGGACCGCCGGCTTGCGCGGCCACCTCGGAGGTGGGCCGAACCGGATGAACCGGGCGGTGGTCATCCGCGCGGCAGCCGGGCTCACGGCATACCTGAAGACCCTGGGCCCGGAGCCGTTCGTCGTCGTGGGCTTCGACGCCCGCACCAACTCCGAGGTCTTCGCCCGCGACACCTGCGCCGTGGTCGTCGGCATGGGCGGGCGCGCTGCCCTGCTGCCCTCCCCGCTGCCGACTCCGGTGCTGGCGTACGCGATTCGACACCTCGGGGCGGATGCCGGCGTGATGGTCACCGCCTCGCACAACCCACCGGAGGACAACGGCTACAAGGTCTACATCGGTGACGGGTCGCAGATCGTCCCCCCGGTCGACGGGCTCATCGCGGCCGGGATCGCCGCAGTCGAGTCGGTCACCTCGGTGCCGATGGCCGAGGACGGCTGGAGCACGCTCGACGACGAGGTGCTCGAGGCCTACCTCGCCGATGTCGCCGCCGTGGTTTCGCCGGACACCCCTCGTGACGTGACCGTCGTGCACACGGCCCTTCACGGGGTCGGCTCCGAGACCGTGCGCCGAGCCTTCCTCGCCGCGGGCTACCCCGAGCCGATCCCGGTGGCCTCGCAGGCCGAGCCGGACCCGATGTTCCCGACCGTGTCCTTCCCCAACCCGGAGGAGCCCGGCGCCATGGATGCCGCGCTCGAGCTGGCGGAGCAGACCTCACCCGACCTCGTGATCGCGAACGACCCCGACGCCGACCGGTGCGCCGTGGCGGTCCCGGGACCCGGAGGCTGGCGGATGCTGCGCGGTGACGAGGTCGGCGCGCTGCTCGGCTCGCACGTGCTCGCCGCGGGGGTCGAGACGGACTCCCCCGATGCCGTGTTCGCCAACTCGATCGTCTCCTCGCGGCTGCTCGCGGCGATGTGCCGCGCCGCCGGTGTGCGCCACGAGGAGACCCTGACCGGGTTCAAGTGGATCGGGCGCGTCGAGGGCCTGCGCTACGGCTACGAGGAGGCCCTCGGCTACTGCGTCGACCCCGAGCACGTGCGCGACAAGGACGGCGTCTCGGCGGCCCTGCTCGTCGCAGAGCTGGCGGCCACGCTCAAGGCCCGCGGTCAGTCGCTCACCGACCGCCTCGACGACCTCGCGCAGGAGCACGGGGTGCACGCGACGGACTCCTTCGCGGTGCGCGTCGAGGACCTGTCGCTGATCGGCAGGATCATGGGCCGGCTGCGCGAGACCCCGCTGGAGTCCGCGGCCGGCGTGCCCGTGACGCTGGCCGATGACCTGGCCCGCGGCGACGGGGGGCTGCCGCCGACCGAGGGCCTGCGCTACCTCCTCGAGGACGACTCGCGCATCATCGTGCGCCCGTCGGGCACCGAGCCGAAGCTCAAGATCTACCTCGAGGTGGTGGAGCCGGTCGACGACGGCGACCTGCGCGGTGCGCGGGCCCGCGCGGCCGACCGGCTGGCCGGCATCCGGACCGACCTCGAAGCCGCCACCCGTCCCTGAACCTCACCTCCGGGCGTGAACAATCGACCAATAGGTCACTTCTTTACGGCCGGGGCGTGCACCAATCGACCAATAGGTCAGTTGTTCACGCACCATTGTGTAAAGAACTGACCTATTGGTCGATTGGTGTACGGGGTTCGGGACGTCGGGGTTTGTGGCACGGGCCTGCGGCGGGGGCGGTGACCGCACCGTCGCCCGCCGGTAGGCTCCCGGGGTGAGCACCAGCACCGCAGTCGACCCCACCGAGCGCGCCCGCGACCTCCTCGGCGTCTCCCGCCTCACCAACTCCGCCCTCACCGGCTGGCTGCACGGCCTGCCGGGGGTGGACCAGGTGGGCTGCGAGGCCCGCGCCGCCGGCCTGCGCACCCGCTCGATCAAGACGACGAGCAAGGCGTGGGCGATCGACACCGCCATCTCGATGATCGACCTCACCACGCTGGAGGGCGCTGACACCCCCGGCAAGGTCCGCGGCCTGGCGTCCCGGGCGCTCGTGCCCGACCCCAGCGACGCGAGCACCCCCCGCCCGGCAGCGGTGTGTGTCTACGGCGACATGGTCGCCACGGCCAAGGACGCCCTCGGCACGAGCGGGGTCAAGGTGGCCGCCGTCGCCACCGGCTTCCCCAGCGGACGGGCGAGCCTGCCGGTCAAGCTCGCCGACACCCAGGATGCCGTGGACGCCGGCGCCGACGAGATCGACATGGTCATCGACCGTGGCGCGTTCCTCTCCGGCGACTACCTCACCGTGTTCCGCCAGATCGCCGAGGTCAAGGCGGCCTGTGGGTCAGCGCGGCTGAAGGTGATCATGGAGACCGGCGAGCTCGTCACCTACGACAACGTGCGCCGCGCGTCGTGGCTGTCGATGCTCGGTGGGGGTGACTTCATCAAGACCTCCACCGGCAAGGTCGCACCGGCGGCCACTCTCCCGGTCACCCTGATCATGCTCGAGGCCGTGCGCGACTGGCACGAGAGCGTGGGCACGATGGTCGGCGTCAAGCCCGCGGGCGGCATCCGCACCAGCAAGGACGCCATCGCCTACCTCGTCACGGTGAGCGAGATCGCCGGCGAGGAGTGGCTCTCCAACCAGTGGTTCCGGTTCGGGGCGTCGAGCCTGCTCAACGACCTCATCCTCCAGCGACAGCGGATGGCGACCGGCGCCTACTCCGGTGCCGACTACATCGCAGACGACGCGCCCAGCATCTACTGACCCACCGAGCCCCGACCGGCCTGCACCCAGCACCCACACGGATCCGAGGAACGCATGTCCCCCTTCGAGTACGCACCGGCCCCGGAGTCGCGGGCCGTCGTCGACATCCAGAGCAGCTACGGCCTGTTCATCGGCGGTGAGTTCGTCGAGGCCACCGGCGCGAAGCCCTTCAAGACCATCAACCCCGCCACCGAGGAGGTCCTCGCCGAGGTCTCCGAGGCGAGCGCAGCCGACGTCGACGCGGCTGTCGCAGCCGCCCGCACGGCATACACCCGGGTGTGGTCCCGGATGAGCGGCGCCGACCGGGGCAAGTACCTCTTCCGCATCGCCCGGATCCTGCAGGAGCGAGCGCGCGAGTTCGCCGTCCTGGAGACCCTCGACAACGGAAAGCCGATCAAGGAGAGTCGCGACGTCGACATCCCCCTCGCGGCCGCCTACTTCTTCTACAACGCAGGCTGGGCCGACAAGCTCGACTACGCCTCCCTCGGGAGCAACCCACGACCGCTCGGGGTGGTCGGTCAGGTCATTCCCTGGAACTTCCCGCTCCTCATGCTCTCGTGGAAGATCGCGCCGGCCCTCGCCTGCGGAAACACGGTGGTGCTCAAGCCCGCCGAGACCACCCCGCTGACCGCGCTGCTCTTCGCCGAGGTCTGCCAGCAGGCCGGGCTCCCCGCCGGCGTCGTCAACATCGTCACCGGGGCCGGAGCCACGGGCCAGGCCATCGTCGACCACCCCGGCATCGACAAGCTCGCGTTCACCGGGTCGACGGCGGTCGGCAAGATGATCGCCCGTTCGATCGCCGGCACCCGCAAGAAGGCTACCCTCGAGCTCGGTGGCAAGGCGGCCAACATCATCTTCGACGACGCGCCGATCGACCAGGCCGTCGAGGGCATCGTCAACGGCATCTTCTTCAACCAGGGCCACGTGTGCTGCGCCGGCAGTCGGATCCTGGTGCAGGAGAACATCGCCGAGGAGCTCGACCGCCGGCTGAGGCGCCGGCTGGCGACCCTGCGCGTGGGCGACCCGATGGACAAGAACACCGATCTGGGCGCGATCAACTCGCGCAAGCAGCTCGAGCGCATCGAGGAGATGGTCGCGGTCGGCGAGGCCGAGGGGGCCTCGCGCTGGGACTCCGGTTGCGACCTGCCGACCAACGGGTTCTGGTTCCGCCCAACGGTGTTCAGCGGGGTCAGCCAGAGCCACCGCATCGCGCAGGAGGAGATCTTCGGCCCGGTGGTCTCGGTGCTGACCTTCCGCACCCCGGGCGAGGCCGTCGCCAAGGCCAACAACACCCCCTACGGCCTCTCCGCCGGCGTCTGGACCGAGAAGGGCAGCCGCATCCTCTGGATGGCCGACCAGCTGCGCGCCGGCGTGGTCTGGGCCAACACCTTCAACAAGTTCGACCCCACCAGCCCGTTCGGTGGGTACAAGGAGTCCGGGTACGGCCGCGAGGGCGGTCGCCACGGCCTCGAGGCCTACGTCACGACTGGGGCTGCCAAGTGAGCGCGCGCATCGATGTCCGCAAGACCTACAAGCTCTACATCGGCGGGAAGTTCCCCCGTAGCGAGAGCGGTCGCTCCTACGAGGTGTATGCCGCACCGTCGGCTTCAGCGGCTCGGCGCGGGTCGGCGACTCGCGCAACGAAATTCCTGGCCAACGCCGCACAGGGTTCCCGCAAGGATGCCCGCGACGCCGTGGTCTCGGCCCGCAAGGCACAGCCGGGCTGGGCGGGGGCCACGGCATACAACCGCGGACAGGTGCTCTACCGGGTCGCGGAGGTGATGGAGGGGCGTCGCGCCCAGCTCGTGCAGGAGGTGCGCGACAGCGAGGGGCTCTCCCCGGCGCGCGCCGAAGCCGTGGTCTCCGAGGCCATCGACCGCTGGGTCTGGTGGGCCGGGTGGGCGGACAAGTTCACCCAGGTGCTCGGTGGGCTCAACCCCGTGGCCGGGCCGTTCTTCGACATCTCTGCGCCCGAGGCCACCGGGGTCGTCGCCGTGCTCGCGCCCCAGGGCTCGAGCCTGCTCGGGCTGGTGTCGGTCATCGCACCGGTCATCGTCTCCGGCAACACGGCCGTGGTGCTCGCCAGTGAGCACCGGCCCCTGCCGGCCATCACGCTCGCCGAGTGCATGGCGACCTCGGACGTGCCCGGTGGGGTCGTCAACATCGTCACCGGCCGCACGGCCGAGGTGGCGCCCTGGCTGGCGAGCCACCGCGACGTCAACGCGATCGACCTCACCGGTGCGGCCGACGCACCCGACGTGGAGTGGGGCGACCTCGAGCTCGCAGCGGCCGAGAACCTCAAGCGGGTGCTGCGCCCGGGTGGCACCGGGGTGCAGGGGGTCGAGCCCGACTGGTCGGTGACCCCGGACCTCTCTCGGCTCACGGCCTTCCTCGAGACCAAGACCGTCTGGCATCCCAAGGGCCGCTGACTCCGCCGCCGCTCCACCCCGCCCCGGCCCGGCCCACCCCAGCCCACCCCGGTCCGCCGCGGCCACGCTTCTCCCGGCGCGTGCCCGGCATCCCCCTGCTGCGGGTTTGGACGCCATGGTGTCCAGACCCGGGGATGGCGTCGAGATCTGGGCGCCATCAGCCGCTTTGAGCGCCATGGTGTCCAAACCGGGGGACGGCAGCGCGCGGCGGCGCCTCGGGCCTGCCCGTAGACTCCACGCCCGTGGCGGATGACCGGGCGAGGCAGCGCGTCGTGGTGCTGGCCGGCCCGAGCGGCTCGGGCAAGTCCCGCCTGGCGAGCCGCCTGCACACGGCGCACGGCTGGCCGATCTTCAGGCTCGACGACTTCTACCGCGACCAGGACGACCCGGCGATGCCCCGCAGTACCGGCCTCGGGATCATCGACTGGGACCACCCCGACAGCTGGGACGGCGACCGTGCGCTGGCCGCGCTCTGCACGCTCGTCGACACCGGGTCCGCGAGCACCCCCGTCTACGACATCGGAGCCAGCCGGGCCGTGGGGAGGCGCTCCCTGACCGCGGCGCCTGACGACCTCATCGTCGCCGAGGGCATCTTCGCCGCGGAGATGGTGGGGCGCCTCGAGCGGTCCGGCGTGTTGCACAGCGCCTGGTGCATCCACCACCGGCCCGAGGTCACCTTCGTGCGGCGCCTCGCGCGCGACCTAAAGGAGCGGCGCAAGTCCCCAGGGGTGCTCGTGCGTCGCGGCTGGGCGCTGATGCGCGCCGAGCCCGAGATCGTCCGGCGCCAGAATGCCCTCGGCGCCCGCCCCGCGCGGGCCTCGGACGTCGAACGGAGCCTCGCCTCGGCCGTCCGACCCGTCGGTTAGGGTGGCGCCGTGGTCGATGGTGGGCACCGGACGGGTGGGGGGACGCATGGGTGATCAGCCGTGGGTGGCACCCGGGTCCTCCCCCGGCGCTGTGCCCCCACCACCGGGGTATGCCGGGCCGCCGCCGGGTGCTCCGCCCTCACCACCGGGCTATGCCGGCGGGCCGTCCCCGCGTGGCCCCTACGTCGCCGGGTTGGAGTTCCGCCCCGGAATCATCCCGCTCCGGCCGCTGCGCCTGGGCGACATCTACGGTGGCGTGATCAAGGCGGTGCGGGGCAACGTCGCCGCAACGATGGGTCTGGCCCTCCTGACCTCCATCGTCTGCCTCGTGCCCGCCACGGCCCTGGGTGCCTGGGTCGCCAGTCTCGAGACGGCCGACTTCGACAGTGCCGAGGGCGGGTTCATCGGCAGTCTGGGCAGCAACATCCCGACGCTCGGCTCCCTCGTGGCCTCGATCGCCCTCACCGGGTTCCTCGCCTACGTCATCGGGCAGGCCGTGCTGGGCCGCAAGGTCGGTATCGGCGAGACCTGGGACGGCAGCAAGCGCCGACTCTGGGCCGTCGCGGGTGCGGTGCTCATCACCACCTTCGGGGGTCTGCTGCTCCTCGCGGTGATCTTCGGGCCGCCGATCGCGTGGCTCGTCTCCGCCGGTGAGCCGGTCCTCGCCCCCATCCTGCTGCTCGTGCTCGGTGGGTTCGTCGCCATCCTCGGGTCGCTGTTCCTGTGGACCCGTTTCGCCTTCGTCACCTCGGTGATCGTGCTGGAGCAGCGGGGGGTCTTCTCGGCCTTCGCCCGTTCGTGGCGGCTGACCTCGGGCTCGGAGTTCTGGCGCATCCTGGGCATCCGGCTGCTCACCTCGCTCATCGTCGGATTCGCCGCCGCGATCCTCACCATCCCGTTCAGCCTGGGCGTCACCGTGCTCGTCGTCGTCGCGGGCGACATCGACCACCTCTACGTGTGGCAGACCGTCCTCAGCGGAGTGGCCGCGCTCGTCAGCGGCGCCATCACCACCCCCTTCTCCGCCGGTGTCGACGCCCTGATGACGGTCGACCAGCGGATCCGACGCGAGGGCCTGGACGTGCAGCTCATCCACGCGGCCCAGACCGGTGGCGCCGCGCCGTGGCCGAGCGCTGCCACCCCCCGCTGACCCGTGCGACTCGACCCACCGCTGGACCCGACGTCCTCCGAGGCCAGGAAGTGGCTGGAGGACGAGCTCCGGAAGAGCGCCTACCACGAGCGGCGCGGGCTCCTCGCACGCCTCTGGGACTGGCTCTCCGAGCAGCTCGGGGGCGGGGTCGGCACCGGCGGCTTCCCCGCGTGGACCCTCGGAATCGTCGTCGTCGTGGCGATCGCCGTCCTCGGCCTGGTCATCGCCCGCTCCGTCGCGGCGGAGCGGCGGATGGCCCCGGCCACCAGCCGAGGGGTGCTGGACGGCCCGTCGCGCACCTCCGGGGAGCACCGGGCTGCGGCCCGGCAGGCCATCGGGCGCGGCGACGCCGACACCGCGGTCCTGGAGTCCTACCGCGCGATCGCCCGAGCCGCCGTGGAGCGCGCCATCCTCGATGACCAGCCCGGCCGCACCGCGCACGAGGTGGCGCTCGCCCTCGCCCCGGTGTTCCCCTCCTCCGGCAACGCCCTCGCGCGGGCCGCCGACACCTTCGACGCGGTGCGCTACGGCCGCAGACCGGCAGGCATGCCCGCGGCCGAGCAGGTGCTCGCCGTCGACACAACCCTCGCGGCGGCTCGTCCGGTGTTCCCCGAGCCCAGCGCGACGAGACGGCCGTGACGACGACCGACCTCGGGCCCGGGCCGGCGCCCCCGGCCTCCCCCACCAGATCCGGGCGCTGGTCTCCGCGACGGCTCAGGCGGGTCACGGCATACCTGCTGTTCATCGCCCTCGGTGTGGTGCTCGTCGGCCTGCTCGCCCTGGCCGCCCAGCCGCCCACGCAGCCGCTGGACCCCGAGAGCCCCGGCCCAAAGGGCGCGATGGCGACTGCCGAGGTGCTGCGCGACCAGGGGGTCGAGGTCGAGGTGGTGCGCTCGATCGCGGGTCTCGAGGCCGCCTCCGCCGGCCCCGGGACCACCGTCGTGGTCGGCGACCCCACCGACCTCGGCCCCGGCGCGACGATCCGGCTGCGCGATGCGACGCGCTCGGCCGACCGGCTGGTCCTCGTCGACGGTGACACCGGCCAGCTCGAGGGGCTCGGGCTGGAGGTCGACGCCTTCGTCGGTGGGGGCGCCCTCGACCTCGTCGCCCGCTGTGACATCGGCGGCGCCCGCGACGCGGACACCGTGCGGTCGCTGGACGTGCGCTACCTCGCCAGATCCGACGCGCCCACGGGCACCACGACCTGCTTCTCCGTGCCCGACCCCGACAGCGACGACGGCGAGGCGGTCGACGACTCCTTCGGGTCGGCAATGGTGGTGCTGCCCGCGTCCGACCGGCACACCGAGACCGTCCTCATCGGCTTCGGCACGGCCCTGGGCAACGCGCAGGTGACCGAGGGGAGCCATGCGGGGGTCGCCGTCCGCGCCCTCGGGCAGAGCGGGCGGCTGGTGTGGTACCAGCCGGGCGGCAGCGACCTCTCGGCCCCCGGCGACGCCGGCGCTGATGCCGGTCGGGGCGACTCGGTCTGGCCGGTGTGGACGACGCCCGTGATCGCGCTGGTCGTCGTCGCGGTCGTGCTGGTCGCGCTGGTGCGCGGACGCCGCCTGGGCCGGCTCGTGGCCGAGCCGCTACCCGTGGTCGTGCGCGCCGTCGAGACCACCGAGAGCCGGGGCCGTCTCTATCGCCGGGCCTCGGACCGCACCCGCGCGGCGACAGTGCTCCGCACCGGCAGTCACGAGCGGCTGCGCGCCCGCCTCGGCCTGCCTCGGGCCGTGGGCCCGGTAGCCCTGGTGGATGCCGTGGCCAGGGCCACCGGGGTCCCCGCCACCGACGTGGGTGGCATCCTCTACGGACCCCCACCGACCGACGACGCCGCGCTGATCGCGCTGGCCCAGCACCTGACCGACCTCGAGGAAAGGCTCTCCCACCCATGAGTGAGCACGACGTCACCCCCGACCCGGAATCCGGCACGCCGGGCGCCTCCGACGCCTCGCGTGACGCCCGCGCGGCCCTGCTCGCGGTTCGCTCCGAGGTGGCCAAGGCCGTCGTCGGTCAGGATGCCGCGGTCGCAGGTCTCCTGGTGGCACTCTTGTGCCGCGGCCACATCCTGCTCGAGGGGGTGCCCGGTGTGGCCAAGACCCTGCTCGTGCGCAGCCTCGCCGCCGCCCTGGACGTCGGCACCAAGCGGGTCCAGTTCACCCCCGACCTCATGCCCGGCGACCTCACCGGGTCCCTCGTCTTCGATGCGCGCTCCAGCGACTTCACCTTCCGGCGCGGACCGGTGTTCACCAACCTTCTGCTCGCCGACGAGATCAACCGCACACCCCCCAAGACCCAGTCGGCGCTGCTCGAGGCCATGGAGGAGCGCCAGGTCAGCGTCGACGGCGAGCCGCACCCTTTGCCGGTGCCCTTCATGGTGGCGGCCACCCAGAACCCGGTGGAGTACGAAGGCACCTACCCGCTCCCCGAGGCCCAGCTCGACCGCTTCCTCCTCAAGGTGGTGCTTCCCGTGCCCGAGCGCAGTGACGAGGTGCAGGTGCTGCGCCGGCACGCTTCCGGCTTCGACCCGCGTGACCTGCGTGCCGCCGGCATCCGGCCCGCCGCGACCGCAGCGGACCTCGAGGCCGGCTGTGCTGCGGTGCGCACGGTGACGGTCTCCGACGAGGTCGCCGCGTACATCGTGGACATCGCCCGGGCCACCCGGGTCTCACCCTCCCTCAGCCTGGGCGTCTCCCCGCGCGGGGCCACCGCCCTGATGGCGACGAGCCGGGCCTGGGCGTGGCTCGCCGGTCGGGGCTACGTCACCCCGGACGACGTCAAGGCGCTCGCCCACGCCACCCTCGCTCACCGCCTGTCCCTGCGACCGGAGGCCGAGATGGAGGGCGTGGGAGTGTCCGCGGTGCTCGACAGCGCGCTCGGGTCGGTGCCGGTCCCCCGCTGATGGCGATCACCCGACGCTGTGTGCTGCTGGCCCTGCTCGGGCTGGTGCCGGTGTCGCTGTGGCCCTCGGTCGCCACCGTGCGGTGGTGGAGCCTGCTCGTGGCCCTGCTCGTCGTGGTCGACGTCGTGCTGGCCACCAGCCCAGGGGTCCTCGGGATCACCCGGGGGGCTCCGGGCCAGGTGCGACTCGGCGAGGCCGCCGAGTCCGTCCTCTGGGTGACCAACCCCTCGGCGCGCGGTGTGAGGGGCCTGCTCCGCGACGCCTGGCCTCCGTCGGCCGGCGCCGAAGGACCGGTCCACGCGCTGCGGGTGGCGCCGGCTGAGCGGGTGCGCCTGAGCACCCAGCTCGTTCCCACCCGGCGCGGTGACCGCTCCGCCGACCGGGTGACCGTGCGGCTCACCGGGCCCCTCGGGCTCGCGGCTCGCCAGCGGTCGCTCGAGGTGCCCGGCAGCCTGCGCGTGCTGCACCCCTTCCCCGCCCGCCGCCACCTACCGAGTCGTCTGGCGGTGCTCCGCCAGCTCGACGGTCGCGCCGCGGTCCGCACCCGGGGCCAGGGCACCGAGTTCGACAGCCTGCGCGACTACGTCGAGGGGGACGACGTGCGATCGATCGACTGGCGCGCCACCGCCCGCCGGCGCGACCTCGTCGTGCGCACCTGGCAACCGGAGCAGCACCGCCGGATCGTCATCGTGATCGACACCTCGCGCACGAGTGCCGGCCGCATCGGAGACGCCCCGCGGCTGGACGCGTCCATGGATGCCGCGCTCCTCCTCACTGCGTTGGCCGGCCACGCCCGCGACCGGGTCCAGGTGCTCGCCGGCGACCGGTCGGTGCACACGCGCATCTCGGGCGCCGACCGGGCCCGCCTGCTGCACGACACCATCAGCACGCTCGCCCCGGTCGAGCCCCGGCTCGTCGAGGCGGACTGGGCCGCCTTGGCCACCGAGGTCGTCCGGCTCGGCACTCACCGGTCCCTCGTGGTGCTGCTCACCTCGCTGGAGTCGTCCGCTGTCGAGGAGGGCCTGCTCCCCGTGCTTCCCGCGCTCGTGGCGCACCACCGGGTGGTGGTGGCCTCGGTCGCCGACCCCGCGCTCGAAGAGATGCGGGCGAGGAGGGGGAGCACCACGGAGGTCTACGACGCCGCGGCCGCCGAGCGCACGGCATACCTTCGCGGGCGCACCGGATCGGCGCTGGAGCGGCTGGGCGTCGACGTGCTGGACGCCCCGCCCGATTCCCTCCCCGTGCGCCTCGCCGACCACTACCTCATGCTCAAGCGGCACGGGCTGCTCTGAGGTCTTCCGGGCCCTCCATCCGTCGGCACGAGCGCCCGGCGTCGGGCCTATCCAGCGGCGAGCGGGACCGTGTCGCCGACGTCCCGGGCCAGGAGGTCACCGGTCTCACCCCGGCGACCCGCGGACCGCCCCACGACGAAGACGTAGGCGAGGAAGAGCGACTCCACCACGATGCCGATGCCGATGCGGGCCCAGGTGGGCAGGCCGGACGGGGTCACGAAACCCTCGATGAACCCGCTGACCAGCAGCACGGCGACCAGACCGAGGGCGACCGCGGCGGCCGTGCGTCCCTCGTGGGCGAAGGACTGCAGCCGGGTGCGCCCCCCGGGCTCCACCCACGACCAGAACAGCCGGAGCCCGATGGCCGAGGCGACGAAGATCGCCGTCAGCTCGAGCAGCCCGTGCGGCAGGATCAGGCCGAGGAAGAGCGCCGTGCGGTCGTTGGCCGCCATCAGGCCGGCCGCGACGCCCACGTTGACCACGTTGGACGCGAGGACGTAGAGCACCGGCAGGCCGAGGACCCCGAGAGCGATGCACAGGGCGGCGACCCGCGCGTTGTTCACCCACACCAGGGTGCCGAACTCGGCGTGCGGGAACTCGGAGTAGTAGTTCTCGAAGTCGGTACCGACGTAGGCCTGGATCTCCGCCGGGGTCATCCGGCTCGTGTAGACCTCCGGGTGCTGCACGGTCCACCACGCGACGAGCACTGCCAGGACGACGCTCGCGGCCGTCGTGCCGAGCCACCACCACCGGGTGCGGTAGAGCGCGGCCGGGAAGGTGCGCGTGAAGAAGCCGAGGGCGTCGGACCACGTCGTGCGGCGGCTCCCGGCCGACGAGACCCTGGCCCGGGCCAGGAGCGCGGAGAGGTAGGACACCACCGAGGGGTCCGGGCTCGCCGACCGCACAACGGACAGGTGGGTCGAGACCCGCTGGTAGAGATCGAGCAGCTCGTCCGCCTCGGCACCGCTCAGCCGTCGCCGACCGGCCAGCTGCTCGAGGCGCCGCCATTGACCGGCGTGCGCGGCGAGGTAGGCGTCGAGGTCCACCGAGCGAGCCTAACCGCCCGGATCCTGCCGCTGTCGCCGGTTAGCATCGACCCGTGAGCGAGCAGGGGGGCTACCGCAGCTACGCCGTCGACGACATGGTCACCGGCGAGGGTGTCGCCGTCGAGGTACCGGCCGCGAGCGTCGCCCTCCGTGCCGCGTCGGGCGCCATCGACGTCGTGGTGGCGGTCGTGGTGCTCGTCTGCGGGCTCGTCGCCTTCTCGCTCTTCCTCGGGAGCGCGAGCGAGGCCGTCATCGGAATCGTCAGTATCGTCTGGAGCACGTTCGTGCTCATCGGGATCCCCGCGGTGCTGGAGTCGACGACCCGTGGGCGCACCCTCGGCAAGTTCGCCCTCGGGCTGCGGGTCGTGCGCGACGACGGCGGCCCGATCACCGCGCGCCACGCGATCGTGCGGGCCCTCGTCGGGTACGTCGAGGTCTATCTGCTCGTCGGCGCCCCGGCCCTGGTCGCGTCGATGATCCATCCGCGCGGGAAGCGACTGGGCGACATGGCGGCCGGCACCTTCGTCATCTCCCAGCGGGTGGCGCTGCGCACCTCGCCCCCGCCGATGATGCCCCTTCAGCTCGCGGCGTGGGCGCAGGGGGCCGACATCGGCACTCTCCCAGCAGGTCTCACCATCTCGGTGCGCCAGTTCCTCGCCCGGGCGTCCCAGCTGGCTCCGGACTCGCGCCGAGCCCTCGGTCTCAGCCTGCTGCACGACACCCTGGCGGTCGTCAGCCCGCCGCCGCCACACGGGGTCCACCCCGAGGTCGTGCTCGCGGCCGTGGTGGCCGAACGCCGTCGCCGCGACCAGGAGCGCCTCGGGCGGGAGGACCGGCTCCGGGCCAAGGTGCTCCCGGTCGACCCGCTCGCCCCCAGGACCTGATTCCGCTCGTCACACTTTTCCGCCCCACGCGGGTAGAGCGAGGTCAGGTGGCGGCGCCGAGCGCGGCATACCCCGGCTTGACGACGTGCTCGATGATCTCCAGGCGCTCCTCGAAGGGCAGGAACGCCGACTTCATCGCGTTGATGCTCGCCCAGCGCAGGTCCTCGAGGGTCCAGCCCGCCTCGTCGACGAGCAGCTGCATCTCGCGGCTCATCGACGTGGCGCCCATCAGCCGGTTGTCGGTGTTGACCGTGACCCGGAACCGCAGGTCCTTGAGCAGCGAGATCGGGTGCTCGGCCACCGAGTCGGCGGCGCCGGTCTGGATGTTGGAGCTCGGGCACATCTCGAGCGGGATCCGGCAGTCCCGCACGTATGCCGCGAGCCTCCCGAGCGTGGCCGTCCCGTCGGTGCCCACCATGATGTCGTCGACGATGCGCACCCCGTGGCCCAACCGGTCGGCGCCACACCACTGGATGGCCTCCCAGATGCTCGGGAGGCCGAATGCCTCACCGGCGTGGATCGTGAAGTGCATGTTCTCCCGGCGGAGGTACTCGAAGGCGTCGAGGTGCCGGGTGGGAGGGAACCCGGCCTCGGCCCCGGCGATGTCGAAGCCGCCGACACCCTGGTCGCGATAGGTCACCGCGAGGTCGGCGATCTCGCGGCTTCGGGCGGCGTGACGCATCGCGGTGAGCAGGGTGCGGACCCGGATGGGGGTGCCGGCGGCAGCGGCCTCCTGCTCGCCCTCGCGGAACCCGGCGAGCACGGCCTCGACGACCTGCTCCAGGGTCAGCCCCTCGGCGATGTGCTGCTCGGGGGCGAAGCGCGACTCGGCGTAGACGACGCCGTCGGCGGCCAGGTCGAGGGCGCACTCCCGGGCCACGCGGGCCAGCTGCTCCTGGGTCTGCATCACGGCAACGGTGTGCGAGAAGGTCTCGAGGTAGCGCACCAGCGACCCGGAGTCGGCCGACTCGCGGAACCACGCACCGAGCTCGGCGGCATCGGTGGTGGGCAGCCCGGCATACCCACTGTGCTCGGCCAGCTCGACGATCGTCTCGGGGCGCAGCCCTCCGTCGAGGTGGTCGTGCAGCAGCGCCTTCGGCGCGCGGGAGACGACGGTGGCCGGCAGCGCGGCGGGCGCGGTCATCGCGCGATCCGGTCGATGACGAGGGGCGTCGGCTGGAAGTCCGTGCCGGCGGGCGAGATGCTCAGCCCACCGTCGAGGATCGCCAGGGCGCGCTCGAAACGGTCCGGGGTGTCGGTGTGCAGGGTGAGCAGCACCTGCCCCTCGGTGACCTCGTCGCCGGGCTTCGCGTGCATCTGCACACCCGCGCCCGCCTGCACCGGGTCCTCCTTGCGCGCTCGACCGGCCCCCAGGCGCCATGCGGCGACGCCCACGGCATACGCATCCAGCTCGGTGAGCACCCCGCTGGACTCCGCCTTCACCTCGTGGGTGTCGCTCGCCGTGGGCAGCTCGGCGTCCGGGTCACCGCCCTGGGCCGAGATCATCCGTTTCCAGGCGTCAATCGCGCGCCCGTCCGAGAGCGCGGCGGCGACGTCCTGACCACCTCGACCTGCTGCCTCGAGCATCTCCTGGGCCAGCCGCACCGTGAGCTCGACGACGTCGGCCGGCCCGCCGCCGGCGAGCACCTCGACCGACTCGCGCACCTCGAGCGCGTTACCGGCGGTGAGGCCCAGAGGTGTCGTCATGTTGGTAAGCAGCGCGACGGTGTTGACACCGGCATCCGTGCCGAGGTCGACCATCGTGCGGGCCAGCTCGGTGGCGTCCTCGCGGGTCTTCATGAAGGCGCCGCTGCCGACCTTGACGTCGAGCACCAGCGCGCCGGTGCCCTCGGCGATCTTCTTGCTCATGATCGAGGACGCGATGAGCGGGATCGCCTCGACGGTGCCGGTGACGTCGCGCAGGGCGTAGAGCTTCTTGTCGGCGGGCGCCAGGCCCGACCCGGCAGCGCAGATCACGGCGCCCACGTCCTCGAGCTGGGCCAGCATGGCGGCGTTGTCCAGGCCCGCCTGCCACCCCGGGATCGACTCCAGCTTGTCGAGGGTGCCTCCGGTGTGGCCGAGCCCCCGCCCGGAGAGCTGCGGCACGGCCACGTCGAAGACCGCCACGAGGGGAGCCAGCGGGAGGGTGATCTTGTCGCCGACGCCGCCGGTGGAGTGCTTGTCGGCGGTGGGGTTGGACAGCGAGGAGAAGTCCATCCGCTCGCCGCTCGCGATCATCGCCGCGGTCCACGTCGAGATCTCGCGGCCGTCCATCCCGTTGAGCAGGATCGCCATCGCGAGCGAGCTCATCTGCTCGTCGGCCACCACGCCGCGGGTGTAGGCGTCGACCACCCAGCGGATCTGCTCGTCGGAGAGCTCGTGGTGGTCTCGCTTGGTGGCGATGACGTCGACGGCGTCGAAGGGTTCACTCATCGCGCCATCATGGCAGGCGCGCCGTCAGACGCGGCGGGCTGCGGCCAGGGTGTCCGGTCCGAAGGCCTGGGGCAGGATCTCGCGCAGGGTGAGGATCCCCTCCGGCGTCTGGAGCAGTGTCTCGGGAGTGCCTGCCTCCCAGAGCAGCTGACGGCAGCGCCCACACGGCATGAGGGTCTGCCCCGCGCCGTCGACGCACCAGAGCGCGACGATCGTGCCACCACCCGTCGCGTGCAGCTGCGAGACCATGCCGCACTCGGCGCACAGGGTCACCCCGTAGCCGGCGTTCTCGACGTTGCACCCCGAGACGATCCGGCCGTCGTCGACGAGCCCCGCGACCCCGACCGGGAACTCGCTGTAGGGCGCGTAGGAGAGCCCGGTCATCCGCACGGCCTCGAGGCGCAGCGCCTCCCAGTCCACGACCTGCTCGCTCACACCGACTCCTCGTCGTCGCCGGCAGCGACCCGGGCGGCGTCGAGCCTCCTGATGATCGCCACGGACGCGAGCAGCCGCGCACCGAGCCCGATGGCATCCTCGTCGACGACGAGGTCGCCCTGGTGCAGGTCGAAGGTCGGCCCCCCGGGGCTCCGGGTGCCCAGGCGGGCCATCGCACCCGTGGTCTTCGCGAGGTACCAGGAGAAGTCCTCGCCGCCGAGGGACTGGGCGGTGGGCACGGGCTGCATCCCACCGGCGAGCGCCGCGCGGCGGAAGGCGTCGACGGCATCCGGGGTGTTGACCACCGGCGGCACACCGCGCACCCGCTCGACCTTGGCCTGCACGCCGTAGGGCTGAACCACCGCGTGCACGATCTCCTCGAACAGCGGGCCGACCGTGAGCCACGCCTGCGCGTCGAGCATCCGCAGGGTGCCGGAGCACTCACCCGTCGACGGGATGACGTTGCTGGCCCGGCCGGCACTGACCATCCCCCAGACGAGCGCCGCCCCGGCCCGCGGGTCGAGCCGCCGCGAGAGGGCCGCGGGCACGTCGGTGACGACCTTGGCGAGCGCGTACGTGAGGTCCTCGGTGAGCTGCGGGCGCGAGGTGTGCCCGCCGCGGCCGTGGAGGGAGATCGAGACCTGGTCGCACGCCGCGGTCAGCGCCCCCTCGCGCAGGCCGACCTCGCCGACGTCCAGGGTCGGGTCGCAGTGCACCGCGAAGACGGCATCCACCCCGTCGAGGGCTCCCGCGGTGATGGCCTCGTGGGCACCGCCGGGGATGACCTCCTCGGCGGCCTGGAAGATCCCTCGCACCGCGATGCCTCGCTCGACGAGCTCGGACTCCACGCCCTTGAGGCCGAGCAGGGCGCCGAGCAACGCGACGACGTGGACGTCGTGGCCGCAGGCGTGGCACACCCCCGGGCTGCGGGAGGCGAACTCCAGCCCGGTGCGTTCGCGCACCGGCAGGGCGTCCATGTCGGCGCGAAGGGCCACCCGGTAGGCCGGCTCGCCGGCCCCCACCTCGGCGAACAGACCGGTGCCGGGCAGCAGCGCGACCCGCACGCCCGCGTCGGCGAGCAGGCGCGCGAGCACCTCGGTGGTGCGGCTCTCCTCGCGGGACAGCTCGGGGTGCGCGTGGATGTCGCGCCGGACGTCGAGGAGCTGGGGTGACACGGAGGAGATGCACTCTCCGAGGGCAGCAAGGAGGGCATCGTCGTTCATCAGGACGAACTGTACTCGGGCCGGGCCCGGGTGGCGGCGACGTCCACGGATGTCTACGCGGCGGCGACGTCCACGGATGCCGACGCGGCGCCGACGTCCACGGATGCCGGGCGGCCGGTGGCGCCCGGCATCCTCCGGCCCGGTCAGCCGCGGTTGGCCTTGTGGGCGTCCCAGCGCACGGCGACACCGTCCATCTCGTGCTGGATGAACTCGAGGAACTCCGCCGAGAGCTGCATCCGCTCACCCGCACGGGTTTCTGGGCCCACGTTCTCCCGGGCGGCGACGAGCGCAGCGAGGATCGGCGCGTAGAGCTGCTCGGTCTGCATCATCATGTCGTGCCACGCGTCGTCCAGGGCGACGTAGACGTCGCGGCGGGTCCCGCGCTCGCGCTCCCTGCGGATCATCCGCACCTGGGAGAGGTGGCGCACCGCTCCCGAGACCGCCGCGGGACTGATGCCGAGAAGGTCCACGAGCTGGGCCGAGGTACGTCGACCGTCCTCGGTGGCCAGCAGCGCCGCGAAGACCCGAGCCGGCTGGAGGGGGATCCCCACTTCGGCGAGCGCACCGCCGAGCCGCTCCACGACGTCGACGGGTGGGCCGGGGGTCACGTCGGGTTCTCGGGCTGCCACGCGCCCACATTACAACATTCACAAACTTATGAAGCCGGTGTACCGTAATTCGTATGACCGATGCCGTGACCGTCTCGGGGCTGCACAAGACCTTCGGACCCACCGTCGCCCTCGACGGACTCGACCTCCGGCTCGACCGGGGAGAGGTCCACGGCTTCCTGGGGCCGAACGGGTCCGGGAAGTCCACGACCCTGCGCATCCTGCTCGGGCTGTTGCGAGCGGACGCGGGCGAGGTCTCGGTCCTCGGCATGGACCCGTGGCGCGACGCCACCGAGCTGCACCGGCAGGTGGCCTATGTGCCCGGCGACGTCGTCATCTGGCCGACGCTCACCGGTGGCGAGGTGATCGACCTGCTCGGCCGGCTGCGTGGTGGCCTCGACCAGGCGCGCCGCAGCCGTCTCGTCGACCGGTTCGAGCTCGACGAGACCAAGAAGGGCAAGGCCTACTCCACCGGGAACCGTCAGAAGGTCGCGCTCATCGCGGCGCTGTCCAGCACCGCCCCGCTCCTGGTGCTCGACGAGCCGACCTCGGGCCTCGACCCGCTGATGGAGCGGATCTTCCAGGAGGAGCTCTCGGCGATGCGAGAGGAGGGCCGCACCGTGCTGCTGTCGAGCCACATCCTCAGCGAGGTGGAGCGCGCCTGCGACCGGGTGAGCATCGTGCGGGCCGGGCGCGTGGTCGACACGGGGAGCCTGGCCGACCTGCGCCACCTCACCCGTTCCACCGTGCGCGCCTCGCTGAGCAGCGTGCCCAGCGCGACCGAGGTGAGCCGCTGGCCGGGCACCCACGACGTCGTCATCGACGGGTCCGACCTGCGGTGCACCGTCGAGGGGGAGCACCTCGGCCGACTCGTCTCCACCCTCGCCGCCCTCGGCGTCACCGCGCTGGCCTGCCAGCCACCCACCCTGGAGGAGCTCTTCCTGGCCCGCTACCAGGAGGCACCGGCATGAACCGGCTGGTCGGCACCGGTGAGCTGCTCCGTCTCGCGTGGCGCCGCGACCGGGTCCTCATCCCAGCCAGCGTCGTCGGGCTGGTGCTCCTGGCGGTGGGCTCGGCCCAGGCCACCGCGGACCTGTACCCCAGCAACGCGGAGGTCGCGACCGGGCTGGCCGGCATCCTCGACAACCCCGCGATCATCGCGATGTACGGCCCGCTGTCCGCGCAGACCGTCGATGCCCTCGCGGTGTTCAAGACGGTGATGATGGGTGCCTTCTTCGTCTCGGTGCTCGCGCTCGTCGTGGTGCGCCGCCACACCCGCACCGAGGAGGACGAGGGTCGCCTCGAGCTCCTCGGCGCGGCGGCCGTGGGTCGGTGGGCGCCGCTGGCTGCCGCCGTGGCCATCGCGACCGCGGCCGTGCTCGCGGCGTCGGTGCTCGCGGCGGTGGGGCTCGCCGCCGTGGGGCTGGATCCACTCGGGTCCGTGGCCTTCGGGGTCGCGTGGGCCACGGCCGGGCTCGCCACGGTCGGCGTCGCAGCCGTCGCCGTGCAGGTGGCCTCGACGACCCGCGGCGCGGGAGGCCTGTGTTTCGGCGTCCTCGGTGTCTCCTACGTGCTCCGGGCCATCGGCGACTCCTCGACCGGCGCGGCTCACGCCCTCGGCTGGCTCTCACCCCTGGGGTGGGCCGGTCGGGTCGAGGCGTACGGCGCCAACCGGCTCTGGGTCATCGTCCTGGGGCTTGCCGTGCTGGCCGCCGGCACCGGGCTCGGGCTCGCGCTCCTCGACCGCCGAGACCTGGGGGCCGGGCTCATCCCCGCGCGCAACGGTCCGGCCCGGGCCGGGGCGCTCCTCTCCACACCCGCCGGTCTGGTCACCCGGCTCGCGACGGGGACCCTCATCGGGTGGACCGTGGGCCTGGTCGCCGGCGGGGTGGCGATCGGCTCCATCCTGGGCTCCATCGGCGAGCTCACCTCGAACTCGGCCGTGAGTGACGTGCTCGACCAGCTCGGCGGCTCCGCGGGCACCATCGAGGACATCTTCCTCGCGACGGAGACGGCCTTCGTCTCCGCCGCGGTGGCCGGCGCGGGTGTGGCCCTGGTGCTGCGGCTGGTGGCCGCCGAGCGCAGCGGTCTCGGTGAGTCGATCCTCACGACCCCGACCCCACGCACCCGCTGGTATGCCGCGCACGTCGGTGTGGCGGTGGCCCTCACCACCGTCCTCATGACGGTCCTCGGCATCACGGTGGGCCTGGTCGGCCCGCTCGCGTCGGATGCCGCGCCGAGCCTCGGGGCCACTCTCGGCGCCAGCCTCGCGACGCTGCCCGCGGTGTGGCTGGTCGTCGGGCTGGCCGCGGTCCTGGCCGGGGCCGCGCCGAGGTTCGCGCCGGTGGCCTGGGCGCTGCTCCTCGTCTCCTTCGTCATCGGCGAGCTCGGACGCACCATCGGGCTCCCGCAGTGGGTGATCGACCTGTCACCGTTCGCCCACCTGTCCCAGCTGCCGGGGGGTGACTTCGAGGCCCTGCCCGCAGCCGCCCTGACCGCGGTCGCCGTGGCCCTGGTCGCCGCCGGCGCCACGGCCTATCGGCAACGGGACGTGGCCTGACCCGCCGGCCTCACGCCCTGAGCACGTCGAGACCGAGGAGGTCAGCGAGAGAACCGATCTCGCGGTCGATGCCGGCCCGCGCCGCGCTGGACAGCTCGACGTCCTCGTGCACCGCGTTGACCCGCAGCACTCCGGCGGCCCGGTCCGTGGCGGCATCCAGCTTCCCGACCAGCCGGTCGCCGTGGAGGATCGGCAGCGCCCAGTAGCCCCACTTGCGCTTTGCTGCGGGCTTGTACATCTCGAGCTGGTGGTCGAAGTCGAACACCTCCGCGAGGCGCCGGCGGTCCATCACGAGCCGGTCCAGCGGCGAGAGGAGAGCGGTGCGTCCGCGGAACCGCTGACCGAGCCGGGCCGGGTCCACGCGCCATCGACCCTTCACTCCCTCGATCTCCGCCGCCTCCCCCGCGTCGCCGACACCGAGTGGCTCGCCGGGCTGCTCCGGCATCCTGGCCCGGGCGATGCCCAGTGCGGTGAGGCGGCGGCGGTCGCGCTCCGCAATGGCCTCGGATGCCGGGACCACGGGAGTGTCCGGGTAGACGCGATCCGCGAGGTCCCACTGCCGCGCGCCACCGTCGCGCGACGTCACCGCGACCTCTCCGCGGCGCTCGAGCGCGTCCAGCATCCGGGTGACGTTGCGCCCGCTGGACCATCCGCTCGAGCGCCACGGGACGGCGCAGGTGTCGGGGAGGTCGGCGGCCGGCAGCGGGCCCTCGGAGCGGAGCCGCTGGAGGATGTCCTCGCGGCAGGCGCGGTTGGCCTCGACCCAGCGCCGGTTCTGCTCGCGCCAGTCCTCCTCGGGGCCAGGCTCCCGCCACTGCGCCATCTCGGCCCGGAACAGCCGGACGTCCTCGGCCGGCCGGAGGAAGCCCCCGACCTCCACGAGCCGCTGGGACTCGACCGCGGAGTCGAGGTCGTCGGGCCGGTAGTCACGTCCCATCCGGCTCCACATCACGAGGTCGGCACTGGGCGCGACCGCCGCGGTGAGGTCGACCTGGACGATCCCGAGGTGACGCACCGTGCTCACGACGTCGTGGGGGCGTTCCGCCGCGAGAAGCTGCGCGGACACGGCGATCCGACGGGCGTCACTGCGGGTCAATCTGTGCACGGCTCGATCTCCCTGCGGCTCAGAGCAGCTCGTCGCGACCAGCCGCTCGGAGCGCATCGACGACGGCTTTGACGTCCTGGGCCCGGGCGCGGGTGGTGACGAGCAGGGCATCCGGGGTGTCGACCACCACGACGTCGTCGAGCCCCACCACGGTCACCTGACGCCCACCGGCCGTCACGACCAGGCCTCTCGCGTCGTACGCGGTCACGGCGTCCCGATCGCCCAGCACCACGATGTCGGCTGCGGCGTCGGGAAGCAGCCCGGACAGGCTTGCGAAGTCGCCGACGTCGTCCCACGCGAACGGGCCCGGCACGACCGCGACGTGCCCGGCCGCTGCTGCGGGCTCTGCGACCGCGTGGTCGATCGCGATCCTGGTCAGGGTCGGCCAGAGAGTGTCGAGCCGCTCCGGCGCTCCGGCGATCTCCCGCACGCCCGCGGCGAGGTCGGGGTGCCACGTCGCCAAGAGGTCGAGCAGCCTGGCTGCTCCAACCACGAACATGCCGGCGTTCCAGCGGTACTCACCGGACTCGACATACCCTGCGGCGCGCTCGGCATCAGGCTTCTCGACGAACTCGCGCACCGTGAGGGCGGTGCGGGCGCCGGGCAGCGGCTCGCCCGTGCGGATGTAGCCGAACCCGGTGGCGGGCGACGACGGCTCGATGCCGATCGTCACCAGGTGGCCATCCGCAGCGACCTCGACGGCTTCGGTGATGGCCTCGCGGAAGGCCACGGCATCGGGGATGACGTGGTCAGCGGCGAAGGAGCCGATGACGGCATCAGGGTCCCGGCGTTCGACCACCGCGGCGGCCAGCGCGATCGCCGCCATCGAGTCCCTCGGAGACGGCTCGGCGAGGACCCCGGCCGCTCCGAGCCCCGGCAGCTGCGCACGGACGGCGTCCGCGTGGCGGGCACCCGTCACGACGACGACCCGGGGCCCGGTGAGGGGCTCGAGCCGGTCGACGGTGGCCTGGAGCAGGGAACGCCCGCTCCCGGTGAGGTCGAGGAGGAACTTCGGGTGCCCGGCTCGACTCAGCGGCCACAGCCGGGTCCCCGCCCCACCAGCCGGGACGACGGCCCAGAAGCCGGGGATGCTCACCATGGAGGCGAGGCTATCGGGACGGTGCTCGCGGGTGACCCTTATCCGGCTCGCCGAAGTGTGGCCACGCCTACCCCGCCCCCTGCTCACGCAGAAGACCGGAGCCCACGCACCTATTGCTGCGTGCCCTCCGGTCTTCTGCCTGCCGTCATGTGCGACAGCGACGGATGCCGTGATGCGCCCCCGCCACGGCCCGCGTTCAGGAGCGAGTGCCGAGGTTGAAGGAGCGCAGCACCTTCCAGACCCCGTCGCTGTCGTGGTGGTAGAGCTCGATGGTGGCGACGTCGAAGTCGCACCGGAAGCCGGCGAGCGCGTCGAAGGCACGGTCCATCGAGGCCTCGTCGAGGTGGTGGGCCACCGTGACGTGGGGGTGGTAGGGGAAGTCCAGGCGCCGACTGACCGGCCCGCCCCGCACCTCGCCCTCCAGGCCCTCACAGGCCGAGATCCCGTGCGAGACCTGCACGAACACCACGGGCGAGACCGGTCGGAAGGTGCCGGTGCCCGAGAGGACCATCCGGAACGGGTCGGCCCGCCCCGCGACCCGCTCGAGGTGCTCGGTGAACTCGTCCAGCACCTCGGGAGCCACCTCGGTGGGTGGCAGCAGCGTCACGTGCGGGGGGATCGCCGGCGCCATCGTGTCCCCGAAGGCCTCGCGAGACTCCTGCAGCTCGGGCCCCCAGGGGTCGGGGATGGTGACGGCGACTCCGTAGGTCGGCATGGTGCGGGACCCTATCGCGCGGCCGGGAGCAGCCCGACCGCCTCCCGCACCCGGCCCATCGTGACCGCCGCCACGACACGGGCCCGGTCGGCGCCGTCGGCAAGGATCCGGTCGAGCTCGGCAGGGTCCTCGAGCAGCTCGGTCATCCGCTCACGGAAGGGCGTCACCGCCTCCACCACCACCTCGGCCACCGCCTTCTTGAGGTCGCCGTAGCCCCGGCCGAGGAACTCTCGCTCGAGGTCCTCGACCCTGGTGCCCGAGAGGACGGAGTGGATGACCAGGAGGTTGGACACGCCGGCCTTGTGCTCCGGGTCGTAACGGACCTCGGAGTCGGTGTCCGTCACGGCGGACCGGATCTTCTTCGCGATCCGTCCCGGCTCGTCACTGAGCAGCACCAGCCCCTTCTCGGGCGAGGTGGTCCCCGACATCTTCGACGTCGGGTCCTGCAGGTCCATGATCTTCGCGGACTCCTTGAGGATGTAGGGATCGGGCACGGTGAGCACCTCCCCGAAGCGGCTGTTGACCCGCTCGGCGAGGTCTCTGGTGATCTCCAGGTGCTGGCGCTGGTCCTCGCCCACCGGGACGAAGGCCGCGTCGTACATGAGGATGTCGGCCGCCATGAGCACCGGGTAGGTGAAGAGCCCGACGTTGGAGTTCTGCCCCTTGGCGGTCTTGTCCTTGAACTGGGTCATCCGGCTCATCTCACCGGTGCCCGTCTGGCACGCGAGCACCCACGCGAGCTCGGGGTGCTCGGCGATGTGGCTCTGGCAGAAGATGGCGGAGGTGCTCGGGTCGACTCCCCCGGCGATGAACTGCGCGGCCGTCACGCGGGTCCGGTGGCGCAGCACCGCGGGGTCGGTCGGCACGGTGAGGGCGTGCAGGTCGGCGACGAAGTAGTAGGTCTCGAACTCCGCCTGGAGGCCCACCCAGTTGACCAGGGCGCCGAGGTAGTTGCCGAGGTGCAGGGAGTCGCTCGTCGGCTGCATCCCGGAGAGGATGCGGGGGCGTGGGTCAGCGAAGGGGGGTGCGGTGGGCATCCGGCCATTGTGTCAGGACGCCTGCTTCTAGACTCACCCGCATGAGCACGGCAGAGCACAGCCATGTCGACGTCTTCGGGGCGCCGCCGACGGGGGTCTGGTCGGCTCCCGGCCGCGTCAACCTCATCGGTGAGCACACCGACTACAACGACGGCCTGGTGCTGCCGATCGCCCTTCCCCACCGCACGTACGCCGCCTGCGCACCGCGCGAGGACCGCCTCCTGCGCGTGCACTCGGTGCAGACCGGCGAGACGGTGGAGGTGTCCATCGACGAGGTGAGCGAAGAGCGTCCCGGCAACTGGGCGGCATACGTCGCGGGTGTGGTGTGGGCCCTGGACCAGGAGGGCTTCGAGGTCGGTGGGATGGACGTCACCGTCGACAGTGACGTGCCGGTGGGCGCCGGCCTCTCGAGCTCTGCCGCGCTGGAGTGCTCGGCGGGGGCCGCGTGCAGCGACCTGTTCGACCTCGGGCTGCTCGCCCACGACGAGGGGCGCGCCCGGCTCGCCACCGCGTGCGTACGCGCCGAGAACGACGTCGCCGGCGCACCCACCGGCGGCATGGACCAGTCGGCGTCCCTGCTGTGTCGCGAGGGGCACGCGCTGCTGCTGGACTGCCGCAGTGGGGAGACCGAGCAGGTGCCCTTCGACATCGCCAGCGCGGGGATGGCCCTGCTGGTCACCGACACGCGGGCCGAGCACGCCCTCAACGACGGCCAGTACGCCGCGCGCCGGGAGTCGTGCGAGCAGGCGGCCGCCGAGCTGGGGGTGGCCTCCCTGCGCGAGGTCGATCCCGACGACCTGGAGACGGCGCTCGCGACGCTGTCCGACGACGTGCTGCGGCGGCGAACCCGGCACGTCGTCACGGAGATCGCCCGGGTGCGGGCGGCGGTGGACTCGTTGCGCGACGGGGACCTCGAAGAGGTCGGCCGGCTCTTCGACGCGTCGCACACCTCGATGCGCGACGACTACGAGATCAGCTGCGAGGAGCTGGACGCATCCGTGGAGGCCGCTCGGTCGGCTGGTGCCCTGGGCGCCCGGATGACCGGCGGTGGCTTCGGTGGCTCGAGCATCGCGCTCCTGCCCGTCGACCGGGTCGGCGACGCCGAACAGGCGGTGCGCGCAGCCTTCGCCGACGCCGGCTGGCGCGCCCCCGAGTGCTTCGTCGTGACCGCGGGCGCCGCTGCCCGCCGCGACTCCTGACCCGTCGCCCGCCCGTCAGAGGTCGTAGGTGACGCTGACCGGCGCATGGTCACTCCACCGCCGGTCGTATGCCGTGGCCCTGCCGACCTCGGCCCGCACCGCCCGCTCGGCGAGGGGCGCGGTGGCGAACTGGTAGTCGATCCGCCAGCCCGAGTCGTTGTCGAAGGCCTGCCCGCGCCAGGACCACCACGTGTAGGGCCCCGGCCCGTGGCCGTGCAGCGCCCTGGTCACGTCGACGGCGCCGTGCGCGCCGACCCATTCGTCGAGGTGGGCCTGTTCCTGCGGCAGGAACCCCGACTTGCCGCGGTTTCCCTTCCAGTTCTTCAGGTCCTGGGCGGTGTGGGCGACGTTGAGGTCACCGGTCACCACGGCATACCGGCCGTCGCCCGCCCAGCCGCGCATCCTCTGGCCGATCGCGGCGAGGAAGCTCTCCTTCTCGTCCTGACGAGCTGTGCCGGCCTGGCCGGTGTGGACGTACGCCGACGCGACCGTCACGACCTCGGCGCCACGACCGGCCGGCACGTCCACCTCGATCCACCGTCCGGTGCCCGCGAACTCCTCGCTCACGTCCTTGCGCACCGCGACGGGCTCGGCCGCAGACAGCACGGCCACTCCTGCCCGGCCCTTCACGACCCCCGGGTCGTGGGCGACGTGCCACCCCGCGAGGGCCGTGCCCGCGAGCGCCTCGCGCAGCTGCGCCTCGTCGGCACGCACCTCCTGGAGGGTGATGACGTCGGCACCCGAGGCGGCCAACCACTGCACCCCACCCCGACGGGCGGCGGCGCGGATGCCGTTGACGTTGGCGGAGACGAGAAGCACCGGTCCATCATGGACGGTGGCCGCGGCGGCGGGTCCGGGTGCCCTCGGCCGACGGCGGACCCGGCCACTTCGCTAGCCTGAGCGACAGAGCCCACCCAGACCCCCAGCGCAGCGGAGACGCCCCATGGCCACGATCTTCTACACCCTGACCGACGAAGCGCCGATGCTCGCCACCTACTCCTTCCTTCCGGTCGTGCAGGCCTTCGCCTCGTCGGCGGGCGTGGACGTCCAGACCCGGGACATCTCGCTGGCGGGCCGCATCCTCGCGCTCTTCCCCGAGGAGCTCACCGAGGAGCAGCGGATCGACGACGCTCTGGCCGAGCTCGGCGAGCTCGCGACCACGCCCGAGGCCAACATCATCAAGCTGCCCAACATCTCCGCATCGATGCCCCAGCTCAAGGCCGCGATCAGGGAGCTCCAGTCCCAGGGATACGGCCTGCCGGACTACCCCGACGAGCCGTCGACCGAGGAGGCCCGGGAGATCCGCGCCCGCTACGACAAGGTCAAGGGCAGCGCCGTCAACCCGGTGCTCCGCGAGGGCAACTCAGACCGCCGAGCTCCCGCCGCAGTCAAGAACTACGCCCGCAACCACCCCCACTCGATGGGCGCGTGGTCCCCCGAGAGCAAGACCAACGTCGCGACGATGAGCGCCGACGACTTCCGTGACAACGAGCAGTCCGTGGTCCTCGATGCTGACGACACCCTCTCCATCCGCCACATCGCCAGCGACGGAACGTCCAACACGATGTTCGTCGTGAAGGTGCTCGCGGGTGAGGTCGTCGACGCGACCGTGATGCGGGTCGCCGCTCTCGATGCCTTCCTGGGCGAGCAGATCGCCCGCGCCAAGGCCGAGGACGTGCTGTTCTCGGTGCACCTCAAGGCCACGATGATGAAGGTCAGCGACCCGATCATCTTCGGCCACGTCGTGCGCGCCTTCCTCCCAGAGGTCTTCGAGGCCTACGGCGAGGACCTGGCCAAGGCCGGCCTGTCCGCCAACAACGGGCTCGGCGGCATCCTCGACGGCCTCGACGCGCTCACCAACGGCGAGGAGATCAAGGCGGCCATCGACAAGGGCCTCGCCGCCGGTCCGCGCCTGGCAATGGTCAACTCCGACAAGGGCATCACCAACCTGCACGTGCCGAGCGACGTCATCGTCGACGCCTCCATGCCCGCGATGATCCGCACGTCGGGCCACATGTGGGGCGCCGACGGCGACGAGCACGACACCCTCGCCGTGATCCCGGACAGCTCGTATGCCGGGGTCTACCAGGCCGTGGTCGAGGACTGCCGGGCCCACGGGGCCTACGACCCGACCACGATGGGCTCGGTGCCCAACGTCGGACTGATGGCCCAGAAGGCCGAGGAGTACGGCAGCCACGACAAGACCTTCGAGATCGAGGCCGATGGCCGGGTCGAGGTCGTCGACGCCTCCGGTGAGGTGCTGATGAGCCACGACGTGGCCACGGGGGACATCTGGCGGGCCTGCCAGACCAAGGACGCCCCGATCCGCGACTGGGTCAAGCTCGCCGTGACGCGCGCCCGCGCCTCACAGACGCCGACGATCTTCTGGCTCGACGAGACACGGGCCCACGACCGCAACCTCATCGCCAAGGTGCACACCTACCTCGCCGACCACGACACCGAGGGTCTCGACATCCAGGTGCTCTCCCCCGTCGAGGCCGCCAGGGTCTCCGTCGAGCGGATCCGCCGCGGCGAGGACACG
>JBBSQC010000032.1:0-40159 GCA_038258215.1 Actinomycetales bacterium | reverse complement strand
CGCCGCCGCCCCCCCCCCCCGGCCCTCCCACACCCCCCCCCCGCGCGCGGTGGGGCGCGGGGGGTTGTTTTTCCCCCCTCGACTGGGGACGGGGACGGGGACGGGGACGGGGAGGCGCGCAGGTAGGCGGCGAGGTGCTCACCGGTGAGGGTCGACCGCTCGGCCACGAGCGCCGCGGGCGTGCCCTCGAACACCACGCGGCCGCCGTCGTGCCCGGCACCCGGCCCCAGGTCGATGATCCAGTCGGCGTGCGCCATCACGGCCTGATGGTGCTCGATGACGATGACCGACGTGCCGGAGTCGACGAGACGGTCCAGCAGCCCGAGGAGGTTCTCGACATCGGCCAGGTGGAGGCCTGTGCTGGGCTCGTCCAGGACGTACACGGTGCCCTTCTCGGCCATCTGGGCCGCGAGCTTGAGGCGCTGGCGCTCTCCGCCGGACAGCGTCGTGAGCGGCTGGCCGAGAGTCAGGTAGCCGAGGCCGACGTCCGCGAGCCGCGTGAGCACCCGGTGGGCGGCCGGGGTCCTGGCTTCGCCCTCACCGAAGAAAGCCAGCGCCTGCTCCACGGACATCGAGAGGACCTCGGCGATGTTGAGTGAGCCCAGGGTGTGCTCGAGCACCGCGGCCTGGAAGCGGAGCCCGTCACACTCCTCGCACGTCGACTCGACGGTGGCCATGACCCCCAGGTCGGTGAAGATGACGCCGGCTCCGTTGCACGCGGGGCAGGCGCCCTCGGAGTTGGAGCTGAACAGAGCGGGCTTGACCCCGTTGGCCTTGGCGAACGCCGTGCGGATCGGGTCGAGCAGGCCGGAGTAGGTCGCCGGGTTGCTGCGCCGGGACCCCCGGATGCCGCCCTGGTCGACCACCACGACTCCCTCCCGGTCGGCCACGGAGCCGGTCACCAGAGAGCTCTTGCCGGAACCCGCAACCCCCGTCAGGACGCAGAGGACCCCGAGGGGGATGTCGACGTCGACGTCGCGCAGGTTGTGGGTCGAGGCGCCTCGCACCTCCAGGACGCCCGAGGCCGTGCGCACCGACTCCTTGGTGCTGGCCCGGTCCCCCAGGTGTCGACCGGTGGTGGTGTCACTCCCGTGCAGACCGTCGACCGTGCCCTCGAAGCACACGGTGCCTCCTGCCGCCCCGGCACCGGGGCCGAGGTCGACCACGTGGTCGGCGATGGCGATGGTCTCCGGCTCGTGCTCGACCACGAGGACGGTGTTGCCCTTGTCCCGGAGCTTCAGCAGCAGCAGGTTCATCTGCTCGATGTCGTGGGGGTGCAGCCCGATCGTGGGTTCGTCGAAGACGTAGGTCACGTCGGTGAGCGAGGACCCGAGGTGCCGGACCATCTTGGTGCGCTGGGCCTCACCACCGGACAGGCTGCCTGCCGGGCGGTCGAGGGACAGGTATCCCAGACCGATCTCGGCGAAGGAGTCCAGGAGGTGTTGGAGGCCGGTGAGCAGCGGTGCGACGGAGGGCTGGTCCAGGTCTCGTACCCACGTGGCGAGGTCGCCGATCTGCATGGCGCACAGCTCGGCGATGTTCTTTCCCTCGATGCGAGACGCGAGCGCCTCACCTGCGAGCCGGGTGCCCCCGCAGTCGGGGCAGGTCTGGAAGGTGACGGCGCGCTCGACGAAGGCCCGGACGTGTGGCTGCAGAGCGTCGACGTCCTTGGAGAGCATCGACTTCCGGATCCTGGGGATGAGCCCCTCGTAGGTGAGGTTGATCCCCTCCACGATGATCTTGGTGGCCTCCCTGTAGAGGAGGTCGTGCTTCTCCCGAGTGGTGAACCTGGCGACAGGCTTGTCCATGTCGAAGTAGCCGGACCCCGCGAAGATCCGTCCGTACCAGCCGTCCATGGAGTAGCCGGGGATCGTCAGGGCGCCCTCACGCAGGGACTTGCTGTCGTCGTAGAGCGCCGTGAGGTCGATGTCCGTGACCGAGCCCATCCCCTCGCACCGTGCGCACATCCCACCGAGCCGGGTGAAGGTCACCTTCTCGGCCCGAGTCCGCTTCCCCCGGTCCACAGTGACGGCGCCGCTGGCTCGCACGGTGGGCAGGTTGAAGGAGTAGGCGTTCGGCGAGCCCAGGCGCGGCTCGGCGAGGCGACTGAAGAGGATGCGCAGCATCGCGCCCGCGTCGGTCGCGGTCCCCACGGTGGACCTGGGGTTGGCACCCATCCGCTCCTGGTCGACGATGATCGCCGTGGTCAGCCCCGTGAGGACGTCGACCTCGGGCCGGGCCAGAGTGGGCATGAAGCCCTGCACGAACGCGCTGTAGGTCTCGTTGATGAGGCGTTGCGACTCCGCCGCGATGGTCGCGAACACCAACGAGCTCTTGCCCGACCCGGACACCCCTGTGAACACCGTCAGCCGACGCTTGGGGATGTCGACGCTGAGGTCCCTGAGGTTGTTCACCCGGGCCCCCTGGACCCGGATGACGTCGTGGTCGTCAGCGGGGTGCTCGGGTGGACCCGATCCGGTCATCCGTTCATACCTTCCCGTGGGCCAGGCAGGCGTGGATGTAGGCGCCGTAGCCGGAGGAGGCGAGCTCGTCACCGAGCCGCTCGAAGGCGCGGTCGTCGATCCACCCGGCCCGCCAGGCGATCTCCTCGACGCAGCCGATCTTGTAGCCCTGCCGCTTCTCCACGACGCTGACGAACTGGCTCGCGTCCATCAGCCCCTCGAACGTGCCGGCGTCGAACCACGCCGTGCCCCGGGGGAGCACGGTGACGGAGAGCCGGCCGGCATCCAGGTAGGCGCGGCACACGTCGAGGATCTCCAGCTCGCCCCGCGCGCTGGGACGCAGCCCCGTCGCGATCTCGATGACGTGGTTGTCGAAGAAGTAGAGGCCGGACACGGCGTAGTCCGACCGCGGATGTGCGGGCTTCTCCTCCAGGCTGATGGCGTCACCCGACTCGTCCACCTCGACGACCCCGTAGGCCCTCGGGTCGGTCATGCGATGCGCGAAGATGTGCCCCCCGGGACGCCCGGTCCCCTCGCCCAGGGTCTCCCCGAGGTCGGGAGCGTGGAAGAGGTTGTCACCCAGGATGAGGGCGACGGAGTCCTGGCCGATGAAGTCGGCGCCGATAACGAAGGCCTGCGGCAGCCCCTCGGGGCGCTCCTGCACCGCGTAGCTGATCTCGAGGCCCCATGACGAACCGTCCCCGAGGAGGCGTTCGAACGCCTCGCGGTCCTGGGCCGTGGTGATGACGAGGATCTCGCGGATGCCGACCGTCATCAGGGTCGCCAGTGGGTAGTACACCATCGGCTTGTCGTAGACGGGGAGCAGCTGTTTCGAGATGCCGCGGGTGATGGGATGAAGCCGGCTTCCGGTTCCCCCCGCGAGAATGATGCCCTTCATGCGGACCGAGACTATCGGCACGCGACGCGCACACCGACACGGTGGATACGCTCCCCGCATGAGACTTCTCGTGACCGGGGGCGCCGGCTTCATCGGGAGCAACTTCGTGCACCGCACGCTGACCACCAGGCCCGACACCCGGGTCACGGTCCTCGACGCCCTCACCTACGCCGGGTCGACCGCCTCGCTGGCCGGGGCCATGGAGCAGATCACCTTCGTGCGCGGGGACGTGGGGGATGCCGACCTCGTCGAACGGCTCGTGGCCGATGCCGACCTCGTCGTGCACTTCGCGGCCGAGTCGCACAACGACAACTCCCTCGAGGACCCGAGTCCCTTCGTGCGGACCAACCTCCTCGGCACCTTCGCCCTGATCGAGGCGGCCCGGCGCCATGACGTGCGCTACCACCACATCTCGACCGACGAGGTCTTCGGCGACCTGGCCCTCGACGAGCCGACGACGTTCACCGAGGACACGCCCTACAACCCGAGCTCGCCCTACTCCGCGACCAAGGCGGGCTCGGACCTGCTGGTGCGGGCGTGGGTGCGCTCCTTCGGGCTGCGGGCGACGATCTCGAACTGCTCGAACAACTACGGTCCGCGTCAGCACGTGGAGAAGCTCATTCCGCGACAGGTCACCAACGTCATCGACGGGCTGCGACCGAAGCTCTACGGGGACGGCCGGAACGTCCGTGACTGGATCCACGTCGACGACCACAACGACGCCGTCTGGACCGTCATCGAGCAGGGGGTCATCGGCGAGACCTACCTCGTGGGCGCTGCGTGCGAGGTGAGCAACCGGGACATCGTGCGGACGATCCTCGAGCTGATGGGCAAGCAGCCGGAGGACTACGACCACGTCACCGACCGCGCCGGGCACGACCTGCGCTACGCCATCGATGCCGGTCGGCTGCGCACGGAGCTGGGCTGGACCCCGCGATACCCGGGGCTGCGAGAAGGGCTGGCCGCGACGATCGACTGGTACCGCGAGAACGAGGCCTGGTGGCGTCCTGCGAAGGCCGGCACGGAGCTGCGCTACTCCCGCACCCAGCGGGTGATCTCCCCCTGACCCGCCGCCCCTCGCCCCGACATATTGCTCTCCACCCACACTTTTCTGCGCGCAGAGGGGTTCCCCGAGTGGCTGGAGGGCAATAAGTCGGGGTGCGGCATGATGACCGGATGACGGACCCCTCGACGACGGATCAGGCAACCCCCTTCACGACGGATCAGGAAGCCCTCTGGGCCGGCGACTTCGGCACCGAGTACGTCGAGCGCAACCGTGGGTCCGACCTCGTCGCGGCCAACACCGAGCTGTTCCGAAAGGTGCTGGACCGCACCTCGGGGGTGGGGTCGGTCCTCGAGCTGGGCTGCAACATCGGCAACAACCTGCGCGCCCTGCGCGACCTGCTGCCGGATGCGGACCTCCTCGGTGTCGAGATCAACGACGCAGCGGCGGCCGAGGTGCGCCAGTGGGGTGGCGCCGGGGTGCGCGTGGGGTCGATCCTGGGCTACCGGAGCGAGCGGGTGTACGACCTGACCTTCACCAAGGGCGTCCTGATCCACATCAACCCCGACCAGGTCGGCGAGGTCTACACGGCGCTGACCGCGGCATCCTCCCGGTACGTCATGGTGTGCGAGTACTACAACCCGACCCCGGTCGAGGTGCGTTACCGCGGCCGGGACGCGGCCCTCTTCAAGCGGGACTTCGCCGGCGAGATCCTCGACGCCACCCCGGGGATGCGGCTGGTCGACTACGGCTTCACCTACCACCGGGACCCGGTGCACCCGTTGGACGACTCCACGTGGTTCCTCATGGAGCGAGGCGCCTGAAGCCGGTCCCAGGACGGCTCGTCGGTAGGGTCGGGGGCATGTTCGCCGTCTCCGCCGTCAGCCAGTCCGCCAGCGACCCCCTCAGTGGGCTCGAGGTGGGGGAGCACCCGGAACCCGAGGCGCCCGAGGGGTGGACCACGGTGCGGCTGCGCACCGCCGCCCTGAACCACCACGACGTCTGGTCGCTGCGCGGGGTGGGCCTGCCCGCCGACCGGCTCCCGATGGTGCTCGGGTGTGACGGCGCCGGGGTCGACGCCGAGGGCAACGAGGTCGTCGTCCACGCCGTCGTCGCCTCCCCGGGGTGGACCGGCGACGAGACCCTCGACCCGCGGCGCAGCCTGCTCTCGGAGGTCCATGACGGAACCCTCGCCGAGGTCGTGGCCGTGCCCCGGCACAACCTCGTCCCCAAGCCGGAGGGCCTCTCCTGGGAGCACGCCGCCTGCCTCCCCACGGCCTGGCTCACGGCATACCGGATGCTGTTCACGAATGCCGCGCTGCAGCCGGGATCAACGGTGCTCGTCCAAGGGGCGGCCGGTGGGGTCGCGACGGCCCTGGTGCAGCTGGGGTCGGCCGCGGGGCTGCGGATGTGGGTCACCAGCCGGGACACGGCCAAGGGCGAGCGGGCGGTCGACCTCGGAGCCGACCGCGCCTTCGAGAGCGGGGCCCGCCTGCCCGAGCGGGTGGATGCCGTGATGGAGACCGTGGGTGCCGCCACGTGGTCGCACTCGGTCAACAGCCTTCGCCCCGGCGGCTGCATCGTCATCTCCGGGGCCACCTCGGGGGACGCCCCGGACAAGGCCGAGCTGACCAAGATCTTCTTCAAGCAGCTCCGGGTGCTCGGCTCGACCATGGGCACGCGCGAAGAGCTCGAGCGACTGACCCGGTTCATCGTGGACCGCGGCATCGAGCCCCTCGTGGACTCGGTGCACCCGCTTGCGGACGCCCGTGACGGGTTCGAGCGGATGGTGTCCGGGGAGGTGGCCGGGAAGGTCGTCTTCACCGTCGGGTGAATGACGGCCGGGGCCGGTCGCCCACCCGCTCAGGCCAGCCGGAGCCACTCGTTCCAGCCGTTGTGCAGCACCAGCCAGGCGATGAGGCCGTAGCCGGCCTGTCCCGGGTGGTGGGGGACCCGGCTGGCGGCGAGGTCCGTGCGCCACTGGTCGTGCGCCGCCAGGGGTGCGTAGCAGTCGACGAAGGGGACTCCGCGGCGCGAGCACACGTCGGCCTGGGCGTCGACGAGCACCTCGAGGCGCTCGTTGGCCTCGGCGTCGTCGGTCGGGGGTGGGCTCACCACGAAGGTGCCCACCCCGGAGGTGGCGGCGTCGTCCAGGAGGTTGGCGAGGTTGAGCCGGTGGCGCGCCAGGGTGAGTCCGCTGAGCACGTCGGCCGTTCCGACGGAGATCACCACCCGCCGCTCGGAGCGCCCGACCCACCGGCTGGGCACCTCACTGCCCCATCGGGCCAGCAGGTCGGCCGAGGTGTTCCCGCGGACGCCGAGGTTGTAGGCCGTGACCTCGAGGTCCGGGTGCTGCGTGCGTCCGACGACCCGGGTCACCCACCCCTGCCCCTTGGGGTCTCCCACACCGGCCACCAGGGAGTCGCCGAGGAAGACCAGCGCGAGATCGCGCGTCCCCTCGGGGATGACCTGTGCGTCGATACTCGGTCGGAACTCGATCGGGGGCGCTGTGCCCTCGAGGTCCTGCTCGTCCACCATGTGCTCGCTCATTCGTCGTCGTCGTCATCGAGCCGGGCCAGCCACGTCGCCAGGCGCTCGACCGGCACCTCGAAGTCGGGATGGAGATCCACGAACGTCCTCAGCTGGTCGGCGAGCCAGTCGAGGGTGACCTCCTCGTCACCCCGACGGGCCTGCAGCTCCTCGATGCCGCGGTCCGTGAAGTACACGGGCGCAAGGTTACCGGTGTCGCCCGCTCATCGGTCGAAGGCGCGGGCAATGAGCTCGGCCTGCTCCGCCTGGTGCCTCTTGGTCGACCCGCTCGCCGGCGACGCCGACGGCTTGCGCGAGATGACCTGGATCGGGCGACTCTCACCCTGCGCGGCCAGGGCCTCGGGCAGGTTCAACGCCAGGAAGGGCCAGGCCCCCATGTTGCGGGGCTCGTCCTGCACGATCACCAGCTCGGCGTCGGGGTAGGCGGCCACGGCTGCGGCGATGTCGGCCGCCGGGAGCGGGTAGTACTGCTCCAGGCGCAGGATGGCCGTGGCGGTGTCCCCACGCTCCTTGCGGCCGGCCTCCAGGTCGTAGACGACCTTTCCGGCCGCGAGGAGCACCCGGGTGACCTCACCCGACGTGGCGTCGGTGTGGTCGGGCAGCACCGGCCGGAAGGTGCCGGCCGTGAACTCCTCGGCCGCGCTGCTGGCCGCCTTGAGGCGGAGCATCGACTTGGGGGTGAAGACGATGAGCGGGCGACGGGGCCTGGCGTAGGCCTGGCGGCGCAGCAGGTGGAAGTACGACGCCGGCGTCGACGGGTAGGCCACCGTCATGTTGCCCTCGGCGCACATGGTGAGGAAGCGTTCGATCCGGGCCGAGGAGTGGTCCGGGCCCTGGCCCTCGAAGCCGTGGGGGAGGAGCAGCACGACCGAGGAGCGCTGGCCCCACTTCTGCTCGGAGCTGGAGATGAACTCGTCGATGATGGTCTGGGCGCCGTTGAAGAAGTCACCGAACTGGGCCTCCCACAACACCAGCGCGTCGGGGCGCTCCACCGAGTAGCCGTACTCGAAGCCCATGGCGGCGAACTCCGAGAGCAGGCTGTCGTAGATCCAGAACTTGGCCTGGCCATCACCGAGGTAGAGCAGCGGCGTCCACTCGGCAGCGTTCACCTTGTCGATGAGCACCGCGTGCCGGCTCACGAAGGTGCCGCGGCGGCTGTCCTGACCGGAGAGGCGCACCGGGGTGCCCTCGATGAGCAGGGAACCGATGGCGAGGAGCTCCGCGGTGCCCCAGTCGACACCGCCCTCCCGGATGCTCTTGGCGCGCTTCTCGAGCATCTGGGCCAGCTTCGGGTGCACGGTGAAGCCCTTGGGCGGGCTGAGGAATGCCGTGGCGATGCGATCGAGGACCTCCGCGGCGACCGCGGTGTCGTCGGCCGAGTGCGTCGTGGCGTCGGCGTCACTCTTCTGGGCACGCGGCGGCTCGAGCCCGGTGTGCCCCTCGACGTCGGTGCCGGAGTAGGTGGTGTCCGACCCGGAGTCGGCGGACTTCAGCGCCTCCTTGGTCTCGACGAAGACCCGCTCCAGCTGCTGCTGGTAGTCGCGCAGAACGGCCTCGGCGTCCTCGACCGTCATGTCACCTCGCCCGATGAGGGACTCGGTGTAGAGCTTGCGGACGCTGCGCTTGGCCTCGATGAGGTTGTACATCAGCGGCTGCGTCATCGACGGGTCGTCGCCCTCGTTGTGCCCTCGGCGGCGGTAGCAGACCATGTCGAGGACGACGTCCTTGTGGAACTCCTTGCGGAAGTCGTAGGCGATCTCGGCGACCCGCACGCAGGCCTCGGGGTCGTCGCCGTTGACGTGGAAGATCGGGGCCTGGATCATCCGTGCGACGTCCGTCGAGTACGTCGAGGAGCGGGACGCGCTGGGCGAGGTCGTGAAGCCGACCTGGTTGTTGATCACCACGTGCACCGTGCCGCCGGTGCGGTAGCCGCGGAGCTGGCTGAGGTTGAGGGTCTCGGCCACGACGCCCTGACCGGCGAAGGCCGCGTCGCCGTGCATGAGCACCGGGAGCACGGTGAAGTCCTCGCCCGCGAGGTTGACCCGGTCCTGCTTGGCCCGGACGATCCCCTCGAGGACGGGGTTCACCGCCTCGAGGTGCGAGGGGTTGGCCGCGAGGTAGACCTTGGTGGTGGCGCCCGACTCGGCGGTGAACTCACCCTCGGTGCCGAGGTGATACTTCACGTCGCCGGAGCCCTGGACCGACCTGGGGTCCTGCTTGCCCTCGAACTCCCGGAAGATCTGGCCGTAGGACTTGCCGGCGATGTTGGCGAGCACGTTGAGCCGCCCACGGTGCGGCATCCCGATGCAGACCTCGTCGAGCTCGTCCTCGGCGGCGCGGGACAGGATGCGGTCGAGCAGGGCGATGACCGACTCGCCGCCCTCGAGCGAGAACCGCTTCTGGCCGACGAACTTGGTCTGGAGGAAGGTCTCGAAGGCCTCGGCGGCGTTGAGCCGGCGCAGGATTCGCAGCTGCTCGTCACGGGTCGTCTTGGCGTAGCCGACCTCGATCCGCGCCTGGAGCCACTCGCGCTGCTCGGGGTCCTGGATGTGCATGTACTCGACCCCGACGGTGCGGCAGTAGGAGTCACGCAGCACGCCGAGGATCTTGCGGAGCTTGAGGAAGGGCTCGCCGCCGAAGCCGCCGGTGGCGAAGAAGCGGTCGAGGTCCCACAGGGTCAGGCCGTGGCGGGTGATGTCGAGGTCCGGGTGGCGACGCTGCTTGTACTCCAGTGGGTCGGTGTCGGCCATGAGGTGGCCGCGGACCCGGTAGGCGTGGATCAGCTCCTGGACGCGGGACACCTTGTTGATGTCGTCGTCGTGCGTGGCGGAGATGTCCTGGACCCAGCGCACCGGCTCGTAGGGGATCCGCAGGCTCTCGAAGATCTCGTCGTAGAAGCCGTTCTCGCCGAGGAGGAGGCCGTGCACGATGCGCAGGAAGTCCCCGGACTGGGCGCCCTGGATGATCCGGTGGTCGTAGGTGCTGGTGAGGGTCAGGATCTTGCTCACGGCGTTGCGGTCGATGGTCTCGGCGCTGGCGCCCTGCCACTCCGCGGGGTAGGCCATCGCCCCGACCCCGATGATCGTGCCCTGTCCGGCCATCAGCCGAGGCACGGAGTGGACCGTGCCGATGGTGCCCGGGTTGGTCAGCGTGATGGTCGTGCCCTGGAAGTCCTCCACGGTCAGCTTGCCACCCCGCGCCTTCTTGACCATGTCCTCGTAGGCCGTCCAGAAGTGCGCGAAGTCCATCGTCTCGGCGGCCTTGATGCTGGGGACGAGGAGCTGACGGGTGCCGTCGGGCTTGGGGAGGTCGATGGCCAGGCCGAAGTTGACGTGCGCCGGCGTGACGAGCACCGGCTTGCCCTTCTCGTCGTGACCGAAGCCCTGGTTCATGGCCGGCATCTCCGCCAGTGCCTTGACCAGCGCGTAGCCGATGATGTGCGTGAAGCTCACCTTGCCGCCCCGGCTGCGCGCGAGGTTGCTGTTGATCACGATGCGGTTGTCGACGAGGAGCTTCGCCGGCACGGCGCGCACCGACGTGGCCGTCGGGACCTCGAGCGAGGACTCCATGTTGGTGACGACCCTGGCGCTCGCTCCGCGGATGGGCGACGTGGCGTCCTCGTTGGTGGCTGCGGCGGCCTGGGGGGCCTTGGCCTCGCGAGGAGTCGGCGTCGAGGCGCGCTCCTCGGCGGTCTCGGTGCTCGAGCCCTCGGTGCTCGAGCCCTTGGTGGTGGAGTCCTTGGCGGTGGAGTCCTTGGTGGTGGAGTCCTTGGCGGTGGAGTCCTTGGTGGCGCGGTCCGCGGAGGCGGCGGCCGCCGGTGCACCGGTCGAGCCGCTGCCTCCCGGGGGGCTCTTCTCCTGCTTCGCCGAGGGCTTGGCGGGAGCGGCCTCAGCGGCCCCGCTCCCGTTGGAGCTCGCCCCGTCGGCTCGCGGGGCGCGGGTGCTCGCACCGGCCCCGAGGGCGGCCTCACCGGGCTCGTAGTCCTTGAAGAAGTCCCACCACGCCCGGTCGACGCTGTTCTTGTCCTTCGTGTACTGCTCGTACAACTCGTCGACCAACCATTCGTTCGGTCCGAAGGTCAGGGGGTCGCTGGACGGTGACTGCTCGGCCACGGGAGATGCGCCTCTTTCAGGGCTCGTTCGGCTGGAGGGACCTTTACCGTCGTCAGCCTAGCCCTGACGCGGCCGGGCGTCCCCCATGGTGGCCCGACCACGCCGCTGTCCCCCGCGCGACACCTGACGGCCGGAGCCCGCGGGCCTCGGGGCACCGGCCGTCGTGGCGTGCGGTGGTGGCGTCAGGTGATGTCGCTGCGCGTCGTGCGCCAGATGCCGAGCCCCGACAGGACCGCCGCGTAGCCGATGAGGACCAGCGCCCCACCCCACCACTCGAGGCGCACGTCACCGGGGTTCTGCACGGCGTTGACCACGGCGTTCGTCGCGGCCGACGGGAGGTAGGGGGCGATGTAGTCCGCACCGAACTGCCAGAGGGTCAGGAGTGCGCCGACGATCGGCTCCACGATGAACGCAACCCCCACGCCGATGAGCAGGGCCGCCACCTGGTTGGGGATGAGGATGCCGATGCCGAGACCGATGAGACCCCACAAACCCAGGACCAGCAGGCTCAGGGCCAGGGTGCGCACGACCTCCGAGGACGGGAAGGCCGTCCGGTCGCGCAGTGAGAGCACGATGGCGCCGACGGTGACCGAGCCGAACAGGCTGACCACGCCGTAGATCGCGCCGATCCCGAGCAGCGCAACGACCTTGGCGAGCATCGCCCGCAGCCGTCGCGGGGTGGCCAGGAACGTGCCGGTGATCGTCTTGTGGCGGTACTCCGACCCGATCTGCAGCACGCCGATGGTGAGGAGCAGCAGGTAGCCGAGCGAGAGGCCGCCGGTGTAGACGCTGTTGGCCACCTGCACGGCGTCGCCGGTGGGCGCTCCGTTGGCGGTCGCGGAGTCGCTGGTGAGGAGGAAACCGAACAACGCGGCGAACCCGGCGCCGGCCAGGAAGATGGCGATGGCCATGCCCCACCACAGCCGGGTCGTGAAGAACTTGCGGAACTCGGAGCGGATCGCGGGAATCACAGGTTCGCCCCTTCCTCGCCGGTCACGGCATCTCGTTCGGTGGGTGCCCCGCCGGACGGGGTCTCGTTGCGGTTGGTGCCCTCGGTGAGCTCGAAGAAGAGCGCCTCCAGGTCGGCCTTCTTGGGGGCCAGGCCGTAGATGGGCAGGCCCGCTCGCAGCGCGACGTCCCCGACGAGCCGCAGGTCCGTGGTGTCGGCGGTCACGGTGCCGTCCTCGCCGACGCTGCTCGTCACGTCGGCGACGCGCAGGGCACCGGCGAGGCGCTCGGGCTCCGACGTGGTGACGACGGCACCTGGGGTGCCGTGCAGCTCGGCGATCGGCCCGGACCGGACCAGCCGGCCGTTGGCGATGATCACGACGTCGTCCACCGTCTGCTCGACCTCCTGGAGGAGGTGGCTCGAGATGAGGATCGTCTTGCCCTCCCCACTGAGGTGGCGCAGGAAGCCGCGCAGCCAGCGGATCCCCTCCGGGTCCAGGCCGTTGGCGGGCTCGTCGAGGACGAGGACGCTCGGGTTGCCGAGCAGGGCGCCGGCCAGACCGAGCCGTTGGCGCATTCCCATGCTGTACTCACCGGCGCGCTTGCGGGCGGCGGCGGGTATGCCGGTGAGCTCGAGGAGCTCGTCCACCCGCCCCAGGGGGACGGAGCCGGCATCCGCCAGCACCCGCAGGTGGTCCCGTCCGCTGCGGCCCGGGTGGAAGTTCGTGGCCTCCAGCGCCGCCCCGACGGTGCCGAGCGGGTCGGCGAGGTCGACGTAGCGCTGTCCGTCGATCGTGGCGGAGCCGCCGCTGGAGTGCACGAGCCCCAGGAGCATCCGCAGGGTCGTGGTCTTGCCGGCCCCGTTGGGGCCGAGGAAGCCGGTGATCCTGCCGGGCTCGACGTCGAAGGACAGGTCGTCGACGGCGACGAAGGACCCGAACCGCTTCGTCAGTCCCTGGATCTCGATGCGCGCCCCCCTTTCCGGGGCCGTGGTGGTCATGGTGTGCCTCGTGGTGTCATGTCCCGATCATTTCAGGCCCACGTCGGGGGAGGGTCAACCCCCCGGGGGACCCAGGTGCTCGGGTGGGTGGAGGACGGCCCCCAGGCGCGCCCGTAGGATGGCCGACACCATGACCGAGTGGCTCCTCCTCCTCGTCGGCGTCGTCCTCACGCTCGGCACCGCACTGTTCGTCGCTGCCGAGTTCTCCCTCGTGGCGCTCGACCGGCCCACGGTGCAGCGCGCCGTCGACGCCGGTGACCCCGGTGCGAGGTCGGTGCTCGAGTCCCACCGCCGACTCTCCACCCAGCTCTCGGCCTGTCAGGTCGGCATCACGCTCACCACACTGGTCCTCGGGTTCATCGCGAGCCCCTCGATCGGTGCCCTGCTCCGAGGGCCCCTGGAGGCGACCGGGCTGAGTGTCGGGGTCGCGTCATCGGTCTCCACCGTGCTGGCGATGTTGCTCGCGACCGTCTTCTCGATGATCTTCGGGGAGATGGTGCCCAAGACCCTGGCGATCTCCCTGCCCATGGAGACGGCGAGGGTCTCGGCCGGACCGGTGCGCTGGTTCGCCGTCGCGACCAAGCCGATGATCGCCCTGCTCAACGGGGTCGCCAACCGCACCCTCAGGGCGCTGGGCATCGAGCCCCAGGAAGAGCTCTCGGCGGCCCGCAGCCCCGCGGAGCTCGCCTCCCTGGTGCGGACCTCGGCCGAGGCGGGGACCCTGGACCGGGGCACCGCCCGGCTCGTCACGGCATCCCTCGGCTTCGCCGACCAGACGGCGGCCGACGTGATGACGGCACGAGCGCGAGCCACCGCCATCGAGCGCACGGCGAATGCCGCGGACCTCGTGGCGCTCGCGCGGCACACGGGGCACTCCCGCTTTCCCGTGCTCGGGGCCGACTGGGACGACGTCGACGGTGTCGTGCACGTGAAGCGCGCCATCGCGGTGCCCTTCGAGCGTCGGACCGACGTGCCGGTCTCGGCGCTCATGGTCCCCCCCGTCCTGGTCCCCGAGACCCTTCGCCTGGACCCGCTCCTGCTGCAGCTGCGCCAGGGCGGCATGCAGCTCGCCATCGTGGTCGACGAGTACGGAGGCACCTCAGGGGTGGTGACCCTCGAGGACCTCGTCGAGGAGATCGTCGGCGAGGTCAGTGACGAGCACGACCGTTCCCAGACCACGTTCCGTGAGCACGCCGACGGGGCGTGGACCGTGCCCGGTCTCTGGCGCCCCGACGAGGTGCGCAGCCGGATCGGCGCGCCACTCCCCGAGGGGGCGGCCTACGAGACCGTGGGCGGGTGGGTCATGGCCACGCTGGGGAGGGTGCCGGTGGTCGGTGACACCGTGGACGTCGACGTCTGGCGGGCCCGCGTCATCGACATGGACGGCCACCGGGTCGACCGGGTGCGCCTGGAGCGCTCCGCGGACCCGGACGGGGCTGCGGAGGAGGAGGGGTCATGACGACGGTCCTCATCACCGTGGCGCTTCTCGCGGCCAACGCCTTCTTCGTCGGTGCCGAGTTCGCCGCCATGTCCGCCCGGCGCAGCCAGCTGGAGCCGCTGGCCGAGCAGGGGAGCAAGCGGGCTGCCGTCGCACTCCAGGCCCTCCAGCGCACCGGCCTCCTGCTGGCGACGGCCCAGCTCGGCATCACCGTCTGCTCGGTACTGCTCGGCGCGGTCTCGGAGGCCGCGCTGCACCATGCGTTGGAACCGGTCGTGGCCCGACTGGGACTGTCGGAGGTGGTCGCCGACGTCGTGGCCCTGGCGCTGGCCCTCGCGATCGTCGTGTTCCTCCACGTCGTCTACGGCGAGATGATCCCCAAGAACATCTCCATCGCACGGCCGGACCGAGCCGCGTTGGCGCTGGTGCCATCGCTCGTCGCGGTCTCGCGCGTCGTGGCACCCGTCATCACCGCGATGGACTGGCTGTCCAAGGCGCTCATCCGGCTCGTGGGGGTCGAGCCCAAGGACGAAGTCGCCTCGGCCTTCACGGCCGAGGAGGTCGCGCGCATCCTCGACGAGTCCCGAGACGTGGGCCTGGTGGGCCACGAACCCTACGAGCGGCTCGGCGCCGCACTGGAGTTCAGCGACAAGGACGCGGCCGACGTGGGCGTCCCGCTCGCCGGCCTCATCACCGTGAGCGCGGACGCGACCCCGATGGACATCGAGCGCCTCGTCGCCAAGCACGGGTTCTCTCGCTTCCCGGTGGTGGATGGTGGCGGCGATCTGGGTGGCTACCTCCACCTCAAGGACGTCCTCTATGCCGACGAGGCCGAACGCCAGGAGCCCATCCCCGGCAAGCGAGTGCGCCGGATGGCCAACGTCCGGCGCGAGGACGAGGTGGAGTCGGTGCTCAAGACGATGCAGGACACCGGGTCCCACCTGGCCAGAGTGGTGGCCCCGGACGGCGTCGTCGTCGGGGTGGTCTTCCTCGAGGACGTCATCGAGGAGCTGGTCGGCGAGGTGTCGGACGCGTCCCAACGGTGACGGGTCACACACCCGGTCCCGTTGGCGCGACGCACGAGTGACGCGGCGGGGTGTGACAGCGGCTGACACGTTGGCGGGCATGAGAACGCCCGTCGTGCTGCATCTCTGCAGTTCAACGGGCGTTTCGGGCGAGTGCCCCCGGTAGGATTCGAACCTACGCTCCCGCCTCCGGAGGGCGGTGCTCTATCCCCTGAGCTACGGGGGCCGGTATGGCCAGAGGCGAGAAGATCCTCTTTGGTCGGCGCCCCGTGAGGTTAGCAGCCTAGGCTTGGCCCCATGCAATCCGGGAGCGAGGCGTCGAGTCCCGCGCCACTCGTCCTCGTGTGTGACGACACCGAGGCGATCCGCCGTCTCGTGCGCATCAACCTCGAGCTCGAGGGCTTCGCGGTCGAGGAGGCTGCCGACGGGCACGAGGCCATGGCCCGCCTCATCGACCCGATCCGCGACGCGCCGGTCGTCATCGTCCTGGACTCCCAGATGGGCCCTTACGACGGCTGGTGGACGATCGCCGCGATCCGGTCGCACCCCCGCCTCGACGGGGTCCCCGTCCTGCTGCTCACGGGGGCGGTCATGGCGCACACCGCCCCCGAGGCCGCCGACGCGGGCTTCGACGCGTTCCTGCCCAAGCCATTCGACCCCGACGACCTCGTGGGCGCCGTCTCACGCCTCGCGAGGGACGGCAGGAGCACTCCGGCGGGCCAATAGAATCGACCGGGTGACCCCCGAACAGCTCGCGGCCGCGATCCGTGCCGCGCTCCAGTCCGCCGTCGATGCCGGGGAGCTTCCGGTCACCGTGCCCGCCGAGGTCAGGGTCGAGCGACCGCGCAACCGGGACCACGGCGACTGGTCGACCAACCTTGCTCTCCAGCTCGCCAAGGAAGCAGGTGTGCCGCCGCGCGAGGTGGCGTCGCTCCTCGCCGACCGGGTCGGCGACATCCAGGGCGTCGAGGCGGTCGCCGTCGCCGGCCCCGGGTTCCTGAACATCACCCTCGAGGCGGCGAGCGCCGGGGAGCTCGCGCGCGCCATCGTCGACGCCGGACCGGCATACGGCCATGGCACCTCCGAGGCCGGACGGGTGGTCAACCTCGAGTTCATCTCGGCCAACCCCACGGGCCCCCTGCACCTCGGACACACCCGCTGGGCCGCCCTGGGCGACGCGATGGCGCGCCTGCTGCGCGCGACCGGCGCGAGCGTGGCGACGGAGTACTACCTCAACGACGCCGGTAGTCAGATGGACAACTTCGCCCGCAGCGTGCTGGCACGCGCCAAGGGTGAGCCGACCCCTGACGGGGGCTATCCCGGCGCCTACGTCGACGAGCTCGCGGCGCAGGTGCTCGCACAGCGACCGGACCTCACGGCGCTCCCCGAGGCCGAGGCCCTGGCAGTCGCGGGCGACCTGGCCTACCCCCTTCAGCTCGCTGACATCCGCGAGACCCTGGCCGACTTCGGGGTGCACTTCGACGTGTGGTTCTCCGAGAAGAGCCTCCACGACGGAGGCGCGGTGGAGCAGGCTGTGGCCCGCCTCCGCGAGCAGGGCCACGTCTTCGACCTCGATGGTGCGATCTGGCTGCGCACCACGGACTTCAGTGACGACAAGGACCGTGTCCTCATCCGGGCCAACGGTGAGCCGACCTACTTCGCCGCGGATGCCGCGTACTACCTCAGCAAGAAGGACCGGGGCTTCGACGAGAAGGTCTACCTTCTGGGGGCCGACCACCACGGCTACATCAACCGGCTCAAGGCCATCGCCGCGTGCGCCGGAGACGACCCCGCTCACCACATCGAGGTCAAGATCGGCCAGCTCGTGAGCCTGGGTGGCGCGAGGCTGTCGAAGCGGGCCGGCAACATCATCGAGCTCCGCGACCTCATCGGGTGGATCGGAGCGGATGCCGTGCGCTACTCCCTGGCGCGGTATCCCGCGGACAGCCCGCTGTCCCTGGACGGGGAAGAGCTGCGCAAGCAGACCAACGACAACCCGGTGTTCTACGTGCAGTACGCCCACGCCCGCACGGCGAACGTCGCCCGGCTCGCCGCGGAGGACGGTGTGCGGCGCGAGGACGGCTTCGATGCCGGGCTGCTGTCCGACCCCACCGAGGCGGCGCTGCTCGCGGCCCTGGGTGACTTCCCCCGAGTGGTGGCGCAGTCCGCGCACCTGCTGGAGCCGCACCGGGTGGCGCGCTACCTCGAGCAGCTCGCGGCCCGCTTCCACAAGTGGTACGACACCTGCCGGGTGCGACCGATGACCACCGACGAGGAGATCACCGACCTGCACCGGAGCCGGCTGTGGCTGTGCGACGCCACCCGACAGGTGCTCGCGAACGGCCTCGACCTGCTCGGCGTGAGTGCGCCCGAGCGCATGTGAGGGGTTGACCGATGCGTTCGCACGAGGCCGGGGTCCTCCACGCCGACGGGTACGGCGGGCCACCGATCTACCTGCCGTCGTCGTCGGAGACGATGGGTCTGCACCCCCAGCTGTGGGCGCGGTCGGTCGCGCGCGACGAGGAGGGCCGTCTCACCGTCGGCGGCATCCCGGTGACCACGCTCGCGGCGGAGCACGGCACCGCGGCCTACCTTCTGGACGAGGACGACTTCCGTTCTCGCGCAGCAGAGTTCCGGGAGTCGTTCGCCGCGGCCTTCGCGGCTACGGGTGGTGCCGACGTCTACTACGCGGGCAAGGCGTTCCTCTGCTCCGCGGTCGCGAGGTGGGTCGAGGAGGAAGGGCTCCACCTCGACGTCTGCACCGGTGGAGAGCTCGCCGTCGCCCGCCGAGCGGGGTTCCCCGGGACGCGAATCGGTTTCCACGGCAACAACAAGACCGTCGAGGAGATCCACGACGCGCTGTCCTACGGCGTCGGCCGGATCGTCGTCGACTCCTTCCAGGAGATCGAGAGGGTGGCTCTCGTCGCCCAGCAGCTGGGGGTCCGCGCGTCGGTCATGGTCCGGGTCACGGTGGGGGTGGAGGCGCACACCCACGAGTTCATCGCCACGGGCCACGAGGATCAGAAGTTCGGCTTCAGCCTGACCGGCGGCCAGGCGGCCGATGCCGTGCGCGGCATCCTGGCCCGACCGGAGTGCCTCGAGCTGCGCGGACTGCACAGCCACATCGGAAGCCAGATCTTCGACACCGACGGGTTCGAGATGGCCGCCCGGCGGCTCCTCGGCCTGCACGCGCTGGTGGCCACCGAGCACGGGGTGCTCCTGCCCGAGATCGACCTCGGGGGCGGCTACGGCATCGCGTACACCTCGCAGCACGACCCCATGGAGCCACTGGACCTCGCGACCCGGCTCGCCGAGATCGTCTCCGTGGAGGTCGCTGCGATCGGCGGCGAGGTCGCGGCCCACCCGCCGCGGGTGTCCGTCGAACCCGGGCGCGCCATCGTGGGGCCCAGCACCTTCACGCTGTACGAGGTCGGCACCGTCAAGGAGGTCGAGATCGGCGGGGGGCGCCGGCGGGCATACGTCTCGGTGGACGGTGGGATGAGCGACAACGCGCGCCCGGCCCTCTACGAGGCCGACTACTCCTGCACCCTCGCCAACCGACTCTCCACGGCCCGGCCACGCCTGTCCCGGGTCGTGGGTCGACACTGCGAGAGCGGGGACATCGTGGTCCTCGACGAGTACCTCCCCGAGGACATCGCACCCGGAGACCTCGTGGCCGTGCCGGGCACGGGGGCCTACTGCCGCAGCCTGTCGAGCCAGTACAACCACACACCTCGTCCTCCGGTCGTCGCCGTCCGAGGTGGCCGGTCCAGGGTGGTCGTCCGCCGTGAGACCATCGAGGACCTGCTCGCCCTCGACGTGGCGGACTGACCGTGACGCACCCGATCGAGGAGATGGACCCGGCCATGGCGCACGAGACCGGCGCACCCCTGCGCGTGGCCCTGCTGGGGTGTGGCGTCGTGGGCTCGTCCGTGGCCTCGATGCTCGTGGACCACGCCGACGACCTCGCGGCGCGGGTCGGTGCCCGGCTGGAGCTCGTCGGCATCGCTGTCCGACGCCCGCAACGTCCCCGCCCGGACGTGCCGGTGGACCCAGGCCTCTTCACTGCTGATGCCGAGGAGCTCGTCGCACGAGCCGACATCGTCGTCGAGGTGATCGGGGGCATCGATCCCGCCCGCGGGCTCATCCTGCGGGCCATGTCCCACGGCGCCTCGGTGGTGTCGGCGAACAAGGCCCTGCTCGCCGATGACGGGCCGGCGCTCTACGCGGCGGCCGACGAGCATGACGTCGACCTCTACTACGAGGCGGCCGTCGCGGGAGCGATCCCGATCCTCCGGCCGATCCGCGAGTCGCTCGCGGGCGACGACATCCGCAAGGTGCTGGGCATCGTCAACGGCACCACGAACTTCGTCCTCGACAAGATGGACGTGTCCGGTGCGGGTTTCGCCGAGACCGTGGAGCAGGCCCAGGCCCTGGGGTACGCGGAGGCCGACCCGACTGCCGACGTCGAGGGTTTCGACGCGGCTGCGAAGGCCGCGATCCTGGCCAGCCTCGCGTTCCACACCCGCGTCTCGGCCTCGGACGTGCACCGCGAGGGGATCACGGAGGTGACCGCGAGCGACATCCAGGCCGCGCGCGAGATGGACTGTGTCGTCAAGCTCCTCGCGATCTGCGAGCGGGTGCACGGTGCGGATGGCGGCGAGGCCGTCAGCGTGCGGGTGCACCCGGCGATGATCCCCCGCAGCCACCCCCTGGGCAGCGTGCGGGACGCCTTCAACGCCGTGTTCATCGAGGCTCGGGCCGCCGGTGAGCTGATGTTCTACGGGCGCGGCGCCGGTGGCGACCCGACCGCATCCGCCGTGCTCGGTGACATCGTCGCCGTGGCCCGGCACAAGGTGGCCGGTGGTCGCGGACCCGGCGAGTCGGCATACGCGGACCTGCCGGTCGTCGACATGGGGATGGCGGTGACCCGCTACCACATCAGCCTCGACGTGGCCGACCGCCCGGGCGTGCTGGCCCAGGTGGCGACGGCCTTCGCCGCGCACGACGTCTCGATCGAGACGGTGCGCCAGCAGGTCGCTCCGGGCGGGGGTGAGCGCGCGCGCCTCATCATCGTGACCCACGCGGCGACGGATGCGGCGCTGGCGGCGACCGTGGAGGACCTCGGGTCGTTGGAGTCGGTGGCCGCGGTCGCGGCCGTCATGCGGGTGGAGGGGGAGTGAGCGTGGCCCACCTGTGGCGCGGAGTGATCCGCGAGTACGCTGCCCGGTTGCCGCTTCTCGAAGGGGCCCCGGTGGTGACCCTCCAGGAGGGCGGCACACCGCTCATCCCGTGTGAGGGGTTGTCCGAGCTCACCGGTGCCAACGTGCTCGTCAAGTTCGAGGGACTCAACCCGACGGCGTCGTTCAAGGACCGCGGCATGACGGCGGCGATCTCGGTGGCCAAGGGCAACGGTGCGAAGGCGGTCATCTGCGCCAGCACCGGCAACACCAGTGCGAGCGCCGCGGCGTATGCGACCAAGGCCGGAATGACCTGTGCCGTGCTGGTGCCGGACGGCAAGATCGCGATGAGCAAGCTCAGCCAGGCCGTGGCGCACGGGGCGACCCTCATCCAGGTCGAGGGCAACTTCGACGACTGCCTCACAGTGGCGCGCAAGCTCGCCGACGCCTACCCGGTCGAGCTGGTCAACTCGGTGAACCCGGCGCGGATCGAGGGCCAGAAGACAGCCGCGTTCGAGGTGGTCGACGCGCTCGGCGACGCACCGGATATCCACATCCTCCCGGTGGGGAACGCGGGCAACATCACGGCCTACTGGAAGGGCTACCGTGAGTACGCCTCTCCCACAGTGGGCCTGGGTGGCGAGGTCCTTCAGCCGGTGGCCACCCGCTTGCCGCAGATGTGGGGCTTCCAGGCCGCGGGCGCGGCGCCGATCGTCCTGGGTCACCCCGTCGACGAGCCAGAGACCGTGGCCACGGCGATCCGGATCGGCAACCCGGCCTCCTGGCGCCAGGCGGAGGCTGCGCGCGACGAGTCCGGGGGGCGGATCGAAGCCGTGACGGACGAGGAGATCCTCAACGCGCACCGGCTGTTGTCCTCCACCGAGGGGATCTTCGTCGAGCCGGGTTCTGCCGCGAGCATCGCTGGCCTGCTCAAGGCCCACCGCGAGGGGTCGATCCCCCCCGATGTGACGATCGTCTGCACGGTCACCGGGCACGGGCTGAAGGACCCGCAGTGGGCGCTGCGGACAGCGGACGGATCCGATGTGGTGCCGGTGCGGGTGTCGGTCGATGCGGTGAGCATCGCCGAGGCCCTCGGCCTCGAGGGGTGAGATGAGCGCGGAGGCGCTGCGCGTCGGGGTCGCAGTCGAGGTCGAGGTGCCTGCGAGCAGCGCCAACCTCGGGCCCGGGTTCGACTCCATCGGCTGTGCCCTCGGCGTGTGGGACAGGTGCGTGGTCACGGTGACCGACGAGCCGGGGCTGGTGGTCCGGGTCTCGGGCGAGGGCGAGGGGGTCGTCCCGGTGGACGCCTCGCACCTCGTCCACCGCGCGATGCAGGCCGCGTGGGAGGAGCTCGGTGTGCACCCGCCGCCCGGACTCGTCCTGGACTGTGTCAACGCCGTGCCGCACGGTCGCGGGATGGGGTCGTCCGCGACGGCGATCGTCACAGGCATCGTGGCTGCCCAGGCCCTGCGCGACGTGTCCAGGGGAGCCTCTGGCGGCGTCGACCTCGCCTTCGCGTGCGGGCTCGCCTCGCGCCTGGAGGGTCACCCCGACAACGCCTCGGCGAGCGTCTACGGCGGGGTCACCCTCTCCTGGTTCGACGAGGCGGCCCGTGCGACCACCACCGTGCACCTCCCGGTGCACCCCGACGTCGAGCCCGTCGTCTTCGCCCCGGAGTCGCAGCTGTCGACGGCCAAGGCCCGCTCCGTCCTGCCCCAGCAGGTCCGGCTCGCGGATGCCGCAGCGAACTCCGGACGCGCCGCGCTCCTGGCGCACGCCATCGGCCACGCCCCCGAGCACCTCGTGGCGGCCACCCGGGAGTGGCTCCACCAGGAAGCCCGCCGCCCCTCGTACGCCGCGTCGATGGCGCTGGTCGACGCATTGCGCGCCGACGGCCACGCGGCGGTGATCTCCGGCGCAGGGCCCTCCGTCCTGGTGCTGGCCCGGCGGGACAAGGTGGAGGAGGTCCGCCACTGCGCGGGCGCCGGCTGGCAGGTGCTGACCCCCGGGATCCCGGATGGCGGGGCCAGAGTGAAGGTCCTCGGCACCGGCTGACACGATCGGCGTGGAGGTCGGCGACCGGGCACCGGCGGACCGACGCGGTGGTAGTGTGAAGTTTGCGACTGCAGTCGATGCCGGGGTCGAACCCCGTTGCCTACCGCGGATCGCCCCCCCACGATCAGGGCCCTCCCAGCCTTCACGGCTGGATGCCCGGCGTGGACTCCCAATGATCGGCCGTATCGAGGCCATCCACGAACGAGGGGAAGGATCCTTCGTGACAGACACCACCACTCTCGAGGCGAGCACGACCTCGGGCAGCAGCCCGCGTCGCTCCGGGGCGCTCACCGCCATGCGGTTGGCCGAGCTCCAGGGACTCGCCTCGAGCATGGGCATCTCCGGTACCGCCAAGATGCGCAAGGGCGATCTGGTCGCCGCCATCAAGGCCCGCCAGAACGGCGAGAGCGGCCCCGCCAGTGCCGGGAACCCGCGCCGGGCCCGGTCCGACGTCGCCGAGCCCGTCACTCGCGAGGCCCGCGCCGATCGCGAGGAGCGCGAGGCCGCGAGCCAGCCCGCCGCTGACACCGGTCAGGGCGGGCATGACGGTGGCGAGCGCCAGGAGCGTTCGGACCGGCAGAGCCAGAACGACCGGCAGGGCCAGGTCGAGCGGGACGCGCGCGGGCGCCAGGACCGTGCGGACCGCCAGGACCGGTCAGACCGCCAGGACGGTTCCGACCGCCAGAACCAGGGCGACCAGCAGAACCGCCGCTCCGATCGCCCGGGGCAGGGCACGAACCAGGACCAGGGCACGAACCGGGACCAGGGCACGAACCAGGGGCCGGGCACCGGCCAGGGTCAGTTCGACGACGAGGACGGGCGCGGGGGTCGCCGGCGCCGCAACCGGGGCCGCAACCGCGACAAGCGTCGTCCGGGCAACGCCACCCAGAGCAGCAACGAGCCCGAGGGCGAGCAGCAGATCTCCGAGGACGACGTCCTGGTGCCCGTGGCCGGCATCCTCGACATCCTCGACAGCTACGCCTTCGTGCGCACCACCGGCTACCTCCCCGGCAGCAGCGACATCTACGTGCCCCTGGCGGTGGTGAAGCGCAACGGCCTGCGCAAGGGTGACGCCGTCACCGGTGCCATCAAGGCGAGCGGTGAGGGTGATGAGCCCCAGCAGAGTGTCGGCGGGCGCAACAACCGCCAGAAGTACACACCGCTGGCCCGCCTCGACACGATCAACGGGCAGGGTCCCGACGAAGCGCGTCGACGTCCCGACTTCGGCAAGCTGACGCCGCTCTACCCCCAGGACCGCCTGCGCCTGGAGACCGAGAAGTCCATCATCACCACCCGGATCATCGACCTGGTGGCCCCCATCGGCAAGGGACAGCGCGGGCTCATCGTCGCCCCGGCCAAGGCCGGTAAGACGATGGTCATGCAGGCCCTCGCCAACGCCATCACGACGAACAACCCCGAGTGCCACCTCATGGTCGTCCTGGTCGACGAGCGGCCGGAGGAGGTCACCGACATGCAGCGGGCCGTCAAGGGCGAGGTCATCTCCTCGACCTTCGACCGTCCTGCCGAGGACCACACCACGGTCGCCGAGCTCGCGATCGAGCGGGCCAAGCGACTGGTCGAGATGGGCCACGACGTGGTCGTGCTCCTCGACTCGATCACCAAGCTCGGACGCGCCTACAACCTCGCCGCACCGGCAAGCGGGCGCATCCTGTCCGGTGGCGTCGACAGCGCGGCCCTCTACCCGCCGAAGAAGTTCTTCGGTGCCGCACGCAACATCGAAAACGGTGGATCTCTCACCATCCTCGCCACCGCGCTGGTCGAGACCGGCTCGCGCATGGACGAGGTGATCTTCGAGGAGTTCAAGGGCACCGGCAACATGGAGCTCAAGCTCGACCGCCAGCTGGCGAACCGCCGCATCTTCCCGGCGGTCGACGTGAACAACTCGGGCACCCGCAAGGAGGAGATCCTTTTGGCTCCCGACGAGCTGCGGATCATGTGGAAGCTGCGTCGCGTCCTCGCGGCCCTGGACTCCCAGCAGGGCATCGAGCTGCTCCTGGACCGCCTGCGCAGGACGAAGAACAACTACGAGTTCCTCTCGCAGGTGCAGCAGACCGCCACGATCAGGCTCGAGGACGAGGGCGACGACTGACGCCCCCGCCCGTCGAGAGTGGACAACGCGCCGTCACCCCAGCCGGGGAGACGGCGCGTTCTCTACTCCCGGCCCGGCCCGGTCACCGGGAACGACATGGCGGGGAAGTCGCGGGCGGTGAAACCGCGGGGCGCGTAGATCGCCTCCCCGCCGGGAGTCGCGAACAGGTCGACCCGCGACACGTCGGTCTCCTCGCGGAACCACGCGAGCAGCGCGTCGGTGACCATTCCAGCGAGGCCGCGGCCGCGGTGGCCCGGCAACGTCGCGACGTTGGAGATCAGGCCCACCGACCCGTTCGGTGCGCCCGGGCCGGGGATCAGCGCGTTCACCTCGCCCACGGCACCGGAGACGACGAGGCCGTCGACCTCCGCCACGACGACGTGCACCCCGGCCGCCGGGATCCGGTCGACGAACCAGCCGTGCGCCGCCAGGCGCCAGCCCGGGTCGGCCAGCCGCTCGGGCGGGATCCCCATGGCCTCGAACATCAGCAGCCGCAGGCCCAGCATCGCATCCGCGTCGGATGCCGTGGCCCGGCGGATCGTCGGAGTCACCGGAGCGGCCCGAGAGCGAGGCGGCGGCGGGTCTCGGCGCGGCCGTCGGCGGTGTCGGGAAGGTCCCACCACGACTCCACCCACCAGGTGGCACCGGCATCCGCCCACTGACTGACCGGCGGTCGAACCGGCCCGAAGGAGCCGTGGCTGTCGCCCTCCACCACCACGTCGTAGCCCTCCATGCTCAGACCGCTCTCCCCTCGCAGTGCTGCGATGCGGTCGACGACCTCGCGCAGTGACGGCGGGGTGAGACGCGAGCCGGGCTCATCGAGGGTTGCCCCGGCCACCGCCGGGAAGACACCCTGCCACCGGGCGGCGCGCTCGAGGGAGCGCTGGCGGGTGCGCCCCGGGATGAGGGCGCCCACGCACCAGACCGGCGGGTGCGGTGCCTGCACGGGCGGCGGCGGCACGAGCTCGGTGACCGGCAGTGCGCTGTAGTGCTCTCCCTCGAACTCGAACGGCTGCCCACCCATCAGGCCGGCGTAGATGGCCAGCCCCTCGTCGAGCTTGCGGGCCCGCACGGCCCGCCCCTCGTCCGGCTCGAACGCGAGCCAGTTACCGTGCAGTGCGCCGAGCCCCACCCCGAGGGTGACGCGGCCACCCGAGAGCCGGTCGACCGAGGCCACCTTCGAGGCGAGGTCCCACGGCCGGTGGCGAGCGGCGGGCGTCAGCAACGTGCCGAGCCGGATCCGCTCGGTGGCCATGGCTGCTGCGCCCAGGGTCACCCAGGCGTCCTGGCCCCAGACCGCCTCCCAGGCGAAGACCATGTCCCACCCCGCGTCCTCCGCGACGGCGGCGAGGGCGGTGAACTCACGCTCGGTGGCATACGGGATGACGGCTCCGAACCTCATGGACCGACGGTACCCATCCCCGGTGACCACCGCCCTCCCGGTGCGGAATGCCGGAGGTGCCCCGGTGGTTTAGGTCTGCGTGCGCCACCTCTGGCACACTTGACCGCTGGACCGGTTCACGGCATTCGACGCGTTTCCTGAGCGCCTCCCCCACGAGGGGCGCAGGCGGGGCGCCACGGGTTTGCAGCACCGCGCTGGACCCGCCGACCCGGACACATCCAAGGAGACATCGTGAAGAAGGACATCCACCCGAACTACATCGAGACCCAGGTCACCTGCACCTGCGGCAACTCGTTCACCACCCGGAGCACCGCCGAGAGCGGCGCCATCCACGCCGACGTGTGCTCCAACTGCCACCCGTTCTACACGGGCAAGCAGAAGATCCTCGACACCGGTGGCCGCGTGGCCCGCTTCGAGGCTCGCTACGGCAAGAAGGCCGCAGCCAAGTAGCTGTGCTGATGCGCCGGTCCGCTCCCTCGACGGAGTGGGCCGGCGCAGTCGTTTCCCTGGTCCCGTCCCTGAGAGCCCGAAAACCGCGGTGAGGTCACGTCGTGCTGGAGTCCGCTGAGGCGCTCGTTGCCGAGCACGCCGCCCTCGAGGCGCAGATGGCCGACCCCGCGCTCGCCTCGGACCTGCGCCGGATGCGGGACCTCAACAAGCGCTATGCCGCACTCGGCCCCACCGTGGCGGCCCACCAGCAGTGGGTGGCCGCGTCGGAGGACCTCGGCGCCGCGCGCGAGCTCGCGGTGGAGGACCCCGCGTTCGCCCCGGAGGTGCCCGCACTCGAGGCTGCGGTGACCCTCGCGGCCGACCGGCTGCGCCGCCTGCTCGTGCCGCGCGACCCCGAGGACGACCGCGACGTGATCCTCGAGGTCAAGGCGGGGGAGGGCGGGGAGGAGTCGGCGCTCTTCGCGGGGGACCTGCTGCGGATGTACCTCCGTCACGCCGAGCGCCGGGGCTGGCGCACCGAGGTGCTCGACGCCACGGAGTCCGATCTCGGCGGCTACAAGGACGTGCGGGTGTCGGTGAAGTCCCGCCGCGCGCCGCAGCCCGGCGAGGCGCCGTGGGCACGGCTGAAGTTCGAGGGTGGGGTCCACCGCGTGCAGCGCGTGCCCGTCACCGAGAGCCAGGGGCGCATCCACACCAGCGCCGCGGGCGTCTGGGTGATGCCCGAGGCCGAGGAGGTCGAGGTGAGCATCGACCCCAACGACCTGCGCATCGACGTCTTCCGCAGCAGCGGCCCGGGCGGCCAGTCGGTCAACACCACGGACTCGGCCGTGCGGATCACCCACCTGCCCACCGGGCTGGTCGTCTCGTGCCAGAACGAGAAGTCCCAGCTGCAGAACCGCGAGGCCGCGCTGCGCGTGCTCCGGGCCCGGCTGCACCAGATGGCGATGGACGAGCGCCACGCCGCCGACGCCGACGCCCGCGCCAGCCAGGTGCGCACCGTCGACCGCTCGGAACGGATCCGCACCTACAACTTTCCCGAGAACCGGATCAGCGACCACCGCACCGGGTTCAAGGCCCACAACCTCGACACGGTGCTCGACGGCGACCTCGACCCGGTGGTCCAGTCCTGCCTCGACGCCGACGAGGCCGCTCGCTTGGCCGCCATCGCGGATCGATGAGCGCCGACCGCCCGACCATCCACGCGGCGGTGGCCCGCGCCCGAGGGTCCTTCGCCGAGGTGGGCATCGCGTCGCCGGAGACCGATGCCGTCGAGCTGGCGGCTTTCACCCTCGGGACGGATGCCGCTGACGTGCGACGTCGCATGGTGCTGCGCGACCCCGCGGAGACGGGCTTCCTCGACACGTTCGATGGTCTCGTCCAGGAGCGGCTCACCCGGATCCCGCTCCAGCACCTGACCGGCACGGCATACTTCCGGCGGCTCACCCTCAGCGTGGGCCCGGGCGTCTTCGTGCCGCGCCCCGAGACCGAGGTCGTCGCGGGACTCGCGATCGAGGCCGCGCTCGCGATGGGGCCCACACCGAGGGTGGTCGACCTCTGCACGGGCTCGGGGGCGCTCGCGCTCGCCATCAAGGACGAGGTGCCCGGGGCGGAGGTGCTTGCCGTCGAGGTGTCCGACCTCGCGCACGGCTGGGCGCTGGCCAACCGTGACCGCCTGGGGCTGGACGTCGACATCCGGCTGGGGGACGCGACCGACGCGTTCCGCGACCTCGACGGGAGCGTCGACGTCGTGGTGAGCAACCCGCCCTACATCCCGCTGGGAGCCGTGCCGCTCGACCCGGAGGTGCGCGAGCACGACCCGGAGGTCGCGCTGTACGGGATGTCGGCCGACGGCCTGGGCGTGCCGCTGGCCGTGGCGCGTCGTGCCGCTGGGCTCCTCGCGCCCGGTGGGGTCCTCGTGATGGAGCATGCAGACGAACAGGGGACGTCGCTTCCCACTGCCCTGCGAGCGACGGGTGAGTGGGACGAGGTGAGCGACCACCCCGACCTCACGGGGAGGCCGCGCGCGTCGGTGGCGGTGCGGTCGACCCGGTGACCTCGCGGGTGTGTCCGGGTCAGGTGCGGACGAGCTCCCTGCCGGAGCCGCCACAGAGCCCGCAGGTGTTGCCGTCCCGCGTGCCGCTCTCGTGGCAGAAGCTGCACGGTCGGTACACGTCCTGGCGCGTCGCCGGACTCCCTCCACGGCCGGCGATCGTGAGGAAGAGCCACGAGAGCGCGGCCACGACGAGGAGTGCCACCCACGCTCCCGCCGCGGTGGGGCCGCTCACGACGTCGGTGGCCACGAGCGCCACCGTGAGGATGACCGAGAGGACGGTGTGCCACCAGGGGCGCAGCAGGAACCTGGTCAGGGCGAGGACCAGCCGTGCGGTGACGGCGGCCACGAAGAGGAGGGCGACGAACAGGACGACGGCTCCGACGATGAAGAGGAGGGGGCCCAGCAGGGGCCGCCAGAAGTCGAGTGACCCGGCGTCATCCACACCTCAACGGTACTGAAGGATGCGCCGGGCGTCAGCGGTTTCGCCGTGAACCGGCCGCACCGTGGTGGGGGGGATCGCGCCTGGACGGGCGGACGCCCGGACGTGGAACCTCTTGACCGCCCCGGCACCGTTGGGCTGTGCGGCCTGTCAGCCCCGACCGAAGATGAAGATCACGAGGGCGATGATCAGCAGAACGCCGACGATGGTCCAGATGAGACCAGATCCACGCATGGTGTGACACCTTTCGATGGGGCGGGAACGTCGCGAGGTGATACTCGCGAGCCCACACCATAGGGGAGGGTCCTCCCGGTGAGCCGTCTGGGTACGGGACAATCTCGCGCCCTAGTCTGGACGCCATGAGCCCCGTCTTCGACTGCACCACCGAGCACGGCCGGGCCGATGCGATCCCCAAGGCCGCGCAGGGGGTGCGTGAGGGCCAGCTGGTCGTCCTCCCCACGGACACGCTCTACGGCATCGGGGCCGACGCCTTCTCCGCCGACGCGGTGCGCGACCTCCTCGATGCCAAGGGTCGGGGCGCCGATATGCCCCCACCGGTGCTCGTGCCGGACGCACGCACCGTCGACGGCCTCGCGACCGAGGTCCCCGACTACGCGAGGGCCCTCATCAAGGCGTTCTGGCCGGGCCCGCTCACCGTGGTGCTCCGGTCGCAGCCCTCGCTGGTGTGGGACCTCGGTGAGACGGGCGGCACGGTCGCGCTGCGGATGCCGGACGACCCGATCGCCCTCGAGCTGCTGCGGGAGGTCGGGCCGATGGCCGTGAGCAGCGCCAACCGCACCGGCTACCCCGCCTCACGCACGGTGCTCGACGCCGCGAGCCAGCTGGGTGCCACCGTGGAGTTCTACCTCGACGGAGGCCCGGTCGTCGGTGGCCTCGCCTCCACGATCGTGGACTGCACGCGGGAGGAGCCCGTCATCCTGCGCCGGGGCGCCCTCTCGGAGGCGGAGGTGCTGGCCGTCGTGGAACGATCCCGCGAGGAGGCCCTAGAGTTGACGAGCGCTGAGCCCGACGCGAGCCCACCCACCGACCCAGATGCGACCCCGTCCACCGAGCAGCGAGAGAGCACCGAGACATGAGCGACACGTTCTACGGATCCGACTTCGGCGCCCTCGAGGCCTTCGACCCCGACATCGCCGGGATCCTCGTCTCCGAGCTGGAGCGCCTTCGGGGCGGTCTGCAGCTCATCGCCAGCGAGAACTACTCCAGCCCCGAGGTGCTCACGGCGCTCGGCTCGACGCTCTCCAACAAGTACGCCGAGGGCTATCCCGGGCGCCGTTACTACGGTGGCTGCAGCGAGGTCGACAAGGCGGAGACCCTCGCCATCGACCGGTGCACCGCCCTCTTCGACGCCGAGCACGCCAACGTGCAGCCGCACTCCGGCGCGAGCGCGAACCAGGCCGTCTACGGCGCGTTCCTCAAGCCGGGCGAGACGCTCCTCGCCATGAGCCTGCCCCACGGCGGGCACCTCACCCACGGCTCGAAGGTCTCGTTCAGCGGCAAGTGGTTCAACGCGGTCCACTACGGGGTCGACAAGGAGACCGAGGACATCGACTACGACCAGGTCGAGTCCCTCGCTCGTGAGCACCGTCCCAAGATCATCTGCGCCGGAGGGTCAGCCATCCCACGGCTCATCGACTTCGAGCGTTTCCGGGCGATCGCCGACGAGGTGGGGGCGATCTTCTGGGTCGACGCCGCACACTTCATCGGGCTGGTCGCCGGCCAGGCGATCCCCAGTCCGGTGCCGTTCGCCGATGTCGTGTCGTTCACCACCCACAAGGTGCTTCGTGGCCCGCGCTCCGGGGCCATCGTCTGCCGCTCCGAGCACGCCACGGCCATCGACAAGGCCGTCTTCCCGATGATGCAGGGCGGCCCACAGATGCACACCATCGCGGCCAATGCCGTGAACTTCAAGGAGTGCGCGACCCCGGAGTATGCCGCGTACACCCGCCAGGTCGTCGCCAACGCGAAGGTCCTCGCCCAGGGTTTGGGGGAGCACGGCATCCGCCCCACGACCGGGGGGACCGACACGCACCTCTCGCTCCACGACCTGCAGGGCGTGGGTGTCACCGGCGTCGACGCCGAGGCCCGCTCCGACGCCGCCGGCATCACCCTGAACAAGAACGCCATCCCGTTCGACCCGCAGAAGCCGGGCATCGCGTCGGGCATCCGGGTGGGCACCCCGTGCGTCACCACGCAGGGCATGGGCGAGGAGGAGATGCGCACCATCGCCTCACTCATCGCCCGGGCGGTCGTCGAGGGCGACCCCGACCCGGACCACGCCGTCTCCACGGAGGTCCGGGCGCAGGTGAGCGAGCTCGTCGCCCGCTTCCCGGCATACCCCCGGCCGGGCACCCAGCGCTGAGCCGGCGCCCGTGACCGAGCCGAGTGCAGGAGGCGGGGGTGGCCTCACGCCCTGGCTGCGCCGCCTCAACCGGCGGGGCTTCAGGCTGGTCATGGTGCTCGACGGCCTGGCCGTCTTCCTCCTCGCCGTCGGGATCATGGTGTGGCGCTTCGGTCGGCCCGACGCGTGGCCGACCTACACCACCGGCGCCTACGCGTTCTCGTTCGGCGTCTCGACGCTGATCTTCCTCGCGAGCTTCTACTTCGGCGGGCTCTACGAGCGCGAGCCACGACTGGGCGGGGCGGCAGTCCTGCCGAAGGCCGCGCGCCTGTCCCTTGCCGCGGGAAGCTTCGTCGCCCTGCTCAACCTCGCGCTCACCGGTCTGGTGAACCAGCGCGGTTCGATCATCCAACGGGTCCTGCCCTTCCCCATCTCCCACCTCGTCTTCGTCATCGTCTTCGCCGGGATCGCCGTGGCGGTCAACCGCGGCATCGTGCACGCCATGCGCACCCGGCGCGAGGGACCCCCGCGGGTGGTGCTGGCGGGGGACGAGGCGGACCTCGAGATGGCCCGTCGCCACCTCGAGGCCAATGCCGCAGACCTCGTCGTCGTCGGTGAGGTGGACGACCCCCTCGTGGTCGTGGAACGTGCGGCCGAGTCGGGGGCCACCGACGTGCTGCTCGTGACGGGTGGGTGGTTGGAGGAGTGGTATCCCCGCACCATCGGCCGCCTCGACGAGGCCGGCATCACCACGTTGTTGCGCGTCACCGGCCGCGAGACCCTCTACGGGCTGGACCGGCTGCGCGAGGTGGGCGGGCTGCCGTTCGTGCTCCTGCTCCACCAGACGATGCCGGCCTCTCAGCGGCACTTCAAACGGCTGCTGGACGTCTTCCTGCTCGTCGTGACCTTCCCGATCTGGGCGCTGCTGCTGGGGGCGGTGGCGCTCTACCAGCTGGCCGTGGCCGGTCGACCGCTGCTCTACCGGCAGACCCGGGTGGGGGCCGGCGGTGAGACCTTCGAGATGGTCAAGTTCCGCTCGATGAGCGTCGACGCGGAGGAGGAGGGCGGGGCCCAGCTCTCCAGCCACCGGGATCCGCGCGTCATCCCCGCGTGCCGTTGGGTGCGGGCGACCCGCGCCGACGAGATGCCCCAGCTGCTGCACATCGCGACGGGCAGGATGTCGATCGTGGGGCCGCGACCGGAGCGCCCCGAGCTGACCGCGGGTTTCGAGAACGAGATCGCCGGCTACTCCCGCCGGCACGAGGTGCCCCCGGGCCTCACCGGGCTCGCGCAGATCAACGGTCGCTACCACACCGACGCCGAGTACAAGCTCGGCTACGACCTGCAGTACCTCGTCAACTGGTCGCCCGTGCTCGACCTCGAGATCATCGCGCGCACCATCTGGGTGGTGCTCGCGCGACGGGTCTGACCTGCGGCGTTGCCGCGAGCACGGCGCTTGTGATAACTTTCACAAGCCGTTCCGGATACTGTCCGCCACGACCCGAAGAGGCCGATCGCCGATGACCGTCCCCACGTCGCCCCCCCAGGTGCACGCTGGCGCACCGTTCGCCGTGATGCTCCGCGGCGCGCTGCTCCCGTCGTCCGTGGCCGGCATCGTGGCCGTGGCGGCCGTCGTCCTGTGGCGCGGGGGTGACGCCTTGGCCGGGGCGGTGCTCGGCCTCCTCGTCGCGGTGGGGTTCTTCGCCTCCGGCATGTTCCTGCTGAGCCGGCTGGTGCGCGACGCGAGCCCGCACGCCTTCTTCGCGGTGGCGATGACCGTCTACCTCGGCCAGGTCATCGCCCTGCTGCTCGTCATCATCGCCTTCCGGGAGGCCTCCTGGGTCGACGGGATGGCGCTCGGCGTGGTCGTCCTCGTGGTGACCCTGGTCTGGCAGGTCTTCGCCTTCAGGTCGCTGCGCAGGGCGCGGATACCGGTCTATGACGAGCCTTCGCCCACCACCAGGGAGGAGTCGTGACGCCCCGTTCTGGCCGCTGGTCTGGCGTCGCGGTCACCTGCGGGTGTCGGGTAGCGTACGTCGCGTTCCCCCGGGTGCCTGTCGCTGGTGCCTGCGTACCCCCCGAGGAGAGGCTGTGAGCCCCAGCATGGTTTCCGTGGACGTGCTCCAGGGCGCGATCGTCGCCGCCGACGGTGGTGGCGAGGGCTTCCAGGCCCCCGGCATCGAAGACTTCTGGTGGCCGATCCTCGGCAGCGACACGAGCAACTGGACGTTCACCCGTCCGTCGTTCGTCATGATGGCCTCGGTCGTCATCATCGGGCTGTTCTTCGTCACGGTCGCGGGGAAGCTGAGCCTCGTCCCGACGAAGCGGCAGTGGTATGCCGAGCAGGCCTACGGCTTCGTGCGCAACACCATCGCCCGCGACATCATCGGGGCCAAGGACTTCCGGCCCTTCGTGCCCCTGTTGCTCACCCTCTTCACGATGATCCTGTTCAACAACGTCGCGGGCGTCGTGCCGTTCGTGCAGTTCCCCACGATGGGCCGCATCGCGTTCCCGATCGTCCTGACGCTCATCGTCTACGTCGTCTACCACGCGGTCGCACTCCGCCGGAAGCACGGTGTCGTCGGCTACCTCAAGTCGCTCGTGCCGCCGGGCCTGCCGGGCTGGCTCAGGCCGATCATGTTCGTCATCGAGGCGCTGACCTACTTCGTGATCCGGCCGCTCACCCTCGCCCTGCGACTCTTCGGCAACATGCTCGCCGGGCACCTCATGCTCCTCGTCTTCATCGTCGGGGGGGAGTACCTCCTGCTGCACGGAAGCAACATCGGCATCCAGGCCTCCGGCATCGTCGGGATGGGCTTCGGCATCGTCATGACGTTCTTCGAGCTCCTGGTGCAGTTCCTCCAGGCGTTCATCTTCACCCTGCTCGCAGCGCTCTACATCGGCGACGCCGTGAGCGAGGAGCACTGACCCCGGTCCGGCCCTCGACCAGACCACAGACCGACCAGACCACCGACCCTCCAGACGCCAGGACCCACCCGGCGCCCTCGAAAGGACAACCGCAATGACCGGCAACATCACCTTCCTCGGCTACGGTCTCGCTGCCATCGGCCCCGGTATCGGCATCGGCCTGATCTTCGCCGCCTACATCAACGGCGTCGCCCGCCAGCCCGAGGCCCGCGGCATGCTCCAGACCATCGCCTTCACCGGCATGGCGCTCACCGAGGCGCTGGCCATCCTCGGTCTCGTCTTCGTCTTCGTCTTCGACTCCACGCCCTGACCGGCACCCGTCAGGTTCATGCCATGACTCTCACCTGCTCCATCGACAGATAAGGAAGCGACGTGGTTCTCGCATCCGTCCCCACCGCCGAGGGCGTGGGCTGGCCAGAAAAGCTCCCGCTGCTGCCGCACCCCGCCGAGATCATCGTCGCGATCATCGCGTTCGCGATCCTCTACTGGATCTTCGCGAAGACGGTCGTCCCCAAGATGGAGCAGATGTACGACGAGCGCGCCGCCGCCATCGAGGGCGGCATGGCCCAGGCCGAGGAGGCCCAGGCCGAGGCCCGGGCCGCGCTGGAGAAGTACAACGCCCAGCTCTCCGAGGCCCGCACCGAGGCCAACGAGATCCGGGAGTCCGCGCGTGAGCAGGGCGCGTCGATCGTGACGGAGATGCGTGGTCAGGCCCAGGCCGAGGCGGCGCGGATCACCGAGTCCGCGAAGCGCCAGGTCGAGGCCGAGCGCCAGCAGGCCGTCGTGTCGCTCCGCCAAGAGGTCGGCGCCCTGTCGACATCGCTCGCCAGCAAGATCGTCGGCGAGTCGCTGGAGGACGAGGTCCGCCAGAACGGCATCGTGGACCGCTTCCTCGCCGAGCTCGAGGCCGGCGACGTCACGCCCGAAAAGGTCTCCACCGCGGGTCAGGACGCCTGATGCGCGGCTCGTCACGGGCAGCATCCGCAGCGGTGGAGGAGGTCTTCGACACCTCGCTGAGTGGGGGCGTCGATGCCACCACCCTGGCCGAGGAGCTCTTTGCCGTGACGGGCGTCGTCGACGGCAGCGCGTCGCTCCGTCGAGCGCTGGCCGACCCCTCCCGCGAGGGCTCGGACAAGGCCGAGCTGGCCAAGGGAGTGTTCGGTGGGAAGGTGGGCGAGACCACCGCCGACCTCCTCGCCGCGGTCGCCGAGCAGCGCTGGGCCGCCGAGCGCGACCTGACCGACACGCTGGAGAGCCTGGCTGTGCAGTCCCTCCTCGCCAGCGCCGAGTCGGAGGGTCGGATCGACCGGGTCGAGGACGAGCTCTTCCGGTTCGAGCGGATCGTCGCGGGTGACCCAGGTCTTCGCGACACCCTGTCCAGCCGCAACACCGACGGCCAGGGCAAGGCCGAGCTCGTGCACGGGCTGCTGGCCGACAAGACCGCGCCGGAGACGGCGCGCCTGGCCGAGCAGGCCGTCCGCGACCCCCGTGGGCGTCGCCTCGACCGCGTGCTCGAGTCCTACCTGGCGCTGGCCGCCCGGCGCCGTGACCAGCTCACTGCCCTCGTCACCGTGGCCGCACCGCTCAGCGAGCAGCAGCAGGCCCGGCTGCGCACCGCGCTGGAGGGCCACTACGGCAAGGCCGTCGTGCTCCAGGTGGTGCAGGACGAGGCCGTCATGGGCGGCATCCGGGTGCAGATCGGCGACGACGTCGTCGACGGCACCGTGCTCCGGCGGCTGGAGGAGGCGCGTCGGCACGTCACCGGCGCCTGAGCCCCGGCACCCCACCACCGCACAGCCGCTCCACCAACGAACGTTCACGGACACCGCACCACCGCACGGACAGCGCACCACCCACCAGAACTTCGGCCCACCTGGGGCCGGTGACCGAGGAGAAGATCAGATCATGACGGAGCTCTCGATCCGTCCGGAGGAGATCCGGGACGCCCTGGACAGCTACGTCCGGTCCTACGAGCCCGGCGCTGCCGCTCGCGAAGAGGTCGGCCGCGTCACCGATGCCGGTGACGGCATCGCCCACGTCGAGGGCCTGCCCTCCTGCATGACCAACGAGCTGCTGCAGTTCGAGGACGGCACCCTCGGCCTCGCGCTCAACCTCGACGTCCACGAGATCGGCGTCGTGGTCCTGGGTGACTTCTCGAAGATCGAGGAGGGCCAGGAGGTCAAGCGCACCGGCGAGGTGCTTTCGGTCCCGATCGGCGACAACTTCCTCGGCCGGGTGGTCAACCCCCTCGGCACCCCGATCGACGGGATGGGCGACATCGAGGGCGAGGGGCGCCGCGCCCTCGAGCTCCAGGCCCCCACTGTCATGCAGCGCAAGTCGGTGCACGAGCCGCTCCAGACCGGGCTGAAGGCGGTCGACGCCATGACCCCCATCGGTCGTGGGCAGCGCCAGCTCATCATCGGTGACCGGCAGACCGGCAAGACCACGGTCGCGGTCGACACGATCATCAACCAGAAGGAGTTCTGGGAGACCGGCGACCCCGACAAGCAGGTCCGCTGCATCTACGTCGGCATCGGCCAGAAGGGCTCGACGATCGCAGCGGTCAAGGGCACCCTCGAGGAGGCCGGCGCGATGGAGTACACCACCATCGTGGCGGCCCCGGCCTCGGACTCCGCGGGCTTCAAGTACCTCGCCCCATACACCGCCTCGGCCATCGGCCAGCACTGGATGTACCAGGGCATGCACGTCCTCATCGTCTTCGACGACCTGTCCAAGCAGGCCGAGGCCTACCGCGCGGTGTCCCTCCTGCTGCGCCGCCCGCCGGGCCGCGAGGCCTACCCCGGAGACGTGTTCTACCTGCACAGCCGGCTCCTCGAGCGTTGCGCGAAGCTGTCGGACGACCTCGGGCACGGCTCGATGACCGGCCTGCCGATCATCGAGACCAAGGCGGGCGACGTCTCGGCCTTCATCCCGACCAACGTCATCTCCATCACCGACGGACAGATCTACCTCCAGTCCGACCTGTTCAACGCCAACGTGCGCCCGGCGATCGACGTCGGCATCTCGGTGTCGCGAGTCGGTGGCGCCGCGCAGATCAAGGCGATGAAGTCGGTCTCGGGCCGCCTCAAGCTCGACCTGGCGCAGTACCGCGCTCTCGAGGCGTTCGCGATGTTCGCCTCCGACCTCGACCCGGCCAGCCGCGCCCAGCTCGCCAAGGGTGCGCGTCTCGTCGAGCTGCTCAAGCAGCCCTCGGCCTCGCCGTTCCCCGTCGAGGAGCAGGTCGTCTCGATCTGGCTCGGCACCACCGGCAAGCTCGACAGCGTGGCCGTCGAGGACGTCCGCCGCTTCGAGACCGACTTCCTGGACCACCTGCGCCGCACCAAGGGTGAACTGCTCGACGCGATCCGGGAGACGGGCAAGTTCGAGGAGGAGACCGAGCAGGCCCTCGAGTCCGAGGTCACGACCTTCAAGGGCAAGCTCTGGGAGGGCAAGGGCGCCGACGGGCTCGTCGCCGGCAACGAAAACGAGGAGGGCGCGGCCGACAAGGCCATGGAGTCCGACCAGGAGCAGATCGTCAAGCAGAAGCGCTGAGCGGATGCCGGGTGCGCACCCCGCGCACCCGGCCCACCGGCCAGGCCACACGGCATACCGAGCAGAAGAACCAGGAAAGGCGGGATCGCATGGGAGCGCAGATCCGGGAGTACCGGCAGCGCATCCGGTCCGTCACCTCCACGATGAAGATCACGCGGGCCATGGAGCTGATGGCGGCAGCGCGGGTCGTCCGGGCCCAGCAGGCGGTGCGCGAGTCCAGCCCCTACGCCCGCGCCCTGACGCGCGCGGTGTCGGCGGTCGCGACCTTCTCCAACGAGGACCACCCCCTCACGACCGAGAAGGGCGACGTCAAGCGCGCGGCGGTCATCATCATCACCTCCGACCGTGGCCTTGCGGGCGCCTACAGCTCCGCGGTGATCAAGGAGAGCGAGCGCCTCGTGGCGCGGCTGCGCGGCGAGGGCAAGGAGGTCGTTCCCTACCTCATGGGTCGCAAGGTGATCGGCTTCTACAAGTTCCGCCAGCGCGAGTCGGCGGAGCAGTGGAGCGGTGACTCCGAGAAGCCGTCCTTCGACGTCGCGCGCGAGGTCGGCGAGCGGATCGTCGCCGACTTCACGACCGACACCGACCTCGGCGGGGTCGACGAGGTGCACGTGGTGTTCACCCGGTTCAAGACCATGGTGACCCAGGAGCCCGACGTCATCCGGCTGCTGCCGCTCGAGGTCGTCGAGGGCGAGGAGGCCCCGGAGGCCGAGGACCTGCTGCCCCTCTACACCTTCGAGCCCGGCGCCGAGAGCGTGCTCGACGCGCTGTTGCCGAAGTACGTCAACGCGCGGCTCTTCAACTGCATGCTCCAGGCCGCCGCCTCCGAGCTCGCTGCCCGCCAGCGCGCGATGAAGTCGGCGACGGACAACGCCGAGGAGCTCATCAAGAAGTACACCCGCCTGTCCAACCAGGCGCGCCAGGCCGAGATCACCCAAGAGATCAGCGAAATCGTCGGTGGGGCAAGCGCCCTGGCCGAGAGCAAGTGAGCGAGAGAGAGACCATGACTGCCACTGTCACCGAGAAGAGCGAGGACACCCGGGCCGGCGGAGTCGGCCGCGTCTCGCGCATCACCGGCCCCGTCGTCGACGTCGAGTTCCCCGTCGACGCCATGCCCGAGCAGTACAGCCTGATGACCACCGAGGTCGAGATCGGTGGGGAGAAGAAGTCGCTCAACCTCGAGGTCGCCCAGCACATCGGCGACAACATGGTGCGCGCCGTCTCGCTGCAGCCGACCGACGGCCTGGTCCGCGGCACCGCCGTGCAGGACACCGGTGGCCCGATCACCGTGCCCGTCGGCGACATCACGCTCGGCAAGGTCTTCAACACCACCGGCGATGTGATGAACCTCGAGGAGGGCGAGACCTTCGAGCCCACCGAGCGTTGGGGCATCCACCGCCAGGCGCCGGCTTTCGACCAGCTCGAGTCCAAGACGACGATGTTCGAGACCGGAATCAAGGTCATCGACCTCCTCACGCCCTACGTGCAGGGTGGGAAGATCGGCCTCTTCGGTGGAGCGGGTGTCGGCAAGACCGTGCTCATCCAGGAGATGATCGCCCGTGTCGCCCGCGACCACGGTGGTGTCTCGGTGTTCGCCGGGGTCGGCGAGCGCACCCGTGAGGGCAACGACCTCATGGTGGAGATGGAGGAGGCCGGGGTGCTCGGCCAGACCGCGCTGGTCTTCGGCCAGATGGACGAGCCGCCGGGCACGCGCCTTCGCGTGGCCCTCTCGGCCCTGACCATGGCGGAGTACTTCCGCGACGTGGCGGGTCAGGACGTGCTGCTGTTCATCGACAACATCTTCCGCTTCACCCAGGCCGGCTCCGAGGTGTCGACCCTGCTCGGCCGGATGCCGTCCGCCGTGGGCTACCAGCCGACCCTCGCCGACGAGATGGGTGTGCTCCAGGAGCGCATCACCTCCACGCGCGGCCACTCGATCACCTCGATGCAGGCGATCTACGTCCCCGCCGACGACTACACCGACCCGGCACCGGCGACGACCTTCGCGCACCTCGACGCGACGACGGAGCTCTCCCGCGAGATCGCCTCGATCGGCATCTACCCGGCGGTGGACCCTCTCAGCTCGACGAGCCGCATCCTGGACCGCCGTTACATCGCCGATGACCACTACGTCACCGCGGTGCGCGTCAAGCAGATCCTCCAGCGCAACAAGGAGCTCCAGGACATCATCG
>JBBSQC010000031.1:0-41786 GCA_038258215.1 Actinomycetales bacterium | reverse complement strand
GGAGCGGCAGCAGGGCCTGGTGGTCGCTGCTGCGGGCGAGCTTGGCCGTACCGAGCGCGCTGTCACCCTCGACGATGTACAGCTCGGTGCGCTCGCCGTCGTTGCTGCGGCTGTCGGCCAGCTTGGCCGGGAGCGTGGAGGACTCCCGCGCGGTCTTGCGTCGCTGGGTCTCCTTGTGCATCCGGGCGCTGATCCGCGACTTCATCTCCGCGGTGACCTTCTCGAGCAGCACGGCGGCCTGCTGCTTCTCCCCCCGCTTGGTCGAGGTGAGGCGGTCCGTGAGCTCCTTCTCGATCACCCGGGCGACGATCGCGCGGACCGCGGCGGTGCCCAGCACCTCCTTGGTCTGCCCCTCGAACTGCGGCTCGGCGAGCCGGACGGTGACGACCGCGGTGAGGCCGGCAAGCGCATCGTCCTTCTCCAGCTTGTCGTTGCCGACCTTCAGCCGCCGCGCGTTGCCCTCGAGCTGCTTGCGGAGCACCTTGAGCAGGGCCTGGTCGAAGCCCGCGAGGTGGGTGCCACCCTTCGGGGTGGAGATGATGTTGACGAACGAGGAGACCCTGGTGTCGTAACCAGTGCCCCACCGCACCGCGACGTCGACCGCGCACTCGCGCTCCACCGCGGTCGGGGTCATGTGACCCTGCGCGTCCAGCACGGGGACGGTCTCGGTGAACGTGCCCGAGCCCTGGAGCCTCCAGACGTCGGTGACGGGCGGGTCCGGCGCCAGGAACTCGCAGAACTCGGAGATGCCACCGTCGTGCAGGAACGCCTCCTCCACCGGCTCTTCGCCGCGCTCGTCACGGATGACGATGGTCAGGCCCGGAACGAGGAAGGAGGTCTGCCGCGCCCGGCCGAGCAGACCCTCGACGTCGACGTCGGCGTCGGCGAGGAAGATCTGGTGATCGGCCCAGTAGCGCACCCGGGTGCCGGTGACCCCCCGGCGCGTCTTCCCGACGACCACGAGCTCGCTGTTGTCGGTGTATGCCGTGAACGCGTGCTCCGGGTCCTTGCTCCCGGAGGCACCGGCGACGTCGGAGAAGAGTCCTGGCTCACCGCGTCGGAAGCTCATGGCCCAGGTCTTGCCGCCGCGGTCGACCTCGACGTCGAGCCTGGAGGAGAGGGCGTTGACGACCGATGCACCCACCCCGTGGAGGCCACCGGAGGCGGTGTAGGACCCGCCACCGAACTTCCCTCCTGCGTGCAGCCTGGTGTAGACGAGCTCGACCCCAGTGAGGCCGGTGCGGGGCTCGATGTCGACGGGGACCCCGCGCCCGTTGTCGCGCACCTCCACCGAGCCGTCGGCCCCGAGGACGACGTCGATGTGGTCGCAGTGCCCGCCCAGCGCCTCGTCGACGGCGTTGTCGATGATCTCCCAGAGGCAGTGCATGACGCCGCGTGAGTCGGTGGACCCGATGTACATCCCGGGACGCTTGCGCACCGCCTCCAGCCCCTCCAGCACCTGGAGGTGGTGGGCGGTGTAGTCGGTCGCGGACTTGCTCGTCGCGGTCTTCCTGGCGGTGGGGCTCGGCACGTCTGGCAGGCTATCCGGAGGCTCCGACGGCGCCCTGCAGGCGCACCGACCGCGGCCGAGGCCCGAAGGGGCCGGATTGCCCGTAGGTCACGATCCGAACATGACGTGGGCCACAGCGTTGAACAGTGCACGAAGGGAAGCATCAGTCGTGATTGACTGTTGCAACGGACCGCCACCCGCACTGGATGGTGACCCATCGAATGGCTTGACCCCTGAGCGAGCCGAGGAGGCCGACGTGAACGCCGCACTGGCACCCGCCCTGACCGCCGCGGACCGCTGTGACCGCTGCAGCGCGCAAGCCTATGTCCGCGCGACCCTCCACGCAGGTGGAGAGCTGTTGTTCTGCGCCCACCACGGGCGCGAGCACACCCCGGCCCTGGCCGGGCTGGCCGACATCCACGACGAGAGCGACCGGCTCCTGGAGCCGACGACAGCCGGCGACGTCGGCTGAGGTGGACGCCCTCGCCGACGACGTCGGCGTGATCGTCCCACCACTTCTCATCATCGCCGGGCTGGTCGGCATCGTCGTCCCGGTGCTCCCCGGCCTCCTCCTGGTCCTCGGCGGCGTCCTGCTGTGGGCCGGCTTGGACGGGTCCGCCATCGCATGGACCGTCTTCTCGGCGAGCGTGCTGCTGGCCGTCGGCGGATGGGTCGTTCAGTACCTCGTCGCCGGTCGGCGGATGCGCCGGGCCGGGGTGCCCGGGAGCACGCTCGTCCTCGCCGTTGCGCTGGGGGTGGTCGGCTTCTTCGTCATTCCGGTGGTCGGCGCCGCCGCCGGCTTCGTCCTGGGGATCTACCTCGTCGAGCTCGGGCGCATCAAGGACCGCTCGCAGGCCTGGTCGCGGACCAAGCACGCCCTGCTCGCCGTGCTGCAGAGCATCGGGATAGAGCTGCTCGCGGGCCTGGGGATCGCGGGTCTCTACGTCGTGGGCGTCGTCCTCACCTGAGGGTCGTCTGTCGAACCCTGCGCGGGGCTCACATGTTCTGGCGGCGGTCCCAGCGCTCGTCGAGACGGTCCATGAACGAGGACTTCCCCCGCTTCTTCGCCCCCTTGGGCGGCTGCCCCGGCGTGCCGTCCGTGTTCACGGCGGCCAGTCGTCCCTTGCGCGGAGGAGTCACCGCGAACACCGCGGCGGCGACCATGATGGCGAAGCCGATCGCCCCGATCCACATCGTGGTGCTGACCCCGACGATCACCAGCCCCAGCCCAGCCAGCACGCCCACGACACCGACGACCCAACGTCGTCGCTGGAGCGAGGCGAGGGTGCTTCCCTGCATCTGCGAGGCGAACTTCGGGTCCTCGGCAGCGAGGGCTTGCTCCATCTGTTCGAGCATCTTCTGCTCGTGGTCTGAGAGGGGCACGGATCCTCCCGTGGTCGGCCCGGCACCCGTGAGGCGCCATGTTGTCCCTGTGGAACCTCAGGATAGGTCGCGATCGGGTGCGGCGGTAGTCGATGTGTCACGTGAGATAAGACTCGCCGGCCGGATCGACCCCGAACCGAACCGGGCCCGGGCCCGGTCGACGGCCTTGTCCGCGTCACGCCATCCGAACTCGGGCTCACCGATGACCCCCTGGATCGGGGCGACCCTCGTCTCCACGAGCTTGTCGAGCCGCACCCCGACCAGTCGGATCCGGGCCCGCTGCAGCCCGAGGGCGTCGAAGAGCCCGACGGCGGACTCGTGGATGGTCCGGCCGCTGTCGGTCGGCTCGCGCAGGGTGCGGGACCGGGTGATCGTCGTGAAGTCACTGAAGCGCACCCGCAGCGTCACCGTGCGGCCGGTGAGACCCGCGGCGCGCAGCCGCGCCGCGGTCCGCTCGCTCAGGGCCAGCAGGTGCCGGTGGATCTCCTGCGCGTCATCGATGTCGAACTCGAAGGTCTCGTCGCTGCCGATGCTCTTCTCGCGCTGCTCACGCTCGACCGGGCGCGGGTCCCGCCCCCACGACAGCTCGTGGAGGTGGGTGCCGGTGGCGTCGCCGAGGGCCCGGACCAGGGTCTTGACCGGGGTGTGGGCGATGTCGGCGACGGTGCGCAGCCCGAGCCGCACCAACGCCTCCTCGGTGCGCTCCCCCACTCCCCACAAGGCACCCACGGGCAGCTGCTGCACGAAGGGGACGACCTCGTCGCGCGGCACGACGAGCATCCCGTCCGGCTTGGCCAGCCCGGAGGCGAGCTTGGCGACGAACTTCGTCGAGGCGACACCGACCGAGCAGGTGATGCCCTGCTCGTCGTGCACCGTGTCCCTGACCTGCTGACCGATGACCGCGGGCGGGCCCAGACGGCGCAGTGCACCCGACACGTCGAGGAACGCCTCGTCCAGCGAGAGCGGCTCGATGACCGGCGTCACCGCACGGAAGGTCTCCATCACCGCAGCGGAGATCGCGGCATACACCGAGTGCTCGGGTGCCAGCACGGTCGCCTGCGGGCACAGCCGGCGGGCGCGCGCCATCGGCATCGCGGAGGTGACACCGAACCGCCGGGCCTCGTAGGTCGCCGAGAGGACGACGCCGCGGTTGCCGCCACCGATGATGACCGGGGTGCCGACGAGGTCGGGGTGGGACAGGAGGGTCGCGCTGGCGTAGAAGGCGTCCATGTCGACGTGCAGCACGGTGCACCCCGTGTCGTCCGGGGGGCCGGTGGTGGCCCTCGTGGGGAGGGCGAACTGTCGTCGGCTCATCGCCCGGCGGGGCCCTCAGCCACGGGTCGCGAGCACGTGACGGACACTGCCCAAGGCCCCGAGGAGCGGGTGGTCGGGGTGCCTGCTCGCGACCTCCTCGAGCTCCAGCAGCGCCAGCCGGTCGGCCTCTGAGTCGACGAGCGCCGAGGGCACCAGGTCGCTGAAGATCCGCACGCCGTGGCTGTCGAGGGTTTCGAACCCGTGGGCCGCGAGGAGGTCGAGCACGCTCACCTCGTCGAAGCGGCGGGGCGAGGGGTCGTCGTCCCCCCAGCGCCCGTCGGGTCGGCTGAGGATGGCGCTGGCCCGGTCGAACTGGCCGGCGAGGGCGCGGGCCAGGGCTGCCGGGAGTCGCTGCGCGACGACGAGGGAGAGGGTGCCGCCGACGGCGAGGACCTCGGCGATCCCGGCGAGGGCGGCGTCGGGGTCCTCGACGACCTCCAGCGTGCCGTGGAGACAGACGATGTCGTATGCCGGGAGGTCGCCGTCGGCAAGGTCCCGCACCGAGTCGGTGTCACCCTGCACGGCATGGACCCGGTCCTGGACGCCCTGCTCGGTGGCCCGCCTGCGCAGCGAGGCCAACGCGTCCGGGCTCGGGTCGACGACGGTGACGTCGTGCCCCGCCCCGGCGAGCGGGACGGCGGTGCCACCGGTGCCACCGCCGAGGTCGAGCACCCGCAGGGGGCGGCCCTGCCGGGCGCTGAGGCCCTCCGCGTGCCGTTCCAGGGCGGTCCACACGGCAGCGGTGCGCAGCCCCGTCGGGCGGGGGCGACCTCGCTCGTCGGCCACGGCTGCTCCTGGGAGAGATCGGGAGATGGTGCCGCCCACCCTAGTGTCCCGAGCTGCCCGGGCTGGCGTGCCAGAGCTTGCGGGACGGCAGCGCCGGGGCCGGGGTCGGCGGACCCCCGCCGGTGCCCGGCGCCCCCCGGCCGGACCGCGGGTCGACACCGGGGGGTCGGGTGTCGGCATACGGGGACTGCCGGAAGCCCGATGCGTGGACGAGCACCCGGCGACCCGTGCGAGCGTCGCGCTCTCGCATCGCCGCCTCGGTGGCCTCCGCCCGGGCCCGGGCCTCCTCCTCGCCGGACCTGACCGCGGCCCACACCCCGGCCGAGCCCCCGCCCTGCCAGGCGTCCCAGAGCGAGGCCAGCTCCCAGGCGCCGGTGGCCCGCACCGAGACCCCACGGTCGCCGGTGCGACGGACCACCCCGCGGACCAGGAGCAGCCACGAGTGGAAGACGACCCCGGCATACGGCCCCTGGACGTCCTCGAAGAAGGTGCAGTCCGACGGGCCGGTGCCGTCGTCTAGGGTGAGGAACACCACCCGGCGGCCAGAGCGCACCGGCGGGGTCTGGGTGGCCACCTTGACGCCGGCGACCCAGACCTCGCTGCGGCTGCGGGCGGCGAGCAGGTCCCGGCTGCGGGTGACCCTCAGGGCCGCGAGCATCGGGGTGTAGAACTCGACGACGTGGGCGGAGACGTCGAGCCCGAGCACGTCGAGCTCGGCGCGCACCCGTTCCGGCCCGGTCATCTCCGGCAGGCCGGTGCCGGAGGTGAGCTGTGGTCGGTCGCCGAGGTCGAGGGTGAGCTGCACCTGCTGGTCGCGGGCGGGGACGACCTCGCGGGCCGCCTGGGACTGCGCGGCGGCCCGCTCGCGGACGTCGACCCGCTCGTCGGCCGACTCCCGCACCGGGGGGATGCTCGGGACGGCGAGGCGCCGGCTGGTGCAGCCCGACCCGGGCCCCCCTCGGTCCCAGCGCTCGAGCTCGGCGACGTGCAGGAGCAGGTCGCGGCGAGTGACCCGGCCCCGGCGCCCCAGCCCGGAGGAGCCACCCATCCCGTGCAGGGCGTCGAAGGCCCCCGCGAGCACGAGGCGCTCGACGATCGGCCGGCTCACCCGGGCCCGGGTCCAGAAGTCCCCGAGGTCGGCGTAGGGCTGCCCGGCGACGATGCGCGCGACCTCCGCGCCGCTGATGCCCTTGACGTCGAGCAGGGAGAGCCGGATGCCGTGGGGCTGGCGAGCCCGCTTCCACCCCGGCATCCCCTCCCCTGCACCCGTCGAGTGAACAGAACACGCCGCCTCGGGCTCCTCGCGCGCGGCGTGTTCTGTTCCTTCGACGGGGTCGGTGGGGTCGACGGGGTCTACGGGCTCGATGCGGTAGGTGTCGCCGGAGGCGTTGACGTCGAGCCCGAGCACGGGGATGCCGAAGGACCGGGCGTCGTCGAGGATGAGCCGCTTGGGATACATGCCCGGGTCGTGGGTGAGCACGCCGGCGAGGAAGGCCGCGGGGTGGTGGGTCTTGAGCCACGCCGAGTGGAACGTCGGGAGGGCGAAGGCCGCGGCGTGGGCCTTGCAGAAGCCGAAGGAGGCGAAGGAGCGCAGCACCTCCCAGATCGTGTCGCGGTGCTCGGCGGAGTAGCCGCGGGCCTCCGCCGCCGGACGCCACCACGCCTCGACCTGCTCCTGGCCGGCCGGGGTGCCCATGGTGCGGCGCACCTCGTCGGCCTGGGCCAGGCTCACCCCGGTGGTCTCGGCGACGATGAGCAGCACCTGCTCGTGGAAGACGACCACGCCCTCGGTCTCCTCCAGCGCCGGCACCAGGCTGGGGTGCAGGAAGTGCCGCTCGCGCCAGCCGTGCCGGCTCTCGAGGAACGGGGTGATCATGTCGGACTTGACCGGCCCGGGCCGGAACAGCGAGATGTCGACGATGAGGTCGTCGAAGGCGGCCGGGCCCAGCTTGCCGACGAGCTCGCGCTGGCCGGGGCTCTCGATCTGGAACATCCCCAGGGTGCGGGTGGTGCGGATCAGCTCGTAGGTGGCGGCGTCGTCCCGAGGCACCTGGGCCTCGTCGTCGAGGTCGATGTGCCCCCCACCCACCCGCTCGACCTCGGCGACGGCGTGGGCCATCGCCGACTGCATCCGGATGCCGAGGACGTCGAGCTTGAGGAAGCCCAGGGTCTCGACGTCGTCCTTGTCGAACTGGCTCATCGGGAACCCCAGCCAGCTCGCCTCCACCGGCGTGCGGTCGAGCAGGCCGGAGTTGGACAGCACGATCCCGCAGGGGTGCAGGGCGATGTGCCGGGGCAGGCCGTCGAGGGCCTCGACGAGGTCGAAGAAGGTCGAGAGCCGGGGGCTGTCGAGGCCGCGGCTGCGCAGCTCGGGCAGGTCGGCGATCGCGTTGCGGGCGTCCTTGGCGCGGATGTGCGGGAAGGCCTTGGCGATCTCGTCGACCTCCACCGGCGGCAGCCCCAGTGCAGCGCCGACGTCGCGCACCGCGTGGCGCACCTTGTAGGTGTCCATCATCGACACGCAGGTGACCCGCTCGCCGCCGAAGCGTTCGAGCACCGCCTCGTAGATCTCGGTGCGGCGGGCCGACTCGACGTCGACGTCGATGTCGGGGAGCTCGGCGCGCAGCGGGGAGCAGAAGCGCTCCATGAGCAGGCGGTGGCGGATCGGGTCGACCCCGCTGATGCCGAGCAGGTGGTTGACCAGGCTGCCGGCGCCCGAGCCCCGGGCCGCGACGCGCACCCCCCGCTCGCGGATCAGGTCGGTGACCTCGGCGACGGTGAGGAAGTAGGTGGGGTAGCCGAGGGTCTCGATGACGGCCAGCTCCTCCTCGAGACGACCTCGCACCACCTGTCGCTCGGCGTCGCCCGCACCGGGATAGCGCCCCCCGATGGCCGCGTGGCAGCGCTGCGTGAGGGCCGCCATCGGGTCCTCCCCCGGCGCGAGGCCCAGGACCTCGGCCTCGGGCAGGTGCACGCCGCCGATGCCGAGGTCGGGGCGGGACTGCTGGGCGCACTCCTCGCCGACCAGGGTCGTCAGGGCGAGGAGCCGCTGCGCCCGGGCCCGGTCGCCGCCGGTGACCTCGAGGGCCCGGGTGCGCATCGTCGCCGTGTCGGCCAGGTGCCCCGCGTCGGTGACCCGGTCGAGGTGCCGGGAGTCCAGCACCACCAGCCGCCGGGAGGCGTCGAGGAGGTCGACGGTGCGCACCTGGTCGGGGTCGGCGTGACGGACCACCGCGGACAGCACGGCGGGGAGCCCGGCCTCGTCGGCGAGCCCCAGCAGGTGGGCCGCGTGCGAGCGGCATCCGGGAGTGCCCTCCGGGCCACCGTGCAGCACCACCTCGACCGCCAGTGCGTCGCGGGGCAGCAGGGCCTGCCAGGACCCGAGCAGGTGGCGCGCGAGGCCGCGACGACCGGCGAGCACGGCCCGCCCGACGTCGGAGTCGGGCCCGAGGAGCACGAGCAGCCGGCTGCCCCCCTCGCCGGCCCCCGACTCCTCGCCCGGTCGAGCCCACCGCGCGAGGAGCTCGGGTGTGGTCACCGGGGTGCCGCGCTCGCCGCGCAGGTGGGTCTGCGTCACGAGCCGGCACAGCGCGGCCCATCCCAGGCCCGCCGCGAGGCCGCCACCGCGACCACGAGCGAGCACGGTGACCCGGGGTCGCCTCGGGTCGACCAGGGCACCGCCACGCACCGGGGTGCGGGTGCGGGCAGGCGGTGGCGCGGAGGACGGGGCGGATGCCGATGGTGTGGATGTGGATGTGGATGTGGACAGTGTCTCGACGGCGAGGTCCACGCCCAGCACGGGGGCGATCCCCGCCCGGTCGCAGGCCGTGGCGAACCGCACCGCGCCGTAGAGGCCGTCGCGGTCGGTGAGCGCGAGGGCACCCTGCCCGTGGGCCACCGCACGTTCCACGAGGTGCTCGGGCATCGACGCGCCGTAGCGCATGGAGAAGCCCGACGCGACGTGGAGGTGGGTGAAGTCGTCCATCACCGCTCAGGCCGTGCGCACGGGAGCCAGCCGCCGGGGTCGGTGCGCCGACGGCAGGCCGAGCCGGGTCGCCGCGAGGTCCACGAAGGTCTCGGCGTCGCGGAGCAGGTCGTCGGCCTCTCGGGCGGTGACCCGGACCAGACCGGTCTCGACACCGACGCGCTGCCCGGTGGCCGCCGAGAACCGATCCGACCACTCGGTGAGCTCCGGAGCGACCCTCGAGGTGAGCGACCACACGTCGTGGGGCCCGGCGGTCCTGACCGCGGGGGCTCCGGCCGACCCCGCAGCGACCAGCGCGGCGGCCGCCCGCAGCGCGGCGAGCGAGGCCGCGAGGTAGCGCGCGGAGGCGAGCGAGGCGGCATACCCGCCGGTGAGGGCGTCGCGGGAGCGGTCCAGGAGGTCCAAGGTGGTGGCGGCGTGACTCATGGGGGCTGTCTCCTCTAGTCGTGGGCTCGCAGGAGGAGCCAGTGGTCGTCGTCACGGCCGAGGTCGAAGACCCCCACCGGCCCCGAGGGCGGAGCGGCCTCGACCCGCCACACCTCGCGCTGGGCGCTCGGGACCCCGGAGGCAGGGCGGTCGCCCACCTCGCGCCACCACGCCCGGCGCTCCTGCCACGAGGAGAGCACGGTGGACACGGTGAACCGGCGCCCGCGCCACACGAAGGACCGAGGGGGGCCGCCGTCGTGCCCGCCCGCGCCGCCCGGAGCCATCGTGAGCGGCTCGTCGTAGCGTCGGGCCATGGCACACCTCCGGTTGGGCAGGGTCGACCCACCGCGGACCCGACCGGGCCCCGGCGCGAGGACCGCGAGGGGAGAACATCATCGAACAGGTGTTCGATGAATGCCATCGTAACCCCCACCCCCGACGCCCCGTCAACACCGTGGAGGAACGAGCCCCGGGTGGAGCCGGGGCGGGGTCAGGCGGAGGGGTCCGCGCCCTCCCGCCGGCGCAGGGCCAGGAGCACACCGCCACCCCCGGCGAGCACCGCGAGCGCGACGCCGACCCACAGCAGCGGCGAGGCCCCGTCCTCCTCGGTCGGCCCGAGCGCACCGCTGGACGATGCCGGTGACGGCGTGGGCGCGGCCGACGGTGTGGGCGTGGCCGACGTCAGACCCTCGGTGGTGGCCACGCCACCGGCGTACTCCGGCCGGCCGTTCGGGGTGCCCTCGACCGCCACCCGGATCCGGACGTTGACGGGCGCGGCGCTGTCCTCGCCCGCCGACTCGTCCGTGCGGCCCAGGGCGAAGTAGTAGAACCCGGCCAGCGATGCCTTACGCAGGGTGACGTAGGAGTAGCTGCCGTTGCCGAACGAGGTGCGGTTGGCGTAGCGGACCTCCGGGGTGTACTCCGTCAGCTGGAGGGCGGAGGTGCTGGGGCCCAGCGAACCGATGAGGGGTGGGTCCCCGGACGTGCGCGTCAGGACCGCCCGGTCCGGGGCGTAGGCGTCGATGGCGAACCCGGTGTAGGACATCGAGCCGAGCTCGAGCTTCTCACCCGGCGCCGGTGCGTCGACGGAGAACGCGGCCCGCTGCCCGAAGTCCAGCCGCACCCGGTAGAAGACCTGCTCAGCGGGCAACACCGTGTCCCGGTAGGTGCCGGGCGCCAGGGTCAGTGCGTCGGAGAAGCCGCCACCACCGGTGACGGGGGTGCCCGCGCCGGAGCCCGGAGCGATGAGCGGCGTCACGTCCGCGGGGTCCAGTGCCGGTGGGAGGGCCTCGAGGTTCTGCACCTGCGGCTCCTCGATGTAGACCACCTCCACCGGCACGACCTGGTCGACCCCCTGGGGTCGGTCGACCGAGACGAGGAACGAGGTGGCGGTGTGGCAGGGGTCGCTGTCGTCGGCATCCTCCGGGCCGTCGATGCGCAGCTGCGAGACCACGGCCTCCGTGCGTCGGCCCGGGTCGAAGCGCAGGGCGTTCTCGTTGCCGCAGGTGCGGCCCTCGGCCGTGGTGAGGGTGACGTCGAGGCGCTCGGTGGAGTAGTCCTCGGGGTTGGCCGGTGGGCGCGCGGTGAGGGACAGCCGGATCGTCGAGCCGGGCGAGCGGGTCACCGTGTAGTAGCGGGGGGCCGCCTTCGCGGCGAAGGAGTCCGTGTACTGGCCCGGGGCGAGGACCGGGGCCGACTCCGGGGCATCCGTCGCCTTCACCGGGGTGCCCGAGACGGTGAAGGGCCGTAGCGCGCGCTGGGAGAGCTTGGACAAGGACGCACGCAGCGCATCGGCATCCTCGGCGTCGTAGTACGTCCCCCGCCCGGCGTCGGCGATGCACTGCAGCTGCTTGCGGGCCTTGCCCTTCACCGCGAAGCCGACGGTGTCGATCTGGAGGTCTACGCCGTCACCCACGAGCTTCCTCACAGTCGGGCAGGGGTCGGGGACGCAGGACTCCTCGCCGTCGGACACCATGACGATGGTGCGCTTGCCGCTCGGCCCTAGGTCCTTCACCGCCTCGGTGAGCGAGCGGGCGATGGGCGTCTCGCCCTTGGCGCGGAAGGCCTCGATCGCCGCGGTGAGACCGGGCTTGTCGAGCGCCTCGATGGGGTGCACGAGCTGGGTGTCGGCACAGGCCGCCTTCGTGGGCTTGCCGCCGGGCTGGGTGGCGCCGTAGACGCGGAGCCCGACCTGGGCGTCCGACGGAAGCGCGTCGACGACACCGGTGAGGGCCTTCTTCGCGGCCTCGATCTTGCTCAGCCCGGACGGGTCCGGGTCCTTCATCGACCCGGACGCGTCGAGCATGAGCAGCAGCCGGCCCTGGCTCGGCTCGTCCGCCCGGGCGGCACTCGGCGCCAGCAGGCCGGCGACCCCGATGACGACGGCGAGGGCGACGGCGGATGCGGTCGCGGTGGCTCGGGTCATCGAGCCGTTGCCTCGGATGGTGTGCATGATCTCCCCTGGGTGCCTGCCGATGATTCGCGATAGCAAAGATCATCATTTGCGATCGCGAATGTCAAGGGCGGTCGTCGAGGTGGAGGATATCCGCCGCCCACGACGTCTCCGCGCCCGGGCTCCGTTCGCCGCACCAGGGCGGGTCGTCAGTACGCTGCCGGCATGGATCCGCAGCCCGCCGACCCCGCCGACGGCCGCGACCTCCGTGGCCACCCAGGGGTGGCTGCCGTCCTGAGCGCCCTGGGAGCGCACGGGGTGCACCCCACGGTGCGCCACCTCCCGGATGCCGTGCGCACGGCGAGCGCCGCCGCCGACGCGCTGGGCATCACTCCCGCCGAGATCGCCAACAGCCTGCTCTTCACCGCCACGCACACCGACGGGAGCGAGGAGCCGCTGCTCGTCATGGCCTCGGGCGGCCACCGGGTCGACGTCGACAAGGTCGCGGACCTGCTGGGGCTGCACGGCGTGCGGCGCGCCGAGGCGGCATACGTCAAGGAGCAGACCGGGTTCACCATCGGGGGTGTCGCCCCAGTGGGGCACCCGCGGCCGATCCGCACGGTGGTCGACACCGCCCTCGGCCGGTTCGACACCGTGTGGGCAGCCGCAGGGCACAGCCACTCGGTCTTCGCGACGACCTACGCCGAGCTGGTCAGGATCACGGGCGGTCAACCCCTGGACGTCGCCTGAGGCCTCTGCGGATGCCGCGCCGCCACAGTTGAGTACCTGTACCCATGCGCCCCACTCCCCTCCCCCGCCATGCTCGCACTGCGGCCGCGCCGGCTGCGGGCCCGGGTCTGGAGGGGAATCCGGGGCCGAGGACGGCGCGGCCGCACTGGGTGCCCCTCCGGGCTCAGGGCGAAGGATCGAGCGACGCGGCCAACCGCGCCACCAGGGCCTGCATCGCGGTGCGCAGCTCGGCACCGCCCTCGACCCGGAAGTCGAAGGGGATGCCGGCCAGCCACTCCTGCGCGTACATCTGCGGGTTGTTGGTGCTGCCGAGCAGGACGCACCCCGTGCCGCACTCCTCGAGGCGACCCATCGCCGCACCCAGCCAGGGGGCCACGGCGTCCACCGGGGCGTCGAACACGACCCGGGTCTCGAAGTCCCACCCCGTGCCGAGGTGCTCCTCCAAGGCGGCCACGGGGTCCAACCGGTCCGGTGGCGTGAAGCGCGAGCCCTGCGGCCCGACGGCCCGGACGCGGTCGGCCCGATAGGTGCGCACGGCGGCTCGATGGTGGGAGTGGCACAGCAGGTACCAGCGCCCGCGCCGCACGACGACCGCCCAGGGGTCCACCTCGGCGGTCCACTCCGCACCCGACCCGCTGCGGTAGGTGAGGTGCACCGTCCGCCGCGCCGCGACGGCATCCACCAGAGCGCTCATCACCGCCGGGTCGGGTGGGGCCGGCCCACGGCTGGGTGCGGCCGCCGCGTGCTCCCGCAGCGCCATGGCCTGTCCTCGCACGCCGTCGGGCAGCGACCGGACCACCTTGCCCAGCGCGACACCGACGGGATCCTCGAGGCCCTCGACGTCGGCCTGTGCGTCGAGCACGGCCATCACCAAGCCGAGCGCCTCGGCCTGGGTGAAGAGCACCGGCGCCAACCGCGCCCCGGCCCCCAGCCGATAGCCCCCGTGCGGCCCCCGGGTCGACTCCACCGGGATGCCGGCCTGCCGCAGGATCGCGACGTAGCGGCGTGCGGCCCGTTCGGTGACGTCGAGGCGGTGGGCGAGGTCATGAGCCGTCACACCCGGACGTGACTGCAACACCTCCAGGGCGCGCAACGCCCGGGCGGTGGGACTGGTGTCGCGCGGCATCCTCGAAGGCTACGACGCCGGGACGGCGAACCGGAAGCAGACCGTCCGCAACCATCCCTATCGTGAGGACATGCCAGAACTCACGGATGTCATTCTCATCGGCGGCCTGTGGCTCGACGGGTCGGTGTGGGACGACGTGCTCCCCGCCCTCGAGGGCCGCGGCTGCCACGGCGTGCCGGTCACCCTCCCGGGGCAGGGCGACGGCAACGCGTCCGCGACGCTGGAGGACCAGGTCGCAGCGGTGCTCGCCGCGGTCGACGCAGCGCCGGGGCGCGTCGTGGTCGTCGGGCACTCCGCGGCCTGCACCCTCGCCTGGCTCGCGGCCGACGCCCGGCCGGATGCGGTCGCCACGGTCGTGCTCATCGGCGGGTTCCCCTCCGCCGACGGCGAGCTCTACGCAGACTTCTTCGAGATGGTGCACGGGGCGATGCCCTTCCCCGGCTGGGAGCCGTTCGAGGGCCCGGACTCCGCCGACCTCGACGAGGGCACCAGGGCGCGCATCGCTGCCGGTGCGATCCCGGTGCCCGAGGGGGTCGCCCGCGGTGTCGTCCACCTGCGCGACGAGCGACGCCTCGACGTGCCCACGGTGCTGATCTGCCCCGAGTTCACCCCGGCCCAGGCCCAGGAGTGGATCGACGCGGGCGACCTGCCGGAGCTGGCCCGGGCCAGGCGCCTCGAGCTCGTCGACCTCGACACCGGGCACTGGCCGATGGTCAGTGCGCCGGCTGCGCTGGCCACAGCCATCGCCACGGCCGCCGGCGAGTCACTGTCGACCTGAGGTGCGGAACCTCAGAGCGAGAGGCTGTCGAACACCTCGAGCGTCGCCGTCGACCGGTTCATGGTGATGAAGTGGATGCCGGGCGCTCCCTCGTCGAGCAGTCGCTGACCGATCTCGGTCGCGATCTGCACGCCCACCGACCGCACCGCCTCGGGGTCGTCCTTGACGGCCTCAAGGCGAGCGATCACCCCCGCCGGCAACGGGGTGCCCATGAGCTCGGACATCCGCGTGACCTGGCGGAGGTTGGTCACCGGCATCAGCCCGGGCGTGACGGGCAGGGCCCGGCGCGCGGCCACCCTGTCGCGCAGACGCAGGTAGGAGTCGGCGTCGAAGACCATCTGGGTGATCGCGAAGTCCGCACCCGCGTCGGCCTTGCGCACCAGCACCTCCACGTCGTGGTCGAGGCCCGGGCTGTCCGGGTGCACGTCGGGGAAGGCAGCCACCCCGATGGTGAAGTCACCCAGCCCGCGGATCAGGCCGACGAGCTGGTCGGCGTGGTCCAGGCCCTCCGGGTGCGGGGTCCACTGCCCCCGCACGTTCCCGGGCGGGTCACCGCGCAGGGCCAGGATGTTGCGGATGCCGGACGCGGCATACGACCCGACCACCTGGCGCACGTCCCGGACGGAGGCGCCCACGCAGGTCAGATGGGCCAACGGGGTGAGGGAGGTCTCGTCGGCGATCCGGGCGGTGACCCGGACGGTGCGGTCCCGGGTGGTGCCCCCGGCGCCGTAGGTCACCGACACGAATGCCGGCCGCACTCGTTCCAGACGCCGGATGGCGGTCCACAGCACGGCCTCGGAGGCGTCGTCCTTGGGTGGGAAGAACTCGAAGCTGACCGACGGAGCGTCGTGCGCGAGCCGCGCCGGGATCGACGCGACGAGGTGTGCGGGCCGACCCCCTCCTCCGTGGTGTGCCATGGCGGTGAGGGTAGCCGAGGCCGGACGTCGTAGGCTCCTCGCAACCACGATCCGACCGTCGTCGAACCGCCGCGCCCGAGAGGATGCACCCGTGAGCGACCCGCTCGAGAGTGTCGACCTGCGCGCCCGGATCCAGACCTGCCTCGACCGCGAGCTGAGCACCCAGGCGGTCGTGCTCACCGATCTCGGACCCGACGTGGACGAGCTGCTCGTCGCGATCGCGGACCTGCTGCGTGGGGGCAAGCGGCTGCGGGCGGCATTCCTCTACTGGGGCCACCGCGCCGCCGGGGGCCCGGACTCCGACGCACTGGTGCGGCTGGCGAGCGCGATGGAGCTCTTCCAGGCTGCCGCCCTGATCCACGACGACGTCATGGACGACTCGGACACCCGGCGCGGGATGCCGGCGGCGCACCGTGCGTTCGCCGCCGGGCACCGGTCGAGGGGCTGGTCGGGGGACCCGGACCGCTTCGGCCTTGCCGGCGCGGTCCTGGCCGGCAACCTCTGCCTGACGTGGTCCGACGAGGTCTACGCGACGTGCGGGCTCCCGGACGCGGACGTGGCCCGGGGGCGACCGGTCTTCGACGTCATGCGCACCCAGCTCATGGCCGGCCAGTTCCTCGACGTCGTGGAGTCGATGCGGCCCTGGGGGGGTCTCGGTGACGCCGAGCGCGTCGAGCGCGCGAGTCGCGTGATCCGTTTCAAGAGTGCGAAGTACAGCGTCCAGCACCCCTTGCTCATCGGTGCGGCCGTCGGTGGGCTCGACCCGGTCGGGATGGACGCCCTCTCCCGCTACGGTCTCGCCGTCGGCCACGCCTTCCAGCTGCGCGACGACCTGTTGGGGGTCTTCGGCGACCCCGACGAGACGGGGAAGCCCGCGGGCGACGACCTGCGCGAGGGCAAGCGCACCGTGCTGGTAGCCCAGACGTTGGCCGGCGTCGACGAGCAGGCCCGGTCGAGGGTGGAGGCCATGCTGGGCCGCCCGGACCTCGGGCCCGACGACATCGAGGAGCTACGCGCCCACATCGAGGGGTCGGGCGCCGTCGACGTGGTCGAGCGGGAGATCTCCTCCCTGACCGACGCCGCCCGAGACGCCCTCGCGGGTGCGGGCACGGTCGACGCGGATGCGGCCGAGTCACTCGGCGTGCTCGTGGGCCTCGCTACTGCCCGCTCGGTCTAGCCGGGCCGGACCCCGACACCGGCTGGGCAGGGGTCGATGGCGTCCGGCGGTGCTCCGGGGTCAGAAGGCGGTCTCCATCGCCCTGCGTCGGACCTCGGTCTTGAAACCGGCGTGGATCGCGTCCATCGGCGCGCCCGGCACCGGCAGGGTCTCATCGGGGGTGTGCAGCCAGCGGATGATCTCCTCGTCGTCCATCCCGCCGTCGGCGAGCACGGTGAAGGTCCCCTTGAGCTCCGGCAACGGCGCCCCCTCACCGAGGAAGCCCGCGGGCACGGCGAGGACCCGTCGCTCGCCGATGCGCAGGGCGATGAGCTCCCGGTCGGCGAGGAGCTGGCGCACGGCCGAGAGCCGGACCCCGAAGCGCTCGGCGATGTCGGGGATGCTGACCCACGCGGCCACGAGGTCCTCGGTCGCGCGGTCCGGGCCGCTCGGTGTGTCGCTCACGCAGGACAGGGTACGGACTGAAGTCGAGAGAACGGAACACGCCGTCCCGAGGCGAGTGCACGCGGCGCGTCCTGTTCACTCGACCGACCGCCTCGCGACTCGCTCCGGGCGCCGACCTGGCGCCCCCTTGGTACCGTGTGGCCCACATGTAACTTTCGCCACACCAGCCACAGGCAAGGACGAACGCATGGTCATCTCCGCACCGGCACCCGCTCAGGCGCCAGCACATCTCCCGGCCGCCGTCGCGACGTCGAACCCGGCGCCCCACGGGTGGAGCACCCACCGGGTCCGCAGCGGCGAGACCCTGATCGGGATCGCCGCCCGCTACCGGACCACGGTCGACGCCATCGCGGCCCGGAACCACATCCGCGACCGGGCCTACATCCGTGAGGGCGCCGCGCTGAGCGTCCCCCGGGCCTCCGCCGCCCCGAAGGGCACCACCGCTCCGAGGAAGCCGTCCGCGGCGGCCACGCGCACCCACGTCGTGCGCAGCGGCGACACCCTCATCGGGATCTCCGCGAGATACCACGTCAGCCTCGCCTCCCTCCTGAAGACCAACCGGCTCTCCACCCGATCCTTCCTCCAGATCGGCCAGAAGGTGAGGGTGCGGGGTGCGGCCGGCGCCGCGAGCACCGCGAAGTCCGCGTCGTCGCGCACGAAGCCGGCGGCCAAGGGCACGGCATACACCGTCCGGTCCGGGGACACCCTCGACGGCATCGCCCGCGCGCACCACACGACGGTGTCGGCGATCACCCGCGCCAACGCGATCTCCGCCAAGGCGTTCATCCACCCCGGTCAACGGCTCAGCCTGTCCGGCACCAAGACACCGGCCGCGGCCGCGAAGAAGAAGTCCAAGAGCGCGGCCGTTCCGGACACGTTCCTCGGTGTCACCTACCCCAAGGAGGTGGCTGGGGCCGCCGCCCGGAACCGTTCCGCCCTGGCCAGGAAGAAGGTCCCGAGCCGCAGCGAGACCAAGAGCCTGATCATCGCCACCGCTCGCCGCCACGGAGTGGACCCGAAGCTCGCGCTGGCCATCGGCTGGATGGAGTCCGGCTGGAACCAGCGCGCGGTCTCCCCCGCCAACGCCGTGGGGGTGATGCAGGTCATCCCCGCCGGCGGCCAGTGGGCGTCCGACCTCGTGGGGCACCGGCTGAACCTCCTCGACACCAAGGACAACATCACGGCGGGAGTCGTCATGCTCCGGGCCCTCGGGCGGTCCACGTCGAGCACCGAGAACGCGGTGGCGGCCTACTACCAGGGCCTGTCGGCGCTGCGCAAGCGCGGGATGTACTCCGACACCCGCCGCTACGTCAAGACCGTCATGGCGCTGCGCTCGACCGTGTGACCACGAGGCGATGACGTGGATGGGGTCGAACCCTACGTACACTCGTGCGGTGTCACCTACCGGCGACGCCCTCATCGGGCGCACTCTCGACGGGCGCTACCGCGTGCTCGAGCGCATCGCCGAGGGTGGCATGGCGACGGTCTACCTCGCCGTGGACGAGCGGCTCGACCGCGAGGTGGCGCTCAAGGTCATGCGCCAGCACCTCGTGCACGACGAGAGCTTCGTCACCCGGTTCAGGCGTGAGGCGCGTGCCGCCGCCTCCCTCTCCCACCCCAACGTCGTCGGCGTCTACGACCAGGGTCGCGACGGGGACCACATCTTCCTCGCGATGGAGATGGTCCCGGGGCAGACCCTGCGCGAGGTCCTCCAGGCCGAGGGCCCGCTCTCGCCGCGGGCCGCCCTCGACATCCTCGACCCGGTGCTCATGGCCCTGGCCGAAGCCCACCACGAGGGGCTGATCCACCGCGACGTCAAGCCCGAGAACGTCATCATCAAGGACAACGGGGCCGTCAAGGTCGCCGACTTCGGCCTGGCCCGGGCCGTGACGAGCCAGACCATGACCAGCTCCTCGGGAGTGCTCCTGGGCACGGTCGCCTACCTCTCCCCCGAGCAGGTCGAGCGCGGTGTCGCCGACGCCCGCTCCGACGTCTACGCCGCCGGGCTGATGCTCTTCGAGATGCTGACCGGCACGAAGGCGTTCACGGGCGAGACCGCCATCCATGTGGCGTACCAGCACGTGCACGGGGGCGTCCCGGCCCCGTCGACCCGGATCGTCGGCCTCCCGCAGGCCCTGGACGACCTGGTGGCCACCGCGACCGCCCGCGACCCCGGCGACCGTCCGGTGGATGCCGGCGGCTTCCTCGATCTGGTGCGCGACACGCGGGCGGCCCTGACCGCGACCGAGCTCGACTCGCGACCGGCGGGTGCCGCGGCCCAGGAGGCAGCGAGCCTGCCCACGGCCACCGCAGCCCTGCCGGTGGGGATGTCCCTCGGGGCGGGCACTGCCGCCGAGGTGTCCACACGGCACGGAGACACCGCCTCGCTGGCCGTGTCGGCGCCGCTGCGCGGGGTCGTCGTCGAGGCGCCGGCGCGACAGCGCCGGTGGTGGCCGGCGATCCTGGCCTCGGCCCTGGTCGCCGCGCTGACCGCGTGGTTCTTCCTCCTGGGTCCCGGTGCCACCTCCACCGTCCCCGCCCTCCAGGGCCAGCCGAAGGAGTCAGCCGTGTCCGCGCTGGAGGCGGTCAAGCTCGACGCGGTGGTCAGCGAGGTCTTCGACGAGGAGGCGCCCCGGGGCGAGGTCATGAAGGTCGACCCCGCACCGGGCACCAACGTGCGCCGGGGCACCGACGTCGAGCTGGTGGTGTCCAAGGGGCCGGAGCGGTATGCCGTGCCCGAGATCGTGGGCTCGACCCTCACCGAGGCCCGCACGCGCATCGCCGACAACAGCCTCGCGGTCGGCGAGGTCACCGAGGCGTTCAGCGAGAAGGTGCCCGACGGGCAGGTGATCTCGACCGATCCCAAGCAGGGGGCCGACCTGAAGAAGGGCAGCGAGATAGCCCTCACGGTGAGCAAGGGGCGCAAGCCGATCACTGTGCCCGACGTCACCGGCAAGAGCTCGAAGGCCGCCGCCAAGCAGCTCACCGAGCTCGGGCTGACCGTCGACGCGACCAAGCAGGAGAACAGCGACACCGTGGCCAAGGGCGACGTCATCAGTCAGAGCCCCTCGGACGGCACCCTGTTCAAGGGCGACCAGGTCGTCCTCGTCGTCTCCAAGGGCCCGGTCATGGTCGACGTCCCCAACGTCGTCGGCCAGCAGCTGGGGCCGGCCCGCACGGCCCTGGAGAACGCCGGCTTCTCGGTCGAGGTGCGCAAGGCCCTGGGGGGCTTCTTCGGCACCGTCCGGCTCCAGGACCCGGCCGGCGGCACGGCACCCAAGGGCAGCTCAGTCACCCTGACGATCGTCTGAGCGCCCGGTGAGCACTCCCCCGGTCGACCACGCCCGGCTGGCCACGGCGCTGCTGGTCGGGGTCACCGCGGTCTGGGGCTCGACCTTCTTCCTCATCCGCGACCTCGTCGAGACCGTGCCGCCGGCGGACTTCCTCACCGTGCGGTTCGGCATCGCTGCCGTCGTCATGGCCCTGCTGTTCCGGCGCCAGACCCTGGCGCTCTCACGCCGCGAGCTGAAGACCGGCGCCGTCCTCGGGGTCCTCTACGGGCTGGCCCAGACGCTCCAGACGATAGGCCTGCAACACACCGACGCCTCGGTGTCCGGCTTCATCACCGGCACCTACGTCGTGCTCACCCCGGTGCTCGGCGCCGTGGTGCTGCGCGACCGGATCGGGCCGGTGACGTGGTTCGCGGTGGCCCTGACCACCGTCGGGCTGGCCGTGCTCTCGCTCAACGGGCTCGCCCTGGGGGCCGGTGAGGGGCTCACCCTGGCCTCCGCGGTCCTGTATGCCGCGCACATCGTCGCGCTGGGGCGGTGGTCCACCCCGGGGGCGGCCGTGGGACTGGCCACCGTGCAGGCCGCCGTGATCGCCCTCGTCACCGGGGTGGGGGCCGTCCCCGGTGGGCTCACCCTCCCGGCGACGGGGGGCCAGTGGGCCTCCCTGCTCTACATGGCCCTCATCGCGGGTGCCCTGGCCCTCTGGGCCCAGACCTGGGCCCAGGCCCACCTGACCGCGACGAGGGCGGCGATCGTCATGGCCCTGGAGCCGGTGTTCGCGGCCTTCTTCGCCGTGCTCCTGGGTGGGGAGAGCCTCACCCGGCGAATGCTCGTCGGTGGCGCACTCGTCGTGGCCGCGATGTACCTCGTCGAGCTGCGTGGGGGGCCCCCGCGCGACCCGGAGGTCTCCGCGGCCGACGACCCGCCCGTGGAGGCGCTGCACCACGACGTCTGAGCGACGACGCGGTCAGCCCGCTGCAGCGCCTGCGATCCCTGCTCCCCTCGGGGTGGGGTGGAGCGAGAACTCCTGGACGACCGACCAGGAGCCGGGCGCGTTCGTGCCGGCGATGAGCAGAACGCGATCCAGGCAGGTGCGCAGTGGCAGCCCCGACCGGACATCCCGCTCCGCGGTGAGCAGCAGGGCTCGGTCTCCGAGCGGAGGGCTGCCGACGGTGAGGTGCGGCACCACGTCGGCATGGGCCCCTCCATACGGCGGAAACCCCGGGAACGCGGACGTCACGGCGTGGGTCAGCAGACGGAACGGCTCGGTCACATCGGGCTCGAGCCACAGGACGTCGTCGCCGAACCAGCGCGTGCGACGGAACCAGCACTCGAAGGCACCGACGTGGGCGATCGCCGACGCGAGGGCGGTGCTCACCCCCTCGTCGACGGCTGCCGGCTCGACGAACGGATACAGCACGGTGAGGTGAGCGGGCACGCCCCAGCTCTCCGCCGGATCCAGGCGATGGCGCCAGCGACCCACCAGTGGGTCGGCCTCCGGGACAGGGACGATGACGGCGGTTTCCGTCGGACCCGGTCCAGCGCGGTCGGGGATCAGGTACCGCATCCGCGGGTCAGCTGTCGGCGAGGCACCGAACAGCCCAGGGCCGGACCTCAAGGCGCTCGTCCCCGATGGGCTGGCCGCAGACCTCGCACGTGCCGTAGGTGCCGTCCCGGGTCTTCCCGATGGCGACGCGCACCTGGGCGAGCGTGGCCATCAGCCTCTCCTGCACGGTGACCGACGTCAGCCGGTCCACCGCGAGGGACGTGCCCTCACCGATCCGCTTGCCGAACGAGATCGACCCGGCATCCTCCGTCGGTCGGGTGACCACGACGAGCTCCTCGAGCAGCGACGCCTCCTTCTCCCGCAACACTGCCTCGGCGCCCGTGGTGTCCATCGCCCGACCATAGACGTGATCCCGCCCTCAGGCACCCATGACGGCACTCGGGTCGTGGGACCGTTGCAGGATGCGCATCGGTGTCGTCCGCGGCCTGGACCTCGCTCCACTGATGGCGGCAGTCGTCGCGGTGGTCATGGCGTTCGTCTACGTCCGGGTCGTCTCCGGCCAGGACGGTGAACCCCTCCCGTGGGTCCTCGCGATCCTGGGGGTCGGTGTCCTCTCGTGCGCCTACGGAGCGTCGATGGCGGCGCCTCACCGTCAGGTGGTGCTCGTCGGCTCGGCCATCGTGCTGGGGGTCCTGGGGCTCCTGGCAATCCTCACGATCGGGCTCCCCATCCTCGCGGCCGGGGGCCTGGCACTCCTCGGCGCCAGCCGGGGACGCCAACCGCACCAACCTCCCCCTCCGGGGTTCCGACCCGGTTGAGCCCTTCTCGAAAATCCTCGACCGCTCGATTCTGCCGATCTAGCGGAGGAGCAGCTCGACAAGCGTCCGGTGCCACCACTCCTCGACCTCGTCCGGGCTCCACCCACCATCGCGCGTCGCGGTGCCGAAACTGTCGAGTGAGACCACCATCGCGTAGATCGCGACCGCCCGGTCGACGTCGACACCCCCACGCCACACGGTCGCGGGCCAGACTGAGAACGCGTTGCGGCGCTGTCTGTCGCCCCGTGCCCGGCCCTCGTCATACGCCGCCCCCAGCTCCGGGTGCGCCCGCCTGCCCTCGGCGAGGATGCGAAGGCCGTCACCGGCCATCTCGAACAGGCGCCGGTCGAAGGCGACCAAGGCGCGGAGCTGCCCGACCGGGTTGCCTGCCCGCTCACGGAGCTCGGTCACGGCCTGTTCGACGTTGGCGCTCTGCTCGGCGTCGTCGATGAGCGAGCTCGCCAGACCCGCCTTGGACCCGTAGACGCTGTAGACGGTGGCTTCCGAGACCCCGGCTCCCTCAGCCACCGAGCGAACGCTGGTGCCGGCCCAGCCCTTGTCCAGGAACCGGGCACGAGCCGATCGGGCGATGAGCTGACGAGTGCGCTCGGCCTGTTGGTCGCGCAGCTCGGAGCGGTAGGGACGCGAGGGGCTCATGGCCGCCACTGTACAGGTCCGCTGAGTACCTCTATAGTCACTGAGTGTCACTTGAATGAATTAGTCGATACTCACCGAAAGGGTCCATCATGTACCAGACCGACCACCAACACCCGAGGACGAGCGACCCACAGCTCGTGGCCCGCGAGGTGCTGGAACGCCTCGAGGCGGCGTGGAACGACGGCGACGGCGAGGCCTTCGGCCGCACCTATGCACCGGACGCCTCGTTCGTCACCGTCCGCGGGGAGCACATCGTCGGCAGCGCAGCCATCGGCGCGGGACACACCCAGATCTTCGGCACCATCTACGCGGGCAGCGCCAACCGGATGAGGCTGGTCCGGGCCATCGAGGTCTCCGGTGGCATCATCGTGGCGGTCTCGGTCAACACGTTGGACTGTCCGTCGGGCCCGCTTGCCGGAGTTCGCCAGGCGCTCTCGACCAGCGTCGTCGTCACGGATCAGTCCAGGACGGCGGGCCGCCCGCAGATCCTCTCCACCCACAACACCCTGGTGACGGTCTGAGATGGGCTCGGACACAGCCGCTCCGACCACCACCACCCGGGCGACGGTCCGCGGCGAGGGTCACGGACCTCGCCGGACCACGGCCGCGCTCTTCGTGTGCGGTGGGTTGTTGATGATCGTTGGTGGCGAGCTGCACCCGAACGGATCCGGGGACAGCGTCGACGCACACCTGCTGTCGATGTTCGAGTCCCCCACGTGGCCGCTGGCCCACCTGCTCCTGCTGGCAGGTGGCGTGAGCAGCTTCCTGGCCTTCGTCGCCGCCTGGCGCACCCAGGCCTTCGGACCACGGGTGCAGCGATGGCTGCCTCTCGTCACCCTCGCGTGGGGGTTCGGCGCTGCCGAGATGGTCCCGCACCTGCTGGCAGCACACGAAGCCCAGGCCCTGGCGCACCACGAGGCCACACCGGTGCTGGACGTGCACCTCGTCATGCAGATGATCGCCTCACCGGCGGTCGGGATCACCGGAGCCATCGTCGCAGTCGCGATCGCCCGCGCCGCGCAGACTCGTCCCTCGCAGCTGCTCGCCGCGTTCGCCGTCGTCGGTGGTCTGCTCTACGCCGTGGCCGGACCCCTCGTCGTGGCGACCGGCGACCCCCGTTACGCCATCCTCTTCGCGTTCCAGCTCGGGCTGGCAGTGTGGCTCACCGGCACCGGAGTACGGCTCTGGCTGCGGTGATTGCCGCGTCGGTGCCCGCGTCATCGACGTCGAGGTGCCACACCGCCCGCACGGCACCCGGACCGACGGCATACGTCCGCACCCCGTGCTCGAGGAGCGAGGCGACGACCCGGGCCGAGGTCAGGCCCGCCGCCGCCACGTCGAGGACGACGATGTTGGTCTGCACCATCGTGGGGTCGACCACACCGGGAGCGACCTCGGCGCAGGCGGTCGCGAAACGGGCCGCGCGGGCATGGTCGTCGGCGAGCCGCTCGATGTTGTGGTCGAGCGCGTACAGGCCTGCGGCGGCGAGGATGCCGACCTGACGCATCCCGCCGCCGTAGCGCTTGCGCCACACCCTCGCCTCGGCCATCTGCTCCGCCGACCCGACGAGCACCGACCCCACCGGGGCACCCAGTCCCTTGGACAGGCAGACGCTCACGGTGTCGAACTGCTCGCCGTATGCCGCGAGCGAGACCCCGCTGGCGACGTGGGCGTTCCACAGCCGGGCGCCGTCGAGGTGCATCGCCACCCCCAGGGGGAGCGTTGCGTCGCGCACCGCGCGGATCGCATCGATCGGCTGCACGGTGCCGCCACCGAAGTTGTGGGTGTTCTCGAGCACCACGAGGGAGGTCTCGACCTGGTAGGGACCGACACCCGTGGTGACGAGCGACAGCGGGCCACTCGGGTCGAGCAGCCCGCGCACACTCGGCCAGGACCGGCTCGTGATGCCGGAGAATGCCGCGGCCGCGCCCAGCTCCGCGCGAAGGACGTGCGCCAGGGAGTCCGCGACGAGCTCCTGGCCGGGGCCCACGTGCAGCCGCAGCCCGAGCTGGTTGGCCATCGACCCCGTCGGCGCGAACAGCCCGGCCTCGTGGCCGAGCAGGGCTGCCACCTGCTCCTCGAGCCGCCGGACGGTCGGGTCCTCACCGAAGACGTCGTCGCCGACCTCGGCGCCCGCCATCGCATCGCGCATGGCCGGCGTCGGCCGGGTGAGGGTGTCGGAGAGGAGGTCAGCGGCATACCCGCTCACGGATGACATCAGTCCTGGGTGAGCATCTCGGCGACGAGGAACGCCAGCTCGAGACTCTGCTGGTGGTTCAGCCGGGGGTCACACACCGACTCGTAGCGCTGGCTGAGGTCGGCGTCGAGGATCTTCTCGGACCCGCCGATGCACTCCGTGACGTCGTTGCCGGTGAGCTCGACATGGATGCCACCGGGCACGGTGCCGAGCGACTGGTGGACCTCGAAGAAGCCGCGAACCTCCTCGACGACGTCCTCGAAGTCGCGCGTCTTGTAGCCCGACGCCGACTCGAAGGTGTTGCCGTGCATCGGGTCACAGACCCACGACACCGTGGCGCCGGAGGCGGTGACCTTCTCCACGATGTGCGGCAACGCCTCGCGGACCCGACCGGCCCCCATCCGGGTGATGAAGGTGAGGCGGCCCGGCTCGCGGTCGGGGTCGACCCGGTCGATGATGCGCAGCAGGTCGTCGGTGTCGGCGCTCGCAGACACCTTGACGCCCACCGGGTTTCGCACGGTCGAGACGAACTCGATGTGCGCGCCGTCGAGGTCGCGGGTGCGCTCGCCCACCCAGACGAAGTGGCCGGAGGTGTCGTAGAGATCGCCGGTGCGAGAGTCGACGCGGGTCATCGGGCGCTCGTAGTCCAGCACCAGGGCCTCGTGCGCGGAGAAGAACTCGGTGCTGCGCATGGCGTCGAAGTCGGCACCGCAGGCGTTCATGAACTTCATCGCCTTGTCGATGTCCTTGGCGAGCCGCTCGTAGCGGACGTTCGCGGAGTTCGCGACGAAGCCCTTGTTCCAGTCGTGCACGTGGCGCAGGTCGGCGAAACCGCCTGTCGTGAAAGCGCGCACGAGGTTCAGAGTGGCACTGCTCGCGTGGTAGGCGCGGACGAGTCGCTGCGGGTCGGGGGTGCGTGCCTCGAGGGTGAACGCGAAGTCGTTGACGATGTCGCCGCGGAACGCCGGCAGGGTCACTCCGTCACGCGTCTCGGTGCCGCTGCTGCGGGGCTTGGCGTACTGCCCCGCCATCCGCCCGACCTTGACGACGGGCACGGACGCGCCGTAGGTGAGCACCGCAGCCATCTGCAGGATGGTCTTGACCCGGTCCCGGATGTTGTCCGCGGTGGCCGCCGCGAAGGTCTCCGCGCAGTCCCCGCCCTGGAGCACGAACGCCTCGCCACGGGCGACCGCGGCCATCCTCTCCTTGAGCACGTCGCACTCGCCCGCGAAGACCAGGGGCGGGTAGCTCGCCAGGGTCGCCACCGCGTCGTCGAGCGCCGCTCGGTCGGGCCAGACCGGCTGCTGGGCGGCAGGCAGGTCGGCCCCGGCGGCGAGCCGCCGGAAGGGGTCGGTGTCGGTGGGCGTGCTCACGGGCCAAGGATAGGTGCCGCCCGTGGGAGCCGCCGACGGGCCCGTATGCCGGTCAGCCATCCCGGCCTCCCCGCCACCCCGCCCAGACCTCAGGGTTGAGGGGCGGGGTCGTCCTCGAGGCCGCGGGAGAGGGCGAACCGCACCAGCTCGACGCGGTTGTGCAGGTGCAGCTTGCCCAGGGTGTTCTGCACGTGGTTCTGCACGGTGCGGTGCGAGAGGAACAGCTCGGCCGCGATCTCCTTGTAGGACATCCCGGTGGCCACGAGCCGCAGCACCTCGGTCTCGCGATCGGTGAGCTCGGGGATCGGGCGGCCCGGTGCGTCCGGCACCGGCTCGACGATGGATGCCGGGTCCTCGGCCATCCGGCGGAACTCCCCCAGCACCAGGCCCGCCAGCCCGGGGGTGAAGACCGCCTCGCCGCGAGCCGTGGCCCGCACGGCATCGACGATCTCCGCCGCGGACGCCGACTTCACGAGGTAGCCGGAGGCACCGGCCTTGATCGCCGCGAGCACGTCCTTCTGCTCGCCGCTCGCGCTGAGGATCAGGACACGGGTGGGCAGGTCGCCGACGGCGCGGCACACCTCGTCCCCGCGCATCCCTGGCAGGTTGAGGTCCAGCACGAGCACCTGCGGTCGCGTCGCGCGCACCCGACGCACGGCCGCCGGACCGTCGCTGGCGGTCGCCACCACGTGCAGTCCGTGCGCCACGAGGTCTCGTTCCAGGGCGGAGAGCCACAGGGGGTGGTCGTCGGCGACCAGCACCGTGGGAGCGCTGGCGCCCCCCTCGCCCCCATCGGCTGCGGCGTCCTCCGGTCGTGCTGGTGTCATCGTCCCTCCACGGGTTGTCGGGGTACCGCGATCCGCACCACGCAGCCACCGCCGGGCCTGGTGGTCCACGACGCGTTGCCGCCGAGGTCCTCGATCCTCCCGCGGATGGAGGAGCTCACCCCGAGCCGCCCGGCCTCCCCGGCGGCGAGGACGGCTGCGAGCTCGGCTCCGACCCCGTCGTCGCGGATGGTCAGCTCGATGCTCGTGGAGTCCCCCTCGAGGAGGACCCACGCCCGCGCTCCCGGCCCGGCGTGCCGGTCGACGTTGTCCAGGGCCGCCCCGACGGCGGCGTCGACCTCGCCGGCCACTGCCCGGTCGACGGTGACCGCGTCCGCCGGGACCACGACGGTGACCCCGGGTCGCTCGCGGGCGGTGAGCAGCAGCCGCAGGTCGGTCTCGTCACCGTCGCTGTCCCGCAGGTCCGCTGGGGTGGCCGGCAGGTCAGGCGCCCCGGTGCCGGACACGAAGCGCCGCAGAGACCGCTCCTGCTCCGCCGCCAGCACGGCGAGCTCGGCGGTCTCCCCGCCGAGCTCCTCGCCCCGGCGGTGGATGTAGGCCAGCGACTGGAGCACCCCGTCGTGGACGACCCTGGCGATCCGCTCGCGTTCGTGGAGCCGCTCCTGCTCGAGGAGCACCTGCTCCTCGCGCTCGAGCCCCGTGCGAGCCAGGTCCACCGCGAGGCCGATCAGCCCACCGAGGAGCACGAGGAGCACGATGTTGTGCACGGTGGACTGGGTGGGTGCTCCGACCTCGACGAGGTCGGCCACGGTGATGGCGGCGGCTGCGAGCAGCCCACCGCGCGCGCCGGCGACGACAGCGCCACCGGCCACCGATCCGGCGGCCCAGATCGTCGGGATCGTGAACTGTCCCATGGCGATCGCCTCGGAGGACTCGGCACCCATCGTGGCCAGGATGCCGATGACGGAGATCGCGACCTCGATGACGATCACGCGCAGGGTGCGTCGGCGGTAGACGAGGAGCCCGAGGGACCAGGCCATCATCACCCCGAGCACGGCGGCCGCGACCCAGGGCCGGACCATGTCGTCGTGACGGTCCCACGCCAGCCACACGGCATACAGCGCCGCCAGCGGCCTGAACACGTCCAGACCACGGTGGAAGGACTCCACGACCACCGGCTCCCGCCGACCCGTGCGGGCCGAGCTCGGCCCCAGGACCCCCATGCGCGGGCCGGTCAGCTCGCGTGCCGCTGGGGGCCGGTGTCCTCTTCGAGCCCCCCGGCATCGAGAACGTCCTCCAGCTCGGTCACGGCGCGACCGGCCCGTGCCGCGTCGGCGACCTCCTTGGCCTTGTTCTTCTTGTCCCGGGCGATCCGTTCCTTCATGGCGGTGGCGTACATGTCGACGTACTCCTGGCCGGACAGCTCCATCAGCGCGTACATCAGCTCGTCGGTGATCGAGCGGAGGACGAACCGGTCGCCCTCCATGCCCTCGTAGCGGCTGAAGTCGAGGGGCTCGCCGATGCGCACGCCCACGCGGATGAGCTTGGGGATCTTGGTGCCCGTCGGCTGGGCCTTGTCGGTGTCGACCATCGCTACGGGGATCACCGGCACCCCGGCCTCCAGGGCCATCCGCGCCACCCCGGTCTTGCCCTTGTAGAGGCGGCCGTCGGGGCTGCGGGTGCCTTCTGGATAGAGGCCGAGGAGGTCTCCACGGGTGAGGACCTTCATCCCCGACCGCAGGGCCGCCTCGCTGGCCCGGCCGCCGGACCGGTCCACGGGGAGCTGTCCGACACCCTTGAAGAAGGCCGCCGTCAGCCGCCCCTTCAAGCCCACACCCGTGAAGTAGTCGGACTTGGCCAGGAACGTCATCCTCCGGGGCACCATCAACGGCAGGAAGATCGAGTCGGAGAAGGAGAGGTGGTTGCTCGCGAAGATCGCGGCGCCCTCCTCGGGGATGTGCTCGGAGCCCTCGACCCACGGACGGAACAGCAGTCGCAGGATCGGCCCCAGCACCACCGTCTTCAAGAACCAGTAGAACACCCGACCACCCTTCCGCAGCGTGTGCGCCGACTCTAGTCCACGTCGGCGGGATGGCCGCGGGGCGTGGATCTTCGTGCGAAGATCGTCTCTGCAGACCCCACCTCCTCGAGGAGCACCGAGTGAGCGATCGTGCCGGCGGCATGGACGAGCGGGACGTCGACGAGCGCTTCGCCTCGATCATCTCCCAGTGGGACTCCCCCCTGCCCGTCGCCGAGGGGCTCGACGCCCCTGACGCCGAGCCCGAGGCTCCCGGGGTCGACGACTCCGACGACGCCGGGCCGGGGCCCGACGAGGCGGCGGACACCACCGAGGGCCCGGCCCCCCGCGAGGACCCGCCCTCCGCGGCCGACGACCCGCAGGATGCCGCGGACGCGGCCCCCGCCAGCCGGCCGTCGTGGGTCAACCCCTCCCCCATGGACGTCGTCGTGTCGGCCACCGCCTGGCGCGCGGCCAAGCCTAGTGATCCCGAGGACGAGCACTTCGAACCACCGGCGGTGCGCCTCCCGCCCCAGGAGGACCTGCACTTCTGGGGCGCGGTCATCGGCCTCGTCGCCGGGCCGCTCATGCTGCTCTACGTGGCCATGGCCCGACCGTTCCACAGCACGAGGTGGTTCATCGCCTCCGTCCTCGTCTCCGTGGCAGGGTTCGCGCTGCTCGTGCTGCGCCAGCCCACCCACCGGGACCCGACCAGCGGCGACGACGGTTCCCGGATCTGACCTACAGCGTCACGCATCAGGGCACCACGAGGTCGACCCAGGTGGGCAGGTGGTCGCTCGCTGCCGCCAGCACCCCGTCGGGCACGACCACCTCGCGGTGGGCCAGCACCCGCACCCCGGGGGAGGCGAGCACGATGTCGAGCCGGCGGCGCGGCGACCGGGCGGGGTAGGTCGCCCGCCCCGGTGACACCGGGCGCAGCCCACCACCCTCGACCAGAGCGCGGTATGCCGCTCCGCTCTCGTCCTCGTTGAGGTCCCCCGCGACCACGAGGGGCGCGCCGCCACCCACCAGGGCATCGAGCAGGCGCCCGGCGTGCGAGACCCGCTCGTCGGGCCTCAGCCCGAGGTGCACCGACACCACCACCAGCCCACCGCCTCCGGGAGCCTGGACCCGCGCCACGGCATACCCGCGGGTGCGGTCCGGCCACCGCACCGGCAACCGGTGGTGCTCGACCTGTTCGCAACGGACTCGAGGCGAGGTGAGGATCGTCGTCCCACCGCTGCCGCGGTGTCCGCCCGGCCACGCCATCGAGCAGGCCCGGGCGAAGCGAGCCACCCGGACGCCCCCGAGCAGCCGCCGGGGCACCTCCTGGAGGCAGAGCACGTCGGGGTCGACCGCGCGCACGACGCGCGCCGCGAGCGCGTGGTCGTCGAGGAAGTCGCGGGTGTTGTAGGTCGCGACGCGCAGGCGGCCCGGTGGGTCGGTCAACCCGCTGCCGCGAAGCTGCGCGCGAGGTCGGCGGCGCCGACCAGCCCGGCCTCGTTGCCCAGCTCCGCCGCGACGATCTTGGCCTCGGGCCGGTAGCCACGACCGGTCAGCTGGCGCCGGAAGGCCTCGCGCGCCGGGTCGAGCAGGAGGTCCCCGGCGGCACTCACACCGCCGCCGACGACGAAGGTGCCGGGGTCGAAGGCCGCCGCGAGGTCGGCCATGCCCACGCCGAGCCACCTCCCGATCTCGCCGATGAGCTCGATCGCGAGGGGGTCGCCCTCCCGCGCCGCCTGGGTGATCAGCGGTCCGGTGAGGTCCTCGGCGCGGCCGCCGACCCGGTCGAAGAGGTCGGAGACGACGGGGCTGCCGTTCATCATCAACGTGCGCGCCTCGCGCACCAGCGCGTTGCCGGAGGCGTACTGCTCCCAGCAGCCGCGGTTGCCGCACTCGCAGCGGCTCCCGTCGGGCACCACGCGCATGTGGCCGAACTCACCGGCGATCCCGAACCGCCCACGGATCACGGTGCCGTCGATGACGATGCCGCCACCGATCCCCGTGCCGAGGTTGACGAGCATGAGGTGGGTCTCGCCCCGCCCGGCCCCGAACCGGTACTCCGCCCACACGGCCGCGTGCGCGTCGTTGTCGATGAAGACGGGCAGGTCGACCCGACGGCCCAACGCGTCGCGCAGGGGTTCGTTGCGCCAGGACAGGTGCGGGGCGAAGACGATCGTGGCGTGGTCGGCGGCCACGAACCCCGCAGCACCGATACCGACCGAACCGACCTCACCCTCGGCATCAAGGAGCTCCTCGATGACGGAGACGATGGTGTCCTCGACCACGCGCGGGCTCTTGGACCGGTCCGGGGTGTCCCGTCGGGCGTGCCGCAGCACCCGGCCGGTGTCGTCGACGACTCCTCCGGCGACCTTGGTCCCACCGATGTCGATCCCGATGGACAGCAGACCTTCAGACATGGGGCCCCTCCTCGGAGACGTCGATGTCCACGACCGGGACCGGTCGTGCTCGTGGCGGGGCCGGGGGGTCCCCCGGCTCAGTGCGATGCGGCGATGCGGAGGCGCGGGCGGCCAGGTCGGCGAGGACCCCTGCCGCGACCGCCGCGAGGTCCGAGAGCCGCGACAGCGTCTCGGGGCTGAGCGAGCGCACCACGGCCGCGGACCGGCACAGCGGGCACCATTGGCAGAAGGGGTCGTGACCGGTGCCGTGACCGGCGTCGTCATCGCCCTCGTCATCGGCCTCGTCACCGGCGTCGTCGCCGCGCTCACGCCCGGCCTCGCGGTCGCCCTCGCCGTCGCCCTCGCCGTCAGACGCACGAAGCAGGCTCTCCAGCAGCCTCGCCGCCTCGTCGGCGACGGAGCCGACCTGGTCGTCCCACCGGTCAGCGGCCACTGGCCCACAGCTCCTCGTCGCGCTCGAACCGGACTCTCAGCTCGCCGCCGCCCACGGTGGCGTCGCGCACGATGCAGCGGCGAAGCACCGAGGGCAGGGTGACGACCCGTCGCTGACCGCCGACCTCGAGGACGAGGTCGTCCTCCCGCCGGGAGACCGAGACCTGGCCGGCCGACACCAGGGGCAACGGCAGGGTGAGGACGAAGTCCTCACCCCGGGCACTGACGTCCATGCGCGGCACGTCGACGTCGCTGCGCAGGTCGGGGGCCGACGCGGCCTCGGTGGCCTCGGTGGCCCCGGCGAGCGCGGCCAGCGCATCCGGGCCGATCGGCTCGCCGGCGAGGTAGGGCGCCCGCAGCACCGGTATGCCGTGGAAGGACTCCCTGACCCTGGCGACACCGCTCTCCTGCGCTGCCGTCCACGCCGAGCGCCAGCCGTCGCCCTCCTCCTGCGGCGCGGGCGGGATGAGCCGGTTCACGACGACCGCGTCGACGGCATACCCGTGCAGCGACAGGGAGGTGAGCACCCTCCGGCTCTCGGCGATGACGACCCGCTCCGGGGTCAGCACGATCCGCACACTGGCCCGCGGGGAGGTGAGAAGGCTCCTGATCTGGATCATCAGGTCACGCCAGGCGCGCAGCACGAGGATCACCTCGGCACCGGGCACCGGGACCCCGGTGGCGGCCGAGGCCGCCGGGCGGAGCACCGTGAGCAGCCGGCGTTGGGCGGGGAGGAAGCGGTCGAGGTGCCAGCCGAGCACCTCCGGGAGGGCCAGCAGGCGCAGCGTCTCGGCCGTCGGCGCGCAGTCGACCACGACGAGGTCCCACGCACCCTCCCCGGCCTGGTGGGCGAGCACAGCGAGGGCGGTGACCTCTTCCGCACCCGGGAGCGAGGTGAGCTCGTCGGCCACGACGGCGTCGACACCCAGGGCGTCCAGGACCCGCAGGAGGTAGTCGCGCACCACCTGCCAGTCCGCCTCCACCGCCGTGTGCGCGCCCACCGCCAGGGCGTGCAGCCCCGGCTCGACCTCGTGGGTGTCCCGCCAGCTGCCGGCCTCGCGGAGGTCGACGTCGAGTGCGTCACCGAGGCTGTGGGCGGCGTCGGTGGACATGACGAGCGTCCTCAGCCCGGCGCGGGCAGCCTGCACGGCGGTGGCGGCGGCGGTCGTCGTCTTGCCGACCCCGCCCTTGCCGGTGACCAGGACGATGCGTGGCATGGGCCGCTCAGGCCTCGACGCGCTTCTTGAGCTCGGAGAGAGCGGTGTTGATGATGTGCTTCTCGGCCTTGCGCTTGAGCATGCCGATCATCGGCATCGTCAGGTCGACCTCGAGGTCGTAGGTGACGGTCGTGCCCTTCCCCGACGGGGCCAGGGTGTAGCTGCCGGTGAGCCCCTTGAGGAGGTTGGCGCGCACGAGGGTCCACGACACGATGCCCGTGCCCGCCTCGGTGACGTCCCACTCGTACTCCAGGACGTACTCGTCGCGGATCGCCCCGGCATCCAGCACGAACTCGACGTGGTCGGCCCACCCGTCGCCGTCACTGCTGAGCACGGTGCACTTCTTGACCTGCTCGGCCCACTCCGGGTAGCGCTCGAAGTCGGCGATGACGTCGAGGACGTCGCCCGGCGCGGCGAGCATCTCCGTGGTGGACTGCGTGCGATCGGCCATGGCAGGGAGGCTACCCGCTCCGGAGGGTCCTAGAGTTGTGGGTCAGACCAGGCCTCGACCAGCGAAGGAGCGCGACCGTGCTCGAGAACTCCACCCCCCTCGTCCTCCCGGCGACCAGTGAGGGGAGTCTGGCCGACCTCCCCGGCCGGTGGGCCACCGCCGAGCCCGGCCGGGTCACGTTCTCGGCCCGCTCCGGGTCCAGCTGGACCGACATCACCGCGGCCACCTTCGCGGCGGACGTCGACGCGCTGGCCAAGGGTTTCATCGCGGCCGGGGTCGAGCCGGGGCAGGCCGTCGCCATCATGAGCCGCACCCGCTACGAGTGGACGGTCGCCGACTTCGCGCTGTGGTCGGCCGGCGCGGTCCCCGTGCCCGTCTACGAGACCTCCTCGCCGGACCAGGTGGCCTGGATCCTGCGCGACTCGGGCGCCGTCGGCGCCGTGGTGGAGACCGCGACGCACCTCGCCGCCGTCGAGCACGGCAGGGCGGACCTGCCGGGGCTGACCCACACGTGGGTGATCGACCAGGGTGACATCGACACGCTGAGCAGTGACGGCGACCGCGTCGACGACTCCGAGCTCGCTGCTCGCCGTGCCGGCCTGGACCGCGGGAGCCCCGCGACGATCATCTACACCTCCGGCACGACCGGGCGTCCCAAGGGTGTCTCGCTGACCCACGGCAACTTCCTCACCCTCTCGGAGAACGCGAGCGAGAAGCTCGCCGAGGTGGTCCAGGCCCCGGGCTCCTCGACGCTGCTCTTCCTCCCGCTGGCCCACGTGTTCGCCCGGTTCATCGAGGTTCTCGCGGTCACCGCCGGGGTCCGGATGGGCCACTCATCCGATCTCAAGACGCTCATGGCGGACTTCTCGGCCTTCCAGCCGACCTTCATCCTCGCCGTGCCGCGCGTCTTCGAGAAGATCTACAACTCCGCCGAGGCCAAGGCCGAGGCGGGCGGCAAGGGCAAGATCTTCGCCGCGGCGAGCGCGGCGGCGATCTCCTGGTCCGAGGCGAAGGAGGCCGGATCGGTGCCCTTCGCCCTGCGTGCCAAGCACGCCGTCTTCGACCGGCTCGTCTACGCCAAGCTCCGCGAGGCGATGGGTGGCAAGGTGGCGTTCGCGGTCTCGGGCGGGGCGCCGCTCGGCACCCGCCTCGGGCACTTCTTCCGTGGCATCGGAGTGACCATCCTGGAGGGCTACGGCCTGACCGAGACCACTGCGCCCGCCACCGTGAACCGGCCCAGCGCCATCCGCATCGGCACCGTGGGCCAGCCCCTTCCCGGCGTGGACATCCGGATCGCCGACGACGGTGAGATCTGCATCCAGGGGGTCAACGTCTTCGCCGGCTACCACGGCAACGCCACGGCCACCGAGGAGTCCATGCGGGACGGGTGGTTCCGCACCGGCGACATCGGAGAGCTCGACGGCGACGGCTACCTGCGGATCACCGGGCGCAAGAAGGAGATCCTCGTGACCGCCGGCGGCAAGAACGTCGCCCCCGCGGTGCTCGAGGACCGGCTGCGCGCCCACCCCCTCGTCTCACAGTGCATCGTCGTCGGCGACGGCCAGCCCTTCATCGCGGCCCTCGTCACCCTCGACGCCGAGATGTATCCCGGGTGGGCCGCCAACAACGGCCTCGAGTCCGTGCCGTTCGCTGCCGCCCTCACCAACGAGCAGGTCCTGGGCGAGATCCAGAAGGCCGTCGACGACGCCAACACGGCCGTGTCCAAGGCCGAGTCGATCCGCAAGTTCGCGGTTCTCGACACCGACTTCACCGAGGAGTCGGGCCACCTCACCCCGTCCCTGAAGCTCAAGCGCAACGTCGTGATGCGCGACTTCGAGGACGAGGTCGTGGCCCTCTACGGTGGCTGAGGGCCCCTCCCGCACCATGCGCCCCACCGGGCCTGCTCCCCTGCCGGCGGAGCGGTCGCCGCGGCTCCCGGCATTCGTCCTGGGCACCGCGTGGCTGGCCTGGTTCGGCGTGCTCCAGTGGAGCGTCGTGCGGTTCCGGGTCCCGATCGTGCTCACCCTCACGGTGTGCACCGTGCTGCTGGCGTGGTGGGTGGTGCGCCGCGTCGAGGTCGAGGTCCCGCGGGCCCTGGCGCCCGCCGTGCTCGTGGCGTCGGTGGTCATCACGGCGACGGTCCCTCTGTTCAGCTACCTCCGGGGCGGCTGGGTGCCACTGGCTCTGGTGGTGATCTCGGTGGGCGGCCTCACCTGCGCGGCCCTGCTCCTCGACACCCACCCCTGGGCCCAACGGGCGGCCTTCGGGGTCGCGCTCGTCACCCACGTCGCGCTCGCCACGGTCGCCATCGTCGGTGACCCGGCGCCGAAGATCGACGTGTGGGTCGTGCTTCAGCAGGGTTCGGACGGTCTCGCCCGCGGCGACAACCTCTACACCCAGGAGTGGACCGGCTCACCGGGGGTGCAGGACTTCTTCCCCTACCTGCCGTGGATGGCCGTGCTCGTCGCGCCGGGGCGGTGGCTCGGCGGCGACGTGCGCTGGGCCCTGCTGGTCTGGACCCTGGTGCTGTGCGCCGGCCTGTGGGCCCTGGCCCGCGGTGCGGCCGAACGGGCCGCTGCCGTCTCCGCGGTCCTCGTGCTCGCGCCGGGCACCCTCACCCAGATCGACCAGGCCTGGACCGAGCCCGTGCTCGCCGCGCTGCTGGTCTGGTGGGCCGTCCTCGTCCGCCGCGGCCACGCGTGGTGGGCGGTGGTTCCGCTGGCCCTGGCCTGCGCGAGCAAGCAGCACCTCGCACTGCTCGCACCGGTGCTCCTGGCCTGGCGACCGTTCGGCGTGGCCCGCACCCTGGTCACGGGCGGGGCGACGGCCCTGCTCGTCCTCCCATGGGTGCTGGCCGATGCCGGGGCCTTCTTCGGCGACACCGTGACGACCCTGCTCCAGTTCCACCCGATCAGGTTCGCCAACACGTGGTACCTCTACTTCCTCAACGAGTGGGGCGTCACGCTGCCGTTCGCGGTCACGGGGGCGGCCATGGTGGGTGTCGTCGCGGCGGCGGTGTATGCCGTGTGGCGCCGCCAGCCGCCGGTCGCCGAGGTGCTCCGCTGGCTCGCGCTGGTGCTCGCGGTCGCGAACCTCGTGAACAAGCAGGCCTTCTACAACCAGTTCTGGCTCGTGGGCGCCCTGGTGGCCGCGTCGCTCGCGCTCCCACGAGAGGAACCCGAGGAGCCCACGCCGGTCATCGAGCGAGGGACTGCAGCCGCGCCTGCCACGCCCGGGTGAGGTCCGCGCGCGTCGTGCCCAGCACCTCGCGCAGGGCGTTGTCGGTGGCCGCCCGCACCTGCACCTCCGAGCCCGTGCTCGTGGCCGCGACCACGAACCGGCGCAGCGCGTCCTCGCCGTACCGGTCCGCGAGGAGCTCCATGGCCTGCCACGAGGCGAGGTAGGCGACCTCGATGTCTCCGTGGGCCGGGTCGACCTCCACCGCCCCGGGGAGCCGGGTGGGGGCCCGCTCGGCGCGCACCGCGGCCGCAAGCGGTGCGGCGAGGCGGTCCTGGGGCAGGTCGGTGTACCCGAAGCCGAGATGGTCGGCGTACCCCTCGCACACCCAGGGCTCCTGGGCGCCCGCCACGGTCGCGCGCACGGCGACGTGGGTCAGCTCGTGGCCGATGACGACCTGCCGCCCCGTCGGCGTCAGCCGGGCGAAGGCGTCCGGGTCCAGGACGACCCGGTCCCCCGTGGCGATCCCCTGCGGACCCACCGGACCTTCCGTCGTCGCCGCCACGGGCGGGCCACCGGGGGCGCGGCCGAGCAGCACGTCCGCCTCGGCCGTGGTCGCCGGAGCCAGCACGAGGACGCGCTCGGGCACGGTCCAGTGGCGGTCGAGGTCGGCGCGGGCGCGGCCGACGGAGTCGGCGTACTCAGCCAGCCGATCATGGTTCACCGTGCCCAGGACCACGGCGTGGTCGGTGCGCTCGACCGTCGCCCCGGGCAGCGCCAGCCAGGGGGCAGTGGACCCGGCTCCAGTCGGTTCCTCGGCAGCGATCCGCCACGCCCCACGGTCGCCAGCCAGGCGGTACGTCACCTCCGCGGTGCGGTCACCGGTGTCGGTGCCCTCCACCCGATAGCGCAACACCGCCGCGAGTGCCCCGGACGGGGACGTGGGCACGTCGAGGAACCCCGGGTCGTGACGCAGCCCGGTGACGCGCAGGGCGACGGCGGTGTCGAAGGCTTGGAGCTGGGCCCGGCCGTCCATCGACCCGGGATCGGCCACGGTCGCGGCATACCGTGGTCGGTCTCGGTCGGCGAGGGCTCGGTCACGCTGGTCGAGGAGCACCTCGAGCGCCGCAGCCGCCTCCGGGTCGGTCGACGAGCTCGAGGCAGCGGCGGAGTCCGAGGTGGGCGCCCGGTGCGGCCCGATGGCACACCCACCCACCAGCACGACGGTGGCCACCGCCGCGGCGAGCACCACGGCGGGTCGCACAGCCGGGAGGTCGTCGGGGGCGCTGGGCACAGCTCCATCGTAGAAACTCCGTGCCGGGCTTCTGCCCGTTTCGGCTCATCCCACGGCTGGGGCACGCCCGGTCGCCTCGCGTCCACGCCCGGGCGTCAGTCCTCGGTGCGGCCCTCGTCCCAGGCGCGGTCCTCGGCATCCCACTGCTCGGTGCGCTGACGGGCGCTGTCCAGCGCGTGGGAGGCCGCCTCCTCGGTGTCGTAGGGACCCATGACCGTCGCGTTCTGGCTGCGGGTCTCGTCGGTCTCGACCACGCCGGTGTCCACGTTGTACCAGTAGGGCATCGCAGTTCTCCTTCGTCGGGGACGGGGTGCCTAGACTCCACCGTATGCCGACGACCTACGCAACCGTGTCCCCCGGCGCGGTGTCGGCCCGCCGGGCCGTCCCGCCGAGCATCCCGCGACCCGAGTACGTCGACCGACCGGGCCCCGCCCCCTTCACCGGCCCCGAGGTCAAGGACGCCGAGACGATCGAACTGATGCGGGTGGCGGGTCGGGTGGCGGCCGACGCCATGGCCGCAGCGGCGGCCGCGATCGCGCCGGGAGTCACCACCGACGAGATCGACCGGGTCGGCCACGAGTACCTCCTGGACCACCACGCCTACCCCTCGACGCTGGGCTACAAGGGGTTCCCCAAGTCGCTGTGCACCTCGGTCAACGAGGTCATCTGCCACGGCATCCCGGACAGCCGCCCCCTCGAGGACGGTGACATCGTCAACATCGACATCACCGCGTTCCTCGACGGGGTGCACGGCGACACCGACGCCACCTATCTCGTGGGCGACGTCGACGAGGAGTCACGCCTCCTCGTCGAGCGCACCCACGAGGCGATGATGCGCGGCATCCGCGCTGCGGTCCCGGGCCGAGAGGTCAATGTCATCGGCCGGGTCATCGAGAGCTACGCCCGCCGGTTCGGCTACGGCGTGGTGCGCGACTTCACCGGGCACGGCATCGGTTCGGCCTTCCACAGCGGCCTGATCATCCCGCACTACGACGCGGCCCCAGCGCACGCCACGGTGATCGAGGCGGGCATGACCTTCACGGTGGAGCCGATGCTCAACCTCGGCAGCGCCGACTGGCAGATGTGGGACGACGGGTGGACCGTGGTCACCCGCGACCGCAGCCGGTCGGCGCAGTTCGAGCACACCATCCTCGTGACCGACTCCGGTCCGCAGATCCTCACCCTGGGAGAGACCTCATGAGCACCGCACGCCCACTGGGCATCGACGTCGGCGGCAGCGGCATCAAGGGCGCCCCGGTCAACCTCGACACCGGCGAGTTCAGCCAGGACCGGCTGCGCATCGACACGCCCGAGAAGTCCACCCCCGAGGCGGTCTGTGACGTGATCGCTCAGATCGTCGAGCACTTCGACGACGTCCACGACGGCTCACCCATCGGCGTGACGATCCCCGGAGTGGTGCAGCACGGCGTCGTGAAGACGGCCGCCAACATCGACAACGGCTGGATCGACTGCGAGATCGAGAAGCTCCTGGAGGACCGTCTCCAGCACGACGTCGTGGTCGTCAACGACGCCGACGCCGCCGGAGTGGCCGAGCTGCACTACGGAGCAGCGAAGGGCCAGGGCGGCCTCGTCGTCCTGACCACCCTCGGCACCGGCATCGGGACCGCGCTCATCCACGACGGCGTGCTGGTGCCCAACAGCGAGCTCGGCCACCTGGAGATCGGCGGGGTCGACGCCGAGAGCGTCACGGCGAGCTCGGCCAAGACCCGCGAGGACCTCAGCTACGCGGACTGGGCGCCCCGCCTGCAGCGCTACTACCGCCACCTCGAGGACCTCATCTGGCCCGACCTCTTCGTGGTGGGCGGTGGGGTCTCTAAGAAGTCCGAGAAGTTCCTCCCGCTGCTCGACCTGCGCACCCCGATCGTCCCGGCCGTGCTGCGCAACAGCGCCGGCATCGTCGGGGCCGCCGTGCTCGCGACCGCCACCCAGGAGAAGCGCGGCCGACGTCAGGTCTGACGGTCCGGCCAGCACGTTCGCTCGTGCTGGTGGTCCTGCTCAGCGCTGGCGGGCGACGAGCATGGCCTTCTTCGGCACGTTCTTGCCCACGACGTAGCTGCGCTTGCCCTCCCGCTCGGCGTAGCCGAGACGCTCCAGGCGCATGAGGACCACCGGGCACTTCTTGCAGCGCGGCTTGTCCTTGCAGCACTTCTTCTTGGCAGTCACGGCGGGCACGAGCCCACAGTAGGTAAGGCTTACCTCATTCACCAAATCCGCGGTGTGTATCGCGTGTCGCACGGGGGCGCGCGTCAGGACGGGTCGAATGCCGTGGGCCCGGCACCGGCGAGGTCGTGGACCCGGGTCTGCTCGCCGCCCAGGTTCCGAGCCTGGCCGAGGTAGAGGTCGCGGCCCGCCCTGGTGAGGAGCCCGTCGTGCATCGGCACCGCGTGCGGAGCGGCCACCCGGCGCAGGAACCCGACCATGTCGCGACTGCGTTGCCACGGAGCCTGGAGCGGGAACGCGAGCACGTCCACGTCACCGGGCTCGGCGTCGAGCGCGTCCCCGGGGTGGAACAGGGTCGGCTCACCGTCGGCTTCCAGCCGGACGCCGACGTTGGAGATCCGCGGGATATCCTCGTGGATCAGGGCGTGCGTCTCCCCGACCGGTGACACGCTCACTCCACCGACCACCGTCGGCGCTGCGCCGTGGGCACGGGCGTGCACGCCGAGGTCGAGGAGCACCGCGACGCTCTGCGGGTCGGTGAGCACGAGGACCCCGGGGTTTGCGGACACCAGGGTCGGAAGGCGCTCCGGATCCAGGTGGTCGGGGTGCTGGTGGGTCACGAGGATCGCGTCCAGGGGCCCGAGCGCCGAGAGGTCCCCGGTGAAGACCCCGGGGTCGATGAGCAGGCGGGTGGCTGCCATCTCCACGAGCAGGCAGGCATGGCCGAGGTGGGTGAGCAGCATCCGCCCACCGTATGCCGGGACCCCCCGATGGACGAGTCGGGCTGTAGGCCGGGATTCGTCCAGTACAACCGATGCCCGTTGACTGTTGTTGGCTTAAACCCTCTGACACGAAGATTCCCTTGAGTTGGACTGGGGCTGGGTTCAGACGGCGCGGTCGAGGGTGACTGCGTAGCCCATCGCTTCGAGTTGGTGGAGGGCCCGGTTCTTGGCACGTTCGGGGTGGAGCCTGCTGAAGTAGT
>JBBSQC010000030.1:0-44730 GCA_038258215.1 Actinomycetales bacterium | reverse complement strand
GTTCAACCACCGCCGCCTCTACGAGTACTGCGGCGATATGCCGCCGGTCCAGGCCGAGGACCTCTACTACGCTCGAACGACAGCCCAGCCAACCGCTGCGCTCTCACACCAGTAGGTCTCCGGACATGCCGGGGCGGTTCAAGATCTGGACGCCACGACAGCGTTTGGACACCATGGTGTCCAAACATGGTTGCGGGCGACCGCGGACCCGGCACCGGGCTGCTGTCCCCGTGCAGGTCCTGGGACGGGCGGAAGGATCCAGCTAAGACACCGGTCGGTAGGGTCGGGGAGGTGCCCAGCTCCCTCGACGTCGAAGCCATGTCCACGGTGGCGGGTTTCGGCCCGCACCACGAGGCCGTCGCCCGTCGCGCAGCGGCCAGTGCGAACCCGTGCGGGGGACGCCGAGCGTTCACCGAGCGTCGCCAGCCGATCTTCAGGGGGCACTGATGGCCGACTCCGGGCCGCACGACCACCAGCACGACCACCAGCACGACCACCAGCACGACCCTGATCACGGGAGTGGCGGCTCGGGCGGCATCACCGCCGACGCGAGCGTGCGCACGGCGCGCCCCAACGACGCGCCCGCAGTGGGCATCGTGCAGGCCATGGTGTTCCGGGAGGCCTATGTCGGCAGGCTGCCCGACGAGGTCCTCGAGGAGTTCCGCCCGGAGGGCTTCGCCAAGGCGTGGCGCGACAGCCTGCTGGCGCCACCGGAGGGGATCCACCGCCTCCTGGTCGCCTGCGCCGGTGACCAGGTCGTCGGCCTGGCCGCCATCGGCCCGTCCCAGGACCCCGATGCCGAGCCCGCCTGGGGCGAGCTCACCGTGGTGGGTGTGCACCCGGACGCCCGTCGCGTGGGCCACGGGTCCCGCCTCCTCAATGCCGCCGTCGACGTGCTCCGCGGTGCCGGCGCCGACGCCGTCGCGGTCTGGGTCCCGTCGGACGAGGCAGCGACACGAGCCTTCCTGGTCGCCTCCGGGTTCGGTCCCGACGGCGCCTTCCGGGACCGGGTCGTCTCGCCCGATGGCGACACGCTGCGCGAGGTGAGGCTCGTGGTCTCCCTGGTCGAGCCGGGGGAATGACCGACCTCCCCGGGCCGCCAGGCACCAGGCTGAGCGTCGAACGACGCCGAGAGGTGCTCCGCCAGTCGTGGTCGGTCGGCCTCGCCACCGGCACCTACGGCGTGAGCTTCGGCGCCCTGGCCGTCGCCTCCGGGCTCGACGTCTGGCAGGCCCAGGCGCTCTCATTCCTGATGTTCACCGGAGGCTCCCAGTTCGCCTTCGTCGGCATCGTCGCCGCGGGCGGCTTGGCCGCCGCACCCGCCGCCATCGCCACCGCCTCGATGCTCGGGATCCGCAACGGGCTCTACGCCCTCCAGACTTCGCAGTTCCTCGGGGTGCGGGGCGCTCGCCGGCTCGCGGCTGCCCAGCTCACCATCGACGAGTCGACCGCCGTGGCGATGTCCCAGCCGGACCCCCCGGCACAACGCCTCGGCTTCTGGCACACCGGCGCCGCGGTCTTCCTGTTCTGGAACCTCACGACCCTCGTCGGGTCGCTCCTCGGCAACGCCCTGGGTGACCCCCGGAGCCTGGGACTCGACGCGGCGGCCGCTGCCGCCTTCGTCGCGCTGCTCTGGCCCAGGCTCAGGAGCCGGGATGCCGCAGCCACCGCGGTCGTGGCCGCCGTGATCGCGGTGGTCTGCTCCCCCGCGCTCCCCGCTGGGATCCCGGTGATCCTCGCCGCCCTCGCCGCGGTCGCCGTCGGGCTGCGCCGACCCGGCCGCCACGAGGAGCCGCTCGAGGGGTCGGACGGCGTCCTCCCCGGATCGGACCCGACCCCATGACCCTCTGGACCGCGGTCGTCCTCGGTTGCCTCGCGGCCTTCGCGCTCAAGCTCGCCGGCTACCTCATGCCCGAGGGCGCGGTGTCCGGGCCCCGCACCTCGCGGGTGACCACTCTGCTGCCGGTGGCCCTCCTCGCGGCCCTCGTGGTCGTGCAGAGCGTCACCGGACCCGGTGGAAGCATCGTCGCCGACGCCAGGCTGGCCGCGGTGGGCGTCGCCGTCGTGCTGCTCCTCCTGCGCGCCAACTTCCTCGTGGTCGTGGTGGCCGCAGCGGCCGTGGCCGCGCTGCTGCGGGCCGCCGGGTGGGGCTAGGCGAGCGAGGCCCTCAGGCCAATGCCTCCCGATACCGGTCGACCACGATGTCGACGAGCCGCTGGTCGGGAGCCAGCGGTGCGGTGGCGGTGTCCGCCCTCGCCTCCTCGATCCGCCGTTGGAAGAAGCCCGGCGCCAAGAGGTACGAGGCCACGGACACACGGCCACCACCGGCCGAATACCGTGCTGCGGCAACGGCATCCGCCACCGTCGGCTGGGGGCCCGCCGCGTAGCCGATGGTGACCGGCCCGTCCCAGGCCCGACCCAGCCGGAGCGCCATGTCGGCGCTGTCCGCCTGCGCTCGAGAGTCGCTGGACCCTGCCGGAGCCAGCACGACCGCGTCACCGGGCTGTGCGCCAGCGTCGCGCAGTCGGTCGACGAGCAGGTCGACCAGGCGTTCGTCAGGGCCGAGGGCGCCAGTCGCCAGGACGTCGGAGCGGCTCGCGACCGCCTGCGCGATGTCGACGTGGACGTGGTAGCCCCCGGCCAGCAGCAGAGGCACGACCACACCCGCCACGGTGTCGCCGGCTGGGAGCCCGGACACGACCCGGCCCACCTCCGGCCCGTGGACGTCGACGTAGGCCTCGAGCACGGACACGTCCGGTAGCCGCTGAGCGACCGCCGCGACGACGGCGCTCACCGTCTCGCGGCCGGAGGGGTCGCGTGTGCCGTGGGCGCAGACGACGAGGGCTGCCGTCACGGCGTCAGAGGTCGAGATAGTGCTCGAGGCCGACCGTGACCCCGGGGTGCTGGGGGACGGCACGGACGGCGGCGAGCACACCCGGCATGAACGAGATCCGGTCGAAGGAGTCGTGGCGGAGTGTGAGCATCTCGCCCTCCCCGCCGAGCAGCACCTCCTGGTGCGCCACGAGGCCGCGCAACCGGACCGAGTGCACCGGTATGCCGTGTACCCGGGCACCGCGGGCGCCATCGGGGTCGTGCGTGGTCGCGTCGGGGACGGGGTCGAGGCCGGCGTCCTCCCGGGCCGCGCCGATCAGGTCGGCCGTGCGTCGCGCCGTCCCGGAGGGCGCATCGACCTTGTCGGGGTGGTGCAGCTCGAGCACCTCGACCGACTCGTAGAAGCGGGCGGCGCGCTCGGCGAAGGCCATCAGCAGCACGGCCCCGATGGCGAAGTTGGGGGCGATGAGCACCCCGACCCCACGGTGTGCGTCCACCCTCTCGCGCAGCGCCTCGACGCGGTCCGCGGACCACCCCGTGGTGCCGACGACGACGTGCACCCCCCGGTCGATGCAGTGCTCGACATTGTCAGGGGACGCGTCGGGGACCGAGAACTCCACGACCACGCTGGCACCCCCGAGGTCCCCGAGCTCGTCGCCCTGGTCGAAACGGCCCACCAGCTCCATGTCGTCCGCCTCGTCGACGGCATCGCACACCGTCGCCCCCATCCGCCCCCTGGCGCCGACGACCGCGACCCTCGTGCCACTCATGGCGCCGACTCTAGTGAGGGAGCAGGAGGTCCCACACGTCGCCCCGATGCCGGGAACCGCGTCGCCTGTCCTGCGACGCGGCACGTCGTTCACCTGTTGTTCATCTTCGTGCCCGATGTCGGGTATCCTCAGGTGAACACACGATGAACGACCCGGAAACGGAAGGGGGTCCCCGGCATGCAGAAGGTGGACTCGACGACGAACGCCAACGGCCTGACCATGCGCTGGGTTCCGGTGACCACTGACGGGCGCACCCGCATGGAGATGCGATGGAGCGCGCCCGCCGCGCTCCGCAAGCAGCACCGCGCCGCCTGACACAACAGAGAAGAGGGGGGGTCCGCACCACGGGTGCGGCCCCCCCCTCCTTCTCTGCTCTCGCGACCGAGGGGTCAGACCGTGGGCGCCTCCGGCTGGGTGCCGGTCGCCTCGCCGAGACCCTGACCCGCGAACCACACCGGGCCGGCCGCAAGCAGCGCGCTGAACCAGGTCGTGACCCACACGGTGGCTCCGCCCTCATCGAGCAGCAGGCCGGCCAGTCCCCCCACGACGAACAGGCCGAACGCCGCGGCGCCCGCCAGTGCCGCGCCCACCCGCAGCATCCCCCGGGCCCGAGTCACGTCACCCGAGCCGAGGCGCTGGTGGGCGACGACGAGGATGACGGCTGCGACGGTCGCGCCCATGAGCAACGCCGCGACGCAGATGGCGTGCCAGCCGCTGTTGCTCCGGGAGATCGAGACGATGCCGAGCACGACCGCCGCCAGTGCGGCGAAGGCCGTGCCAACGGCCCGCGTGCGACAGCGACCTGAGAGGGAGGGAATCACAAGCCGACCGCCTTGGGCCACTGGCCACCGGGGTACCCACTGAGGTCGTTCAGCTTGCCGGTCAGGATCCCCTTGGAGCTGTTGATGTCAGCCTTGAGCTTGAGGTATCCCCCACCGAGTGCCGCGATGAGCACGACCACCGCACCGGCCGCGATGAACGGGCCGGCGGGTGCACCGAAGATCGTGGCCGTCGTGGCGATGGCCCCGATGAAGCCGACGATGCACGCCGCCACCCCGGCCGCGAAAGCGGTCCAGAAGATGGTGATCCCGGACTGCATCTTGTCGAGAGCCTGGAACACCCCGTCGCACATCGACGACTTCACCTTGTCCATCGCGGTCTTCTGCGGGGTCACGGCCTGACGGTAGGCGTCGGCGGCGGTCCCGCTCCACAGGTCGTCAGCCGTCAGCTGACCGGCATCCACGACCCCGGACTGGGAGCTCACCGGTCCACCGATCATCTCGTTCCAGCTGTTGGCGGTCTCACTCAGCGCCGACGGGCTGCCTGGGTTGTTGAGGTGCTCGTCGACCCAGCCCCAGAACTCGTCGAGCTTGCCGACGAGGTAGTTCCAGCCGTCCCGGATCTTGTCGCCGATCCACCCGAGCCCCCACGGGATCTTGGACAGCACCCAGTCCAGCTTGTCCTGTAGCGACTGGATCTTCTCCTGCAGCGTGGCGATGACTTCTCTGGCCTTGTCGATCACGGGGTCCATGGTTCGTTCTCCTGACGTCAGCGGGTCTACTTGGGGTCCCAGGCACCGGCAAGGCGGGTCCGGGCGGCGGCGTCGTCGTCCATGTACTGCTTGCGGACGTCGACCAGTGCGTCGGCGATGGCGCCGGTGTTCGTCGAGCCCTCCCCGAGCAGAGTGGCAGCGAACGAGCGCACCTGCTCGTAGGTGGCGACCAGGCCCTCTCGATCGGCGACCCCGGTGAACTCGTGGGCACTCAGCGTCAGGGAGGCGCAGGAGCCCTGAGCGGTCGACAGGACCGTGGACACCCCGTCCCAGAGCTTGACGTCGTCGCGCAGGGCGTTCAGGTCGGCTTCGAGTGACATCTGTCTCTTCTCTCGCGGTCGGTGGTCAGAGGCCGAGGCGCTGGGCCACGGCGTCGGGGTCGTTGAGGAGGACCTGCAGCTGCTGCAGGCGGCTCTGCGCGATGACGTCGGTGATGGACCGTCCGGCGAGCGCCCTTCTCGCGGCGTCGACGGCGGCGAGCGTCTCACGGCCGATGTTCGCCGGGTGCGCCCGGGCGAGCCACCTCTCGTCGTACTCGAGCGCGACGACCTCCCCGGTCAGGGACATCTCCGCGACCGCGTGCTTCTCGTGGCTGCTCTCCCCCCGAACGGAGCTCGTGAGCGCCGTGTCGACCTGCTCGGTCAGCTCGTCGACGTCGCGGATCAGCTCGTCCATGACCTCGACGAGCGCCTGTTCGACAGCCGCGACCTCACGGGGGGTCTTCGCCGAGCGAACACGATCCTCGAGACGCCCGGCCATCGTCTCGTACAGGGCGGGTGCGGGTGACAGGGAAGGGGGCGGTCCGGACATGGAGACGTCCATCCCGTGGCCCCACTCCTCCAGGCGGCGCACGCCCGCGGTGGTGATCGCGGCCTGCACCGCAGCCGCGAGCCCGTCGGCGCCGACACGCGTCCGCCAGTCCATCGAGATCCGGACGTCCTGGAGGTGACCCTCGGGCGTCAACCGAACCGTGGCAGTGCCGAACTCGTCCTTGCCGTCGTACCCCGTGGCTGCGCTGCGTGAGGCCGCGCCGAAGACCTGCGCGGCGCGGTCGATCTCATCACGCGTGTCGAACAACCGGTCGACATCGCTCATGGCCTTCTCCCTCGTCTCTGCCGGTCCCCCGGTCACCTGTCCCGCCGAGCCACAACTCTGCCAGCGACGAGACCTCTCGTCGATGGGGACCACTCCCCTACGGGCGCACACCGCGAGGAGGTGCCCGGAGCGGGCCAGGACGACGCCGGAGCCCCGGTGCACCGCGTGGGTGCACCGGGGCTCCGGTGGGCTGTGCTGTGGTGCGTCAGGACTCAGGCGTCCGCCGGGGCGCCCTCTGCGGCAGCGCTGTCGGTGCGGTCACCGCGACCACGGTTGCCACCGCGCCGACGGTTGCGCGGCCTGCGCTCGCCGCGCTCCTCCCGCTCGCCACCATCGGTGTCGCCACCGGGGGTGTCGGCGTCGGCAGAGGCGTCGACGTCGTCGGCACCGTCCGCGGTGCCGAGGTCCGGCGCGGGCGCGGCGGACTCGGTGGACTCGGTGGGCTCGCCGGAGTGACCATCGCCATCGGCCATGACCGCGGCCAGGCTCAGCTTGCCACGCGGGTCGATCTCCTTGAGCTCGACCTGGACCTTCTGGCCCACGGCCAGCACGTCCTCGACCGCGTCGATCCGCTTGCCCCCGACGAGCTTTCGCACCTCGGAGATGTGCAGCAGGCCGTCCTTGCCCGGTAGCAGCGAGACGAACGCACCGAAGGTCGTCGTCTTCACCACCGTGCCGAGGAAACGCTCCCCGACCTCGGGCATCTGCGGGTTGGCGATGGCGTTGATCGCGGCCCGCGCGGCCTCGGCCGAGGGGCCGTCGGTCGCGCCGATGTAGATCGTGCCGTCGTCCTCGATGGAGATCTGGGCGCCGGTCTCGTCCTGGATCTGGTTGATCATCTTGCCCTTCGGCCCGATGACCTCGCCGATCTTGTCGACGGGGACGGTCACCGAGATGACGCGAGGAGCGTAGGGGCTCATCTCGTCGGGGACGTCGATCGCCTCGTTCATGACGTCGAGGATGTGCAGGCGAGCGTCACGGGCCTGGGTCAGCGCACCAGCGAGCACGTCGGCGGGGATGCCGTCGAGCTTGGTGTCGAGCTGGATGGCCGTGACGAACTCCCGGGTTCCGGCGACCTTGAAGTCCATGTCGCCGAACGCGTCCTCCGCACCGAGGATGTCGGTGAGGGCGGCGTACTCGGTCGTACCGTCGACCTCGGCGGAGACCAGGCCCATCGCGATGCCGGCGACCGGGGCGCGCAGCGGCACACCGGCATTCAGCAGCGAGAGGGTGGAGGCGCAGACCGAGCCCATCGAGGTGGACCCGTTGGAGCTCAGAGCCTCGGAGACCTGGCGGATCGCGTAGGGGAACTCCTCGCGGGAGGGCAGCACCGGCATCAGGGCCCGCTCGGCGAGCGCCCCGTGGCCGATCTCGCGGCGCTTCGGCGACCCGACCCGACCGGTCTCACCGGTGGAGTAGGGCGGGAAGTTGTAGTTGTGCATGTAGCGCTTACGCGTCACCGGCGAGAGGGTGTCGAGCATCTGCTCCATGCGGAGCATGTTCAACGTGGTGACGCCCATGATCTGGGTCTCGCCACGCTCGAAGATCGCCGAGCCGTGCACCCTCGGGAGCACCTCGACCTCGGCCGAGAGCGCGCGGATGTCCGCGAGCCCGCGACCATCGATGCGCACCTTGTCCTTGAGGATCCGCTGACGGATCAGCTTCTTCTGCACGGCGCGGTAGGCCGCCGACAGCTCCTTCTCACGACCGTCGAACTGGCCGGCGAGGGACTCCTTCATCGAGTCCTTGATGGCGTCGATGCGCTCCTCGCGCTCCTGCTTGCCACCGATCTGGAGAGCCGAGGTGAGGTCCTCGCCGGTCGCGGTCTCGACCGCGGCGTAGGCGTCGTCCTCGTAGTCGAGGAAGATCGGGAACTCCTGCACCGGCTTGGCGGCGGTGCTCGCGAGCTCGGCCTGCGCGTCACACAGCACCTTGATGAAGCCCTTGGCGGCCTCGAGGCCCTGGGCCACGACCTCCTCGGTCGGGGCCTGCTTGCCCTGGTTCTTGACCAGGTCCCAGGTGGACTCCGTGGACTCGGCCTCGACCATCATGATCGCGACGTCGTCACCGGCAACCCGGCCCGCAACCACCATGTCGAACGTCGAGCGCTCGATGTCGGAGAAGTTGGGGAAGGCGACCCACTGGCCGTCGATGAGGCTGACCCGGGTGGCGCCGATCGGGCCGGAGAACGGCAGACCGGAGATCTGGGTGGACGCGCTCGCCGCGTTGATGGCGAGGACGTCGTACTGGTGGTCGGGGTTGAGCGACAGCACCGAGATGACGACCTGGACCTCGTTGCGCAGACCCTTCGTGAAGGTCGGGCGCAGCGGGCGGTCGATGAGACGGCAGGTGAGGATCGCGTCGGTGGAGGGGCGACCCTCACGACGGAAGAAGGAGCCGGGGATCTTGCCCGCGGCGTACATCCGCTCCTCGACGTCGACGGTCAGGGGGAAGAAGTCGAACCCCTCGCGCGGGTGCTTCCCGGCGGTGGTGGTGGACAGGAGCATCGTGTCCTCGTCCAGGTAGGCGGCGACAGCGCCTCCGGCCTGCTTGGCCAGTCGTCCGGTCTCGAACCGAACCGTGCGGGTGCCAAAGCTGCCGTTGTCGATGACGGCTTCGGCGAAGGTGATCTCGGGACCCTCCATGGGTCCTCCTTTTCTCTTGTGTGAAAGCCCTCGTGCATCGTCGTTGTGCACGGGCTCGTCCATCAGGGGGCCGCGGTGGGCCCGCCTCTCACGCGAAAAGGGCGGTCCTCACGGTCAACGTGAGGACCGCCCCTCGCGGAAGTCCTTATCGGCGCAGGCCGAGCGCCTTGATCAGCGAGCGGTAGCGCTCGACGTCGACGCTCTCGAGGTAGCGCAGCAGCCGGCGGCGCTGGCCGACCAGCAGCAGCAGGCCGCGGCGGCTGTGGTGGTCGTGCTTGTGCTGGCGCGAGTGCTCGGTGAGGTCGAGGATGCGCTGGGTCAGGAGGGCGATCTGCACCTCCGGGGAGCCGGTGTCACCCTCGGTGGTGGCGTACTCGGCCATGATCTTCTGCTTGACGTCGGTGCTCAGAGGCATGGGGCGACGACTCTCCTTCTCTTGTTTCGTTGCGCGGCGCTCCCGGGCTGGTTCACCGGGGCACTGTGGATCCGCGGCCGAATTCACGGCGGTGAGCCACGATACCAGCGGCGCCACGGCCCTGCTAATCGCCGGCAGCCAGGTGCGTCCGTGCTGGAGCGGTCTGCGAGCACTGCCGCAAGAAGTCACCGTCCGGACCATTGGTCCGGGCGACCCCTACGCGATGAAACTGGAAAACCCCTGAGATTTGGGTGTCTGTTCCCCTAGTAGTTGGCACGGAGTCTGCTTAGTCTTGCCCAGTCCTCTCAGGACACGTCAAGGACCTGGGGCGTTCCGTCACACTCGCGACGCACCAGATCTCCCTCAAAGTGGAGGTTCATCTGTGCAGAAAAGACTAGCCGGGAGCCTGATCGGGCTCTCACTCGTGGGCGCGAGCGCGTTCGCCGGGGGTTCTGCCACCGCAGTGCCCGCGGCCCCGCGACCCTCGGTCGCCCCGAGCGGGGAAGCCGTCCCCTCGGACAACCTGCCCAACCCCCTCGCCGAGAAGCGCGCAGCGCTTCGAGAGACAGCCGTCACCGGTGTCCTCGACGGTGACCTGAAGACCCAGACGATTAACGGCAGCACCGTCGTCAAGGTCGGCGAGACCGTCGAGGGCGAGGATGCCGTCGCCGGGAAGGGCGGCCCGCAGGCCGCCGCTGGGGTCCGCACGGGCGCCCCGAAGCCGGCCAAGTCCCAGAAGAAGAGGTCTCAGTACGTCGAGCTCAAGCGCGAGGCGACCGACCGCATCTTCGTCATCCTCGCCGAGTTCGGTGACGAGCGTGACCCCAACTATCCCGACCAGGACACCGACCCGGACACCGCCGGCCCGACGAAGTTCGACGGCCCACTGCACAACGAGATCCCCGAGCCCGACCCCGCGGTGGACAACACCACGATCTGGCAGCCGAACTACGACCAGAAGCACTTCCAGGACCTGTACTTCGGCAAGGGCGAGTCCCTCAAGAACTACTACGAGACGCAGTCCTCCGGGCGCTACAGCGTCGGCGGTGAGGTCACCGACTGGGTCAAGGTCAAGTACAACGAGGCCCGTTACGGACGCTCGGACGGCTACCCCTGCGCCGGCAACGTCTGCAGCAACACGTGGGCACTGGTCAACGACGCCGCCCAGCAGTGGGTCGCCGACCAGAAGGCCGCCGGCCGCACCGACGCCCAGATCAAGACGGACATGCAGTCCTTCGACCAGTGGGACCGCAACGACTTCGACGGTGACGGCAACTTCAACGAGCCGGACGGCTACATCGACCACTTCCAGATCGTGCACGCCGGCGGCGACCAGGCCGACGGGGACCCGATCCAAGGAGAGGACGCCATCTGGAGCCACCGCTGGTACGCCAACCAGATCTTCAACGGCACGGTCGGCCCGGCGCAGAACCCGGCCGGCGGCTACCAGGTGGGCGACACCGGCATCTTCATCGGGGACTACACGATCCAGCCCGAGAACGGCGGCCGGAGCGTGTTCTACCACGAGTACGGTCACGACCTCGGTCTCCCCGACGACTACAACGTGCTCTCCGGTGGAGACAACAACAACGAGTACTGGACCCTCATGGCGCAGAGCCGCCTGAACGGCAAGGGCGAGGCGATCGGCCAGCGCGGCGGAGACCTCGGCGCGTGGAACAAGCTGCAGCTCGGCTGGCTCGACTACGAGGTGGTCCCCGCAGGTCAGCGCAAGTGGCTCAGGCTCGGCCCGCAGGAGTTCAACAGCAAGAACGCCCAGGCAGCGGTGGTGGTACTGCCCAAGAAGCAGATCACGACCGATCTCGGGGCTCCGGCCTCGGGTGACCAGCAGTTCTACAGTGGGACGGCCGACGACCTCGACAACTCGATGACCCACGAGGTCGCGGTGCCGACGGCGGACCCGACGCTGCGGTTCAAGGCCCGGTACGACATCGAGGAGGGCTACGACTACGCCTTCGTCGAGGTCAACGACGGCTCGGGCTTCGCCGCGGTCGAGACCTCGATCACCACCGATGACGTCTCCAACGGCATCGACGGGACGAGCGCGGACTGGACGGACGTCACGGCCGACATGTCGGCCTACGCAGGCCAGACCGTGCAGCTGCGGTTCCGCTATGTCACCGACGGCGGCGCGGCCGGCAACGACCCCGCCCTGGTGGACGGCTTCTTCGTCGACGACATCACCCTCGGCGACTTCTCCGACGGTGCCGAGGACGGGCTGGCGGGTTGGGACGCGGACGGCTTCATCGCCGTCGGTGCCACCTCGACCAACGAGTTCTCGCACTACTACATCGCGGGCAGCCGGTCGTACACCTCGTACGACAAGTACCTGAAGACCGGTCCGTACTACTTCGGGTACGGCGGCACCAGGCCCGACTACGTCGACCACTACGCGTACCAGGAGGGGCTGCTCGTCTCCTACTGGGACACCTCGTACGCCGACAACGACACCTTTGCCCACCCGGGCAACGGGCGGAACCTCATCATCGACTCGCACCCGGCCCCGTTCTACCAGCTCACCACGGGTCAGCCGTGGCGGTCCAGGGTCCAGGTGTACGACGCACCCTTCAGCCTGCGGAAGGCCGACTCGTTCACGCTCCACCAGAACGGCCAGGCCAACTACATCCGCGGTCAGAAGGCCAACCCGGTCTTCGACGACACCGACCAGTACTGGTACCCCGAGCTGAAGAACCAAGGCGTCAAGGTCCCCGGCGTGGGTGTGAAGATCGAGGTCAAGAAGGACTACAACCGCGGCGTCCTGGGCGTTCAGTTCAGCTGAGCAGCACCAGCGCGGACCGGTTCACGTAGAACCGACCGACGGCGGCGTCAGGGGCAACCCTGGCGCCGCCGTCGTCTCGGTGGCTGGCCTGTCGCCGACCGCATCCTCACGGTGGTGCGTAGCCCCCAACCTGCGGGTCTGGCACACGCCATGGCCAACGACGCGACCGTTCCGGGCCGTGAGACCCGGTCGCATGTCACCGTTCACGCAGCCTCAACGACGCACCAGGCCCGCACGCGCCCCTCTGCCGGCCACGTCGTCCGCAAGGCCTTCCGATCCGCGGGAGATGTGCGGCCGCGGAGGTCGAGTTTCGTCTTCGGGGACGTGAAGCGCGACGTGCACGGTGAGCAGGTCGGTGCCGAGCACGCGGACGTTCATCGCGTTGAAGGCTCGCAGTGGGTGCCAGGCGATGATGCGGCGTTGCCGGGCCAACGCGTCGTCCTCAGGCAGCACCGTCGCCGTGCCCGCGACCCACCGATAGCGAAGGCCCTGCCTGAGCCGTACGCGAACAGTGGGGTTTCGCAGGATGTTGCGCACGTAGTTCGACTGGGTTCCGTGCTCGGCGATGATCCAGAAGTCGCCGCCGGCCTGACCGTTGCCCACCGGGGTCTGACGGGGCGCGCCGGAGATACGGCCCGTGGTCTCCAGGATGGCCAGACCCAGCGGGTTCACGCCGACGCCGATGAAGAGCCGCATCAGCGGGTTGATGGTCCACCGTTGCACCGCCCTCACGAGGCGGGCCTTCCACCAGCGGCTTCGCACGGTGAGGATGAACAGCCCGACGTAGAGGACGCTCTGCACCGCGGGAGCGGTCAGGCCCGACCCCGGCAGCAGCCAGAGCGGAGCCCAGGCGAGGGCGAGGGCGAGGGCGACCAGGGTGCCCACCACCAGGCCACGCGGAACTCTTATACGCCTGTATGACCTCATACGAACGTATGATGCCTTGTCTGGATGGAATGTCAAGGTGCCTGGGCAGCCCCGAGACCGGGAGGTCCATCGGTCAGCGCCTTCAGCAGCAGGTCCATGCTGAGGGGCAGCTGCGACGCGGCGATCCAGTCCCGGGTGCTCAGCGCATGCAGGGCCAGCCCGTCGGCGAGAGCGATCAGCCCGTGAGCGGCCAGGCGCGCCCGCTCGGGAGGCATGGTGCCGACCACGCTCAGGGTGGTGCTCATCGCGTCGTGCAGCTCGGTCAGCACCCCGGTCTGGATGGCGGCCAGCGTCGGCTCGTGCATCGCTCGGGTGGCGAAGGCCAGCTGGACGCGAGCCTCCTGAGTGCGCTCCCGATCGACCGGAAGGATCTGCTCCAGGACCGCCCACAGGTCGCGCCTGACGTCGTTGCTCGACTCGAGCGCGCGCAGGCGCGCGCCTACCCGTGCCACCACCTCGGTGAACGCTCCCACCAGCATCGCGTCCTTGGTGGGAAAGTGGTGTTGCACCGTACCGATGGCCACTCCGGCAACCGCAGCCACCTCCCGCACGGTCGCCCGGTCGAGGCCTCGATCTGCGACGATCGCGAGGATCGCCTCTGTAATGGCGGACTCGGTGCCCCGCCCTGTCGATACGTCGCCCATGGGATGGCATCATACGTGCGTATGAACAGGGGCGGACGAGATCCAGATACGCCGCCCACCCCGTGTGAGGTGGACGGCGTACCCGGGGGTGGCTCGGCTCCCCGTCAGAGGGTCAGCGGAGGTCGAACCGGTCGAGCGTCATGACCTTGTCCCACGCGGCGACGAAGTCGTCGGCGAACCGCTGGCCCGCGTCGGCGCTGCCGTAGACCTCGGAGATGGCCCGAAGCTGGGAGTGCGACCCGAACACCAGGTCCGCGGCGGTCGCGGTCCAGGCCCCGTCGGTGCTGTCGTAGACGTTCTCGGTGTCGACCGAGGTCTCCCACTGCGTGCCGGGGTCCAGCACCGTCCTGAAGAAGTCGGTGGTCAGCCGGCCGGGGTGCTCGGTGAGCACGCCGAGGCTGCTGCCACCGACGGTCGCCCCGATGGCCCTGAGCCCGCCCACGAGCACGGTCATCTCCGGCGCGGTGAGCATGAGCTGGTAGGCCTTGTCGAGGAGCAGCCGCTCCACCGGGGCCTTCTCACCCTCCCGGGCGTAGTTGCGGAAGCCGTCGGCGCGGGGCTCCAGCATCGAGAACGACTCCACGTCGGTCTGCTCCTGCGTGGCGTCGGTGCGTCCCGGCGCGAAGGGCACCGTGACGACGTGACCCGCCTCGCGAGCCGCCTGCTCCACACCGGCGCCTCCACCGAGGACGATGAGGTCGGCGAGCGAGACGGTGCGGCCGCCGGTGTCGTCGAAGTCCTTCTTGACCCGGGCGAGGGTCTCGAGCACGCTCGCGAGCTCGTCGGGCTCGTTGACCGCCCAGCCACGCTGGGGCTCGAGGGCGATCCGGGCGCCGTTGGCCCCGCCACGCATGTCCGTGCCACGGAACGTCGACGCCGAGGCCCACGCGGTGCGGACGAGCTGCTGGACGGTGAGGCCGGAGGCGAGGACGGACTCCTTGAGCGCCGCGACGTCCTCACTCGTGACCAGCTCGCCGTCGACCGCGGGCACCGGGTCCTGCCAGATCTGCGGCTCGGCGACCCACGGGCCGAGGTAGCGGGTGACCGGCCCCATGTCGCGGTGGAGCAGCTTGTACCAGGCCTTGGCGAAGGCGGTCGCGAACTCCTGCGGGTCGTCGTGGAACCGGCGCGAGATCTTCTCGTAGGTCGGGTCGACCCTCAGCGCGACGTCGGTGGTGAGCATCCGGGGCTCCTGTCGGGGCTGGGACCCGTCGACCCCGGGGACCATGTCGGACCCGGCCCCGTTCTTGGGCCGCCACTGGTGCGCGCCCGCGGGCGACTTCGTGAGCTCCCAGTCGTAGGCGAAGAGGATGTGGAAGTACTCGTTGTCCCAGCGGGTGGGGTGGTAGGTCCACGTGACCTCCAGCCCCGAGGTGATGGTGTCCGCGCCCTTACCGGTGCCGTGCTGGCTCTTCCATCCCAGGCCCATCGCGTGCACCGGGCAGCCCTCGGGCTCCGTGCCGACGAGGTCGGGGTCACCCGCGCCGTGGGTCTTGCCGAAGGTGTGCCCGCCCGCGATGAGCGCGACCGTCTCCTCGTCGTTCATGTTCATCCGGCGGAAGGTCTCACGGATGTCGCGGGCCGACCTCATCGGGTCAGGCTCGCCGTTCGGGCCTTCCGGGTTGACGTAGATCAGGCCCATCTGGACCGCCCCGAGCGGGCCGGACAGCTCCCGCTCACCGCCGTAGCGCTCGTCGCCCAGCCAGGTGTCCTCCGGCCCCCAGAAGACCTCCTCCGGCTCCCAGGTGTCGGTGCGACCGAAGCCGAAGCCGAAGGTCTCGAAGCCCATGTCCTCCAGCGCGACGTTCCCGGCGAGGACCAGCAGGTCGGCCCAGGAGACCTTCTGGCCGTACTTCTGCTTGACCGGCCACAACAGCCGACGGGCCTTGTCGAGGTTGCCGTTGTCCGGCCAGCTGTTCAGGGGTGCGAAGCGCTGCTGGCCCTTGCCGCCCCCGCCCCGGCCGTCCTCGATGCGGTAGGTGCCGGCCGCGTGCCAGCTCATCCGGATGAAGAGCGGACCGTAGTGGCCGAAGTCGGCCGGCCACCACTCCTGGGAGGTGGTCATGACCTCGACGAGGTCGGCCTTGAGCGCATCGACATCGAGGTCGGCGAACTCCTGCTTGTAGTCGAAGGAGGCACCAAGGGGGTTCGACTTCGAGGAGTTGGTGTGCAGGACCGACAGGTCCAGCTGGTTGGGCCACCAGTCCTGGTTGCCGTGCGGACGGCCACCGGTGGCGGGCTCCGGGGCCTTGAGAGCCGGGTTCTCGCTCTCGCTCTTCATCTCGGTCATGTCGTTCCTTCTCCTCAGGGATGTCGCGCGTGGCAGTGGCCCGCGCGGGACTACTCGTTCGGCGGCGCGGTGAGGGTGCTCGCTGCGCACTCGCCGCAGTGGCCCCAGTAGATGACCTCGGCCTCCTCGATCGTGAAGCCGCGCTGGTCGGATGCCGTGAGGCACGGCGCGTGCCCCACTGCGCAGTCCACGTCGGCGATGGCCCCGCAGGACCGGCACACGACGTGGTGGTGGTTGTCTCCCACCCGGCCCTCATAACGCGCGACCGTGCCGCTCGGTTGGATGCGCCGCACCAGGCCCGCAGAGGTCAGGGCCTTCAGGACGTCGTAGACCGCCTGGTGGGAGACGGCCCCGAGGTCTGCCCGCACCGTCGAGATGATCGAGTCGGTGTCGGCGTGCGGGGTCTGGCTCACGGCGGCCAGTACGGCCACCCGGGGCCGGGTCACGCGCAGCCCAGCGGCGCGCAGGCGACGCTGGACGTCCGGAGGGGTGGTGGGCACGCCCTGAAGTGTGCCGTATTTTCTTGAACTGATCAAGTATCGTTCGTCTCTTGACAACATACAACCATTTGGTTGTATATTGGCCCGGTGATCGACAGTGCGGACCGGGCGGACGCCCTGTTCCATGCCCTCTCCGACCGCACCCGACGCGACATCCTGCGCAGGGTGCTCGGCGGGGAGCACTCGGTCACGACCCTGGCGACGGGCTATGACATGAGCTTCGCCGCCGTCCAGAAACACGTCGCCGTGCTCGAGAGGGCCGGCCTGCTGACCAAGCGGCGTCACGGTCGCGAGCAGCTGGCCAGCGGCGACGTGGCAGCGGTCCGTTCCGTCACCTCGATGCTCGACGAGCTCGAGGGGGTCTGGCGGGGGCGGGTCGCCCGAATCGATGCACTGCTACTCAACGAGGAGAACTGACATGCCCGTCACCGACATCACCAAGGACGTCGACAGCCGCACCCTGACCATCACGGCAGAGTTCCCGGCCCCCGTGGAACGGGTCTGGGCCATGTATGCCGACCCGCGTCAGCTCGAGCAGGTGTGGGGCCCGCCCACCTACCCGGCGACGTTCGTCGAGCACGACCTCCGGCCCGGTGGTCGCACGACGTACTACATGACCTCGCCGGAGGGCGAGAAGTTCGCCGGCTACTGGGAGATCACCGAGGTCGAGCAGCCGCTCCGCTTCGCGTTCCGCGACGGGTTTGCGAGCGCCGACCTCGAGCCCAATCCCGACCTCCCGGTGTCCGAGAACGTCTACGCGTTCCAGGACGTCGACGGCAGCACCCGCGCCGTCTTCACCAGCACCTACGACTCGGCGGAGGCGATGCAGACCGTGCTGGACATGGGGATGGAGGAGGGTGCGACCCTGGCGATCAACCAGGTCGACGACTTCCTCACTCGGCAGCTCGCCTGACGGGTGCCCACGTCGCCCACCCCGCCTCAGAGGTTGATCATGTGCCCCGCGATGCCCTCGATGGCCTCCTTGACCGACTCCGAGAGCGTCGGGTGGGCGAAGACGTTGCGGGAGACCTCGTCGGCGGTGAGGTCCCACTTCTGGGCCAGGGTGAGCACCGGCAGCAGCTCGGTGACGTCGGGGCCGATCATGTGCGCGCCGAGGATCTCGTTGTGCGTCGCGTCGGCCACGATCTTCACGAAACCGACGGCGTCCCCCAGGCCCATGGCCTTGCCGTTGGCGCTGAACGGGAACTGCGCCACCTTGACGTCGTAGCCCTTCTCCTTGGCCTGGGCCTCGGAGTACCCGAAGGAGCCGATCTGCGGGTGGCAGTAAGTGGCTCGGGGGATGAAGTCGTACTCCACGGGCATCGTGTCGGCCCCGGCGATGGTCTCGGCCGCGACGACGCCCTGCGCCTCGGCCACGTGGGCCAGCATGAGCTTCGCGGTGCAGTCACCGATGGCGTAGACGTGCTCGACGTTGGTGCGGCAGAAGTCGTCGATCGCGATGGCCCCGCGGTCGGTCAGCTCGACCCCGATCGCCTCGAGCCCGAAGCCCTCGGTGCGCGGTGCGAAACCGATGGCCGACATGAACTTGTCGGCCTCGAGCACCTGCGAGTCCCCACCGGATGCCGGCGACACGGTCACCTTCACCCCGGACCCGGTGTCCTCGACCCCCTCGACCTTGGTGCCCAGCATGACCTTCACGCCGAGCTTCTTGTAGTGCTTGAGGAGCTCCTTGGAGATGTCCGCGTCCTCGGTGGGCACCATCGCGTCGAGGAACTCCACGATGGTGACGTCGACCCCGAAGTTCTTCAGGACGTAGGCGAACTCGACCCCGATGGCGCCGGACCCGGCGATCACGATCGAGCCGGGGAGGTTCTCGTCGAGGATCTGTTCCTCGTAGGTCACGATGTTGTCGGTCACCTCCATGCCCGGCAGCATCCGGGTGAAGGCACCGGTGGCCAGGATGAGGTTGTCGAACGTCAGCGCGCGGCTCGACCCGTCGTTCAGCTTCACGTCCATCGAGGTGGCTGACGTGAGCGTGCCCCAGCCGTCGATCTCCTCGATCTTGTTCTTCTTCATGAGGAAGTGCACACCCTTGACGATGCCCGCCGACACCTGGCGGGACCGCTTGTGGGTCGGCCCGAACGACATCGTCGCGTCGCCCTCGATGCCGAACTTCTTCTTGTCGTGGGCGAGCGTGTGGGCGAGGGTCGCGTTGGCGATGAGCGCCTTGCTGGGGATGCAGCCGACATTGAGGCAGACCCCGCCCCAGTACTTCGACTCCACCACCGCCGCCTTCAGCCCGAGCTGGGAGGCGCGGATCGCCGCGACGTAACCACCGGGACCAGCACCGAGCACCACGACGTCGAAATCAGCCATGACGTCACCCTATCGGCCGCCGCTCCCCCCGCTCACTTCAGCCCGCGCAGCGTCTCGTGGACCGCGCGCGCCACCGGGGCCGCTGCCCGGGACCCCGGCCCACCCTGGGCGATGACCACCGACACCACCCACCGCGGCTGGTCCGCGGGCGCATAGGAGACGAACCACGAGGTGTCCCGCCGGCCCACGACCTCACCGGTACCGGTCTTCCCCGCGACCGGCCAGTCCGGCATCCCGGTGAAGAGGCGGCGCACGCTGCCGGCAGTCACGGCGTCGCGCAGCGCCGCGCGCACGTAGGAGCCGACCTCCTGCGGGATCGGGGCGGGTCGCGAGGGCCCGCCGGGCACCGGGTCCCGCTCCCCCGTGAGCGGGTCCACCGTGGCCTCACCGACCCGGGGAGTGAGCACCGTCCCGCCGTTGGCGAAGGCGGCATACATCACCGCCACCTGCAGGGGCGTGGCGGCGACGTCGCCCTGCCCGATCGAGAAGTTCGCGACGTCCCCGGCGCGCACCTGGAAGCCGGAGGCACAGTTCTCGGTCGCGACCTGCTTGAGGTAGGCCGCATGGGCGCGGTTCTTGTCTCTCGGGTAGCCGGTGCGCCCCCGCCGACACATCTCGTCCCGGTTCGCCTCCCACTGGGCCTGCTTCCACGACCGGTCCGGGACCCGCCCGGCGGCCTCCCCCGGCAGGTCGATCCCGGTGCGTGCCCCGAGGCCGAGCCCCTCGGCCACCTCGGCGAAGGGGTCGGCCGCACCGACCGGTGCGGCCAGCCCGCCCTGGCTGACCCACGCGTCGTGGGCGAGCGCGTAGAAGACCGTGTCGCACGAGATCTGGATGGCCTTGGCGAAGCTGATCAGGCCACGACCCCGGGTCTCGTGGTTGTGGAAGAGGGTGTCGCCGATGCGGTAGGTGGAGGGGCAGTCGTAGGTGCCGTCGAGCGGGTTGCCGGCTTGCACCGCCCCGGTGACCGATGCCGGTTTGAGGGTGCTCGCCGGGGCCAGCTCGACGCCGATCGCCCGGGAGAGCAGCGGCATCCCGGATGCCGGGTCGGTGAGGGCCGCGTAGTCGGTGGCCGAGATACCCCCGGTCCACACGTTCGGGTCGTAGGACGGGGCGCTCGCGAGCGCGGCCACTGCGCCCGTGCGCGGGTCGAGCACCACGACGGCACCGGAGTCCGCGGGCCACTTCTTGGGATCCTTGCGCGCGGTGGCCATCCCCGCCGCGAGCGACCGCTCGGCGGAGGCCTGGACCGTGGCGTCCAGCGACGTGACCAGGTCCCTCCCCGGCACCGGGTCGGTGCGGGAGACCACGCCGGTCACTAGCCCGCGGGGGTCGACGGACACGATGGTGTGACCGGGGGTGCCCCGGAGCACCGTGTCGTACTGCTGCTCGAGGCCGGCGCGGCCGACGAGGGCGGCGGCGTCCAGACCGACCTCCGGGTCGACCTCGTCCTCGCGGACCGGTCCGAGGTACCCCAGGACCTGGGCGGCGCTCGCACCCTCCGGCCGCGGGTAGTCGCGCACCGCGCGCGAGCCCACGGCCACCCCGGGGAAGCGGGCGGGCTGCTCGACGAGCGTGAGCGCCCGTGTCGCGTCCACGTCCTCGGCCAACGGCACGGGCACCTGCGCGGACCCGGCCCAGCAGGACGGTGCCGGCGGGGCGTCGTCCTCGCCGCACAGCCAGGTGCGGGCGAGCAGGGGCTCCGGGTCGACCCCCAGGACCGTCGCGACGTCGCGGACGACGGACTCGGCGCGGTCGGCCCGCTCCAGGATCTCGCGACGCTCGATGGTCACCACCGGGCTGGCGTGGTTGCCGGCGAGGACCCGGCCTTCCCGGTCGAGGATCCGGCCACGGACCGCCGGCACGACCAGGGTCCGGGTGTCCCCTGAGGACGCCGCGGCACTGAAGTCCCCGCTGCCCAGGATCTGGACCTCCCCGAGCCGACCGACGAGGGCGGTGAAGGCGAGGGCGACGGCCAGGGCCACGGCGAGGAAGCGTCCCTGGTGCGCGGACGACCGGCGCCTCATCCGAACCTCCGCCTCGCCACGGTCCGCTCCGCGGCCACGACGAGCGGGACCAGCACGGCGGCCACGGTCGCGGTGAGGAGGGTCGCGAGCAGCGACCCGGCGAGGTCCACCGGAGCGGACACGGCGAGAGCCCGCACGATGCTGACCCCCTCCACGAGTGCCGAGGAGATCAGTGCGACACCGGCCACGAGCGGGGCCGATACCGGACCCTCGACCCGGAACCGTCCGGCGACGGCGCCGGCCGCGGCGTAGGTCAGGGCCGCGAACCCCAGCCCCGGCGACCCGGGCGGCACGACGTCGAGCAGCCACCCGGCCCCGAGCCCGACCGCGGCGCCCACGGCGGGGCCGTGGAGCAAGGCCCACGCCACGACGAGGACGAGGACGAGGTCGGGTGCCGGCGTCAGGTGACGCGCACCGAGGATCACGACGGCGAGCACCGCGGCAAGCAGCGCAAGGGGCCGGAGCACGATCGGGAGGGCGCCCATCAGCCGGTCGCTGCGGTGGCGGTGGGCCTGGGGGTGCTCCGCGGCGTGGTGACGAGCACGGCCACGACGTCGAGCGACGTGGGGTCCACCGATGGCCTGAGCGCCCCGGTCTGCGCCACCCGCCCGGCGTCGTCGTCGACCGAGGTGACGGTCCCGACTGCGAGCCCGGGTGGGTAGGGACCGCCGCCCAGGCTGCCGAGCGTGCTCACGGCGTCGCCGGAGCGCATGGTGCCGGTCTCCACGAGGGCGAGGGACAGGCGACCGGGCTCCGGGCCCGCGCCCCCCGGCGCCGCGCTGCCGGACGCCTGGCCGAGGACCCCCTGCGGACCGACCCGCACACCCACCGCCAGGTCCGGGCTCCCGACGAGGAGCACGTCGCTCGTCCACGGTGCGACCGAGACCACCCGCCCGACGAGGCCGCCCTCGGCGACCACCGCGCGGTCCACCTTCACTCCGTCGCGGGCGCCGACGTCGATGGTGACCCGCTCGGGACCCGCGGGGCCGGACACTCCGAGCGCCACGACCCGTGCCGGGACGACCACGGCACCAGCGAGCACCGGCTCGGTGAGGATGGTGGCCAATCGGGACTCGACTGCGGCATCCTGCTCGGCCGCCGACAGGCGACCCCTGAGCTCCAGGTTCTCGGCGCGCAGCTCGCTGACCACACCGTCGCGGGGGCCGAGCAGCCGCTCCAGGGGCCCGAGGGCCGCGGCCGCTGCACCGCGCACCGGCTCCAGGTTGGCGGCCCCGGAGAGGTCGACGGCCAGGACGAAGGCCGTCACGGCCACCAGGCCGACGAGGAGCCGGCGCCGGGGACTGGTGCGCTCGGTGATGCTGGACACGGGTCAGGGGCGACGGTTGTCGACGAGGACACGCTCGAGGGTGCCGAACTCCTCGACGCAGCGACCCGCGCCCCGCGCGACCGCCCGCAGGGGCTCCTCGGCGGCGTGGACGGGCACGCCCAGCTCGTGACGGAGCCGCTCGTCGAGCCCCCGCAGCAGCGCCCCGCCCCCGGTGAGCGCGATGCCACGGTCGACGACGTCCCCCGCGAGCTCTGGTGGGCACACGTCGAGCACCGCGCGCACCAGCTCGACGATCTGCACGACGGGCGTCTCGATGGCCCGACGCACCTCCTGGGAGGAGATGGAGACCGTCTTGGGGAGCCCCGTCACGAGGTCTCGGCCCCGGACCCGCTCGGTGAGCTCCTCGCTGAGCGGGAAGGCCGAACCCGCGGCGACCTTGAGGTCCTCGGCGCTGCGCTCGCCCAGGAGCAGGGAGTACTCGCTCTTGACGTGAGCCACGAGCGCCTCGTCGATCTCGTCACCGCCGATGCGCACCGTCCGTGAGGTCACGACACCGCCGAGGCTGATGACCGCGACGTCGGTGGTGCCACCGCCCACGTCGACGACCATCGACGCCCGGGTCTCCTCCACCGGCAGGCCCGCCCCGATGGCGGCCGCCATCGTCTCCTCGATGACGAAGACGCGGCGCGCACCCGAGCGCAGGGTGGCGTCCTCCAGGGCCCGTCGCTCGACACTGGTGATGTCGCTGGGCACGCACACGACGATCCGGGGACGCACCAGTCGCGACGGCGAGACCTGCTCGACGAACCAGCGGATCATCCGCTCGGTGACGTCCGCGTCGGAGATCACGCCGTCGCGCAGCGGACGCATCGCCCGCACCGTCTCGGGCGTGCGGCCGAGCATCTCCTTGGCGCGGTGGCCGGCCGCGACGAGCTGTGAGGTGCCGGTTCGCACGGCCACGACGGAGGGCTCGTCGAGCACGACGCCGCGGCCGCGTTCGTAGATGACCGTGTTGGCGGTGCCGAGGTCGATCGCGAGATCCCGCCCGCGCACCCATCCCGAACCCCAGCCAGCCATGCCCTCAGGCTAGGCGGGCATCCGCCGGCATCCGGGAGGGCTCGCCGGGGTCAGAGCCCGGGGAACCAGATCTCGATCTCTCGGGCCGAGGACTCCGGGGAGTCCGAGCCGTGGACGATGTTCTTCTGCACCTTCTCGCCCCAGTCGCGCCCGAGGTCGCCGCGGATCGTGCCGGGCAGCGCGGCCGTGGGGTCGGTGGCTCCGGCGAGCGCCCGGAAGCCCTCGATGCACCGCTCACCCTCGATGACGACGGCGCTCACCGGGCCCGACGACATGAAGGCCACCAGCGGCTCGAAGAAGGGCTTGCCCTCGTGCTCGGCGTAGTGCCGGTGGAGCCGCTCGGTGTCGGGCGTGGTGACGGCCAGGGCGACGAGGCGGTAGCCCTTGGCCTCGATGCGGCGCACGACCTCGCCGGTGAGGCCGCGGGCGAAGCCGTCGGGCTTGATGAGGACGAGAGAGCGTTCGGTGGTCACACCGTCAGCCTAGCCACCGACCGCCCGGCCACCGCCAGCCTCGGCGCCGCCGGACTGCTCACCGGTCTGCTCACCCGCCGGCTGGCTGCTCGCGGCGCGCTCTCGCTCCGCGACCAGGGCGTCGGCCTTCAGCCCCTGCACGAGGAGCAGCACCCAGAGACCGGTGAAGATCAGCGACACCGCGATCATCGCCGTCTCGACCAAGGCTCCGGCCCAGGTCAGCACCTGCACCAGCCACCCGAGGGTGATGCCGTAGGGGCGGCGCATCAGGCCCGCAGCGACGAGCGAGAGCAGGGCCAGCCCACAGCCCAGCCAGAGCAGCGTCGACCCGTCTCCCCCGCGTCCCCCTGCGATCGCGGTGCCGCGGGCCACGAGGGCGAAGAAGGACAGGATGACCGCCTGGCCGAAGAGCGTCATCGCGAGCAGCCGGAAGGTGAACTTCCCCTGCACCCCGTAGAGCGGAAGTCGCCTCATCCCTGCTGCTTCCAGCGCCGGGTGTCCACGGCCGTCTTCGCCTCGAGCAGGCTCGCCCCGGTGGCGGCCCGGTAGTGCTTGACGGCGGCGACGAGCTCTCCACGGGCCAGGGCCGCGTCGATCGTCTGCTGCACCTCGACGCTGAGGTCCTCGACTGGGGTGAAGCGCACCGGGGCGTCGGTGCGCCCGCCCATCACCCGGGTCACCACCAGCCAGACGGCGACCCCGATGACGACGAGCAGGACCAGCTTGAACAGCGGACTCATGCCGCAAGGGTATGCCGCCAGGGCCGGCGCACCCCCACCCGGACGGTGCCTCGTGCGCCGGCCCCGCTCCGGTCACTGCTGGTGGACGTGCGCGGGTGCGGCCACCCCGTTCCCGGTGAGGTCGTCGCACCGGACGAACTGGGTCCCGAGCCGCTCCAGCTGGCACGGGCCGACGTGGGGCTGGCGGGCGGACACGGCCGGACCGGCCTCCTGGCTCGCCGACGAGGGCGCGGCCGTGATCGCGACGAGCGTGAGCGCGGCCGCAGAGACGGCGACGATGCGGCGGGTGGTGCGGTCGTGGACGCTGGTGTTCGTGATTCCGTTCATGGTGTGCTCCTCGAGATGTGGGTGTCTGGATGACCCCTTCACCGTCGTACGGGCCGCTCCCCACCCACATCCGGCACCTCCCCTCAGATGGACCCGGCGAACCCCTCAGATCCCTGCACTGTCGACGGCCCGCTGCCACACTGAGGGTCGTGGGCACCACGGCGCGGGCGGCATCCGGGTTCGTCGGACGGACCCGGGAGATCGCCCGGGTCCGCTCGGTCGTCGACGGCGCCCAGCAGGGACGCATGGGGCCCCTGATCGTCAGTGGTGACGCCGGGGTCGGGAAGACCCGGTTGGTCGACGCGGCCTGTGCGCAGGCCGTGTCCGAGAGCGACGAGGTCCTCGTCCTACGGGGCGTCTGCCTCCCCATGGGGGCGAGCACCGTGCCGCTGATGCCGCTTCGCACGGGGCTGCGCCGGCTCCCGGACGGGATCCCCCGGCCGGCTCTCGACGACGACGCGCGGCCCGGTGGGGCGCCGGTGGTCCTCGACGAGTGGCTGGAGGTGCTCTGCGCCGAGCGACCGGTGGTGCTCGTCGTCGACGACCTCCACTGGAGCGACCCCGGCTCCCTGGACGTCCTGACCTACCTCCTCGCCGGTCCGCCCGATCGACGGCTCGCCGTCCTGATGACCCTCAGGCGCGGTGAGGTGGGCGTCGGCCACCCCATGCAGCGCTGGCTGGCCGACGTCCGCCGGATGCCGTGCCTCACCGAGCTCTCGCTGCCCACCTTCGACCGGGCCGCGACCCGGGACCAGCTCCAGGAGCTGCTCGGATCGCCCCCGCACGAGTCGCTCGTGTCGGACGTCCACACCAGATCCGGGGGCAACGCCTACCTCAACCGGCTCCTCGTCGAGGATCTCTCCCCCGGCGAGCGTCACCTCGGCGCCGACCTGCCGGCAGATCTCCGGGATGCCGTGCTGCGGCCGTGGCACCGACTGTCCGCACGCGGCCGTGAGCTGGTCGTGGCCGTGGCGGTCGGGGGCGAGGTCGCGTCCGGGCGGGCGCTGGTACGGGCCACCGGGCTCGCGGGGGTGACGCCCTCGGAGGCCACCTCGCTCCTGCGGGAGGCCGTCGACCAGGGGGTCCTCGACGTCACGGCTGACGGCGGTCACTGGTTCCACCACCCACTCCAGGCCGAGGCCCTGGAGTCCGGACTGGCCGGCGAGGAGCGGCGTCAGCTCCACGCGGCCTTCGCTCGCGCCTGTGAGAAGAACCTCTCCGCGCGAGGGGACGCAACCTCCGCCATGACCCGCCTCGCTGCCACCACGCACGTTGCCGAGCACCACGCGCGCGCCGGGAACCACGGCCAGGCGTACCTCTGGAGCCTGCGGGCGGCGGACCTCGCGGCGGCCCTGGACGACGCTCCCGCCGAGCTCCGGCTGCTCGCTCGCCTCGTCGAGCTCCGCGGCCACGTGAAAGGGGTCGGCGAGTCGCGCGTCGACCTCCTCGACCGCCTTCGACGGGCGGCCGCTCGGGTGGGTGAGTTCGAGACCGAGCTCGGGGCGGTCGAGTCGCTGCTGTCCGAGCTCGACGAGTCGCGGCATCCGCTCATGGTCGCCGAGCTGCTCGTGCGCCAGGAGCACCTGCGGTTCTCCACCGGACGCGGCTTCCTGCGCATCGACCCGCTCGAGCACGCGGTCGAGCTGTCCTCGCCCTTCCCGGAGTCGTGGCAGCACCCCTACGCGCTCGCCGAGCTGGCCCACGCCGCCCTGTGGGCCGACCGGACGGACGCCTTCGAGCTGGCGGACACCGCTCTCGCTCGAGCCCGGTCCGTCGGTCACCCGCGCGCCTTGGCCTACGCCTGCGCCGCCGCCGCGATGGGCGCGGAGTTCGCCGGGCGTTCGGGTGGCCTCGAGCTGGCGGCACGTGGCGCCGAGTCCGCCCTGGAAGCCGGTGACTGGTGGGCCTTCGTGCACGCCAGCCTGTGGGAGGCGAACGCGAGCGGTGCGGCGGCGCCGCTAAAGCGCGTCCGCGCGGTCGAGGCTCGGCGGCGGCAGATGGAAGCGCTCGGCGCTCCCCACCCTTACCTGGCCTGGGTGTCCGCAGCCCTGGCCGCGGACCAACTCGTCATGGGTGAGTGGCGCCGTTGCACGGAGCTCCTACGGGTCGCCCTCGGCTCGGACCCCGGCGGTCTGGCCGATGCCTCGTCGCGGCTGTCGGCGGCTCACCTCGCCGTGCTCCAGGGACGTCAGCACGAGGCCGAGGACCACCTGGCCCGGGCCGACGAGCTCTTCGCGGAGACCACCGGGTTCCTCCCCTTCGAGTTCGACGCCGTACGGGCCAGGGTTCGACTCGGGGCGGGCGACGCCGAGGGGGCCTTCGAGGCCGCCATGGCGGGTGCGCTGTCCGCCGGCGTCCCTCCCACGTTGTGCGAGTGGTTGTGCCCCCTCGCGGCCCGCGCGCTGGGTGACCTGGCTGACGCAGCCCGCGAGGGCGGGCAGCCGGTGGAGCCGGTGCTGGGACGCCTCGAAGACCTGCTCGAGCGGTTCCCCCACGTCATCGCCGACCTCGGGCCCGAGTCGCCGGCGTACCAGGCACGGCTCGACGGGCTGGACGCGCTCTACGGGGGCGAGGTCGCGCGTGCCCGTCGCTCCCCCGGCGCCGCCGACCGGTGGGCGCGGGCCGCAGTCCTGCTCGACGGCGAGTGCCCCTGGGATGCCGCGTACGCGGCGTTCCGGGAAGCCGAAGCGGTACTCACCGAGGGCGAACGGCCCCGGCGGGAGGCCGCGACCCTCGTGCGGCGGGCGCATGCCCTCGCCGCCGACCTCCGCGCAGAGTCCCTGCTCAGCGAGGTGCGCCAGCTCGCTCGATCCGCGCGCATCCGACTCGACGACGTCGGCGCGGAGCCGTCGGAGCCGTCGGGCTCGCGGTTGAAGGGCCTCACCACCCGTGAAGGGGAGATCCTCGAGCACGTGGTCGCCGGGCGGACCTACGGCGAGATCGCCCGAGCCCTCTTCGTCAGCGAGAAGACGGTGAGCTCACACGTATCCAACCTGCTGCGCAAGACCGGCGCCAGCAACCGCTACGACCTCGCCCGGCTGGCCCGTCACCGGTCCGCCGGGGACGCGGGAGACCCGGGATGAGCCTCGAGCCCCCGACTCGGGCGGCCCGCCGGGCACACTGAGGCGATGGCACCCGCACGCCCACCGTTCGCGCGACCGGTCTGGTGGGTGCTCGCGGGCCAAGGCGCGATCCTCCTCGCCATGGCCCCCTTCTACGGACCCCACCGGGACGAGCTGTACTTCGCCTCCGCCGGTTACCGCCTCGCCTGGGGCTACCCGGACCAGCCCGCGCTGACCCCCTTCCTCGCGCGGCTCGCCGGCGAGATCGCTCCGGGGCACCTCGTCGCGCTGCGCCTTGCCCCGCTCGCCGCGATGCTCGCCGTGACCCTGCTCGCGGCGCACCTCTCCCGCCTGCTCGGCGGCAGCCGGGACCCGCAGGTGCTGACGGCCGCCGTCGTCGGGTTCTCCGCGGTGATCATGACCCTGGGGCACCGCCTGTCGACCGCGACGTTCGACGTGCTCGCCTGGACTGCCGTGCTCGTGCTGGTCGCCCAGTCGCTCCTCGAGAAGCGGCCCCGGTTGTGGCTGGCTGCGGGCCTCGTGGCCGGGGTGGGGCTGAACAACAAGCACGCGGTCGCCATCCTGCTGCTGGCGCTTCTCCTAGCCGTCGCCTTCGACCCGGTGGCCCGCCCCGTGCTCCGCACGCCGTGGCCGTGGCTGGGTGGGCTCGCCGCCCTCGCCCTCTGGGTGCCCAACCTCGTGTGGCAGGGCACCCACGGCTGGCCGGCGGTCGCGCTGTCGGAGGACATCGCCCGTGAGTACGGCGGGCTCGGCGGCCGCGTCGGACTGCTGATGGAGATGGTGCTCGTCTTCAGCCCGGTGATCGCGGTCGTCTGGGTCGTCGGCCTGCGCGCGACCCTCCGGGAGCAGCGGTGGGTGGCCATCCGCCCCCTGGGGACCACCTACCTCCTGGTCCTGATCACCTTCCTCGTCGTGGGCGGCAAGGGCTACTACCTCTCCGGGGTGCTCGTTCCACTCGTCGCGGTCGGCTGCACGTGGCTCGGCGAGCGGTGGTCAGCGCGCCGAACCGCGGTGTCAGGAGCGGTCCTCGTCGCGTCCGCCGCCGTGGCGTGGCCGGCGCTCGTGCCCGTGCTTCCCACACCGGTGTACGCCGGGTCTTTCTACCCCGCCATCAACGACGACCAGCAGGAGACGATCGGGTGGGAGCGGTATGCCGGGGAGGTCCGGGCCGTCGTGCGCTCGCTCCCCCCGGAGGAGCGGACGACCGCGGTGGTTTTCACCGCCAACTACGGCGAGGCGGGAGCCCTGGAGTGGTACCCGGTCGGGGTGCCCGTGTGGAGCGGGCACAACGCGTGGCGCTTCTGGGGGCCTCCTGAGGACGACGCGGCGCCGGTGGTCCTCGTGGGACGCGACCCGGGGGACGACTTCGTCGGCTGTCGTCAGGTGGGCACGCTCACCCTGGACCCGACCCTCCCGGGCGGCTTCGAGAACGAGGAGGAGGGCCGCGGCATCCACGTGTGCGCCCACGTCACCGGGTCGTGGAGCGCGCGGTGGGCACACCTCTGGCACTACGACGCCTGAGGGGTCGCTCAGACGTCGGTGGTGCCGAGCAGCATCCGCACCTCGGCCGCGGTGACGACCGACCCGGTGGCGATGACTCCGCCGCTCACCCCGGCCCCGGAGTCCGCGAGCTCGGCAGCCTGGTCCAGCGCGTCCGGGAGGTCATCGACGACGGTCACCCGGTGCTCCCCGAAGATCTCGGCGGCGAGCTCCCCCAGGGCCCGCGGCGACATCGACCGGGGCGAGGTGTTGCGGGTGACGACCACCTCGTCCAGGCTCGGCTCGAGCATCTCGAGTATCTCGGCCGCGTCCTTGTCCTTCATGACTGCGAGCACCCCGACGAGGTGGGCGAAGGTGAAGGAGTCGGACAGCGCCTCGCGCAGGGCGCGCACGCCGGCCGGGTTGTGGGCCGCGTCCACGAGCACGGTCGGGCTGCGACGCACGACCTCCAGGCGACCCGGGGAGGTCACCGAGGCGAGGCCGGCCCGGAGCACCTCGATGTCGAGGGGCTGCTCACCGCCGCCGAGGAAGGACTCAACGGCGGCGATCGCGACAGCGGCGTTCTGCGCCTGGTGCGCGCCGTGCAGGGGGAGGAAGAGGTTGTCGTAGGCGGCCGCGATCCCTCGCACGGAGAGTTGCTGTCCGCCCACGGCGACGTCACGGGCCGTCACCCCGAAGTCGTTGCCCTCGAACAGGATCCGAGCGCCGACCTCCTCCGCACGGTCGAGCAGGATCTGGGCTGCGTCGGGGTCGGCCTGGACGCCGACCACCGAGATGGAGTCGGGCTTGATGATGCCGGCCTTCTCGGTGGCGATCTCGACGACGGTGTCGCCGAGGAAGTGGCGGTGGTCGATGTCGATCGGGGTGAGGACACCCACCGTGCCGTCCGCGACGTTGGTCGCGTCCCAGGACCCACCCATCCCCACCTCCACGACGGCGACGTCGACGGGGAGGTCGGCGAACGCGGCATACGCGACGGCGACGAGCACCTCGAAGTAGGTCATCATCGGCCCACCGTCGAGCATCGAGCGGGCATCGACCATCTCGACGAACGGCACGACCTCGTCGTAGGCGGCCAGGAAGCGCTCGGCGTCGATGGGCCGGCCGCCGATCGCGATCCGCTCCAGCATCGAGTGGAGGTGCGGTGAGGTGAACCGCCCCGTCTTCAGGCCCATCTCGGTGAGCAGGGCGTCGATCATGCGCGCGGTACTCGTCTTGCCGTTGGTGCCGGTCACGTGGATGACCGGGAAGGTGCGCTGGGGCTCGCCCATGAGGTCCATCACGGCACGGATCCGGTCCAGCGACGGCTCGAGGTCGTGCTCGGGGGCGCGGCCGAGGACGGCGTGCTCGACGTCGCGGATCCGCCGGGTGACATCGAGGCGGTGCGCGGCCTCGCGCTGGGGGGCATCGGGTGCAGGGCTCACCGGCACAGTCTCCCACCCACCCGACGTCGCGCGGGCGAGCGGAGGGGACAGTGGTCCAGGGGTCAGCCGGGGACGCGACCCGACGCCCACCGGGCCGTGGCGTTGAGGGTGAACGGTTGTCCCTCATCGGCCACGTGCGAGGCGATCTCGCGACAGACCGCATCGCGCTCAGCGTCGCCGAGGGCGACGCAGTGGGCTCCAGCCGGCCCGATCCCGGCCAGGAGGCTCGTCCAGAGCTCGTCGAGGTCGCGGTAGGTCGAGCTCACGGTGATGACCCCCTCGGTGACGTCGAGGAGACCGCCGCTCCGGAACAGGTCGGCGATCTCACCCGCACGACCGAACCTCAGGCGCTGAGCCTCGTCCGGAGCGTCGGGGTCGACGGTGAGCGCAGCGTCCCAGTAGAGGCGAAGCATCTCCATGCCGTCGGCGAAGTCCCAGACGCAGGCCGCGACGAGGCCGCCCGGCCGCACGACCCGGCTCATCTGGCTCACGGCGAGGTCGGGGTCACTGACGAAGTGCAGGACGAGCTGCATCAGGGCCACGTCGTGGCTCGCGTCGTCGTACGGCAGGGACTCCGCACGCCCCACTCGCACGTCAACGTGCGGATGCCGGGTCCGGCACGCCTCGACGAAGGACGGCGAGGGGTCCACGGCCGACACGGCATCGGCGCCCAGGCGTTCGACCAGCACCCCGGTCAACGCTCCGGGCCCACAGCCGACGTCGATGGCTCTCTGCCCGACGGCGACGCGGGCTGCATCCGCGAACGGCCCCGCGAGCTCACGCGAGTAGCGACCCATGAACCGGTCGTAGGCGTCCCCGGACGCCTGGAAGGCGCGCGCACCCTCGACCTGTTCCATGCCACTCCCTCCACCGGGCCGACCTCGCCACGGTAGACCCGTGCGGGCCGTCTGTCAGGCCCGCGACACCCTCACCCGGACGGGGTGTCCCTCCCCCACGACGACCTCGGCAACACCCTCGCCCGAGCTCAGGTCGTCGAGGTCCGGTGTCACTGACAGCTGCTGCGCAAGCGTCTCGGTGGTGACGAGGTCGCGGTGCACGAGGACGGCCTGCTGCACGACCTCCGACCCGGCGATCTCGAGGTGGATGCGGTCGGAGACGTCGAGCCCGGCGTCACGCCTGGCCTGTTGCACCGCGCGCACCAGGTCGCGCGCCGCTCCCTCGAGCTCCAGCTCCGGTGTCACAGCGGTGTCGAGTACGACGAACCCACCCCCCGGGAGCATCGCCGTCGCGTGCGACCCGCGCTGCTCGGCATCCACGACGGTCTCGACGACGAACTCCCCCTCCACCAGGTCGAGCCCACCCGATGTCACCGTGCCGTCGGCGCCCACGGACCAGTCGCCCGTCTTCGACCCCTTGATGGCGGTCTGCACCTCGCGTCCGAGTCGCGGGCCGGCGGTGCGGGCGTTGACGACTAGGCGCTGGCTGATGCCGAAGTCGGAGCCGTGGGCCTGCGCGACATCGAGCACGCTCACGGTCTTGACGTTCAGCTCGTCGGCGACGATGCCCGCGAACGGGCGCAGCCCCTCGGGCTCGGTGGTGACGACGGTGAGCTCGGCCAGCGGCAACCGCACGCGGAGCTTCTCGGCCTTGCGCAGCGAGGAGCTGGTCGAGCACACGGCACGCACCTGGTCCATGGCGGCGACGAGGGCGTCGTCACCGGGGAGGCCCTTCGCGGTCGGCCAGTCCTCGAGGTGGACCGAGCGCCCACCGGTGAGCCCGCGCCAGACCTCCTCCGTGACGAGCGGGAGCAGCGGCGCCGCGACGCGCGTCAGCACCTCGAGCGTCGTGTAGAGCGTGTCGAACGCCTCGCGGGCCACGGAACCGTCGCCGGAGCCGCTGTCCCAGAAGCGCTCTCGCGACCGCCGGATGTACCAGTTGGTCATGACGTCGGCGAACTGGCGCACCGACTCGCAGGCACCGGGGATGTCGTAGACGTCCATCTGGGAGGTGACCGTCTCGACCAGGCGCTTTAGCTTGGCCAGGAGGTAGCGGTCGAGCGGGTCGCTGGATGCCGTCGACCACTGCGCGGCATACCCCTGCCCGTCGTTCATGGCGTTGGCGTACAGGGAGAAGAAGTACCAGGAGTTCCACAGCGGGATCAGCGCCTGGCGCACCCCCTCGCGGATCCCCTCCTCCGTGACCACGAGGTTGCTGCCGCGCAGGATGCCGCTGGACATGAGGAACCAGCGCATCGCGTCGGCCCCGTCGCGGTCGAAGACCTCGGTGACGTCGGGATAGTTCTTCAGCGACTTGCTCATCTTCGCCCCGTCGCTGCCCAGGACGATGCCGTGGCTGACGCACGAGGAGAACGCCGGCCGGTCGAAGAGGGCCGTGGCCAGGACGTGCAAAGTGTAGAACCAGCCGCGGGTCTGCCCGATGTACTCGACGATGAAGTCACCGGGGAAGTGGTGCTCGAACCAGTCGGCGTTCTCGAAGGGGTAGTGCACCTGGGCGAAGCTCATCGAGCCGGAGTCGAACCACACGTCCAGGACGTCCTCGACGCGGCGCATCGTGGAGTTGCCGGACGGGTCGTCGGGGTTGGGCCGGGTCAGGTGGTCGATGAAGGGGCGGTGCAGGTCGGGCTCGCCGTGCTCGTTCAGCGGCATCCGTCCGAAGTCCCGCTCGAGGTCCTCGAACGAGCCGTAGACGTCGATTCGTGGGAACGCCGGGTCGTCAGACTTCCACACCGGGATCGGGCTGCCCCAGAAGCGGTTTCGCGAGATGGACCAGTCACGGGCGTTCTCGAGCCACTTGCCGAACTGACCGTCCTTGACGTGCTCCGGCACCCAGGTGATCTCCTTGTTGAGCTCGACCATCCGGTCCTTGAACTTCGTCACCTCGACGAACCACGACGAGACCGCCATGTAGATGAGGGGCTCGCGGCAACGCCAGCAGTGGGGGTAGGAGTGGTCGTAGGTCTCGCGGCGGAGCAAGACGGTGCCGTCGGTGACCGAGCCGCGCTCGCCCTGGCCGGTGGTGCCCGCCCGGAGGTGGTCGATGATCAGGGCGTTGGCGTCGAAGACGTGCAGCGCCTCGTAGTCGGCCACCGGGAAGGTGAACCTCCCGTCGGGTCCGACGGGGACGACCGGGGCGATGCCGTGCTGGTCGGTGAGGAGCTTGTCCTCCTCACCGAACGCGGGCGCGATGTGCACGATGCCGGTGCCGTCATCGGTGGTGACGTAGTCGGCGGCGAGCACGACGTGCGAGTGCGGGTGCCCGGTGTAGTAGGAGAAGGGCGGGGTGTAGGACCGCCCGATGAGGTCGGTTCCCTTGAGCCGCTGCACCACCCGGTCCGAGACGTCTGCGCCCAGCTCGCGGGAGTAGGCCGCCAGCCGGGCCTCGGCGAGCACGTAGCGCTCGGTGCGACCCGAGAACTCCGACTCCACGACGACGTAGTCGATGTCCGGGCGCACAGCCATCGCCAGGTTGCTCGGGAGGGTCCACGGCGTGGTCGTCCAGATGAGGGCGAGCTCTCCGGTCTCGAGGCGGTAGCCGACCGTCACCGCCGGGTCCTGCCGGTTCCGGTAGACCTCCTCGTCCATCCGCAGCTCGTGGTTGGACAGAGGGGTCTGGTCGTTCCAGCAGTAGGGCAGGCAGCGGAAGCCCTCGTAGACCAGGCCCTTGTCGTGCAGCGTCTTGAACGCCCACAGCACCGACTCCATGAACGTCGGGTTGAGCGTCTTGTAGTCGTTGTCGAAGTCCACCCAGCGGGCCTGACGCGTGACGTACTCCCGCCAGTCGCCGCTGTACTTCATGACCGACTCACGGCACTTGGCGTTGAAGGACTCGATGCCCAGGTCGAGGATCTCCTCCTTGGTCTTGATGCCGAGCTGGCTCATCGCCTCGAGCTCGGCCGGCAGCCCGTGGGTGTCCCAGCCGAAGCGACGCTCGACTCGCCGGCCGCGCATCGTCTCGTAGCGCGGCACGATGTCCTTGACGTAGCCGGTGAGCAGGTGGCCGTAGTGCGGGAGGCCGTTGGCGAACGGCGGGCCGTCGTAGAAGACGAACTCGTTGGCGCCGTCCTCCCCCGCCGGCCGGTTCTCGATCGACGCCGCGAAGGTGCCGTCGGCGTCCCACCGCGCGAGCACGGCATCCTCGATCTCGGGGAAGCGTGGGCTGGCCGGCACGCCGAATGCGGCGCCGGTGTGCTCGCCGGTGGTGGAGACCTTCGGGTACGTCATGGGCGTTGCTCCTGCGGTGGTCGTCACGTCGAACTCGGGACGAGGACGAGGGTGAGGACACGACATACGTGGCGTATGCCGGGTGCGCACCTCCGCGGTACCACCTCGCTTGCCGCACCTCCGGGGAGCCGCGACCGCTCTTGCACCAGGTCGTGTCGTGACCCGGACGTCCGGTTCTAGTGAGGAAGCCGTGTGACCGGCATCCCGTTCTTCCGGAAAGGCTCACCGCTGATGACGGCTCGAACGCCTGCGACAGTGATCCTAGCCGCCTTCTGAGGCGGTTTCCGACCGGTTTCCGACGCGGTACAGTCGTGCCGTCGCCCACGGGCGACACCCACACGCACCTGTTCGGGGGAAGCCGGTCCAAGTCCGGCGCTGTCCCGCAGCCGTGGGTCGCGACCTCACCGTCGCGACGAGTCGGAATGCCCGGCAGGTGCGAGCGGCTCCATTCACCCGTCGAGGAACGCGGGGCGGAGCCCGAGTGCCGGGCCATGGGCCGGTGGTTCGGGCGTCGACCCGAACCGCTCAGGAAGGCCCCCATGTCCACTCCCACCCGTGCCCCGCTCGCGCGGCACCTCGCCGTCGCAGCATTTGCCGGAGCGCTCGTGCTCGCACCCGCCACCACGGCGTTCGCCGAGCCCAGCCCCTCCCCCAGCCCGACCACCACCACCTCCACGGCCACGCCCACCGCCACGCCGAGCGCGAGCGACAGCCCGACCGCGACCGCCACCGCCGGCCCGAGCGCGACCTCGACGGCTGCGCCGAACACTCCGGCGGCCACGCACACGGCCGTCAAGCCCGAGGCGGCTCTGACGGCCCCGGCCCCCTCCTCGAGCGATGCGGACGCGGTGAAGAAGGCGCCGGCGGCCGCCCGGTCATTGGTTCCCGGCGGCACCAGCCGGGTCTTCGGTCGGGCCGCGGCCGCAGGACCCGCGCTGTCCACCGACTCCACCCTGCTCGGCGCGCACTACCTCGAGCAGCAGCTCGTCGACAGCGACTACCTCTTTCTCAACTCCGGGTTCTCGGACTACGGCCTCACGGCTGACGCGGTCCTCGCCCTCGATGCCGCAGGCACCGGGCAGGACGCCGCGGCCGAGGCAGCCGCCAAGCTCGCAGAGGAGCCAGTCGCCTACACCGGCTTCGGCAACCCCGCCGAGGTCTATGCCGGTGCCGTCGCCAAGCTCCTCAACGTGGCGGCCGCCCAAGGCATCGACCCAACGGCATTCGGCGGTGTGGACCTCGTGGCAACGCTGCAGGGTCTGGAGCAGGCCAACGGTCGGTTCAGTGACACCTCGGAGTTCGGCGACTACTCGAACACCTTCGGCCAGTCGTTCGCGCTGATCGGTCTGAGCCGGGCCGGCTCCGGCCCGGACGCGGCAGCGATCGACTTCACCGAGGCCCAGCAGTGCCCCGGAGGTGGCTTCGCCCTCGCGATGAGCGACGCCGGGTGCACGGACGACTCCCTCGCCGACCCCGACTCGACCTCGATGGCCGTGCAGGCGCTGATCGCCGCCGGAGGTGACGCCGCCGCCATCAACGACGCCCTCGACTACCTCGCCTCCCAGCAGCAGGGTGACGGCGGGGTCGGTGGCTCGGGCCCGACGAGCGCGACCAACGCCAACAGCACCGGGCTCGCCGGCCAGGCCTTCTTGGCGGGAGGCCGATCGGCGCAGGCGCGGCTCGCCGTCGACTACCTCTCAGCGCTCCAGTACGACTGCACCTTCTCCGAGGCCGTGCGCGGCGGGATCGCGTACGACGCAGCGGCCTTCGAGAGCCAGCAGGCCGCCGGCGCCGATGCCGTGCCGAGCGACCAGGACAACCGCTCCACGTCACAGGCGCTCCTCGCCCTCGCCGGAACCCCACTCGGGACCGTGACGTCGGCCGGTGCGGATGCCGTGGCTCCCGAGCCCGACTGCGCGCTGGCCAGCCCCAGCGCGTCACCGTCCGCGTCGGCGAGCGCCACCCCCACCTCGGGGAGCGGCCCCAGCAGCACCATCGACCCGACCTTGGCCGCTGGCAGCAGCGGGTCCACGGGCACCGGCTCCCTCGCCCAGACCGGCTCCGACCTGCTCCTGCCGGTCGGGCTCGGCGCCCTGCTGGTGGTGCTCGGCGCCGCTGCCGTGCTGGCCTCGCGCCGGAAGGGGGCGCACGCCTGATGCGCCGCAGCGTCACCGCACGCCTCTCGGGCATCATCGCGACGGCCGGTCTGGCTCTGGCCGGGCTGGTCACCGCTGCCGGGCCGGCCAGCGCCGCAACCTGCTCCGGCTCGTCCGGCGTCACGGTGATCGTCGACACCGGGAGCAGCATCTCGACCCGGTGCGCCTCCGGTGACCCGTCGTCGGGGTTGAAGGCCCTGTCCGGGGCGGGCTTCTCCGTGACCCAGGTGCAGACCCAGCCGGGGTTCGTCTGCCGGATCGACGGCAACCCGGCCTCGGACGCCTGCGTGAGGACCCCGCCGACGTCGGCCTACTGGAGCTACTGGCATGCCGACCGTGGTGGGTCCTGGTCCTACAGCACGGTCGGCGCGGGCTCCTACAACCCGCGCGAGGGGTCGGTGGAGGGATGGCGGTTCGGATCCGGCCAGCAGCCCCGCACCGCACCACCGGCCAAGCCCGCGCCGAAGCCGACCAAGAAGCCCGAACCGACGACGAAGCCCAAGCCTCCGGCGACCAAGCCGAAGCCTCCGGCGAGCAAGCCCAAGGCCACGTCCACACCGAAGTCCACCGGGGGCTCCGGCAGCACCGCGACCCCCGGGAAGACCGGCGGCACCTCCACGTCGGGCACCGGCTCGGCAGCGAGCCCCTCGGCGAAGGCCCCGTCCGGGAAGACCATCCCGAGCGAGTCGGCATCGACACCGGGGAGCCCCACGCCGTCGGCCAGTGGCTCAGCGGACGACGCGGTATCCTCCGAGCAGTCCGTCGTGGAGGAGTCCGACGGCACCCTCACCGCCGCGTCGGCCGGAGACGACTCCGGCGGTGGCACCGGAACACTGCTCCTGGGCGGCATCCTCGTCGCCGTCGTGGCCCGCGGTGCCGGCGTCGCCGCGTGGAGACGCCGCGCGTGAGGCGATGATGGACCGATGAGCCGATCTCTGCCGCGCGCCGTGCACCCTGGTGCGTGGTGGGGATGGGCCGTCGCCATGGCCGTCGCCGTCAGCATGACGACCAACCCGTTCCTGCTCGGGCTGGCACTGGGCGTGACCGCCCTCGTGGTCGCCTCGCGGCGCGGCTCCTCGCCGTGGGCCCGAGCCTTCCGGCTCTACCTCTATCTCGGGCTGGCCATCATCGTCCTGCGACTCGTGCTGCACGTCGTCGTCGGGCTGAAGTTCGGCACCATCGTCGTCCTTCCCCTTCCCGAGGTCACCCTCCCGTCGTGGGCGGCCGGCATCCAGATCGGCGGCACCGTCTACCTCGAAGGGCTGCTCGGCGCGGCCGTGCAGGGCCTGCGGCTCGCGGTGATGATCGCCTGCATCGGTGCCGCGAACGCCCTCGCCAACCCGAAACGGCTGCTGCGCGCGCTGCCCGCCGCCCTGCACGAGATCGGCTCCGCGGTCGTGGTGTCGGTGTCCGTCGCGCCGCAGCTCGCCGAGAGCGTGCAGCGGGTCCGACGCGCCCGGCTGCTGCGAGGAGACACCAGCCGCGGCATCCGGGCCGTCCCGGCCATCGCGCTGCCCGTGCTCGAGGACACCCTGGACCGCTCTCTGCTGCTGGCCGCGGCCATGGACTCCAGGGGCTACGGCCGGGCCTCGGCGGCGCCGGGGCCCCAGCGACTGGTCACCGCCACGGTCACCTTCGCGGGCCTGCTCGCCTCCGCCGTGGGTCTCTACGGCGTCCTCGACGCCTCGACCCCGGCGCTCATGGGGACCCCGCTGCTCGCCGTCGGCCTCGCGCTTTCCGCGGCCGGGCTGTGGCTCGGTGGTCGGCACGTGTCCCGCTCCACCTACCGACCGGACCCGTGGCGCGGCGCCGAGTGGCTCACCGTCGCCTGTGGTGTGGTGGCCGCGGCCGCCCTCGTGGTGACGGCTCGCACGGACCCCTCCTCGCTGGGTATGCCGCTCGAGCCGCTCGCCGTGCCGGCCCTGCCCCTCGTGGCCGTGGCCGGCCTCCTCGTGGCGGCGCTCCCGGCCTACCTCACGCCCGAGCCGCCTCCCCCGGCATCCCGTCGCCTCGTTCGCGGCGCCTCGCAGGTGGCGGTGAGCCCTCGTGGCTGAGCACGCCATCACCCTCGACCGGGTCACGGTGCTGCTGCCGGGCGCCGCGCGCCCCGTGCTGCGGGAGGTCGACCTCACGGTCGAGGAAGGGGAGCTCGCGCTGGTGGTCGGTCGCACCGGGTCGGGCAAGTCGACCCTGCTCGGCGCGATGTGCGCGCGCGTGCCGCACTTCACCGGAGGGACCCTTCGCGGGCGCGTGGTCGTGCACGGCCGCGACACTCGCGAGCACCGCCCCCGCGACCTGGCCGACCTCGTCGGGGTCGTCGGGCAGGACCCGCTCGCCGGCTTCGTCACCGACACCGTCGAGGAGGAGCTCGCCTACGGGATGGAGCAGCTCGGCCTCCCCGCCGCGACGATGCGCAAGCGGGTGGAGGAGACCCTCGACCTGCTGGGCATCGCCGAGCTGCGCGGCGCCGCCCTGCGCGAACTGTCCGGGGGGCAGCAGCAGCGGGTGGCCATCGGCTCCGTGCTCACCGCGCACCCGAAGGTGATCCTGCTCGACGAGCCCACCTCGGCCCTGGACCCCACCGGCGCCGAGGAGGTGCTGGCCACCATCACCCGGCTCGTCCACGACCTCGCGGTCACCGTGGTGGTCGCCGAGCACCGGGTGGAACGGGTGCTGCACTACGCCGACAGCGTCATCCACGTCTCGCCCGACGGCACCGTGTCCTCGGGCGCTCCCGCCGACCTGATGGTCGGGAGCGACGTGACCTCCCCGGTCGTCGAGCTGGGCCGGTATGCCGGGTGGTCGCCCCTCCCGCTGTCGGTGCGCGACGCCCGGCGGGCTGCCACCGACCTGCGTGCCCGCCTCACCGCCACCCTCCCCACCGCACCCACCGACCCCACCACACCCACCGACCCCACCACACCCACAGACCCCACCACACCCACCGGCCAGACAGACCAGACCGACGCCCTCCCTACCCCAGCCCCGTACACCAATCGCCCAATAGGTCACTTCTTTACCGACGCTCCGGCCGACGAACCCGTAAACAATCGACCTATTGGTCAGTTGTTTACCGACGCTCCGGCCCACGAACCCGTAAACAATCGACCTATTGGTCAGTTGTTTACCGACGCTCCGGCCCACGAACCCGTAAACAATCGACCTATTGGTCAGTTGATGCCCGCGGCGGGGGCGGGGGGGAGTGCGCTTCGGGGCACGGATGTCGTGGTGCGCCACCCGGGAGACGTGATCGCGGTGGCGGGAGTGGACCTCGTCCTCAGGCACGGTGAGGTGACCGCGCTGATGGGCCGCAACGGCTCGGGCAAGTCCTCGCTCCTGTGGGCGCTGCAGGGCAGCGGTCCGCTGACGAGCGGGCGGGTCGAGGCGGAGGCACCCGACGGCTCGTGGAGCGCCCCGGCATCCCTCCAGCCCCACGAACGACGGGCCCGGGTCGGCCTCGTGCCGCAGAGCGCGAGCGACCTGCTCTACCTCGACACCGTCGCCGGTGAGTGCGAGCAGGCCGACCGCGAGAGCGGGATGCCGTCCGGCACGTGCGCCCGGCTGCTCGCCGACCTGGTCCCCGGCATCCCGCCCGACCGCCACCCGCGGGACCTCTCCGAGGGACAGAAGCTGAGCCTCGTGCTGGCCGTGCAGCTCAGTGCCGACCCGCCCGTGCTCCTGCTCGACGAGCCCACTCGCGGGCTGGACCCAGCCGCGAAGGCGACGCTGAGCGGCCTCCTGCGCGACCTGGCCGCTCGGGGGCGCTCGGTCACCGTGTCGACCCACGACGTCGAGTTCGTCGCCGAGTGCGCCGACCGGGTGGTCGTGCTGGCGGCCGGTGAGGTCGTCGCCGACGGCCCCACCGCCGAGGTCGTGGTCGCCTCGCCGGCCTTTGCGCCGCAGGTCGCCAAGGTCACCGCCCCCGGGCCGTGGCTCACGGTCGGCCAGGTGCGCGCGGCGCTCGCGGAGGTGGCCTCATGACCGCAGCAGGCCCGCGGGAGCCCTCGCCGCCCACCACCCCGCGTCAGCTGCGGGTGGTGCGGATGCGGCCCCGGTCGGCCGCCGCCGTCGCCCTGGTCAGTGTCGCCGGGCTCATCGCCTTCGGCTGGCCGCTGTTCGTGACCCCCGGCTCGGCCCTGGCGCACGGGACCGACGCCCCGCTGGTCTTCGCTCTCGTCCTGCCGCTCCTGCTCGCGGTGGTGCTGGCCGAGATGAGCGAGGGCGGGATGGACGTCAAGGCGGTCGCCATGCTCGGGGTCCTCTCGGCGGTCGGCGCGGCCCTGCGACCCCTCGGCGCGGGCACGGCCGGGCTGGAGACGGTGTTCTTCCTCCTCGTGCTCGGTGGCCGGGTCTTCGGGGCCGGGTTCGGCTTCGTCCTGGGGGCGACGACCCTCTTCGCGTCCGCTCTCATCACCGGCGGGGTCGGCCCCTGGCTGCCGTTCCAGATGCTCGGGGCGGCCTGGGTGGGCTGGGGCGCCGGGCTGCTCCCGCCGATGCGGGGCCGGTGGGAGGTGGCGCTGCTCGCGGCCTACGGCGCGCTGGCCGGCCTGACCTACGGGCTGCTCCTGAACTTCTCGTTCTGGCCCTTCGCGACGGGGCTCGGGGGCGGGCTGTCGTTCGAGGCCGGCGCACCGGTGACCGAGAACCTGCACCGCTTCCTCGTCTTCAGCGTCACGACGAGCCTGGGCTGGGACCTCGGGCGTGCCCTGACCAACGTCGTGCTCATCCTCGTGACCGGCCGGGCGGTGCTCGGAGCCCTACGTCGTGCCGCGCGGCGCGCGGCGTTCGAGGAACCGGTGGCCTTCGACGGCCCCGGCACGCCGGGCGGCAGGGTCGAAGACAGGGCCCCGCTGCCGGATGCCGGGCAGCCGCCGAGGCCCCGACCGACCGACTTGGCACAATCGAGCCCATGAACCCCCTCGACCTCGACCGAGACCCCGCCTGGCTGAGCCGGGAGGACCTCGACGCCGCGCGGGCCCGACTACCGATCCTCTACGTGGATGCCGTGCCGGTGCGCGTCGACGACCGCGGTGGTGTCGTGGAGGTCGGGGTGCTGTTGCGCCTGGGGGACGAGGGCACGGTGTGCCGCGAGCTCGTGTCGGGCCGGGTGCTGCACCACGAGCGGGTCCGCGATGCGCTGCTGCGTCACATCGAGAAGGACCTCGGGCCGATGGCGCTGCCGAGGGTGCCGGTGAGCCCGCAGCCCTTCACCGTCGCGGAGTACTTCCCCACGCCGGGTGTCACCCCGTTCCACGACCCGCGCCAGCACGCGGTGTCCCTCGCGTTCGTCGTGCCCGTCGCCGGCGACTGCGCACCGCAGAACGACGCCCTCGACCTCACCTGGCTCACCCCGGCCCAGGCCCTCGACCCCGGCATCCAGGCCGAGATGGCCCGCGGTCACGGGGTGCTGCTCCGGCAGGCCCTCGCCCACCTCGGCCACCCCGTCTGAGCCTGCGCCGGACGGCGGGACGAACAGCGGGACGGACAGCGGGAGGTCAGCCGCTGAACTTGTCCCGGGTGCGGGTCATGTCGTGAGCGTCGGCGGCCGCGGACTCCGCCGGGGTCGGCGCCGTGCCCCCCAGCCGGGACGGGACGTAGCGCAGCTCATCGCCGTGCAGGGTCGGGTATGCCGCGTGCTGGGCATCGAGCTGGGCCTGCATCGCCGTCCTGAGCCGCTCCCCGGCCGCGGTGACGTCCTCGCGGCGCTCCAGATGGATCGGCTCCCCCACGGTGATGCTGATCGGCACGTTGGCCCGACCGAGGTGCTTGGGCAGGTTCTTGGTCCAGACCCGCTGGCCGCCCCAGATGGTCACGGGCAGGATGGGCACCCCCGCCACCTGCGCCATCTTCACGGCACCCGGCTTGAACTCCTTCAGCTCGAAGGACCGGGACATCGTCGCCTCCGGGAAGACCCCGACGATCTCGCCGCCCCGCAGCGCACGGATCGCCGCGGCGAAGGCCTCCCCACCCTTGTGACGGTCGACCGGGATGTGGTGCATCCCCCGCATCAGCGGGCCGGCGACGCGGTGGCCGAAGATCGACTTCTTGGCCATGAAGCGCACGTAGCGCCGGTGCGGCCAGGCCGGCAGGCCGGCATACATGAAGTCCAGGTAGGAGGTGTGGTTGATCGCCAGCACGGCGCCGCCCTCGCGGGGCACGTGCTCTTCGCCCAGGAAGGTGAATCGGGTCCCCTGGAGGAAGAAGACCGTTTTCGCGGCGGCGATGACGGTCCGGTAGACGGGTTCCATGGGCCCACCCTAGAGCAGGGTGCGGGCGGCGCCCGAGCCCCTCAGCCCACCCGCGGCGGGTGCCACGCGAGCTGGAGCACCTGGTCCCCGAGCTCTCGCGAGACGATGCGGGCCCGCCCCGGTGGCTGCGGGCTCGCCTTCGCCCGGCCGATGAGCGCTCCCTCGTCGGGGCTGCCACTGAGCAGGATGCCGGGTGAGCCGAGGTCACGCACTGACTGGATGACGGGCTCGAACATCGCCCGGGACGCACCACCGCTGCGCCTGGTGAGGACCAGGTGCAGGCCGACGTCTCCGGCCTGGGCCAGCAGCGGCACCAGGGGCCGGAGGGGACTGCCGGCCGAGGTCACGACGAGGTCGTAGTCGTCGACGAGGAAGTAGACCTCCGCGCCGCTCCACCACGACCGGGCGCGCAGCTGCTCGGCCGTCACGTCGGGGCCCGGGAGCCGGGTGCGGAGGAACTCGGTGATCCCCTCGACCGCTGAGCTGGCCTGCTTCTCGGTCGTGAGGTACTCGCCCAGGTGCTCCTCCGGGAGCTCGCCGAGCAGGGCCCGGCGGTAGTCGACGACGAACAGCTTGGCCTGCTGGGGCGTGTGCAGGCGGGCCACCTCGTGGGCGTAGGCGCGCAGGAAAGCGGACTTCCCGCTGTCGGCGTCGCCGAAGAGGTAGAGGTGCGGCTCCTCCGCGAGGTTGAGCCCGATCGGTGCGAGGGAGGCCTCGTCGACCCCCAGGAGGAGCCTGCGGTCGTCGGCGCCGGCCAGCTCGCGCACCCGCTCCAGGGTGACCTGCTCGGGCAGCAGCCGGAGCTTCGGGCCGCGCGGACCCTGCCACGCGGCGCCGACGCGCGCGACGAGGTCCTCGACGCCCTCGCCGAGGTCGTCGACGCTGCCGCTGCCGTCGACGCGGGGCACGGCGCCGAGGAAGTGGTGGCGCGTCATCGTCAGGCCGCGCCCCGGCCGGGACTTCGGGACCCCTGCCGCGAGCCGCCGGTCCACCTCGGAGTCGGTCGGGTCCCCGAGGCGCAGCTCGATGCGGGTGCCGAGCACGTCGCGGATCTGGGTGCGGAAGTCCATCCAGCGCGAGCTCGTCACGACGACGTGGACGCCGAAGGTCAGCCCCCGCCCGGCGAGCTCCTGGATCTGCGCCTCGAGCTCGTCGAACTCGGCGCGGATCGTGGCCCACCCGTCGACCACCAGGAACACGTCGCCGTAGCCGTCGTGGGGGCGCCCCGAAACAGCGCGCTAAATTAGCGCTGTGTGCGTGCGCCAGCGTAATGCTCCATCGCACCGGAGGCCGAAAAGAGAAAAAGCAGCAACGCGCCTTCACTCCACGCTCCGATAAGCGCCGCGCCGAACGCCACCGCGAGCATGAGGAAATGAATCTC
>JBBSQC010000029.1:0-49114 GCA_038258215.1 Actinomycetales bacterium | reverse complement strand
CTCGGGGAGCCACTCCCGCATATCGGGGGGGAGGAGAAACGCCTGATCACGCAACACGGGACGGTACGAGTTGGCCACGCACCATTCTCCCAAAACCCCACTCGTGAGCCCCGCCACGACACCCCATTTCGCGACAGCCTCTACGACATCGAGATCCGAAAGGTGCTCTGCTCCACCAACGCCATCGAGTCCCTCAACGCCCGGTACCGGCGCGCAGTCAACGCCAAGGGGCACTTCCCCACCGAGCAGGCGGCGCTCAAGACGCTCTACCTGGTCACCCGATCCCTGGACCCCAAGGGGCTAGGGCAGGCACGATGGGTCACCCGATGGAAGCCCGCCCTCAACGCGTTCGCCATCACCTTCTCCGACCGCATGCCCGCGGCCGAGAACCTCTAGAAGAAATGCCAGTTACACCGGGAATCGGACAGACCCACCCGGCGTTGACAGCAACGGGGTGAGCCCGTAGGAGCACTTCGCCGGCCTTGGCCAAAGCGTCATAGTATTGCAGCGGATTCCGTCCCGTGGGTTACCGGGTAGGCCTGCCTGCTCGAAATATCGGATCGTTTTCCCTGCGCTCCGGCTCCTCGGGCAGGTCGAGTTGGAGTAAATGATCAGTCCAACCCACCCTTGTGTTCTCGGTAGCGCTCGGACATTCGTTGGGCGATCTCCCGGTCTCTTTGCGCAGAAGCGTGCTGGTATCTCATCGCTGCCGCGGAAGTTGTGTGGCCGAGCCGATGCATCAGTTCCGCCAACGTCGCACCGGACTGGGCGGCCAGCACTGCACCGGTGTGTCGGAGGTCGTGGAAGCGAAGGTCGGGGCGTCCAGCAGCTTCGCGAGCAGGGTAGTACCAGCGGCCAATGGTCGAGGTTCTTAGGTGTCCTCCGCTGGGCGAGGGAAACAGCAACCCATCCCCTCCCTCCTCCGTGTGCCGGAGTAAGTGCTCTCGGACCATCGGCACCAGGTGATCAGGTATGGCGACATTGCGTCGCCCGGCCTCGGTCTTGGGGTCCTTTACGACTGTGCGCCCAGGTACGAAACCGACGCCGCGTCGGATCCTGAGCACCCACTGAGTTGTGTCGATGTCGCTTCGGCGCAGCTCCGACAGTTCGCCTTTCCGCAGCGCGCACCATGCGGCCAGAAGGACCATGAGCCGATAGTGCGCTGGCGTCGCGTCCACAAGTCGTTCCAGTTCGTCCAGCGATGCAGTCTCAGTTGAGCCAGTTCGCTTGACGCTACCGGCGCCACGGATGTGCACCGGGTTGCGATCGATGAGCTCGTCGTCAAGCGCGCCATTCAGGATGTTTCGAAGCAAGTCATACGCATGTTTGCGAGCGTGGGGCTTGCCAGGTGCAGCACTCCGGTGCCACGCAGCAACAGCTGCTCTGTCGATTGCCACCATCGGGGTGTCGGAGAACGTTGGAAGGAGATGAATTTCAAGAAGTCGGGAGTAGTTGTGCCTAGTGCTCAGCGCGAGGTCGCGGCCCGCGAGGAATGCTTCGGCGTACGGGCCGAAGGTCTGGGCTTGTGTCCGTGCTCGGCGCTCGTATTCCGCGACCAGCCGGGCCTTGGGTGGCTGCCAGGTTGAGGGGTCCTCGGTTAGGCGCCGCTCGCCGATCAGCCAAGCCTCAGCGTCGATCTTCGCCGTGAAGGTCTCGGGCGCCGTATAGACGTTCAAGTCGGGGCCTGTGTATCGAGCCTGATAGCGGCCGGAGCCGAGCCGCCGGATTGAACCGAAAGTGCGTCGTTCTGTCACAGTGCCCCCCATTTCGTGCCAGCCCCGTGCCAGAGCGTGCCAGATACGTGCCACACGAGAGAGTACTCATGATCACCTGTGACTACTAAAACTGCAGGTCAGAGGCCTTTTGACGAGATTCCGTACGAGGCTGGGCGAATTTTCGAATCCTTCACCCGCCACCAGCACGAGGGGAGGGCCCGGACCACGGTGTATGCCGTGTGCCGGGCCCTTTTCCGTATCCTCCGGCGCCGCCTGTCCCAGGCCCTCGCTCCGGGGACGGTCTGCGTGGAAGGATCGGCTCGTCAGCGCGGGGTCACGGAAGGAACGGGCGGATGGCTTCTCGAGTGCGCGGATGGGGTGGCGTCGCCGCGCTGCTGGTCGCGGCCCTGCTCGTCCCCTTGGCCCTCATCGCCACATGGACCTCGCGGACGGTCACGGACACCGAGGTGTTCGTCTCGCGGCTCGGGCCGGTGGCCTCGGACCCGCACGTGCAGACCTTCGTGCAGACCCAGCTGTCCGACGCGATCAACACGGCCGTCCTCGAGGACGGCCTCGGCCCGAGGGTCGACAGCGCCGTCGACTCCCTCGACGTGCCCGATCCGGTCAAGAGCCTCCTGCGCGACCTGGCCGCGGCCGCTGGCTCGGCCATCAGCACCCGGATCGACGGCCTGGTGGACAGGGTCGTGCGGGCCCCGGAGTTCCAGAGCGCCTTCGACGCGGCGCTGACCTCCTCGCACGGTGAGCTCGTCAAGGCCCTCGACGGCGAGGACCCCTCGGACACGCTCGTGACCGAGGGCGACGTGGTGAGCATCAGGCTCGCCACCATCGGCAATGCCGTGCGCACCGAGCTCGTGGGAGCCGGCTTCTCCTTCGCCGAACGCCTCCCGGAGATCGAGGCGACCATCCCCATCACCTCGTCGGAGAAGCTCGACCAGCTCCGGACCTACTACGGCGCGCTGAAGGTGCTGGTCTGGCTGGGCCCCCTTCTCGTGGTCCTGCTGGCCGGCCTTGGGGTGTGGCTGGTGCGCGACCTCGTCGTGGCGGGGCTGTGGTTCTTCGCCGGGTCCGTGACCTTCGTCCTCGTCCTCACCCTCGGGATCCGGGCCGGGGTCGCCTCCGCCGTCGGGGGGATCCGCGACCCGGATGCCGCCGCGGCCGCCCAGGCGATCATCTCGACCCTGACGCGGGACCTGGCCTCCAACGCCCGGTTCACCGTGGTGCTCGCCCTCCTGGGTGTGCTCGTCTGCGCCGCGCTCATGGTCCGGCGGGCCGGGACGCGGGTGAGCCCGCGGTCGCCGTGGACGTCGGTTCCTCCTCGGCCGGCGGCCGACGGCGCAGCATCGTCATCAGCGGCTCGTTGAGCCCGGGCGCGGGGGTGGTCAACCATCCGGCGGACCGGGCGATCCGTGCACCGACGACACCGACGCCCACGGTGATCCCCGAGATCACGACGAGCCACGTGAGGATCCCCAACGCCACCCCGATCACGCCGTAGCGCGCGGCGTCCTTCTCCATGATCACCGGGAGGAAGGTGACGGTCCACCAGGCGGCCCCGGTCTGTGCGATGCCCCCGGCCAGCGCCCCGGGCCAGAGGTGGCGCAGGGGGATCCGACCGGTGGACATCGCGAAGGTGATGGCCAACCAGAACGCGGCCGCCAGGGCCGTCTTGGCCAGGACGGCGAGCAGCATGACCGCCGGCGACCCCGACCACCAGTCCGGCCCCACCCAGATCAGCATCGTGAACATGCCGATGAAGAGCACCACCCCCAGCAGACCGGCGCCCTGACCGCGCACACCGGACTTCGGCAGACCCCACGGGCGCTCGACGCTCCGTCGCATCGTGCGGGTGAAGCTGTTGATCGAGAAGAGCAACAACACCGCGCTGGTGATCGACGCGCTCGACTGCACGGGGTTGGGCTTGGTGAAGAGCGCCTGGACGGTGTCGGCGGTCGGGCCGGTCAGCCCGAGGCGGTCGTTCAGCACACCCGCGATGGTCTCGCCGTCCCCATCGGAGACGGCGGTTGAGACGATGATGAGGAGAGGGGTCATCGCGAGGAAGGCCTGCCCGGTCATCCCGAAGATCCGGTCCCGGACGTCGACGCTGAGCATCTCGCGAACGATCCGCAGGGCGGTGCCGGCCACGGGGTGCTGGTCGGCCCACGCGACGAGGCCCCCGACCCGCTCGCGCACCGACTCGACACCGACCATCGCAGCTCCATCCTGTCCGGCGGGTCACGGTGGTGCGCAGACCGTCTCCAGCGTGTCGTCACTGTACTCGCCAGTCACCAGCGATCGGTGGCAGTCTCGGTCCCATGATCTCGCGCATCGCCATCGTCAACCGTGGGGAGGCCGCGATGCGGCTCATCCACGCCGTGCGGGATCTCAACGCCATGTCGGGCGCGGGTGGACGCCGGATCGAGACCGTCGCGCTGCACACCGAGGGCGAACGGGCGGCGATGTTCGTGCGGGAGGCCGACCACGCCCACGACCTCGGCCCCGCCTCGCTGCGCCCCTATCTCGACCACGACGTCCTGGAGCGGGCCCTCGTCGCGACCGGCGCCGATGCCGCCTGGGTGGGCTGGGGGTTCGTCGCGGAGGACCCGGCCTTCGCGGACCTGTGCGCTCGCATCGGGGTGACCTTCATCGGCCCGAGCGCCGAGGCGATGCGGCGACTGGGTGACAAGATCGGCTCGAAGATCCTCGCCGAGGAGGTCGGGGTGCCGGTCGCTCCGTGGAGCGGCGGCGGGGTCGACACCCTGGAGGACGCCACCACCGCGGCCAACCGGATCGGGTACCCGCTCATGCTCAAGGCGACGGCCGGGGGCGGGGGCCGCGGCATCCGGATGGTCGCCTCCGACGCCGACCTCGCCGACGCCTACTCCCGCACCCGGGACGAGGCGGCCCGCGCGTTCGGCTCCGGTGTGGTCTTCCTCGAGAAGCTCGTCACCGGTGCGCGCCACGTGGAGGTGCAGGTCATCGCCGACGGCCAGGGCACTGCGTGGGCCATCGGGGTGCGTGACTGCTCGGTGCAGCGGCGCAACCAGAAGGTCATCGAGGAGTCCGCCTCCCCGGTGCTCGACGCCGACCAGGTGGCCGAGCTCAAGGGCTCGGCGGAGCGGCTGGCCCTGGCGGTCGGGTATGCCGGTGCCGGCACCGTGGAGTTCCTCTACCACCCGGGCGACCGGTTCTTCGCCTTCCTCGAGGTCAACACCCGACTCCAGGTGGAGCACCCGATCACCGAGTCGGTGACCCAGACCGACCTCGTGCGGCTCCAGATCCACGTCGCCGACGGTGGGCGGCTCGAGGGCGACCGGCCCGTGGAGTCGGGTCACGCCGTCGAGGCCCGGCTCAATGCCGAGGACCCCGACCGCGACTTCGCGCCGTCGCCGGGCCGCATCGCCCACCTCGAGCTTCCGTCCGGTCCGGGGATCCGCGTGGACACCGGTGTGGCCGAGGGCGACTCGATCCCCGCCGACTTCGACTCGATGATCGGCAAGATCATCGCCCACGGCCGTGACCGCGACGAGGCGCTGGCCCGGCTGCGTCGGGCGATCGCCGAGACGACGGTCGTCATCGAGGGCGGGGCGACCAACAAGTCCTTCATCCTCGCGCTGCTCGACCAGCCGGAGGTGATCGACGGCTCCGCGGACACCGGGTGGATCGACCGCGTGCGCGCCGAGGGGCGGCTCGTCGCCAGCGAGCACTCGGGCGTCGCGCTGGTCACGGCCGGCATCGAGGCCTACGAGGAGGAGGAGGCCATCGAGCGCACCCGCCTCCTGGAGACGGCCCGCGGTGGACGACCTCAGGTGCAGCACCACGTCGGCCGGGCGGTCGACCTGAAGCTGCGCGGCACGGCATACAAGGTCACCGTGTTCCGCACCGGACCGTCGCGGTTCCGGGTGGGAGTTGCCGACCCGGGCGGCCAAGTCGTGACCGCGGACGCGGACATCGAGCGGATCGGCGCCTACGCCAGCCGGATCCGCGTCGCCGGGCGCACGCATCGGCTCATCACCGCCAGCCACGGAGCGGTCCAGCTCGTCGAGGTCGACGGCGTCACCCACCGCGTCAGCCGTGACGAGGGAGGGGTGCTGAGGTCCCCGGCACCCGCCCTGGTCGTCGCGACACCGGTGGCGGTCGGGGACGACGTCGCCGCCGGGGCACCCGTGCTCGTGCTCGAGAGCATGAAGATGGAGACCGTGCTCCCGGCACCCTTCGCGGCTCGGGTCAAGGAGCTCCTCGTCGCCACCGGCAGCCAGGTCGAGACCGGCGCACCCCTCGTGCGCCTCGAGCCGACCGCTGAGGAGGGCGCCGCAGTCGAGGAGGAGCAGGGCTCGCACGTCGACCTCGACCTTCCCGACGCGCCGGTCGACGGCGATGCTCCACGCCGCGCCCACCGGGGTCGGGCCGACCTCTCCGCGATGCTTCTGGGCTATGACCTCGACCCCCGGGACGAGACCGGCGCCCTCACCGCCTACCTCCGGGCGCGCGACGAGCTCGCGGCCGACGGACACCCTCCCCTGGAGGACGAGATCGAGCTCCTGTCGGTGCTCGCCGACTTCGCCGAGCTCAGCCGCAACCGGCCCATCGGGCAGGAGGCCCACCTGGAGAACCGGGTGCACAGCCCCCGCGAGCACTTCCACACCTACCTCCAGGCGCTGGACACCGAGCGGGGTGGCCTGCCCGGCGACTTCATCGGCCGCCTCGAGCGGGTGCTCCGCCACTACGGCGTGACCGACCTCGACCGGTCCGCTGCGCTGGAGGGCGCGGTCTTCCGGATCTTCCTCTCCCAGCAGCGGTCCGCACCCGAGACCACGATGGCCAGCTCGATCCTCCAGCGCTGGCTCGTCGAGCCGGCGCCCGAGCCACCGGTCGACGCTGCCGCGCGAGAGCTCCTCGACCGACTCGTTACGGTGACCCAGCTGCGTTTCCCCATCGTGGGTGACCTGGCCCGCAGCGTGCGGTTCCGCTGGTTCGACCAGCCGTTGGTCGACGCCGACCGAGCGATGGTGCTGGGCGCGGTGGGCGACGAGCTCGCCGAGATCGACCGGCTCCCGGAGGGGGAGGAGCGCACTCGGCGCGTCGACACCCTCGCCGCCATCCCGGAGCGGATCGTCCGCTTCCTCGGGGAGCGCCTGAGGGCCGGGGTGCCCGAGACCGAACCCATGCTCGCCGTCCTCGTCAAGCGGCACTACCGCGAGCACGAGCTGACCGACCTGTGGGAGGGAACGCGGGCGGGCCGGGCCGTCGCCATCGCGGGATACGTGCTCGACGCGCGCCCGACCCACCTGGTGAGCACGTGCGCCCGGATCGACGAGCTCCAGGACGGGAGCGCACTCGCCGACCTGCTCGCCGACCTCGTCGCCGAGCGCCCCGAGGGCAGCGAGGTGGTCGTCGACGTCTACGTCCACTGGGGTGACCAGCCGGCAGCGCCGGACGAGGCGTCGGCACTCCTGGCCGAACGACTTGCCGGTATGCCGTTCGTCCCCGACGTCCGCCGGGTCGCCGTGGGCGTGGTGCCCGACGACGGCCGCGACGTCGGCTACTTCACCTTCCGCCCGCAGGAGGGTGGGTCCGTCGCGGAGGACTACCTCGTGCGCGGAGTGCACCCGATGGTGGGCCGCCGCCTCAACCTGTGGAGGCTGCGCGACTTCGACCTGACCCGGCTCGACGCGCCCGAGGACGTGCTCCTGCTGCACGCGGTGGCGCGCGAGAACAGCCAGGACCAGCGACTCGTCGCCCTGGCCCAGGTGCGCCAGCTCGTGGTGGTCCGCGACGAGGAGGGCCGCGTGACCGCGCTGCCCCACGTCGAGCAGGCCCTCGCGAACTGCCTCGAGGCCGTGCGCCGGGCGCGCACCCGGCTGGGCGGGGGCCGACGACTGGACATGAACCACGTGTGGCTGCACATCTGGCCGCCAGTGGAGGGTGACCTCGACCAGCTGACCGCTCTGCAGGAGAAGGTCGCGCCGATGACCGCCGGGGCCGGCATCGAGGAGGTCCGGGTCGAGGGCGTCATCGCGGACGACGATGTCCAGGTGCCGATCTGTGCACGCTTCTCCTACCAGCCCGGGTCCGGTGTGACCTTCACCGTCGACGCACCGCCGACGCAGCGACTGGCCCCGCTGGACGACTATGCGGAGAAGGTCGTGCGCGCCCGTCGGCGCGGACTGGTCTACCCCTACGAGCTCGTCGCGATGCTCTCGGCATCCGGCGGCGAGGCCGTCGAGCACGACCTCGACGACTCGGGGCGGCTGGTGCCCGTCGACCGCCCCTACGGGCAGAACACCGCCGGCATCATCTGCGGTGTCGTGACGACGATCACCGACCTGCACCCCGATGGGGTCACGAGGGTGCTGTTGTGCGGTGACCCGCTGCGCTCGCTCGGGGCGGTGGCCGAGCCCGAGTGCCGGCGCGTCATCGCGGCCCTCGACCTCGCCCAGGAGCGAGGGCTCCCGGTCGAGTGGTTCGCGCTCTCCGCCGGTGCCCGGATCTCGATGGACTCCGGCACCGAGAACATGGACTGGGTCGCCAAGGCCCTCAAGCGGATCATCGAGTTCACCCAGGACGGTGGCGAGATCAACATCGTCGTCGCGGGCATCAACGTCGGGGCTCAGCCCTACTGGAACGCCGAGGCGACGATGCTCATGCACACCAAGGGCATCCTCGTCATGACCCCGGACTCGGCGATGGTGCTCACGGGCAAGCAGTCCCTGGACTTCTCCGGTGGGGTCTCGGCCGAGGACAACCACGGCATCGGGGGCTACGACCGGGTCATGGGGCCCAACGGACAGGCGCAGTACTGGGCCAAGGACCTCGTCGACGCCTACGGTGTGCTGCTCGCGCACTACGAGAACACCTGGGTCGCACCCGGGGAGTCCGGGCCGCGGCGGGCACCGACGAGCGATCCCATCGACCGTGACGTCACGGCATACCCCCACGACCTGGAGGGGAGTGACTTCACCTCCGTCGGGGACATCTTCTCCTCGGCGACCAACCCGGACCGCAAGAAGGCGTTCGACATCCGCACCGTGATGCGCGCAGTCGCCGACCAGGACCACCCCACGCTGGAGCGGTGGGCGGGCATGGCGGATGCCGAGACGGCCGTGGTGCTCGACGCCCGGCTCGGCGGCCTCCCGGTGTGCCTGCTCGGCATCGAGTCGCGCTCCGTGCCGCGCCGGGGGTTCCCCCCCACCGACGGGCCGGACACCTACACGGCCGGCACACTGTTCCCGCGCTCGTCGAAGAAGGCGGCCCGGGCGATCAACGCGGCGAGCGGCAACCGACCCCTCGTGGTGCTCGCCAACCTGTCGGGCTTCGACGGGTCGCCGGACTCGATGCGCAGCCTCCAGCTGGAGTACGGCGCGGAGATCGGGCGGGCGATCGTCAACTTCGACGGGCCGATCGTCTTCGCCGTGATCTCGCGCTACCACGGCGGCGCGTTCGTCGTGTTCTCCAAGGCGCTCAACCCGCGGATGACGGTACTGGCCCTGGAGGGGTCCTTCGCCTCGGTGATCGGCGGCGCCCCGGCGGCCGCCGTCGTCTTCGCCCGCGACGTCGACGCGCGCACGGCCGCCGACAGCCGGGTCACCGACCTGCAGCGACGGCTCGCCGAGGCCGTCGACGCAGAACGTGCCGTGGTCGCGACCGAGCTCGCCGAGGTGCGGACCGCGGTGCGCTCGGAGATGCTCGGCAAGGTGGCCTCGGAGTTCGACCGGGTGCACGACATCCACCGCGCAGTGGAGGTCGGGTCGGTCGACGCCGTCATCTCGGCGCAGGACCTCAGGCCGGCGATCATCGCCGCGCTCGACCCCCAGGCCTGACCAACTTTCCCGCCCGGTGCCGGAACCTTCACCATCGCGCCGGCACCGTTCCGGTGCGATGGTGAAGGTTCCGGCACCGAGCGCCGACGGGAAAGCGTTCGGGGTGAAGGATCCGCCCGCCTAGGATCGGGGCCATGAAGGTCCTCTCCGCCGTCGCCTGGCCGTACGCCAACGGCCCTCGCCACCTCGGCCACATCGCCGGTTTCGGCGTGCCCTCGGACGTCTTCAGCCGCTACATGCGGATGGCGGGCCACGACGTGCTCATGGTGAGCGGCTCGGACGAGCACGGCACGCCGATCCTCGTCCTCGCCGACCAGGCGGGAGTCAGCCCCCGGGACTTCGTCGATGCCAACCACGCCATCATCGCCGCTGAGCTCACCGACCTCGGGTGCTCCTACGACCTCTACACCCGCACGACCACGGCCAACCACTACGCCGTGGCCCAGGAGCTGTTCACCCAGGTCTGGAAGAACGGCTACATGGTCGAGCAGACCACGCTGGGCGCGATCTCCCCGTCGACCGGGCGCACCCTGCCCGACCGCTACATCGAGGGCACCTGCCCGATCTGTGGCTACGGCGAGGCCCGCGGTGACCAGTGCGACAACTGCGGCAACCAGCTCGACCCGACCGACCTCATCGACCCGCGGTCCCGGATCAACGGTGAGGCGCCGACCTTCGTCGAGACCCAGCACTTCCTCCTCGACCTGCCCGCGCTCGCGGAAGCGCTGGGGGAGTGGCTGGAGGAGCGCGAGGGCTCGGGCACCTGGCGCCCCAACGTCATCAAGTTCAGCCGCAACATCCTCGAGGAGATCCGCCCGCGGGCGATGACCCGCGACATCGACTGGGGCATCCCCGTGCCGCTCGAGGGCTGGCGCGACCAACCCACCAAGCGGCTCTACGTGTGGTTCGACGCGGTCGTCGGCTACCTCTCCGCCTCGGTCGAGTGGGCGCGGCGGCTCGGCGAGCCCGAGCGGTGGCGGGAGTGGTGGAACGACCCGGATGCCGTGTCCTACTACTTCATGGGCAAAGACAACATCACCTTCCACTCCCAGATCTGGCCGGCCGAGCTCCTCGGCTACGCAGGCAAGGGGTCGCGCGGTGGCGAGCCGGGCGTCTTCGGCGAGCTCAACCTGCCCACGGAGGTCGTCTCGAGCGAGTACCTCACGATGGAGGGGCGTCAGTTCTCGACCTCCCGCGGCTACACCATCCTCGTGCGCGACGTGCTGGACCGCTACGGCCCGGACGGCATCCGCTACTTCATCTGCGCAGCTGGACCGGAGAGTGCCGACTCCAACTTCACCTGGCGAGAGTTCGTGCAGCGCAACAACTCCGAGCTCGTGGCGGGCTGGGGCAACCTGGTCTCGCGCACCGCGGCGATGGTCGCGAAGAGCTTCGGCGAGATCCCTGCGCCGGGGCCGCTCGAGCCGGTCGACGAAGAGATCCGGTCGACGGTGCTCGGCGGTTTCGCGGGAGTCGGCGACCTCCTGGGTCGGCACCGCCAGAAGGCGGCGATCGCCGAGGCGATGCGGGTCGTCGCCGAGGTCAACGCCTACGTCTCGAGCACCGAGCCGTTCAAGCTCAAGGGTGCGGACGAGCGCGAACGCCTCGCGACGGTGCTGCACACGCTCGTGCAGTGCGTCTCCGACCTCAACACGATCATGGCGCCCTTCGTGCCGCATGCGTCCAACCGGGTGCACGCCGTCCTCGGCGGTGTCGGCGAGCTCATCCCGATGCCCCGGCTGGAGACGGTCGAGGGGCTGGATGCCGGTGACGAGGGGCGGACCTACCCGGTGATCACCGGCGACTACTCGCGCACCCCCGGGTGGGAGTCCAGGGCCGTGGTCGTGGGCACCCCCATCAGCAAGCCAGCGCCGGTCTTCATCAAGCTCGACGAGTCGGTCGTCGAGGAGGAGCTGGCGCGGGCTGGGCAGGCCTGAGCCGATGTCGGTGCAACCCAGCCGGCGCGGCGTCCCCGAGCCCCCCGACCCCTTGCCGATCCCCGTCGTGGACAACCACACCCACCTCGACATCAGCCGCGACGGTGACCTCATCTCCGTGGAGGACATCGCCGGGCCGCTGGCCGACGCCGCCGCGGTGGGGGTGGACCGAGTCGTCCAGATCGGGTGCGACCCGGAGGGCGCGCGGTTCGCCGTGGCGGCGGCCGAACGGCATCCCGGAGTGCTGGCCGGTGTCGCCCTCCACCCCAACGAGGTCCCTGGCCTCGCGGCGGAAGGTGCCCTCGACGCGGCGTTCGCCGAGATCGAGGCCCTGGCCGCCCACCCACGGGTGCGCGTCGTCGGGGAGACGGGCCTGGACTACTTCCGCACCGGCCCGGAGGGAGTGCCGGCGCAGCAGGAGTCCTTCCGTCGCCACATCGACCTCGCGAAGCGACTCGGCCTCACCCTCCAGATCCACGACCGGGACAGCCACGACGACGTGATGCGCGTGCTGGCCGAGGAGGGCGCCCCGGACCGCACCGTCATGCACTGCTTCTCCGGCGACCTCGAGATGGCGAGGGAGTGCGTACGGCGCGGCTACCACCTCTCGTTCAGCGGCACGGTGACCTTCAAGAACTCGAGCGGGCTTCGTGACGCCCTCTCGGTCACGCCGCTGGAGCTCCTGCAGGTGGAGACCGATGCTCCCTACCTCACGCCCCACCCGTGGCGGGGGGCCTCGAACAGCCCTGCGCTCGTGCCGATCACGGTTCGTAGCATGGCGTCGGTGCTCGGCGTGGCCGTGCCCACGCTGTGCGAGGCCCTCAGCGACAACGCGGAGCGCCTCTACGGCCCCTGGTGACGTGGATCTCGTTGCTCATGATGCACATGGGAGGCATGTGTCCAGTGGGACGCGCCACCTGAGAGCGGGTCGTTACCAAAATTTGACCTGAGGGCGACGGCTCCGGCACTGTGGAGTCAAAGGCCGGGGCCGGTTCGCCTCGGACGTTCGCCTGTGAACGAGGCCCGCCGCCGATGTCGGAGCCCCGCAAACACGCACGCCCCGACCCTGGTCGCGGCTGGACGTCCGGCGTCGGTGCCCGGGGAAGATCAACCCGATGGAGCACCCTTGCAGTTCACTCGTCCTCTTCGTTATGCCGCTCACGGTGCGGCCGCCCTCGTCGTCGTCGCCGGATCTGTCGGCGTCGCGCACTACGACAAGGCCGTCGACATCTCCGTCGACGGCAAGCCGGCATCCGTGCACGTCTTCGGGTCCACCGTGGCCGACGCGCTGGACAAGCGCGGCATCGTCCTCGGTGAGCACGACGTCGTCGTGCCGTCGGCCCAGACCCCGATCAACGACGGCGACCGCATCTCGGTGCGCTACGGCCGCAAGCTGACGGTCACGGTCGACGGCGTGACCCAGGAATACTGGACGACGGCCACCAGCGTCGAGGCGGCGCTGAAGGACCTCGACATCCGTGCTGACGGTGCGGTCCTGTCCGCGAGCCGCTCCCAGCCGCTCGGTCGCCAGGGCCTCGAGCTCGATGTGACGATGCCCAAGAAGGTCACCGTCGTGGCCGACGGCAAGACCCGCACGGTCACCAGCGTGAGCCCGAAGGTGTCCGACCTGCTCCTCGAGGCCGACATCAACCGCAAGGCCGCCGACATCGTGAAGCCCGGCCTCGACACCCCGGTGACCGACGGCATGAAGGTCGTCGTCAAGCGGGTCGTCGTGAAGAAGGACACCATCTCGGAGTCCATCTCCTACAAGACGACCAAGAAGAACGACTCCTCGATCTACGTCGGCAAGAGCGAGGTCGTCACGTCGGGCAAGAAGGGCGAGAAGTCCATCACCCGCCAGCGCACCTTCGTCGACGGCAAGGTCACCAAGACCAAGGTCCTCTCGGAGAAGGTCGTCTCCAAGCCCCGCACCGCGGTGGTGCACGTGGGCACCAAGGCACGCCCGAAGCCGGCCTCGACGTCGTCCAGCTCGGGCAGCTCGGGCAGCTCGCGGTCGGCCGGGAACACCTCGGGCGCCGGCATCAACCTCGCCAACTCGGGCATGTGGGACCGCATCGCGCAGTGCGAGTCCGGCGGGAACTGGTCGATCAACACCGGCAACGGCTACTACGGCGGCCTGCAGTTCAACTCCGGCACCTGGCTGAGCTCCGGCGGTGGCGACTTCGCGTCCCGCGCCGACCTCGCCTCGCGCAGCGAGCAGATCACCGTCGCCAACCGGCTCTACGCCCAGCGCGGCCTGCAGCCCTGGGGCTGCGCCCACGCCGCCTGACCCCACCGGGCGTGTCAGGGTGACCTGCGAAAACCCCGCCGAGACAAGGGAAAGCTTCCCTGTCTCGGCGGGGTTTCCCATGTCTGGAGGGATGCCGGTGCTGGCTAGGGTGGGCGCATGACCCAGGACACCGACGTCGCGCTGCTCGGCGCCGGCGACGTGCGCGAACTCGCGCACCGCCTCGGCATCCGGCCGACCAAGCAGTGGGGGCAGAACTTCGTCGTCGACGGCAACACGGTGCGGCGCATCGTGCGCATCTCCGGTGTCGGCGAGGAGGACACAGTGGTGGAGATCGGGCCCGGTCTCGGATCCCTCACCCTCGCGCTGCTGCCCGTCGCCGGCCACGTGACCGCGGTCGAGGTCGACCCGGTCCTGGCCGGCGAGCTCCCGAGCACGGCCCAGGCCCGGGCCCCCGGGCTCGCGTCGCGCCTGGAGGTGGTGCACGCCGACGCCCTCGCCGTCACCGTCCTCCCGGGGCCGGCGCCCACGGCCCTGGTCGCCAACCTCCCCTACAACATCTCGGTCCCCGTGGTGCTGCGCTTCCTGGAGCTGTTCCCGAGCCTGCGCACCGTCCTGGTGATGGTGCAGCTCGAGGTGGCGGAACGGCTCGCGGCGCCCCCGGGCTCACGCACCTACGGGGTACCCAGTGTCAAGGCCGCCTGGTATGCCGACGTGCGCCTGGCGGGCACCGTCTCACGCAGCGTCTTCTGGCCGGTCCCCAACGTGGACTCCGGTCTGGTCGCGCTGACCCGCCGGGAGCCACCCGAGGCCGGTGTCGAGCGCGCGGCGGTGTTCGCCTGCATCGACGCGGCCTTCGCGCAGCGCCGCAAGACCTTGCGGGCCGCCCTGGCGTCGTGGGCGGGTTCGGCGGCCGGGGCCGAGTCGGCCCTGCTCGCTGCCGGCGTCGACCCCCGCACCCGAGGGGAGCAGCTTGACGTGGCGACCTTCGCGGCCATCGCGGCCGCTCGCCCTGACTAGGGTGAGGCCATGACCAGCGCCTCCATCGTGACCGAGCCCGTCACGGCGCGCGTCCCGGCGAAGGTCAACCTCGAGCTGTCCGTCGGCCCGCTGCGCGACGACGGCTTCCACTCGCTCTCGACCGTCTACCAGGCGGTGAGCCTCTACGACGACGTCACGGTCGTGGAGGCCGAGGAATGGGGCGTCAGCGTCAGCGGACCGCTGGCCGTCGGAGTCCCGACCGACGGTGACAACATCGCCCTGCGCGCGGCCCGGCTCGTGGGGGAGCGCCACGACACCGACCCGGTGCACGTGAGCATCCGCAAGGGCATCCCGGTCTCCGGCGGGATGGCCGGTGGGTCGGCGGATGCCGCTGCCACGCTCGTCGCCCTGGACCACCTCTGGGGGCTGGGCCTGGACCGGGACGAGCTCGAGGATCTCGCGGGAGCCCTGGGGAGCGACGTGCCCTTCCTCGTCGCCGGCGGCACGGCGATGGGCAGCGGCCGCGGTGAGCTCCTCGCCCCGGTGCTCGCACGAGGCACCTATCACTGGGTGTTCGCCCTGGCCGACGGCGGGCTCTCCACCCCAGCGGTGTATGCCGAGTGCGACCGTCTGCGGGGTGACCAGCCCGTCCCGGACCCGGTCGCCAACCCCTCCCTGATGAGTGCCCTGCGCACCGGCGACCCGCGCGAGCTGGCCCCCCAGCTCTCCAACGACCTGCAGGATGCCGCGGTCTCTCTCCGCCCCGCTCTCGGGGAGGTGCTGTCCTCGGGGATGGAGTACGGCGCCCTGGCCGGGATCGTCTCCGGATCCGGCCCCACGCTGGCGTTCCTCGTGGAGGACAACGAGTCCGGCATCGACCTCGCGGTGGCGCTCACCGCGAGCGGGGTCGTGCGCGACGTGCGCCGCGCCAGCGGCCCCGTCCACGGCGCTCACGTCATCCACCACCGGATCGACTAGTGGTCAACCTCGTCTCGGTCGAGAACGCCTCCTTGGCCCTCGGCACCGCGCAGGTGCTCGACGCCCTCTCCCTCGGCGTCGCCGGCGGCGACCGCATCGGGGTCGTCGGGCGCAACGGCGGCGGGAAGACGACGCTGCTGCGCGTGCTCGCCGGGTCCAGGGAGGTCGACTCCGGGAGGGTGGCCCGCACCGGCGGCCTGACCATCGGGGTGCTGACCCAGGACGACAGTCTCGACCCCGACGCCACCATCGGGGACTCGGTGCTCGGGGACATGGCCGAGCACGTCTGGGCGTCCGACCCGAGGATCCGCGACGTCCTGGAGGGGCTCCTGGGCGGCACCGACGCGAGGGCCCTGGGCGGTATGTCGGCATCGGTCGGCCCGCTCTCGGGAGGAGAACGGCGCCGGGTCGCGCTGGCGGCACTGCTCGTCGCCGGACCGGACCTCCTGTTGCTGGACGAGCCCACCAACCACCTCGACGTCGAAGGCGTGGACTGGCTCGCGAAGCACCTCGTGAACCGGCACTCCACCCCGTCCAACGCCGTCGTCGCGATCACCCACGACCGCTGGTTCCTCGACGCGATGGCCACGGCGACGTGGGAGGTGGACAGCGGCAGCGTGCACGCCTACGAGGGCGGCTACGCGGCATACGTCCTCGCCCGTGCCGAGCGCGAGCGGATGGCCGGCGTGATCGCCGAGCGGCGCGACAACCTGCTCCGCAAGGAGCTGGCGTGGCTGCGACGGGGGCCGCCCGCTCGCACGAGCAAGCCCAAGTTCCGCATCGACGCCGCCAACGCGCTGATCTCGGACGAGCCGCCCGCCCGCGACGACGTCGAGCTCGTCGGCTTCGCGACGAGCCGGCTCGGCAAGGACGTCGTCGACCTGCTCGGCGTGAGCGTGACGCTCGGGGACCGTCTGCTGCTGGACCGGATCACCTGGCGGCTGGCGCCCGGCGACCGGGTCGGCATCGTGGGGGTCAACGGGGCCGGCAAGTCGACACTGCTGCGCGCGGTGTCCGGTGAGGTGCCCCTCGCGGCCGGCAAGCGCAAGCAGGGCATCACCGTCAAGCTGGCGTTCCTCTCCCAGGAGGTGCGAGAGCTGGAGAAGTGGGCGGACCGGCGGGTCATCGAGGCGGTCGAGGACGTGCGCACAGTCGTGCGGTTGGGCAAGAAGGAGCTCAGCGCCTCGCAGCTCGCGAAACGGCTGGGTTTCACCGGGCCGCGCCAGCAGACGCGGGTGGGCGACCTCTCCGGCGGTGAGCGCCGCCGGCTCCAGCTGACCCGCCTGCTCATGGGCGAGCCCAACGTGCTCCTCCTCGACGAGCCCACCAACGACCTCGACATCGACACCCTCACCTCCTTGGAGGACCTCCTCGACGGCTGGCCCGGGACCCTGCTCGTCGTGTCGCACGACCGCTACCTGCTCGAGCGGGTCTGCGACCGCCAGGTCGCGCTCCTCGGGGACGGCGCGGTGCGGGACCTCCCCGGCGGGGTGGAGCAGTACCTCGAGCTGCGGGCCGCGTCCCTGGCCGGCCGCGGCGAGGGCACCGCCCGGGGGAGCCGGGGCGGGTCGGTCGCACCGTCGGCCACCACCACGACCTCATCGACGACCGCGTCGGCGGAGGATGCAGCATCCGCTGTGGTCTCCCCGTCGGTGGCCCGGGACGCGCGCAAGACGATGGCCCGGGTCGAGAAGCAGCTGACGCGGCTGGCGACCCGCGAGGACCGGGTGCACGGCGACATGGCTCGCGCCGCCACCGACCACGAACGGGTCCTGACCCTCAACCGTGAGCTGCGCGGGATCGTCGACGAGCGCGAGCAGCTGGAGCTGGAGTGGCTGGAGGCGGCCGAGGTCGTCGGCTGACCGCCCCGGGAGCGTGCGTCCGGCAGGTGGTGCCCTGAGGGGCCAACCCGCCGGACGTCCTGGGACAGTCGGGATGCCGGTGGGTCAGTGGCCGGTCTCGAAGGGCTGGAGCAGCGCTCGCAGCAGGCTCGCGAGCCGGTCCTGGTCGGCGAGATCGAGGTCCGCGAGCAGGTCGTGCTCGTGGGCCAGCAGGTCCGACATCGCGGCATCCACCCCGGACACACCCTCCGACGTGAGGCGCACCAGAACCCCCCGTCGGTCACCGGGGTCGGGGTGGCGCTCCACGAGCCCGCGAGCGGCGAGCCGGTCGACGCGGTTGGTCATGGTGCCGCTCGTGACGAGGGTCTGGGTGACGAGCTGGCCGGGGCTCAGCTCGTAGGGGGCGCCGGCGCGCCGTAGCGCCGACAGCACGTCGAACTCCCACCCGTCGAGGGCGTGCTCGGCGAAAGCGGCGCCGCGTGCGAGGTCGAGCCGGCGCGCCAGCCGCGACACCCTCGACAGCACCTCTAGGGGCCGGACGTCGAGGTCGGGTCGCTCCCTGCGCCACGCGGAGACGATACGGTCGACATCGTCAGCGGCCATGCGGGTGACTCTACTCTTCGTCAAGTTTCTTGATATCGAGACAGGCCTTCGCCGGGCTGGTGGTGCCACGACCACGACCGGGGTGCTGACCGGTCGCCAGAGCCAGGAGGACCCCGATGACCGAGCACGACAGCTGGGACCCCGCCGCCTACGCACGGTTCTCCGGCGAGCGCAGCCGTCCGTTCGCCGACCTCGTGGCCCAGGTGCGCGCCGACGAGCCGGGTCTCGTGGTCGACCTCGGCTGCGGGCACGGTCCGGCCACGCTGAGCCTGGCTCAGCTGTGGCCCGGAGCCAGGGTCGTCGGGGTCGACTCGTCCGAGTCGATGCTCGAGGCGGCCCGAGCGCTCGACAGCGACGGTCGGGTCGAGTGGGTGCAGGCGGACCTGCGCCAGTGGGACCCGGTGTCCCTGGGGCAGGCCCCCGACGTCATCGTCACGAACTCGACCCTCCAGTGGGTCCCGGGCCACCTCGAGCTCCTCGACGCGTGGGTCGCCGCGCTGGCCGACGGGGGATGGCTGGCCATCCAGGTGCCGGGCAACTTCGACGCCCCGAGCCACCGGCTGATGCGCGAGGTGGCGCAGGGGCAGGAGCGGTCCGGCGAGCTCACCGCGGCGCTCGACCTCCCCGCGGTCGGTGAGCCCTCGACCTATCTGCGCTACCTCACCCGTCTGGGATGCGCGGTCGACGCCTGGGAGACCACCTACCTGCACGTGCTCGAGCCGAGGGGTGAGGGGGACGACCCGGTGCTCGAGTGGGTGACCGCGACGGGTCTGCGCCCGGTGCTGGACATCCTCACCGGCGATGAGGAACGCTCGGCCTTCATCGAGCCGTATGCCGCCGCGCTGGCGGAGGCGTACCCCACCACGTCGGGCGGGGTGCTGTTCCCGTTCCGCCGGGTCTTCGCGGTCGCGCACCGGGGTGGGCCCGCGTCCGCGGAGTGAGCCTCAGGAGTCGTCGGTGGTCAGCGTCGGCTTGGCCTCCAGCCCGCTGAGCCCGTTCCACGCGAGGTTGACCACGTGGGCGGCGACCTCCTGCTTCTTGAACTTGCGCGAGTCCAGCCACCACTGACCGGTGAGGGCGATCATGCCCACCAGCATCTGCGCATACATCGGGGCGGCCTTGGGGTCGAGCTTGTGGCGCTTGAAGGCCGCCACGAGGATGTGCTCCACCTGGCTGGCGATGTCGGACATCAGGCTCGCGAAGGACCCCGTGGCCTGACCCGCCGGGCTGTCGCGCACGAGGATCCGGAAGCCGTCGGTCGAGGTCTCGACGTAGCCGAGCAGCGCCAGGGCGGCGCGCTCCACGATCTCGCGCGAGCTGCCCCCGGAGGCGAGCTCCCCCTGGACCGCGGCGAGGAGGGCCTCGATCTCACGGTCGACGACCACGGCGTAGAGGCCCTCCTTGCCCCCGAAGTGCTCGTAGACCACGGGCTTGGAGACGCCTGCCGAGGCGGCGATCTCCTCCACGGTTGCGCCCTCGAAACCTTTGTCCGCGAAGTGTTTCCGACCAATTCCGATGAGCTGCTCGCGCCGCTCGCGGCCGGTCATCCGCGCCCGGGCGGACCGGGCCTTCTTGGCGCTCGACTCATCACTCACCCCGCCATTCTGCCCGTCTTGGCCGGGTGGACGATCGCTCGGGGCGTCCTGGGGTGCTGCGAGCGGCGACGTGACCGCCTCGTCGACTACCCTCGTCCGGTATGCCGCCCGCTCCGTGCGGTGGCGGTCCCCGGTTGGTCTGCTGGCAGGGCCCGCCTGACTTTGAATCAGGACAAGCGACGTAGGTTCGATTCCTACCCGGGGAGCTCGCGCAGCGGAGCAAGCGAGCGCCCACCCCCGACTTCTTGCGCCCCAGCCACGCGCGACCCGGCATTCGAGGGCCTCGGACGTGGCTGGAGCGCAAGAAGTCGTGTCGTTGCGGGGGGCTGAGGCGGCGCCTACTCGGCGAGCGTCGCGCTCCAGCGCTCCTCGATCCGGCCGAAGCGCCACACGGCGAGCGCCGCCAGCCACGAGATGACGAAGAAGGCGACGATCGCGTATCCGGCGTCGTCGAGGGGGATGCCGGCGATGGCAGCCAGTGGGCCGCTCGTCACGTGCGCCTGGTCGGCGATCACCCCGACGAGCTCGACGGTGCCGATGACCAGCGCGACCGCGACCGAGATCGAGGTGATCGTGATGTTGTAGAAGACCTTGCGGACCGGTCGCGCGAAGGCCCACCCGTAGGCGGCATTCATGAACACCCCGTCGATGGTGTCCATGAGGCACATCCCCGCCGCGAAGAGGATGGGGAGCACGAGGATGGACCAGAAGGGCAGGTTGAAGGCGGCGGCACCGCCGGCGAGGACCAGCAGGCCGACCTCGGTGGCGGTGTCGAACCCAAGCCCGAAGAGCACCCCGATCGGGTAGATGTGCCACGGCTTGCGCACCGACTTGGTGAGGTTGCCGAGGAACCGGTTCATGAACCCCCGCTGGTTGAGCTTCGCCTCCAGCTGCGCCTCGTCGTAGATCCCGTGCCGCATCTCGCGGAAGACCTTGATGATGCCGAGCAGCACCGCGAGGTTCAGGATGCCGAGGATCCAGAGGAAGACCCCCGAGACCGAGGCTCCGATCACACCGGTCACCGAGTGCAGACCTGAGGAGTCGTCCTCGACGGGCCCCGCCAGCGCCTTGACGCCGACCGAGAGCAGGAACGCCAGGCCGAACACGATGGTGGAGTGCCCGAGGGAGAACCAGAAGCCCACCGAGAGCGGCTTGCGGTCCTCCCCGCGCTCGGCGTAGTCCGACATCAGCTTGCGCGTCGTGTTGTCGACGGCGGCGATGTGGTCGGCATCGAAGGCGTGGCGGAGCCCGAAGGTGTACGCGAGGACCCCCACTCCCGCGGTGAACACCGGGTGGTCCCCGCCGATGCGGTAGTGGTGCGGCGCCACCACTCCAAAGAGGATCCCGAAGCCCACGACGTGCAGCAGGACGATGAAGCCGCCCATTGCGGCGAGGCTGCGCCAGTCGGATCTGCTGAGGCTCCGGCGAAAGCGCGAGAGGCTCGATGGGCCGGTGGTGTCATCGGGTGCGATCTGTCGAGGCCGCTCGGCGTGCACGCCCTGGAGTGCCATGCTCTGATCTCCGTTCCGGGCGGCAAGGAGGTCAGGGCGTGCAGGCCGTCCAGCGAGTTGTTGCGAATGAGTCGCGATAAGGCTCACACGGATCTGCGCGCGGCACCCATGACAGATGTCACCCGTCGGCGGCCAGCGGCACGGGCACGTCGCTGCCGCCTTCGCGAGTCAGCCGGCTGCGCATCCGCACGAGCATCGGCACCGGCGCGAACCCTCCGGCGAGCAGCGCCTCGCCCTGGACGAACCCCGTGGCCGCGCGCAGCATCGAGGGGGGAGCGAACCCGAAGGCGCGGCCCAGCTCGGTGACGTCGTCCGGGCTGTTCATCCGCATCAGCATGAGGTTGTCGCACTGGCTGAGGACCTGGGGGTGGATCTTCGAGGGCCGCTGCGAGGACAGCAGGAGCCACAGCCCGTACTTCCGGCCCTCGGCCGCGATCTGGATGATCCGGTCGAGGAGCAGCCGGGCCACGGGGCTGGACGGGTCGGCACGGCACAGGTTGTGGGCCTCGTCGATGACGATGAGCGTGGGCACCCGGCGGTCGCGCTGGGACCAGAGTTCTTCGATGACCTCGAGGGCCACCGAGATCGGCTCCAGCGGGTCGCCGAACCCGCCGAGGTCCATCACGGTCACGCCGGTGTCGCTCGTGACGATCTGCGCGGCCGACGGAAGGTCCCGGGCCCACACCTCCCACTGCGGCAGGCCGAGGTTCTCGATGCGCCGGGCCAGCCGCTGCTCTCCATCACCGCCGCTGTCCAGGAGGGCCATCAGCTCGGCGAGGTCGTTGGTGCCCATCTGCGTCGTGAGCCGGATGAAGGCGTTGTACTCCTCGTGGTCTCGCACCGGGTCGAGCTGCAGGGTGGCGGCTTGCGCCTGGCGGCTCATCGACCGGAACCGCATGCGCAACGGCTCCTCGCCCGCACCGCCCGCACCGCGTGCGGTGTCGCTGCGCAGCACGCGCACCTCGCGACGACCCAGCCGCGCGGCCTCGTCGGCGGCCACGCCCTCGAGGGTCTCGCCCAGCCGCGCGAAGTCGGCATTCGGGTCCAGGATCGCCACGCGCAGGTCGGTGGCCAGCAGGAGCCTCTCCAGCAGCACCCCCAGGGCGTAGGTCTTGCCCGAACCGCTCTGGCCGCACAGGAAGGTGTGCCGGTTGAAGCCGCCGGGGCGCAGCGCGGCCGCGGCATCCGCACCCCCCGCGAACCACCGGCCGACCTCCATCGTGGCGTCGGTCGACCGCTGGAGGGAGGTCAGCTGGTCGACATCAGCAGGGGAGACCGGGCTCGCGGCGAATGCCGGCCTGGCTCGACGGTCGAGCCCGTCACCGACGAGCGTGCCGAGCACCACAGCGGTGCCGAAGGCGCCCACGGCCGCGACCCCGGCGCCTGCACCGTCCCGGGACACCTCGAGCACCTGACAGAGCACGGCGTCGCCGCCCACCGGGGTCGCGACGACGATCGCTCCGACGGAGGGGGTCGACCCGCCCTCGGGCACGACCAGCGTGACCGACCTTCCGTCTCGCGACGTCGCGCTCGTCGTGGTGGCGGGCTGGCCCGGGCCGGCACCTGGCAGGGGCTTGTCCATCTGTCTCTCCTTCTGCAGGGGCTGGATGGGTCCCGGCTCGCGCGGGGCCAGCTTCATCATGGCGGATCACGCCGCGCCCGGGGCGGCATCCCCCGGCCCTCGTGGGTGCGGCGGGCTCGGGCGGGGCGGGTAGCATGACGCGCGTCCTGTGGCACCCCTGACAGCCCCCTGGAGCCTTGCGCGTGAGCAACCCCCGCCCGGCAGCCGTGATCGTCCTCGCCGCGGGGGAGGGCACCCGGATGAGGTCCTCGACCCCGAAGGTGCTGCACCGGATCGGGGGCACCGCCCTCGTCGGCCACGCCATCCGCGCTGCCCGGGCCACTGGTGCCGAGCACGTCGAGGTGGTGGTGCGCCACGAGCGCGACCGCGTGGTCGCCTTCTGCCGTGACGAGGACGACTCCCTGGTGGTCGCCGACCAGGACGCGGTGAAGGGCACCGGGCGCGCTGTGGAGTGCGGGCTCGAGGCGCTGCCGCCGGGCCTGACCGGGACGGTGCTCGTCACCTACGGCGACGTCCCGCTGCTCACGGGGGAGACCCTCGTCGAGCTCACCGCCACCCACACCGAGACCGGTAGCGCGGTGTCCGTCGTCACCGCGCACCTGCCCGACCCGAGCGGCTACGGCCGCGTGGTCCGCGACGCGGAGGGCCGGGTCGAGAGGATCGTCGAGCACAAGGACGCCTCCGACGCCGAGCGGGCCATCACCGAGATCAACTCCGGGATCTACGCCTTCGACGCGGCCGTGCTCCGCGACGCCCTCGCCGGGGTCGGCACCGACAACTCCCAGGGCGAGAAGTACCTCACCGACGTCGTCGCGATCGCGCGTGCAGCCGGCCTGGCCGTGCGGGCGCACGTCATCGACGACCTCTGGCAGACGGAGGGCGTCAACGACCGGGTCCAGCTCGCGACGCTGGGCCGTGAGCTGAACCGCCGCGTCTGCGAGCAGCACATGCGTGCCGGTGTCACGATCGTCGACCCCGCGACGACGTGGATCGATGTCGATGTCAGCATCGGCCAGGACACCACGATCCTCCCGGGCACCCAGCTGCTCGGGGCCACGAGCGTCGGCACCGGTGCCGTCGTCGGGCCGGAGGTCACGCTCACCGACACGGAGGTGGGCGACGGGGCGCAGGTGACCCGGTCGGTCGCCAACCTCGCGGTCGTCGGGCCGGAAGCCAAGGTGGGCCCGTACTCCTACCTCCGGCCGGGCACCCGGCTGGGGGCCCGCGGCAAGATCGGCGGGTTCGTCGAGACCAAGAACGCCGACATCGGCGAGGGGGCCAAGGTACCCCACCTGACGTATGCCGGTGACGTCACCATCGGGGAGGGGGCCAACATCGGCGCGGGCACGATCTTCGCCAACTACGACGGCGTGACCAAGCACCACACCACCATCGGCCGTCACTCGTTCGTGGGCTCGGACAGCGTGCTCGTGGCACCGCTCACCGTGGCCGACGGCGCCTACGTCGCGGCCGGCTCGGCATTGACCCAGGACGTCGCGCCGGGGCAGATCGCGGTGGCGCGAGGCCGCCAGCGCAACGTCGACGGCTGGGTCGCCAGGGCACGTGCGGGCACCCCGACCGCCGCGGCGGCGAGCGCGGCACTCCAGGCGCTCACCCGGCATACCGATGACCCCGCACCGACGACCGAGGGTGAGCACCAGTGAGCCAGCACCGACCACCGTCGGCCAACATCCGCAAGAAGCCGAAGAAGCAGATGATGCTGTTCTCGGGGCGGGCCAACCCGGGACTGGCCCAGGAGGTGGCCGCCACCCTCGGCACCGAGCTGGTGCCGACGAGCGCCTACGACTTCGCCAACGGCGAGATCTACGTGCGCTTCGAGGAGTCGGTGCGCGGCTCCGACGCGTTCGTCATCCAGAGCCACACCAACCCGATCAACGAGGCGATCATGGAGCACCTGCTCATGGTCGACGCGCTCAAGCGCGCCAGCGCCAAGCGGATCACCGTGGTCATGCCGTTCTACGGCTACGCCCGCCAGGACAAGAAGCACCGTGGGCGCGAGCCGATCAGCGCCCGGCTGATGGCTGACATGTTCAAGACGGCGGGCGCCGACCGGCTGATCTGCGTGGACCTGCACACCGACCAGATCCAGGGGTTCTTCGACGGGCCGGTCGACCACCTCATGGCCATCCCGATCCTCAGTGAGTACGTCGCGACGAAGTACGGCGACCAGGACCTCGCCGTGGTCTCTCCGGACGCGGGCCGGATCAAGGTCGCCGAGCAGTGGTCCAAGCGCCTCGGCGGTGTGCCGCTGGCCTTCATCCACAAGACGCGTGACATCAACCGGCCCAACGAGATGGTCGCGAACCGGGTGGTCGGCGAGGTCGCCGGACGGGTGTGCGTGCTCGTCGACGACATGATCGACACCGGCGGCACGATCACCAAGGCGGCTGACGCCCTGATGGCCGTCGGGGCCAAGGACGTCATCGTCGCCGCGACGCACGCGATCCTCTCCGAGCCGGCGGTCGAGCGCCTCCAGGCCTGCTCGGCCCGCGAGGTCATCGTCACCAACACCCTGCCGATACCGCCGGAGAAGGACATCGAGTGCCTCACCGAGCTCTCGATCGCCCCGCTCATCAGCGCGGCCATCAAGGAGGTCTTCGAGGACGGCTCGGTCACCAGCCTGTTCAACGGCCGCGCCTGACCCCCCACCCCAGCCCCGTGAACAATCGACCTATTGGTCACTTCTTCGCGCCTGGTCCGGGCCCCTGGTTCGGTAAACAATCGACCTATTGGTCACTTCTTCGCGCCTGGTCCGGGCCTGGGCCGGTAAACAATCGACCTATTGGTCACTTGTTCGCGGGAGGGGGCCGGGGGAGGGAGGTCAGCCGTCTGCCGCCTTGCGGGCCCGGTATGCCGCGACGTTGGCGCGCGTGCCGCAGGTGCCGTCGCAGAACTTGCGTGACCGGTTGCGGGAGAGGTCGACGTACACGTCGTCGCAGTCCCCGCCCGAGCAGACGCTGAGGCGGTCGCGCTCCCCGGACCGGATGACGTCGATCATCGCCATGGCCACCTCCACGGTGACCCGCTGGGGGAACGGCGCGTCGTCGCGCGTCGCGTGCACGTGCCAGCCGAATGCGCCGTGCTCGACGAGCCGGGGGGTGGCCTCACCCTCCTCGAGGAGCGCGTTGACCTCGAGGACCTGCTCGGCGAGTGGCGCCGTCCACAGGTGCCGCAGGCGCGGGCGCAAGGCCCTCACGGCGGCTGCATCCGCCTCGGAGGAGGGACGTGCTCCGGTCCACTGCCACGCGTCCATCCAGTCGAGCAGCGCGCTCAGGTCCGTGAGGTCCTCGACCATGCTCGTGCCCGCGTCGGCCGAGGTGTTGACCAGCGCCGCCGTGTGCTGCAGGACGACGTCGGTGTCATGGGTGAAAATCACTTTGACTCCTGACGGATAAGGATCTAGTGTAATGACCACAAGCATACTTTGCCCCTGACGCGATGGCCAGTTCCGCCACCTCCAGTGGCCGACGGAGGAGGGCAGTGCGGTGGTTCAGGCAATGCGGCGTCACATCGGGGTCGGGCTCGTGGCCATGCTGCTGTCCTGTGCGGCCTTCGGCACGGCGGGGCCGTTCGCCAAGGCCCTCATCGGTGCCGGGTGGACGCCCGGCGCGGTCGTCTTCGTCCGCATCACCGGTGCGGCGCTCGTCCTCCTGCCCTTCACGGTGTGGACGCTGCGCGGTCGGTGGGGCAGCATCCGCGGTGAGCTCCCGCTGGTGGGCCTCTACGGCACGCTCGCCGTGGCCGCCGCCCAGCTCGGCTACTTCCAGGCCGTGGAGCGGCTCACCGTCGGAGTGGCGCTGCTCATCGAGTACCTCGGCATCGTCCTCGTGGTGCTCTGGGTGTGGCTGCTCACCCGCCGCGCCCCGCACCGGCTGACCCTGCTGGGCATCGTCCTGGCCATCGCGGGGCTCGTCCTCGTGCTCGACGTGACCGGTCAGTCCACACCCGACCTCGTCGGCGTCCTGTGGGCTCTCCTCGCGGCCACCGGGCTCGCGGGCCACTACGTGCTGGCCGCCCGTGAGACGCGCCTCCCCGCGCTCGCCTTCGCCGGCCTGGGGCTCGGTGCCGGCGCCGTGGTGCTGGCCGCCCTGGGCCTCACCGGCGTCATCCCCATGGTGGCGGGGGCCGACGTCGTCGAGGTCTCGGGCCACGGCATCCCCGTCTGGATGGCCTTCGCGGAGCTCATCGTCATCGCTGCCGTCGCCGCGTACGTCCTGGGCATCATCGGGGCACGTCACCTCGGCTCGACTCTCGCGTCCTTCGTCGGGCTCACCGAGGTCATGTTCGCGGTGCTGTTCGCCTGGCTGGTCCTGGGTGAGCTGCCGGGACCCGTGCAGCTGCTCGGCGGCGCGGTGCTGCTGGGCGGCGTGGTCGCGGTGCGGCTCGGTGAGCGGGACCGGCAGCGCGAGCAGGATGCCGCTGACCCGCATGCCGATTTCAGCGTTCCCTCACCCGTCGCCTAGACTCGGGCAGTTGCCTCGGCGAGGGACGTCGCACCGGTCAGAGATGCCCGGTCACCGCCACACAGCGGACTGTGACGACACCGTGATCGACGCTGGCGGCGCGCAGATCCGGTGGATCCGCGGGCCGAACGTGCGCCGGTCGATCGGTGCCGCGTCCCGCGTCGAGGACCGACTGCTCATCCGACCCCTTACGTCCCCAGGAGATTCCCGTGTCCGAGACCAGGCTCGATGCCGAGACCCGCACCCAGTTCGGCAAGGGTGCCGCACGCAAGATCCGGCGTGACCACAAGATCCCCGCCGTGATGTACGGCCACGGCACCGCGCCCGTGCACCTCACCCTGCCCGGCCACGAGACGATGCTCGTCCTGAAGAACTCCAACGCCCTCCTCACCATCGTCATCGACGGCGAGGACCACCTGGCGCTCGCCAAGGACGTCCAGCGCGACGCCATCAAGCCGGTCATCGAGCACATCGACCTCGTCGTGGTGCGTCGTGGCGAGAAGGTCACCGTCGAGGTGTACGTCCACCTCGAGGGCGAGGCCGCCCCCGAGACCGTCGTCACCACCGACCACACGACGCTCGAGGTCGAGGTCGAGGCCACCCACATCCCCGAGTACCTCACCGTCTCGGTCGAGGGCCTTCGCGCCGGCACCCAGATCCACGCCTCCGACGTCACCCTCCCCGAGGGCGCGACCCTGGTGACCGACGGTGACGCCCTGGTCGTCAACGTCAGCCAGCAGATCGCCCAGGACGCGCTCGACGAGGAGCTCGCCGAGGCCGAGGCAGAGGCCGGCATCGAGCGCGAGGAGTCCGACGAGGACACCGCGAGCTCGGACGGCGCGGCCGAGGGCGCGGACGCCACCGAGGAGGCCTGAGCCGCCTCCCTCCAGCACGTCGGCGCGGGCCCCGGCAGGGGGGACCCGGCGCCGGGGGTGGGCCGGGGCCCCCCGCGTAAAAGTCAAACGGGGGCCTTACCGGCCGTGGGGGCGTCCCCCACGGAGCCTGCTTGTCCCGCCTCCCTCCCCCACGGGGGCGGGGCCGGGTCGTGTGGGACGGGGCGGCCTGCTGTGTCCCGGGGCCCCGGCATACTCTCTCCTCGTGAGCGATACCGGACCTTGGCTCGTCGTCGGACTCGGCAATCCCGGCCCGACGTATGCGGGCAACCGCCACAACGTCGGGGCGATGGTGGTCGGTGAGCTGGCATCTCGGTGCGGCTCGGCCCTGCGCACCCACAAGGCGCGGGCGGTGGCGGCCCAGGTGCGTCTCGGCACGGCCCCCGGGGGTGTCCCGGGAACGCCCGCGGTCATCGCGGTGCCCTCCTCCTACATGAACGAGTCCGGCGGCCCTGTCTCCGCACTGCTCCGGTTCTTCTCCGTCGGCAGCGACCGGCTCGTCGTGGTCCACGACGAGCTCGACCTCGACCCGGGAACGATCCGGCTCAAGCGCGGGGGTGGCGAGGGCGGGCACAACGGTCTCCGGTCGATCACTGCCTCGGTGGGGACCCGCGACTACCACCGGGTGCGGGTGGGCATCGGTCGCCCACCCGGTCGGATGGACCCCGCCGACTTCGTGCTCAAGGATTTCTCCAAGGTCGAACGCACCGACCTCCCGTTCGTCCTCGATGACGCCGCGGATGCCGTGGAGGCGCTGGTGACGCTCGGGCTCTCGGGCGCGCAGCAACGCGTGCACGCCCCCTGACCGACCCTCGGTGTCACACCACGTGACCCTTGGGAATCACGCAACCATCGCTCGGCCGATGACGGCCTAGTCCCTTTGGCCGATGTTTCCCCAAGCCCGCACGGGCACCGGTGTGCCAGCCCTAAATTCACCTTCGAGGTGGCCACGGGATGAATCCCTGGCGACCGGACGGGAGACAGGGCGCTCAGCCGGTGGCTGACCACTCGTCTCGGTGAACTCCATCGATAGCAGGGGTCGACGGGTATGACTTTGGTGCAGGGCGCGAGCGAGCGCGCGTTCAGGCGACCCCGGGGGGTCGCGCAGGTCGATCTGGCCGAGTACGGCCACGCCCGGGTGCGCCACGAGGCCACTGACTGGCAGCGGCGGTATCGGACCCAGACCCTGCTGACCGACGGCGCGGCAGCCGCGCTCGGGGTGCTCGCGGGAGTCTTCGCCCGTAACGCCGTCTTCGGGGGCCCGACCTCGATCAGCGCGCAGACGTCGATCGGCGGGTCTCCCGAGGCGATGCAGGCCACGATCGGCGCCATCGCCGTGCTCTGGCTCGTCGTCCTCGCCTACCACGGCGCCTACGCCACCCGCTTCGTCGGCACCGGCAACGAGGAGTACCGGGCGGTGACGCGCAGTGCCATCACGCTCGTCGCCGTCATCGCGTTCGTGTCCTTCGCCCTCAAGCTCGAGTTCTCCCGCGGCATCCTCCTCATGTCCGTCCCCCTCATGGTCGCTTCCACGGTGCTGGCCCGCTACGCCCTGCGCAGCCGGCTCGCGCAGGCCCGGGTGAACGGGGAGTGCCTCCAGCCGACCGTCATCGTCGGCGATGCGCGCGCCGTCCTGGACCTGGCCGACCGCATCGCGGCCGAGCCCGCCCAGAGCGGCCTCAGCGTCACCGGCATCTGCGTCTCGAACACCGAGGACGTCGTGCTGACCACGACCACCCACGGGCACGCACCGCTGCTCGGCGACGAGACCGCGACGCTCGAGGCGGTCGACCAGGTCGGCGCCAAGGTCGTTGCGGTGGCAAGCAGCCCGACCATGTCCGGGCACGCACTGCGGCGCCTCGGTTGGGCGCTCGAGCAGCGCGGCGTGGACCTGCTCATCGCACCGGGCATCGTCGAGGTGGCGGGGCCGCGGCTGACGCTCCGCCGGGCCAGTGGCCTGCCGATGCTGCACGTCGAGCGCCCCGTCTCGAGCGGGGTGCGCTACGCCACCAAGATGCTCGCGGACCGACTCGTCGCACTGACGGCACTGATCCTCATCAGCCCGATCCTCCTCGTCATCGGGTTGATCATCCGTCGCGACTCCGACGGGCCGGCGCTGTTCCGTCAGGAACGGGTCGGTGAGGGCGGTCGGACGTTCACGATGCTCAAGTTCCGCACGATGGGCGTGGATGCCGATGCCCGGCTCACGAGCCTCTCCGACCGCCACGACGGCAACGACACGCTGTTCAAGCTGCGTGCGGACCCCAGGGTCACCAAGATCGGTGCAGTGCTGCGACGCTACTCCCTCGACGAGCTGCCCCAGCTGATCAACGTCGTCCTGGGCGAGATGTCGCTCGTCGGCCCGCGCCCGCCACTGCCGCGCGAGGTGGACACCTACGAGAGCGACACGGTCCGGCGGCTGCGCGTTCGTCCCGGAATGACCGGCCTGTGGCAGGTTTCGGGCCGAAGCGACCTATCATGGGTGGACTCGGTCCGCTTGGACCTCTGGTACGTCGACAACTGGTCGCTCGCACTGGATGCCCAGATTCTCGTCCGAACTGTGAATGCCGTGTTCCGCGGCCGGGGAGCCTACTGATGAGCTTGGAGTCACTCATGACAGATGTCTCAGCACCCGGTGATCTCGGTGCTGACCACGCGCTAGCACGCGAGCTGGCGCAACGGGCCGGGGACCTGCTCCTCGAGGTCCGTGCCGCCTGGGACGGCGACGCAGCAGGCCTGAAGGCCGAGGGCGACCGCCGGGCCCACGAGCTGCTGGTCGCGGCCCTGGCCGAGCACCGGCCCGACGACGGGGTTCTCAGTGAGGAGGGCAGCGACGACCCGTCCCGCCTGTCGAAGGACCGGGTGTGGATCGTCGACCCCCTCGACGGGACCCGCGAGTTCAGCGAGATCCCCCGGGACGACTGGGCGGTGCACGTCGCCCTGACGATCGGGGGTCAGGTGGCCGCGGGAGCGGTCGGCCGGCCTGCTCGTGGCGACGTGCTCGCGACCGACGTGCCGCCGACGGTCCCCGAGCGGGCCCCAGGCCCGCTGCGACTCGCCGTCAGCCGTTCCCGCCCGCCCGCCTTCGTCACCGAGCTCGCGGAGCACCTGGGTGCCGAGCTGGTTCCCATGGGCTCAGCCGGCATCAAGGCGACCGCCGTTGTCGACGGCGTGGTCGACGCGTACGTCCACGCCGGCGGCCAGTACGAGTGGGACTCGTGCGCACCGGTCGCGGTCGCGGCCTCCGCGGGCCTGCACGTGAGCCGGATCGACGGATCCCCATTGACCTACAACCACGCCGACCCCCTGCTGCCGGACCTCGTCATCGCTCGTCCAGACGTCGCAGGGGTCGTGCTCGACGCCATCAGCACCATCGAGAGAGGCCGTAACCCGTGACGGACAGTCACCTCTACCAGCTCAGCCACCTGCAGGCCCTGGAGTCAGAGGCTATTCACATCATCCGGGAGGTCGTTGCCGAGCTAGAACGCCCGGTCCTGATGTTCTCCGGTGGGAAGGACTCGATCGTCATGCTCCGGCTGGCCGAGCGAGCCTTCCACCCGGCCAGGATCCCGTTCCCCATGCTCCACGTCGACACCGGGCACAACTTCCCAGAGGTCCTGGAGTTCCGCGACCGCATGGTCGCCGAACTGGGGGCCAACCTCGTCGTCGCCTCGGTCCAGGAGGCGATCGACTCCGGGTCGGTCGTCGAGCCGCCCGACGGCACCCGCAACCGGATCCAGACCCCCGTGCTCCTCGACGCCCTCGAGAAGGGCGAGTACACCGCGATCTTCGGCGGTGCCCGGCGCGACGAGGACAAGGCGCGCGCCAAGGAGCGGATCTTCTCCTTCCGTGACGACTTCGGCCAGTGGGACCCCAAGAACCAGCGTCCCGAGCTGTGGAACCTCTTCAACGGCCGGATCCACACGGGCGAGAGCATCCGGGTGTTCCCGCTCTCGAACTGGACCGAGCTCGACATCTGGCACTACATCCAGGAGCAGCAGATCGACCTGCCGGCGATCTACTTCGCCCACGACCGCGAGGTCGTCGACCGCGGCGGGATGCTGTATGCCGTCAACGAGTTCATCCAGCCGCGGCCCGGCGAGGTCGTGGAGAAGAAGCGGGTCCGATACCGCACCGTGGGCGACGCGAGCCTGACGGCCGCCGTCGAGAGCGACGCCGACACGGTCGCCGCAGTCATCGACGAGGTCGCCTCCACGAGGATCACCGAGCGCGGAGCGACGCGCGGCGACGACAAGTTCAGTGAGGCCTCCATGGAGGACCGCAAGCGCGAGGGGTACTTCTGATGGATATTCTCCGTTTCGCCACGGCCGGCTCGGTCGACGACGGGAAGAGCACCCTCATCGGGCGCTTGCTCTATGACACCAAGACGGTCTTCCAGGACCAGATCGACGCCGTCGAGAAGGTGAGCAAGGAGCGTGGGGAGGAGTACACCAACCTCGCGCTGCTCACCGACGGCCTGCGCGCGGAGCGCGAGCAGGGCATCACGATCGACGTGGCCTACCGCTACTTCGCTTCTCCCAAGCGCAAGTTCATCATCGCGGACACGCCCGGCCACATCCAGTACACGCGGAACATGGTCACCGGCGCGTCCACGGCCGACCTGGCCCTGGTGCTGGTCGACGCCCGCAAGGGTTTGGTCGAGCAGAGCCGCCGGCACGCGTTCCTCGCGACGCTCCTCCAGGTGCCGCACATCGTCCTGGTCGTGAACAAGATGGACCTCGTCGACTACTCGCAGGAGGTGTTCGACCGCATCCGGGAGGAGTTCATCGGGTTCGCGACCAAGCTGCGCATCCCCGACCTCGAGGTCATCCCGGTGTCGGCGCTCAAGGGCGACAACGTCGTCGACCGGTCCGACAACATGCAGTGGTACAGCGGCGCGAGCCTGCTGCACTACCTCGAGAACGTGCACGTCGCGAGCGACCGCAACCTCATCGACGCCCGCTTCCCGGTGCAGTACGTCATCCGGCCGCAGTCCGACGCGTACCACGACTACCGCGGGTATGCCGGTCAGGTCGTCGGGGGTGTGCTGAAGAAGGGCGACGACGTCATGGTGCTCCCCTCGGGGTTCACCTCCCGGATCGCGGCGGTCGAGACCGCCGACGGCGAGGTCGACGAGGCATATCCGCCCATGTCGGTCACCGTGCGACTCGAGGACGAGATCGACATCTCGCGTGGAGACATGCTGTGCCGACCGCACAACATGCCGACCGTCACCCAGGACATCGACGCGATGCTCTGCTGGATGGATGAGTCCGCGAGCTTCCAGGTCGGGCGCAAGTACGCCATCAAGCACACGACGCGCACGGCCCGCGCGGTGGTCCGCGACCTGCAGTACCGCCTCGACGTCAACACGCTGCACCGCGACGAGGACGCGACCGGGCTCACCCTCAACGAGATCGGCCGAGTGCGCCTGCGCACGACCGTGCCGCTGATGTGCGATGACTACGGCCGTAACCGGAGCACCGGTGGCTTCGTCCTGGTCGACGAGGGCACCAACCGCACCGTGGCCGCGGGGATGATCGCCGGCCTGAGCTGAGCAGCCTCCGGACCGTCCGACCGAGGGGTCGGGCGGTCCGGAGTGCTGGCACGCCGGCTTGCACGCCCTCGGTGATCGGGTCCGCTGCCGGTCGCTCCTCGCTGGCTGGTGGCGCCCTCGCCGCGTCACCTCGAGCCGGGTCGGGCGCTCTTTCGACCTCTGGGTCCGTCCCGGTGCAGCCGTCCCGCGTCACGTAGTGGACAGGACCTCCCTGGGGGAGGGACGCCGGTGTCTTGCGGTCTGCTGGGCCCAGGCGCACCTCCTTGGGCCGAGTCTCGTCCAGTCGTCCTGATACCCCCCCACGCGCGAGCTGCGCGACCTCGACCTCGAGCTGCTCCTCACGGGTCTCGGGCCGGGCCGCCCCAGCCGTAAGAGCGGTCTGGCCGGCATTGAGGATGTCTGCCTTTCCACCCGCCGATCGAATGCCCACTGACATTCTTGCGTGGTGCAGGCTCAGCAACGCTCACTTTCCCCGGCGATCAGACTCATCACGATTCGGGCGTTCTTCCCCTCCGGCACCACTGGGGGAATTCCTATGTGTCTGAGGCCCTTTCCGTGCTCCGCCACCCGGTCTGACACGCGACGCCGCTTCACAAAACCCGCGATGGATCAAATTTGTGTCGATTCTGCTAAAAGCCCCCCCAAAAGTCTGTCCATGCGCCTATTATCACGGTGGACGGCCTCGGGGAGGCCCACGGAAGGATAGATCATGAACCGTAAAATGTTGCCCGCCATTGCGATCGCTCCGTTGCTGTTGGCCGGGTTGGTGCCCGCCTCAGCACAAGCGGCCGCCCAATCTCTGTCTTCTGTGGCGACCTGGGAGATGAATGAACCCAGCGGCGCCGCCACGATGGTGGACTCAAGTGGGAACGGCCTGGACGGCACGATCGGCAGCGTCGTCAGGACGGGCACCTCAGTCGATGGCGCGGTTGGCTACCGCTTCCCATTCGGCCCACCCAACACGACTCCTGCCGACACTCCGCGACTCGTCCAGGTGAACAACTCGGCACTCAACCCCGGGAACCGGGACTTCGCGATCACCATCCGCTTCCGCACGACCCGTGACTTCGGCAACGTCCTCCAGAAGGGTCAGCACGGCGCCAAGGGCGGGTACTACAAGCTGGAACTGCCGCACGGGAAGCTGACCTGTCTCTTCCGAGGCGTCGTCAATGGCACCTTGGTCGGTAAGACGGTGAACTCAGGCGTCCCGCTCAACGACGGCCAGTGGCACAACGTGACCTGCCTGCGCACGGCGACGCAGATCACGATGACCATCGACGGGACGAAGACGCGCCGAGCGAACGCTGTGACTGGGGCGATCAACAACACCGTTCCCTTGACCATCGGCGGCAAGGTCAACTGCGACCAGATCAAGGTGACCTGTGACTTCTACACCGGAGACATTGATCGAGTCGACATCGCCGCCAGCTGAGTTCGAAGCCTCGGACCGGCGGGTGTCGGTCCGAGGACGGGAGCATCGACAGGGTGCAGAGATCACCCTCCGGGTCCCCTGCGTTCGGGGGACACGCGGACGGTAGCCGTTCCCCTGGCCGGCTCCCTTCCGACGCCTCATCGGCCCAGCCCCGCGGTGTGCCAGCCACCCACCCCCTCACCGGACATCACGCCGGACGGGTCCTGCGGGATGCTCGTAGCGGGGTGCGGCTCCCGACATGCGGGGTTCCGCCGGAGGCTCCCGTGGCGGGGCATCACCCACCGCGTCCGTTGATGCCCCGGCCGGGCCCGACGATGACCCAGAAGGAGATCGTCCGGAAAGCGCCTTATGGTGGCGGCATGAGCGAGCCGGGATGGCGTGAGTTCGTCGCCGCCGATGACATCGACGACTGGGTGGTTCTTCACGGAGGCCCGACGGCGGTGTTTCGAGTCGCGTCTCTGGTTGAGGCGGCGCGGCTGGCGGCCGCGGTGGCGGAGGTGCCGGGCCTCGAGCCGCGCACGGTGCTCACCGTCTCAGCTGACTTTCTCGCTGTGAAGCTGACCCGCGAGATGTGGGGCACAGAGCCCCGCCACATCGATGTGGCTCGAGCCATCTCGGCCCTTGCCTGCGCGCGCGGTGCGAAAGCGGACCGGTCGGCCATCCAGGAGGTCCAGCTGGCGGTGGCCGCGCCGCCCGACGCGATCGACCTGGGCTTCTGGCGCGCCGTGCTCGGGTACGCGCCCCTGCACGAGGACAACTGCATCGATCCGCTCGGTCAGGGCTCGACGGTCTGGATGCAGGACCTTGATCCGGGCAAGTCCCTTCGCCATGCGATGCACGTCGACGTGTCGGTGGCGCAGGACCATGCCGAGGCACGGGTCCGGGCGGCGGTCTCCGCGGGCGGCAGTGTCGTGGACGACTCGGAGGCGCCGGGCGCGTGGATCCTTGCGGATCGCTCGGGCAACAAGGTGTGCATCGCAGCCTGGCCAGACGGCGCGCCGACGTCCGAGTCCGATGGCGCCCGAGAGGTCTGATCCTCGGCCTCCGGGGCCTCGAGCGGCCTGATCCAACAGACCTCGTCGGCGCCCGTGTCTTCCGACTGCCACGAGGCAGACCTCACCGGTGTCCAAAGCGTTGTCGTGCGCAAACGCGCTGAGCTCTTCACACCGAGTTCTTCATGCGCTTCGCCACACGGGTCGGCATGGTCAGATGAGGGCATCACCTGGCCATGGCCAAGAGAAGCGGCGTTTCACCCGCGGAGCAGGATTCACCGTCGCCCGCCGCTGACACGTGCGGCCCGCTGAGCCAGCCAGGCGCTGTCACCAGGCGCACGTGGCTCTTGGATCGGACCTGCCTACCCGGTCGCGGGACGACGTCGCACCGCAACGAGGAGCTCGCTGAGGCCGGTGGCCTTCCGCCAGCGCCACAGGACCACGACGTAGAGCGCGATCCCACTCCCGACCGCGATGGCCATCGGGCCGGCACCCTGACCTAGACGGAGGGAGATGAGCCACGGGAGCAGCCCCGTACAGGCGCCGGCCAGACTCATCGACAGCAGGGTGGATCGTCCGAAAGGATGGACGTCGAATACCGAAACGACCTGCACGAGCGGCACGAGGTTGGCCAGCAGAATTGACGCGAGCCAGCCCGTCGCCGCGCCCATGATTCCCCACTTCGGGATCAGCCAGAGGTCCAGGCCGAGGTTCACGCCCAGGGCGAGGAGGACATTCGCCAAATTCCAGGAGGTCTTCCCGGCCATCATCAGCACCATGCTGACCATGCCGCATCCGGTGCCGATCAGCATGGCCAGGGCCAGCAGGGTGAGGACAGGGCGTCCATCCTCGTACCCGTTCCCGAAGACTCCGAGGACAGTGGGTGCGAACACCATGAGCGTCAGGTAGACGGGCCAGGCGCCGATGACCAGCCACGACGTCGCCTTCTGGTAGAGGTCCCGCGTGGTCTGGATGTCGTGGCGGGCCAACGACTCACCCAGCAGGGGTTGAACCGCCGTGGAGATCGCACCGTTCGCCAGTAGCCCGAGCGACAGGAAACGTGACGTCGCGGCATAGACCGCGGCCGGACCGATTCCCGCGATGGAGCCCACCAGGATGACGTCGAGCCTGGACATGGCGACCTGGGCGATGCCGGCGAGACCTCGTGGGAGCGAGAAGGCCCAAAAGGCCCGGCGCGGGCGGTAGCCCACGTCGGGCGGTTGACCGTCCACGGCACGCCGGCACATGGATCGCCACCAGAGCCATGCGACAACCGCCATGGGCAGGTAGGCCACCCCCCAGAACGCCGCCATGAGCGTGGGCGCCACGAACACGGCCGTTGCGGCGAGCGCGAGCTGGAGGAGGTTGCGCCCCAGCTGATCCACCGTGGCGCTCGCCCTCATCGTCCCGAAACCCCGAGTCCCGGCCAGCGCAACGTTGAGGACCGCAGCCAGTGGTACGAAGGGAGCCAGGGATCGGATGGACGTCACGAGGTCAGGGTTGGTCTCACCCTTCGTCATGAGATCCGCGAGGTCGCCTGCCCAGACCCACATGGCCACCGCAATACACACGCCGACCACCACGACCGGCGTGAGGCCCATGCGCATGTACACCGGGGCGTTGCGAAGCCTGCCGGCGCTCCTGGACCGGGCGAGGAAGTAGATCACGCCGGTGTTGACGCCAAGCTGGCCGACATTCGTCGCCAGGAGGAACAGCGACGTGGAGACGAAGAAGACGCCTGCGGACGACTGTGACTGGCCGTTCGTGGCGATGGCTGCGAGAGCGAACGACGACAGGCCTGCGACGGCTGCGGCGGCCAGGTTCAGCATCCCGCCACGGGCCGCGCGCGCGACGTGCGTCGACGATCCCACTTCTCTGGTGACGGGGGTGCTCATCCGTTGACCGGTGGGTCGTGGACCAACAGGGTGTCGAGCGCGGGCAGGAGCCACTGGTCGAGCTTGCCGAGTCGGGCACCTGCCCGATCTTGCCCATCGTGGGCGTAGCGCGCTCCGAGGGTCAACAGGTAGATCGCCGCGGTGGCAGTGGCCTGCACCCCGGAGACACCCCACGGTGCCAACAGGCGATCCCGCTCCGCGAGGGTGGCACGGGCGATCAGTGACGGATCAGCCTTGGACGCACGCATGCGCCGCTGCATGTCGAAGTGCAAGGCATCCATCCCCAGTGGAACACCCTCTGCGAGTCGCTCCCAGTCCCAGACCCGCACGCGCTCCGACGTTGCCGTCATGTTCCACGGGGTCCAGTCGCCGTGCCAGCTGCCGGTTCGAAGCACGACGTGCTCGTGTGCGGCTCGCAGTTGTCCCAGGCCCCTCAGCAGTCCGTCGCGATGGGTGCTCGCGAGTGCCGCAACGGAGGCGGAAAGGCGCTCGAGGTGCGCGCTGGTACTGACCGTCTCCTGTCCCACTCCCAGGGCCGTGCTCGCCTCGACCATCGCGTTGGACAGGTGGGCATCAGTCGGCATGACGCCCACGACCCCCGCCAGCGGGCTCTGAGCGAGCAGAGGTCGCCCATTCCATGACCCGGCATGGAGAACGCGTGGAGTCTCCAGCGCCACCAGATCACAAGCCTCAAGGCGAAGGAGTGCCCCGCACTCAGCCTCGACCAGGGAGGACGTGAGCTCGTTGATCCCCACCTTGACGAACGACACCGTTGTTCCCCGATGGTCGACGAGGTGGAGGACCGGCTTTCGGTTGGCCCGCGGCGGTCCGAGATGCACGGCCATGGTCAGCCGTTGGCCGAAGATGTCTTCGAGGTGTCGGTGAAGGCTGTCGCTGCCGGGCACCTCGGTGATGGATGCTCTCGCCGGCGCGAGTCGCAAGAGCCCCGATGCACCGCCCGCGGACAGGAGCCGCCGACGAAGTCTCGCCCTCGGGGTGGCGCCCTTGATGGTGCCGACCATGAGCGCACCCGCAGAGCGACCACTGGTGTCGGGGACCAGCCGGGTTGTCCGGGCAACGCTCGGCAGCATCGCCAGGCCGACACTTCTCACACCGGGACCACGAGCGTGGACGCCGTGAGGCGCGGGCCACAGCATCTGGACGATGTCTAGCGCAGACTCCCCCGGTGACGACTCCCCAGCCGTGTCCATCTCACTCACGCAGTGCGCGCTCTGGCGTCGACTGTCGCTCACTGCCTCCGGCCGAGCTGGACGCCTCAGGCCCGTGGCGTGGGTGGTCACCATGGCCCTCCTCGGGAGCTTCGTGCACGGGCGCCTGCCGCACCCCGGGACGCTGTCCGTGTCGCTGGCGGCTGGGCCCCGAGGACCGCTTCGAAGCGGTGACGCTCACCACACCGACCGCCGCAGTCCCCAGCGACAGCAGACGCGTCCGGGCGGTCCTGAGCGAGTTCTTCGTCGTGCGCTGTTCGGTGGCGATGAGAATCACCGCATCGGAAGTCGCCGCAGCGGCATCCCCACTGGACGTCCCGATCGGGGAGATGCTCATGAACAGGTAGCCGTCGGACTGGCGCAAGGTGCCCACCAGAGAGCGGAAACGTGCGCTGGCCAGGTCATCGGCATCGAATCGCTCTGGGCCCGCATACACCTCGACGCCACTCCGCTGCGGATCCAGTGGGATCGACAGGCCTGACGTGTGGCTCGAGTGGGTGTCGACGTCCAGCAGTGAGGCGCTGAAGCCTGCCCGCGCGAGCGAGGTCGCGAGGTTGAATCCGAATGCAGCCGTGGGCAGGTGGGGGCTGACGCTGCTCACCGCGATGACACTGCCGGGCTTGAGATCTGCCAGTACCGTGGTGCGGATCTCACGCAGCGACTCTTCGAGATCCAGGTCGAGAGCGTGGGCGTCAGAACCCAGCGGCTCCAGCACGGTTCGTCCCGCGTTGGAGGCCAACACCGGGAGCCCATCCATCGAGACCTTGTCTGTGGTCCGGATGCGGTCGTCACGCACGACGCGAGCAACAGCGATGCCGATTCCGATTCCTGCGCCCAGCAGCGCACCGATGACGACGAAGAGCCACGAGGGGAGCCCGTTCGGCTTGGGGGCGGCCTGGCTCTGACGGATCACCTCTCCGGGGTCCTGGGATGCGGCCTGGGCCGAGCTGATCGAGTTGGTCAGGGAGGCGACGCGCTCGGCGTACAGCTGGAGTTGCTGAGCCGAGTACGAGCGGGGGTCGGTCTGGTTCGAAGCCTGGGCCGAGGCCTCCTTGAGGTTCGCGTTCGCTGTGTCCAGCTGCTTGTTCAGCGAAGCGACCTGTGCGTCGGTCGCGCGCTTCGCGCTGTCGGCCCGGAAGGCCAGGAACGCCTCTGCGTAGGCCTCGGCACCTTGCTGGGCCCGGCTTCGTGACGGCGAGGTATACGTGATCTCGATGATCTGAGTGCTGGGCGGCACGTCGGCGCGAACCTTGTCCGCGGGGCCGGGAAGCGTCGTTCCGGCGCCCTTGCTGGCTGCGGCAGACACCCCGGGGGTAGTGACGAGAGACACCTCTGTCTCCATGGCGATGGTCACCTGGTTGATGGTGCCGGACGCCGTGCTCGGCGAGAGCGAGTTGCCGGCAGCAGGTCGCACGATGATCGACGAGGTCGACGTGTACGTCTGTCCCAGCGCGCGGCTCACACCGACGCCCAACAGGCCGCCGGCGACGATGCACACGAGCATGAGCAGGGCGTAGCGCCGAACCGCGGCTCGCAGGACAGCGCTCAATGGGGTTGTATCGTCAGGCTGCACGCCGGTGCTCCAAGGAAGAGTTGTGGAAGAAGTGCCAGTGTAAAGCCCGTCCGCGTTCCACACGGGCACTTCGGACCACTGCGGTGACTCTCGCCCTGCCCTCGGTCGGCCTCGACATCTGGTTTCGACTTTCTGAGCTCCGCCGGCCAGACATAGACTCCGGTGAGCCCCACTCGCGTTCGTGCTCAACTCTGACCTTCGTGCTCAACTGTGACAGGTGGTAACCGATGAGGAACCGGCAGCACGCTGCCCGTCCCGGGCTGGTGGAGCCGTGAGTGAGCCGGCCCGCGAGGGCGCGGATCCGAGCCACGGACCGGGAACGGTTCATCCCCGAAGGGTTCTCCTGGTGGCGTCGAGTGGAGGCCACCTGGCTCAGCTGATGGCCCTCAAGCCCTGGTGGGAGACCCGTGAGCGCTCATGGGCCACCTTCCGGACCCAGGACGTGGTCTCGCAGCTCGCGGAGGAATCGGTCGACTTCGTTCACCATCCGACGACCAGGCATGTTGGCAACCTCATCCGTAACACGATCGTGGCGTGGCGCGTCATTCGCAGGCGTCGGCCGGACCTGATCGTGTCCACCGGAGCGGGGGCAGCCATTCCCTTCTTCGTCTTCGGACGACTCCTCGGAATCAACACCGCATACATCGAGGTCTACGACCGGATCACCTCACGGACCGTGACGGGTCGCATCTGCCACCCACTGGCCTCTCGCTTCTTCGTACAGTGGGAGGCTCAGCGCGGTCTGTACGGACGCGCCGAGGTGATTGGGCCACTCCTGTGACCGCGAGCAACGGAACGCTGCGAGTTCTGGTCACGGTCGGATCGGACCATCACCCTTTCGACCGTCTCGTCCGCGCGGTCGACAAGTGGGTGGAGACAGGCGTGGATGTCGCACTGGTCACCCAGCACGGAACCGCGCGTCCTCCTGAGCACGGTGAGGCCTACTCCTACATGCCCCACGAGGAGCTCATGGCTCGGATGGGCACCACGGACCTCCTCGTGACCCAGGGGGGACCGATGGGCATCATCGAGTCTCGACGGTTGGGAATCATCCCCATCGTGATGCCGAGACTCAAGGCCGAGGGAGAGGTGGTGGATGACCACCAGGTAGACCTCTGTCGCCACCTCAACGAGCGAGGTGACGTGTGGTTGGTCGAGGAGGCGGACCAGGTGGCATCCGTTCTCGATCGGGCGCTCGCCAACCCCGCGGCGCTGCGCATCGACCCGATCGAGCCGGGACTTCACGTCCGCGAGTCGGTGGATCACTTTGCCGCCGCCGTTGCCTCACTGCCGACCGGACGACGGTGGTTCAGACGCCGGAGCTGACCCTGGCCGGGTTCGTTCCTGGTCGCCGAATGACCGCCCGTCTGAGCTCTTGCGCTCACGGAGCCGTCAGCGCAGTGAGCGGCTGTAGCGTGCCGACGACCTCTTCTTGAGACCAGCTCGCCTCAGCACGCGCGACGTCTGCCGTCGGGCCGACGACACGGCGCGCGCGCGACCGTCTGACCGTGAGGCGGCGAGGTCGACGACGTCGGCGGCCGTCAGGTCAGGAGTGACGGTCAGCCGGGGGACGGAGAACTGGTCTTCCTGGAACGAGACGAGGTCCGACACCACACAGGCGTTGTCGTAGCCGAGGTGAGCCGTCATGGCTCGCACTCTCTTGGTGGCGTATCCGAATGGGTAGGCCATCGAGGTCACCGCCGTCCCGAGGTGATCCTCGAGGTCACGTTTGGGCACCGTGAGCTCGCGAGCCAGGGCGGTGTCCGAGAGGAGGTCGAGCTGCGGGTGGGTCTCGCTGTGCGCGCCGATCTCGTGCCCAGCAGCGACGATGCCCGTCAGATCGGACCACTCGAGCATCGGTCGGCCAGTCTCCTCCTCTTCCACCAGCCAACGACTGCGTCCTCCGACGTAACGGGTGGTGACGTAGAGCGTCGACGTGAACATGTGCCGCTCCAGGGCCGGGACCGCGCTGTCGACGAAGTCCTTGAACCCGTCATCGAAGGTGATCGCCACGGCTCCTCGTGGAAGCTCCCCTTCACCTCGACGAGCCGCCGCCAACTCGGCCATCGTGATCCCCACGAACCCGGCCTCCCGAAGTGCACCAAGGTGCTCGTCGAAGCGCTCAGGGGATACGACGAAGTCGGAGAAGCCCGGCGTTCCTGCGTCGCTGATCGAGTGGTACATCAGGATGGGTACCGGCTGGGTCGGCAGGGTCATCGCACGACCACCAGGCCCACGACCTCAACGCCGGTCCGGCGGATCCTTCGGAGGCTCGTCTCCAGCAGCAACGAGCGGGTGCGGTGCGAGGCAACGAGCACGACTCGTCCCCTCCGTCGATCGCCGAGATCGAGGTCCTCGTCCAGGAGATGTGCCACGCGTTCGGGCTCGGCGCCGCTGAAGGGTGAGAGCACGCCGCTGATCGGTCCGAAGATGCGTAGGGCAGTTCGTGCGCCGGTGAGGTCCAGCTCAGGGATGCTGCGCGACGCTGGGGGAGCAGAGCCCGACACCCCGGCAGCGTCACCCCCCGCCGCCGGGGTGTGGTCCTCCCCCGGGGAGAGGTCCACCGTGGCGAGGATGGGGAGCGTGGTGCTCGCCGACCTCCATTGGCCGCCCTTCGAACCGATCCGGCGCCTGGATCCGTGAAGCAGGGTCGCCAGGAAGGCCCACGTGAGCAACCCGAGCCCCATCCCCGAAACGGTCTTGATGATCCACCCGTCCCGAACCTCCTCGACGCTCGTCGTTCCGACAAGGTCCCCGACGTCCAGGGGGTTGCTGGCCAGACGGTCGCGGGTCGAGTCGGCATACCTGGTCTGGGCGTTGAACCTGCTCAACGTGTCCTTGACCACATTCAGTCGATCTGCCCGAGCAGCCGGCACCGAGTCGCCGAGCGTACCCGCCGCGTCGCGCAGGTCCTCGCCTCGCGCCCGCAAGATGGCGAGCTGTTGCGACCGCGAGGCGTTCAGGATCCGGGAGCGAGTCGTGAGGTACGCCCGCCCGGCAGCCTGAGCAGCCGCCGCCGCACGCTCCGGGTCGTCCAACATCACGTGGATGGCAAGGATTCGAGTGTTCGGGAGAGCGGTCACCCGCATCCGGGACAGGATCTCCTTGTCGCTGAGCGGCCGACCTGCCGCCGCGCGCACTGCCTCGAACACTGAATCGGACCGGATGATGTTGGCCTCGGTGTCGAGGGAGAAGTCGATGGTCGCGAGCTCACCGCCGGATGCCGTGTCACCGTTGCGGATGTCGCGGACGAAAACCCGCTGGTGGGCCTCGGCCGGTGTCCCCGAACGGGCCTGGAGGCCCGCTCCCACCGCACCGCCGAGTACGACGCAGACGAGGAGCAGGGACCAGTGCCGTCGTGCGAGTCGGGGGTACCACCGCAGCGCGACATCGCTGGTGCCCGCACGCCCGCGATCCGGTTGTTCCATCAGGCCGGCCCTCCACAGAAGGCCGACGGCCGAGAGGATCACGAGCAGAGAGACGTCGACAGAGTTGTAGAAGGGGGACGTGACCAGGTGCATCGTCACCGCAGCGAGCCCCGCCGTCGCGTAGACGGATTTGAGGCGGATGTGACGCAGCATCTGGGTCAGGAAGAACGCGTAGTAGAGGAACACCCCCACGAAGCCGCTCGCAAAGAGGATGAACCAGAACTGACCTTGGGTGCCCATGGGGGGAGGGGTGCATCGGGGGCACTGTGCGGTCGATCCGGCGGCGATCGAGACCCAGTTGCCCGCGGGGTCCCTGGTCGTCCCGAAGCCGACGACCGGAGAGCCCTGCCACGTGCTGAGGAGGGTCTGGGTGCCGAGGTTGGTCCGTCCCTGGTTGCTGTTGCCGTTGTCCAAGCGGGCCGCAACCAGCGAGCCCAGTGGCGACAGCGCGATGAGGACGGCGGCGATCATGACCGCCACGGTGCCGGCGGCGAGCACACCCGGCCGCCCCTGCAGCGCAGCCCTGACGGCGAGGAAGGCCGCGCACACCACGAGAGCCAACCAGAGGCCGCGGTTGAGGGACGACACGATGGGTACGAGCGCGAGCAGCAGGACCACCGAGCCGAAGGTCTTGCGACTCCTGGACGCCTTGTGGAACCACCCGACGATGAAGAAGGGCAACGTCACCGCACAGTTGAGACCCCACTGGTTGGTGAACGGGAACGGGGCGCTGGGACGTCCTTGCTCGTACCCGAGGAAGTCCTGGATCTGTGCTGCGCTCGGATGGATGAGGTTCTGGATGAAGGGCGTCCTCCCCAGCCCGCCGCCCACGATTTCCAGCAGGGAGGTGAACTCCAGGCGTGGCGCCACCGTGCCGAGGAGTCCGCCGGCGACGACCACCATGAACATGACTCCGATGACCCGACACACCCGCAGGAGGTCGAGCTCCGCACGCATGTTGCCGATATAGAGCAGGTAGATGGTGGCGGCCAGGAACCAGGCGTACCGGAAGGCGAACACGAAGTAGCGACCGTTGCTGGTTGACGGGATCGCTTCAGGAGCGGTCACCTGCAGAACGGCAACCCCCAGGGCGAGCCACAGGAGGAACAGGATCCATAGGCCGAGCCCGCGTGGGGCGCGCAGGGGGCGGTTGTTCCGGAGCTCGAGGGCCAGGGGCACGGCGCTGGCGAGGGCCACGAAGGGTGCGACGCCCATGGCCCACCAGAGGGGGTACCCGGCGAACAGCACGAGCATGGGCCATCCGACGGGCAGATGGCGCCTCCGGCGCCTGGAAGCCAGTGCCGATGTCTCTCGGTTGACCAGCATTGTGGTGTCGACGACGGGCGCGGCGACGGTCGGGGCGGTCATGCTCGTCTCTCAGAGGTCAGGTCGTCTCACGGGCGACTGATCCCGAGGACACATCCCCAATATCGTAACTGCGCCCATCACGGTCCGTTGGCCATCGCAGATATTCATCAACAGCACCCGGCCCGCCCGGGTGTGCCGGCCAGGGCCAGCACCGCCGCGTGCGCCCGGGGGGGCGGGCGCACGCCACGACAGCTGGTCAGAGGGTCAGGGAGTGGGCTCCCGAGATGATCCGCTTCATCACGGCGAGGCGTTCGGCGTCCAGCTCCCAGGAACCGAAGCGCGAGTGCTGCCAGGAGTTGAAGTACGACATGGACACGAAGTTGTTGGTCCGTGCGAAGTCGAAGGCCTCCTGCATCCAGTCCGCAGCGCGGCCTGGGTTCTTCTTGTCGGTGCGGCAGCCGTACTCACCAAGGACGATGGGCCGCCCGTTCGCGTACGGCAGGACGTCCTGCATCTTGTCCTCGAGCGAGCGCCACTGCAGGCCGTTGGTCGGTGACCAGGCGTTGTAGCAGTCAGTGCTCAGGATGGGGGTTGCGGGCACCCAGTCGGCGGGCTTGCGTCCGGAGCCGCGGGCGAAGGTGTACTGCATCAGGATTGGGACGATGGAGACCTTGGGGGCCACGGTGCGGGTGAGGGCGTGGGCGTGCTCGTTCATCTCTCGCCAGTCCTGCGGTGCCATGCCCTTGCCACCGGTGTCGTTCTCCGGCTCGTGGTGCAGGGTCAGGAAGACCGGCCCGCCGGTGGCGTTGAGGCGGCTCAGAAGTGCACGGAGCCACGTGTCCTGACGACCGGCTGCCATGTCGGCCCAGCTGGCGGGCACCTTCGTGGAGACCGATGGCATCCTGCCCTTGGCGTGGTCGTCGGCGACCTGGCGGACCAGCCCGTTCGTGCTGTTGGTCTTGGCCACGAAGTAGCCCCGGTGCACACCGAGGTTGTGGCCGAGCTGCTTCTCCAGCGTCGGCACGCCGTAGGAGGCTACGCAGGATGCGCCGTAGTACATGTTGCCCGGGCCGGGATCGCCGGGGAAGCGAGGGGAGGCCGCTGCGGCGGCAGCGGGGAGAGCCGCGTTCGTTGCGATGGCAGCGCCGGCAACGATGCCGCCGCTGAAGATCTGTCGTCTCGATAGGTAGGTCACGGGAGGAGAACATATCTTTCCCATAACGAAAGTCAAGAGACGCCTTCACCGCCGTTCACAGTGTGCTGCGCCGTTCCGGGTGGAGTCGACGACGTCGCCGGACGACCCGGGCGCGACGCATTTCATCAAGTCACGGACGCCGGGGCGGCTCATCGGTATCCTCAGCCGTGGGGGCTCCCAGCTCGGGGGCCGAGGCTCGTATGTCTGTGATGAGCGCATCGTCCCGTTAACTGGGAGAACGAAATTGGGAGCAATGTCATGACCGGATGGTTGGGAGTCGGCACTCGGCGAAGCATCGCAGACCGCAGGGCCGTGCGCGTCGGTGCGGTGGTCACCGCCGTCGCCCTCGGTGTGCTGTCGACGACGGGCCCTGCGCTCGCTGACGAATCCGATTCGCAACCTGTGAGTTCCGTTGGGGATTCACAGGTTGTGAGTTCTGAGGCGGCTTCACAGGTTGTGAAATCTGCGGAGCAGGACGCACCGGAGGAAGAGGTCGCGGACGTCGTGACCGCAACCTCCAGTACGGATCAGGAAGCGAAGGAGACCGGCTCGTCCGACGCGTCTGGGGGAGACGAGGACCCGGTGGCGGCGCCCGTTCCGCCCAAGGCGGCCGCGACGAAGGTCGTGGACTCAGCCCCTGCACCGGCCGCTGAGCCGACGGTCGAGGTCGACGATGCACCGGCCTCCTCCCCGGACGACGCCGATGCGCCGGAGACCCCCACGGCAGACCCGGACGTCGTCGACCCTCCGGATGACACGACCGGAGATGCGGATCCGGGCTCGTCGGCCGCCCCCGTGGACGACGCTACCGATCCGGCGCCGGTGATGACCCTCGTAGCGGTGTCCTCGACCTTGCGTGACAGCGACAAGAACGGGCGCACGGACCAGGGTGAGCCCGTGAAGATCGTGTGGCGCGTGACCAACGAGTCGACGACCCGTGCGAGCGCGGTGACCCTCACGTCGGGCACCGGAACGACGACCTGCCGCTTCACCATCCTCGAGGCGGGCAAGAGCGGGACGTGCTCGACGACCCGCACCCTGGCCCGCTTCGATGTCGACTCCGGTGCAGTGTCCGTGAGCGCGCGCGCCGAGGGCCTCGTAGGTGACAAGGACGTCAGCAGCCGTTCGGTCAAGGCGAGCAAGGAGATCCAGCGGGTTCCGGCCCTGGGCATCAGCCAGAGCTGGCGCCTGACCAAGGACAGGGACGGCGACGGCAGGGTCTCGGTCGGGGACGCCGTCTCCTTCCGGTACGCGATCCGGAACGCCGGAAACGTCACGCTCAAGCAACCCGTGGTGAAGGGGACCATGCTGTCCCTTCGCGGTGTCGAGACCACCTGTCGCGGCAGCGTTCTCTACCCGGCAGCCGAGCGCGCCGACCAGAGCGTGTCCTGCTGGTCGTCCGACGTGACGGTCAAGGCTCCTCAGCTGAAGATGGGGTCCCTGACCAACGCGGTCACGGTGAGCGCGAAGGCGACGACAGGTGGCGCCTCAGCCGTCAAGAAGTCCTCGTTGACGATCTCTCCGCTGTTCGCGCGTTCCGCATCTCCTCAGTCCACCTCGGGAGCGCCGGCAGCCGGCCCGACGAAGGTCCCGGCGAAGACGGCGACGAAGGCCACCGTGCGGCGGGTTCGCGTGCCCAAGGCGCCCGTGCCGAAGCCCGGCCTGTCGCTGGTGACGAGATACGCCCGTGTGGTCGACAACTACGCCATGAACGGGGTCAGCGACGTCGGGGACGACGTGTACCTCGAGTTCCTCGTCACCAACTCCGGTGAGGTCCCCCTGAGCTCGGTGATCCTCAGCGACCGGCTCCTCGGGAAGTCTGCGCTCTGGGTCGTCTGCCCCGGGACGTCCCTGGAGCCCGGTGCCAGCATGACCTGTCGCGGAAGCAGCCCGTACACCGTGCGGCGCAGTGACTTCTACATGGGTTCCCTGGACACGGTGAGCGTTGCCAAGGCGGTTTCGGACCGGACGGGACGCCCCATCGGCGCTCGCGCCAGGCTCTCGACCCCGCTGGGCGTGCCGACGGCGCAGACCCTCGGCGCATCATCCCTCGCCTTCACCGGGTCCTCGGTGAGCTCCACGCTCCTGCTCGGGTTCGGCACCGTCGCCCTGGGTGGTCTGCTCCTGCTGCTCCGCCGTCGACTGGGGCGCTCAAAGGGGCTCATCCCAAACGAGGGTGTAGGCGGGGTCTGAAGCCGCCGGTCTCCAGGAGGGATCTGGCGATGTAGTTGGTGAGGTTGCGGAAGCCGAGGGCTGAGCCGCGCAGGTGCTCGAGGCGGCCGTTGAGGGCTTCGGTGGG
>JBBSQC010000028.1:0-50138 GCA_038258215.1 Actinomycetales bacterium | reverse complement strand
GGCGTTCGGAGCCGCGGCGAAGGCCCTGCCGCGCAACGACCTGGCCTGCCGCTGAGCCGCTCCGCGGTGCAATTGCGCACGCTCTCTGCCACCCGGAGGGAGCCGGTCGGCCCGCACTGACCACTTGCGTCCTACCGCCCACTGTGGGCGCCCCTCTTCGGCACCAGATAGGGCGCGTCTCAACGCCCAGAAAGGGCTAGGCCAAGGCGGTTGGTCTCACTCACATGCCGATTTGAGAACGTTCAGAACCTAGCGGCTTCGCGGTGCTGCACGAATCCGTTTGCTGAGTCGCTAGTCCTGCTGCTTGGTTGGTCACATGAACTTCGACGGTATGTGGGCTGAGCCCGGCAGCGATCCGCGAGAGGCTCTCGAGCCCGGGAGGGGTGAGAAGGCTGTGCTTGCGGAGTACCTCGACCGCTACCGGATGACCTTCGAGCTCAAGTGCGAGGGACTCACCGCCGAGCAGCTCGCCACTCGCTCGGTCCCGCCGTCGACGATGTCCCTGCTGGGCATGATCCGACACCTCGCTCGGGTCGAGCACTCCTGGACGCGTCGAGTCTTTGAAGGACAGATCGAGTTACCGCGTCTCTACCGCACCGAGGAGGACCCGGACCTGGACTTCAACCAAGCCGTGGGCGACGACGAAGTCGTCGCCGAAGCGTGGGACACCTGGCGCGGTGAGGTCGCCCATGCCCGGGCTGTCTATGCCGACCTAGACCTCGACTCGCCGGTCGACGTCCACGGCCAGGAGGTCGAGGCGCGCGATATCGTCGTCCACCTTGTCGAGGAGTATGCCCGCCACGTCGGCCACGCCGATCTGCTGCGTGAATGCATCGACGGCCGCACGGGCCAATAGGCAGTAAGTGGACCGATCCCGGAGCGCACGCCACGCGCGGGTTCGGCTTTCCTCTCATGCCGCGAAGGACGCGATCTCCACGTGGTCAGGTGGATGAACTGACTCTCGGGAGATGACCCACGGAGTCACTTAAGTGCACATTCGTGCTGATCCGCCTATCGAGGGTGAAGGCCACTATGTGCCACCATTAGCCATGGAGGCGAATATGGGCGGATCTCAGCAGTCGGATCGAGGGGATCTTGAACGCCGGGTCCATATCGACCTGCCTCGAGTCCTGCCAGAGGAGATGGGGACGACTCAGTACGTCGAGCCGTCACCCGACCCGCAGGAAGGCAGGGATGCCAACTCCGAGTTGATGCTGCGGAACGCTGGGGTTCTCTGGCCCTGATCGGATAGGGGCACCGTCTCTACCGGGTGCGTCACAGCGCCGCCTGTCGGGTGATGGCGTTACCGGACCTGCCGGCGAGCGAGCCTGCTTCTCGTTGTTCACTGTCGGCCCCGGGCGCGCGTTGGTCAGTGCTGGGTCAAGGTGAGCCGAGGGTTCTCGGTTGCGACGACCTGCACCGTCGCGCCGATCGGGAAGGTCATGGCGGGGTTGGTGTGACCGAAGTCGACGTTGGCGAGTACCGGCTTCCCGCTCAGGCTGGGGATGTCCTCGACGAGCGCCCGTAGGTCCTCCCGAGAGACCTCGCTGGCCTGCTGGAATCGTCCGATGACCAGAGCGCGTACGGTCTCGGCTCCTGCCTGCTGCATCAGAGAGTGCATGTCGCGGCGGAACTCGACGGGGTTGCTGATCTCGTCGTCTTCCACGAACAGGACCGTGTCAGCGATCGACGGCATGTAAGGAGTGCCCTGGAGCAGGTTGAGGGTGCACAGGTTTCCGCCGACGATGCGGCCCTCGACTTGACCAGGGTGCAGGACCCACCAGCCGTCGGTAGGCAGCTGGGTGCGGTTGGCCTGGTCGAGGAACCACGAGTCGTCGGTGAACCACGTGCCCGGCTCGACGACGACCGGGTCGTCACTCATGAGGGTCTGACGGAACCACTCACGAGTTCGCTCGCCGAGGTCGCGCATCCCGAAGGTCGACCAGTGCGGCCCGGAGTACGTGACGACCCCCGTGGTGGCGGTGATGGCGTTCTGTAGCGCGGTGATGTCGGAGTACCCGCACAGGATCTTCGGGTTGTCGCCGATCAGGTCGAAGTCCAGGTGGGGCAGCAGCTCATTGCTGTTGAAGCCGCCGATGACGGTCAGCAGCCCGTCGACCGTGGGATCGGCGTACGCAGCATGCAGGTCGGCGACGCGAGACGCGATCGAGGACGAGTCGTAGCGGTCACGTTCATCGACGTGCTCGCCGTAGGAGATGCGCAGCCCGAGGCCAGCCAGGTGCCGCTCTGCGATGAAGGCGTTGTTGTTGCCTGCGGTGATCATCGCGCGCGAGCATGCCGGCGCCACCACCCGAACGTGAGACCCGGGCCGCAGCTTCGGGGGTAGCACGTACTCCATGCGCAGAGGCTACAGTCGCGCTCATGCCGCGAGCGGTGCGACTCGACCCGCGCCTATCCGCCGCGTGTTGCCGTGGGGACCCTCGTTGCGGGGTTGCGATCTCGCTGATGCCCCTCTGACCGTGGGCCGGGGGCCCGGCTATCGGTTCGCGACTGCGCTCGCCAGCTGCTCGGCGGCCCGCTCGATGGTCTGGCTTGGGACGGCGATCGTCATCCGAGCGAAGCCAGCGCCCTCGCGGCCGAACCAGTGGCCGGGGCTGAGCGCGAGACCGGCCGCCGACGCCAGCCAGGTCGGGGTCTGGGGGACCGTCAGGTCGAGCTCACGCAGATCGAGCCAGGCCAGATAGGTGCCCTCGAGGGGCAGGACACGGACCTGCTCGGGCAGCCGCTCACGGAGCAGGTCGACGTTGTCTGCGACCAGCTCCAGGAAGCCGTCGAACCAGGGCCCGCCACGCCGGTATGCCGTCTCGAACGCGGTAAGGCCGAAGACGTTGTTCCGGGTCAGGTGCAGTTGCGAGCTCCTCGCCTGGAACCGGTCCGCGACGTCGTCGCGGTCGGTGACCAGCAGGGTGTCGCACACCCCGGCCAGGCCGAAGGTCTTGATCGGACCGTGGGTCGCCGCCCAGACCACGTCGATGCCCTCGGCGGCGACTCCGAACGAGACGAACTCGTGCGGCGGCAGCACCACGTCGGCGTGGATCTCGTCGGCGAGGACGAACACGTCGTGCTCCGCGCAGATCGACGCCACCGCCCGGAGCTCCTCCCGGGTCCAGACCCGGCCGACCGGGTTGTGCGGGCTGCATAGGATGAGCATCCGGGTCGCCGGGTCCGACGCCGTTGCGGCCAGGCCCTCCAGGTCCATCCGATAGCCCTCACCGGTCAGCGTGAGCGCGTTTCGCACCGACCGTCGACGGGCGTCGGTGACCAGGGGCTTGAAGCCGCTGAAGACCGGGGTCTGCAGGATGACGCCGTCGCCTGGGTCGGTCATCTGCTCGATCATGGTGCCGACAGAGGTCAGGACGCTTGGGCTCACCAGCGTGCGCAGCCCCGACCCGTCCCACTGGTGCCGGATGGCCATCCACACCCAGAACGCCTCGATGATCGACTCCGGCCGCATCTCGTAGCCGTACCAGCCAGCCTCGGCCCGCGCCCGCAGCGCCTCGGTCACCTCCGGCGCCAGGTCCAGACCCGGCTCAGCGATCCACAACGACAGCAGCGCATCACTCGTCCCGAACTGCCGCTGCAGCGTAGCCGGGTCGCTGCCCTGCCTGCGGTCCAACCCACTCGCGTCGATGACCAAACCAGGCTCCATCACTCAACTCACTTCGATGTCTCAGAGAGAGCCCAACCGTAGCCGGGCCCCTGTCGAACCCGGGGTGGACTGGCAATGTGCGTCCTACCGCCGCCAGACGGGCTGGCTGTGAGGTCGCTGGTGAGTGGCTCCTAGGGGAGGAGCTCGAGGTACTTCTTGCGAGCTGGCATCGCATGGATGACCATCTCCTCGCGGCTGTCGAAGATGAGCACGACCGTCTCGAGGAGTCGGGCCTGGGTGTCGAATCCCAGGCGGAGTTCCCGCGCGGGAGTCTCCTCCTCGGTCAGCGGCTCGATCCAGACGGCCCACTCGGCAGCCTGGACGGCATCCTGGACATCGATCCCATGCTTGAGAGCGCTGGGGTGGATCTTCACGCCGCGAAGTGCGCCAGGGCTGCCCGGATTGCCTCTGAGCGGCTCATCTCACCCCTCTCTGCCGCCGCGTCCAGCGCTTCCAGCTCTTCTGCCGTCAGCCGGACAGCGACGACCTGCATGGGCTCCGCGCCACGCCCCGGACGGCCGCGTCCACGACGCTTGAGGGCGTCGACGTCGTAACCGGCCTCAGCCTCGTCCGCCCACTTCTGGACCTGCTCCTCACTCACCATGGATCAAATCGTATAACGAAATTGGTGGGTCGGGAAGGGTGCGGGCCATCCGCGGCGAGGTCACCCACACCGCCGTCTGTCAACCGCCCGGACCGCGGCACGCCCGGGGAAGGCACCATCCGCGGCAGATCCGGACGTGCGCCCTGCGCGACAGGCCAGCCGTCTCGCCTCGGATAGCCTGCGGGGCCTTGGCGGGCACCTGGCAGCGCAGGTGGTCATGAGGACCTCAGGCCATGGACTGCCGGAGTGCGGTCACGAAGGTTGCTCCGCGGGGGCGGCGGACTTGCTTCGGAGCAGCACCAGCGAGACCGCCCCGATCCACAGGAAGGTCGGCTGGAACGACACGATGAAGAACGAAACATGAGTGATGACCAGGGGTCGCAGGATCGCCACGGCGCCGATGACGAGCCCGAACCACGAGAGCCAGCGCGGCAGGCTCGCGTCGCGCATCCAGGTCCAACTGAGGGCGACAATCGTGATGCCGAGAGCCACCTGTCCCTGGGCGAGTGCAGTGGACCAGAGGCCCTGCAGCAGCAGGGCGGAGTTGACGTCGAGGTGGTAGTCCGGGGTAGTGCGCAGGACCACCGCGATGCCAGTCGAAAGTGTCTCGGAGAGCAATCCCCCGGCCAGGAAGAGCGCGGAGCCGATGGACACCACGCCGCGCACCCAGTCGGAGAGGTCAGAGGGGGCTGCGACACGTCGCAGGCCCGCGAAGAAGCCGATGGCGAACACGAAGATCAGGTTGGAGAGCGCGAAGAACAACGTCATCTGGTCGAGGTTGGTCTCGTCTTGCAGGTAGTTCGCGAAGCGAGGGGCGGCGCCCGCAGCCCAATAGCTGGGCATCCGTTGGACCGCCTCGGACAGCGGCCCGTTGACGACGATCGCGGCCATCATGCCGATTCCGCACCAGCCGGTCACCCGCCGCATGGTGGTGCCGAGCGGAAGCTGCGCCTTGCCGGCGATGGTGGATTGCGTCGGCGATGTGTCCATGACAGACTCCTTTGAGTAACACACTAGTGAGTAGAGTTCTACTCCATTCAATAGCGCATGGCTAGAGTGAGACGGTGACGGTTCCCGCGCGCATGACCCATCGCCAGCGTCAGGCTCAGGAAACGAAGGATCGGGTCATCGCCGCTGCCCGGCGGTTGATGGGTCAGGGAGGCTGGGCGGGCACCACCATCGATGCCGTCGCCGCGGAGGCCGATGTGGCTCCGCAGACGATCTATGCAGCGTTCGGCAACAAGCGAGCTCTTCTCCGCGGCATGCGCGAGGTCATGCTGCGGGACTCCAGGATTCCCGAACTGATGGCTCGCGCGGACGCCGAGCCGGACGCGCGACGACGCCTGGCACTGTGGGCGCAGCTGGTGCGACAGCAGCTGGAGACCAGCTACGACGTCATCTCCATCCACCGACAGGCCGCGGCCTCCGACCCACGGGTAGCCGCCGAGTACCGTGCGGTCCTCGACAACCGGGCGCGCGCGTTCGCGGAGTTCGTTCAAGGCCTCCGAGCCGATCTCGCGCCCGGCCTTGACGAGCGTGCCGCCGCCGACCTGCTGTGGTGCTTCTCGAACGAGGAGATCTACCGCGAGCTCGTCTCGGAACGGGGCTGGAGTGCCGACCGGTACCAGGAATGGCTCGCCGCCACCCTCGCCTCGCAGCTCCTCACCTCGCCTGCACACTTCTCGTGACTGCACGAGCGCCTGATCGCGGAGGACGTGTAGTCGTGCGCTCAACAAGCACGAGAGGACGTTGGGGACCTGCGTCCTATCGCCGCCAGTCGAACCGCCAGTTGGCTACTCGGTGGAGGTGTCTCGCGAAGGCTCGCCAGCCGTGGGGGTTCTCCGGTGCGGGAGCGGCTGGCAGACTGAGTTCGTGCCAAGCCCACGTGCATCGGGTGCCGCGGCGGCGCCCTCGAGCGGCCCCGGCCCGACGGCGATGAAGCACTGTGTCTGAGGGAAAGAGATCCTCGATCGTCGCGACGGTGCTGGGGGCCGCCCTTCGCGCGGCGGCGTTGGCCGTGGGTATCGCGATACTCGCCCGTGCGTTGATGCGAGTGGTCGCACTGGACACGTTCGGCGAAGGCAGTTTCAGCATGGTCGGCACGCTCGGCATCTGCCTCTTCTTCGTGCTCTCCGGGGCCGGAGCGGCCGTCGGTCGCTCTCTGACAGACCGCCGGTGGGTCCTCGTGCTGGTCGTTCTTGCGACTTCCGCCCTCCTGTGGGAGAGCGACATAACGATCGGCCTCTCGTCCTTGGGATACGCCCTCGAGGAGCCGATGACGCCAGTGCGTCGGGCCGGTTTCTGGTCGCTCTTCGCTACCATCTCGGCGCTGGCCGTTCTCACGCCCTACCTCGGCGTCCGAGCAGGTCGCAGCTCGAACTCTCCGTCGCGCAGATAGCGGGCACGCCAATGGGCGCCACCGACCGTCAGGACGAGGCGCCGAGTCGGTGTCGCACCACCCTGCGGCGCAGGGTGGGCGATGCCTCGACCTCGTAGCCGGCGTCGAGGAAGACCTGGAGCAGCCCGACCGACGCCTCGTCCCAGATCACGGTCTTCCCCGGCGGGGGCTCGGTGGGGTAGCCCTCCAGGACACGAGCGCCGACCTGTCTGCCGTACTCGACGGTGGCGGCGGCGAGCTCGTACATCAGCCCCTGCCTGCGGAAGCCCTTACGGACGACGAAGCAGGTGACCGACCAGACGCCCTCGAGGTCGGGATCCATCCGCATCCACGACTTCTGCCGGGCCCAGATCCTCGGGTAGCTCTCCCGCGGCTCGACCGCCACCCAGCCGGCCGGCTCCCCGTCGACGTACCCGACGAGGCCGGACGTGGAGCCACGCGTGCCGCAGCCGGCCTGCTCCTGGAGCGCGGCGTCGCGCTCCTCCTGGGTCGTGTCGCGCCAGATCCAGCCCGGGACCTTGAGCGCCTGGCAGCGGCACGTGCGAGCGCCGCCGGCGTCGAACACGGCCTCGACGTCCTCGCTCGTCGCCTCGTTGGCCGGTCGCCACCTGAACTCGGGCACCCCGCGAGACTAGCGGCGCGCCAGCGCCAGCGACGAGGCCGCGACGGACGATCCCTGACCTCGTCGATGCGCCACACCGGCTCCGAACGACTCGTTGACCATTCCTCGCGCGACTATGAAGAAGCGGACTCTGTCGTCGAGGCCAGAAGCCGGCGCGCTCGACGACCAAGGTCGCTCAGGTCCACCCGGCCCGCATCGGCTGCCGCTGCCAGCCGCGCGGCCAAGTCCAACGCCTCATCGAACTCCGGCCCGGCGATGGCGGCCTCCTGCCCCATGTCACGAAGAATGGTGCTTTCGGTCCTTGAGGCGACCAAGGGATCGACGACTCCATCGATCCAGACCCGGGTGCGGCGACCGTCACCTCGCTCCTCGCCGGTGATTCGCTCAAGCGCGAAGATGCGGTCCGCGCGCGCGAACTTGCCGAAGCCCAAAGCCACCATTCGAGAGTCCGACACCACGTCGACATCTTGACACGACCCACCCCACTTCGTCAGGCCCTGCCTCGGCTCTCCCGTACGTCTCCAGCCCGCCCCTGCTTCGAAAGTGTGAACCGGAGGAGTCCTTGGGCACGAAGGGCGACGTCCCGCGTCCGGGAAGACCAGGCGGATCGCGGGCTACAGACAGGTATGAGAACCGTCCGGCCCATTCCTCAGGAACCCAGTGTCAGGGCGCCCCGAAGTGCCGCGGGGCTTATCGGAGCCGGGGTTTCGGCCGTGAGATTGCCGCAGAAGGCGTCACGGCATCCCGGTAGTCAGCTGCCGCCGACCATGCCCCCGAACCCGCCGGGGGCTTCAAGCCCCTTGACCTCTGAAATAGTCGCCGAGTCTGGTCGGTCGCCAGCCTTGAGGTCAGCGCCGCGGCTGATCCCTCTCGACCCGCGACGCCGGTCCACCAGCATGGCCAGGATCCCGACGACGACGATGATGCTGAGCAACGTTCCCCAAAGCCACATGATGGCTCCTCGCTCTGGGCCCGCCTGGGTGGCGAGGTATCAGCGAATGATCCCACCGAGGGATCCACCGCGTCCATCATCCAACGCTTGGGTCCGCACCAGCCCGTCCACGTGGACCGTCACGGCGGATCGCCTATCCGCCGCCCGTCCACCCGCGGGTTCGGGGGCGATGATTTCCGCCTTGGCGTGCACGCTACGCCCGCACGCCTTGCCCGGTGAGCCGCCGGAAGACGGCCTCGATCGTGAAGGACAGGGCGACCATCACCAGCAACACTGCCGCGGAGCCGAGGCTGCTCTTCGCGAGCAGCGCGGCGAGCGCGCCGACGCAGGCCGTGGCCGCGACAATCGAGATCCACGGCTTCGTTGATGCCCGCTGGTTCGAGGTCCGCGCCTCCGCCACGTTCACGGTCGCGAAGATGATGAGGAACCCGGCGCTGCCCATCGTGGAGATGCTTTCCAGGTCCAGGACGTTCGCGAGCGCGATGGTCACCACGGCGCTGATGAAGAGCCCCTCGAGTGGTTGGCCCCAGATCGGGCGCTCCAGCTGTGCTGGGAGCTCACGCGCTTTGGCGATGGAGTACGTCATGCGAGCGGAGCCGTAGAGCGTGGCGTTGATGGCCGACGCGGTCGAGAGCATCGCGGCGATGCCGATCAGGACGAACCCGGCTGACCCCAGCGCCGGACGCGCTGCGACCGCGAGGGCGTAGTCCTTCGCCCCCACCAGCGCAGAGACCGGGACGGACCCGACCGCGACGACGGCCACGAGGACGTAGAGCACGATGACGAACACCACAGAGATGTAGTACGCGCGTGTGAGCGTGGGTCCCGGGTCGACGACGTCCTCGGCCGCGTTGGCGATGAGCTCGAAGCCTTCGTATGCGAGGAACACGATCATGCCGCCGGCAACGAGCGACAGCGGCGGGCTCCACTGGTCCGGGCCGAGCCGGGCCGAGGAGACTCCGAACATCCCCACCACCACGAACAACAGCAGAATCGTGAGCTTGGTGACGACGATGTAGCGCTCGGCCCGCGCCACCGTCGAGGCCCCGGCGACGTTGAGCACCGCGATGAGGACCACGGCCGCGGTGAGGAAGGCGTGCTTGCCGACTTCGTGGTACGCGTCCGGCAGGAAGCTCGCCGCGTAGCTGCCGAACGCCTGGGCGTACAGCGCGAGCATCACGATGTAGCTCAGCCACAGCAGCACGTTGATGCCGCCCGAGAACAGCCCCGGGCCGAAGGCGCGGTTGACGAACGTCACCGTCCCCCCGCGGCTCGGGTACGACGTCGAGAGCAGCGCGTAGGACCGTGCCGTGAGCAGTGCGACGAGTCCCGCGACGACGAACGCGATGGGCGCTCCGCCGCCGGCGATCTGCACCGACAGCCCGAGGACTGCGAAGATCCCGCCGCCGACCATCCCACCGACGCCGATCGCCACGACGCCCCAAAGTCCGATGCGTCTCGGTGGTCCAGACACTCGTTTCGTCACAGGCACGCCGCCTCCTTGGCCGTGGCATCCGGCGCCTTGACGCACCACGTACCACACCATGCCACTGCCGCCGTGATTGCGCTCGACCCTCGTACCGTGGCGCCAGCAGCCAGCGCCTGCCGAGGATCGAGCACCGGATCATGTGGTGACCACTTCACACCTCACGACCAGGGACTCGAACCGATGGTCGACCTTCCCAGGACCCGGGTCACGTCGTCGCAGCGGGCTGGCTGCGACGGGGAGCGGGGGCCCAGCGTCGATCCACTCTTGACCTGACCTCGTGTGACGGGAAAGTAGCCGAGTACGCCTCAGGCCCTGCATCTCGGGGGCGCGGTGAGCGTCTCCACGGATGACGCGGGCGCGCCTGCGGGCAAGGTTGCGCGGTCAGCGCCTGCCTGCACAGCAATAGCAGCCAGCGCGTGCCCGACCACATCGTGCAGCTCCGCACTCGCCGTCACCGGAGTCCTCGTGGCCGGCTCGGCCTCCGCTGCCACGGCGCCAGGACCGTCGCCAGCCACCGTGGCTCCCCACCGGATGGTCACCTTCCTCTACGACGCGCCATTCACCGGGGGCACCACCACATACGTGGACCTGGAGAAGCCTTGGCTCGGTCCCGGTGACATGTTCCTCGCGACGGATCTGCCCATGCTGGCGCACAACTCCAGCAAACGGATAGGCGTTGCGGATGGGATCGAGACCATCGTTTCGGTCGCGCACGACGGGACGGTCGAGGCGACCGCTGTTGGGTGTGGAGGGGACGGACATCGAGCGGATCGAGTTCGATGTGGATGCCGCGCTGGTGGTGGCCCAAACCCGCCTGGTTGACAAGGCCCCCAGCCGCCAGCAGTCCCCGTCCACTCGACAGCACACCAACGCCCTCATGCTCTGCATAGAGCTCGGCGCGATGCAGAGACTGTGTGACCTACCCGCGGCGGGGCGACCGTGGGAACTGCGCTTTCCAGGCCCGTCGCCGCGTCCGTACGCTGGCGTCATGAGGCGTCGACCGGTGGTCGTGGCTGTGTGCGGAACCGCGACAGCAGCCGTTGCAGGGAATGCGTTCATCAGCCGCGATGCCATGCAGTGGTTCGGGGAGCTCAAGAAGCCGCTGCTACAGATCCCGACGCCTGGCTTCATCGCGGTGGGGGCCACCTACTACGGCATCGTCGGGTACGTTCTCGCCCGGGCCGTCGACCGTGGGGATGCCGAGGCGGTCACCTTGGCCGGCACGGTGCTGGTCGCCAATGAGGCTTGGAACGCCTTGCTTTTCGGCCGTCGGAGTCCTGGCGCGGCGTGTGTCGGGCTGCTCGGCTTCCTGGTCCCGTTGGCGCTCCTGCAGCGTTCTGTGTGTTCGGACGAGCGATCACGTGTGGCACTGCTGCCGTACACCGCCTGGGTGATCGCCTACGACCTGCCGTGGAGCTACAGACTCTGGCGGCTCAACAGGCCGTCCCGGTGGTGAGCGCCACCGCACGGCGTTGCGCGGCCGGGACCCGCTGAGACTCGTGTGGTCTGCGACGGATCGTGGGTCCGTCGCGCCCCGCACCACCCCCCCGCGTCAGCCCTCAGGCCTCCCGGACAGTGCGACGAACCAGCGCAACGGCCGACCAGACCATCTGGTCAACGGCCCGCTCGCGGCCCAAGCCTGCGATGTCGGTGAGCCACACCAGCGACTCGATCCCGCTGACCGCGCGAATCGCAATGGCCAGCTGGCGGACGCCGTCATCGCCGAGTTGGTGGGCCAACGGCTCGAGCGCCTCGATGAACCAGCCGATCGCCCGTCCTTGGCGCAACGGGAGCTGTCGTGACTCGGTGCCGGTCTCGAGCGAAAGTCGGAGCATCGTACGCTGCTGGGCCTCGGTGTCCACCACCATCGCCATGAACACCCGGACCGCGGCCGCCACCCGTTCCTCCGGATCGTCGCCCACGTCGTCGGGCAGCATCGAGGTCGCCTCCACCTCGGGGTGGGCGGCCAGTAAGAGCGACCTCTGGGTCGGGAAGTAGCGGTAGGCCGTCGTACGCGACACCAAGGCTGCCTTCGCTGCCTCGCCGACCGTGGGTGGCTGGCCCCCGAGTGCCACGAGATCGCGTGCAGCGGCGACGAGCGCCACCCGGGTGCGCTGCTTCTGATGGGATCGTCCGGTCTGCTCGTACGGCGTTGACATCCCCATCACCGTACCGTAGTTTCGTCATGGGACTCAGGTCCCATATGCCGAGGAGGCCCACATGCCGACGACCGCAACTCCCCTCGTCCGCAACGGCGACGAAGTCGAGCGCCGGTGGTTCTACGGCGGCGGCCTCCATGGCTGGCTGGTCCGCGAGAGCGAGGTCGGCGATGGGTTCCTGCTGTTCGAAGACGCCGTCGACCCAGGCAAGTGCACGCCGTTGCACACCCATCCCGCCGCCGACGAGACGTTCTATCTGCTCGAGGGGTCGATCTTGCTGCACATCGACGGCGTCGAGCACGAGGTGCGCGCGGGCGGGGTCGCAGTGATTCCACGCGGAGTGCCGCACGCGTTCCAGGCCCAGGCGGACGGCGCTCGCATGCTGTGCCTGCACACGCCTGGCGGAGGTGAGGCCTTCTACTGGACTGCCAGCGAGCCCGCCGTCCCCGGTGAGCCTGGCCTGGCCGTCGACTTCGACCGGATCCGGCAGGCCGCCGCCTCGACCGGCAGCATGACGATCGTGGGACCACCGCCCTTCTGATCGCGCCTGACCGTGGCCGTCCGACGCACCAGGCGAACGGCCCTGCTGAGATCCCACGTCGTGCCATACGTGCGTCTCATCGCCGCGATGGTTCTGGGCCGGCGAGCCGCTGACCCTAGCGGGCTCCCCCCCGCGTCGATTCGCGACCAAGTGTCAGCTCGAGCCGGTACTTTCCGCTGTCCACGCGGAACGTCTCTCCGTACGGCTGCTCGAGGACATCGTCCGGAAGGGGCAGGATGTTCGGTCCCCACACGGCACCGGCAAGGAAGGTGTCGACCTCCCAGGCGTCCACCTTGATCGACTCGAGGAACCCGGTTGGTGGGATGGACATATCCCCCCGGGGGTAGTACTCGCCACTGTCGGCATCGTCCCAGTCGATCGAGAGGAACGGCGTCTGTTCCGTGTCCACCATTGCGCGGAGCCTGAACTCGTCATCGCCCAGCAGATCGACCCCGGTCTCGTCGACGCAGCGAATCATGAAGGGCTTCACCGTGTTGTCGTCCCGGACGAAAGTCAGCGCCGTTCGCCATCCGACCTTGAAGTCAGCCTGGCTGACCTGGTCCCGGCTCAAAACCAGATGCACGCCGGTTCGCCCGGGATGGTCGTAGGTCAGCGTGAGATCGTTGTCTCCGGCCGCGCTCGGCCCTTGCGCGCCGTCCTCCTCGATCAGGACAACCTTGGCGTTACCGCCGCTGGCGTTGACGATCGTGAAGGTCGATTGGTGGGCGGCACCGGTGTGTGCGCGCTCGATGACCGCCTTGAACCAACACTCGTCGTAGGGTTTGAGGACCGCCGCCGGGAGTCTGGGGTCGGCGAGCTCGCGTTGGGGAAGGATCGCGATGGCGGTCTCGCGCGTCGCGCCGGTGTGCCTCCAGATGGCGAGCTTCGTAGGACCGGTGAAGTTGGGGTCCAGCGACCGATCGGCTCGGACGCGGATGAAGAACGGGCGGTCCGCAACGGCCTGGACGGTCCCGGAACCCTTGAGTCCACCTTCCCTGTCCCAGTCCCGTGTCAGCTCGCCGAGGCCCATTTGGTTGATGTCGTTTCGGGTGTCGTCGTAGATCGGCCAAGGGTCCGAGAGGTCGTCCACGGCGTAGACCACGTGCTCGACGTCCGTGCCGGGAAAGATCGTGTATGTCCCGGGGTCGCGGATGAGGACCCACTGGTAGGCGCCTCGGTGAGCGATGGTGAGGTGATAGGCCTGCAGACCCGATGGGTGGGCAAGCGTAGGAGAGTCCATCGCTTGCCGGGGACAACTGTTCGGTGACGGCCGGTTGAGTAACGTCTCGACCGCGTAGTGATCGCTATAGCTCCGGTGAAGCGTTCGCATGTGATGCGCCTGCAGCGGCGCATAGTCGGGACTACCGCCAGCATGTGACACGCACACGACGTCCAGGCGGTTGCGTACGCCCGTGACACCATCGCTCTGGGAATACCCCAGATCATCCCACGAGATGAACGTCGGCCAGGCGTCGTGAAATAGGTCGTGGAGCACCCCTCCCGGGTCGAAGACATCGCGATATTCGCCGGTCGGGACACCGGCCATGGCGGCCTCGATGTTGAAGTCTCCCATGAAGATCGTCGGCGGCCAGGACTCGTTGGGCCCCATCAGCATCTCGAGGAAGCCCACCGCGCCACCAAGTTGCTTGGCCCGGATGGACGCGAACTCCGTTGGGGTATATGTGTGCCCACCACTCAGGGCGACGTTGTCGGGGCTCGACTGCTCGTCCTCGGAGTACGAGGCCTGCAGGTGAGAAATCGCGATTGCGACCCGTCCGTACTGGGGGTGGTCGATGTAGGAGAGTCCGACACCCTTCGCTGCGAGCGTGTCGCTGAGGACGGCATCGTTGTACTTGGCGAACACCACCGGCTCCGGGCCCAGAGGTGAGGCGTATGAATACGCCCTTAGCGGGTACTTGCTGAAGAGCGCGAGGCCGCTGTCCTGCGTGATGATCGCGGATGGGTTCGCGAACGGGTCACTCGCTTGGTCGAACTTCGGGATCGAATGCGGCCAGGCAGCCGAGAGCTGCGTGACCAGGATGTCTCGCGCGTCATCGTGGAAAAGCTCGTTGAAGGCGATCAGGTCAGGCTGGTCCTCGGGAGGCGTCGCCATCAGGACGGCTGCAACTCGCTCGGCTCGCTCTTCTGACCGATCGGCGATTCCGCTCGGATCGACGAGACATTGGATGTTCCAGGTCAGGATCCGGAAGGGCATGCGCTCCAACTCCTTGGACGCGGCCGAGGGGAGTGAGCGTCCCGGAACTTCAACCTAGACCGCGCACGTCGGTCTTACAACCGCTCGGTCCGCAGATCCCTGCGCACGGGTTCCTCGACGCCGGCTGGCCCCGACGCCGACCACGCCGCACGGCCGGTGTCGTTGCGAAACGGCAGGTTCTCGGCAGCCTGCGTCGTTGGCCACCTGTCCGCGCGGGCGCTTCCGGTCACCTGCGCCACAGGCCACGAGGCCAACGTCATGTGTCTGGATGCGGGGTCGAGTTGCGACGTGGACCAGACCCCGGGAGTTGGCACGAGCTCGCTGCAGGTCCCTCGATCGGCGCGTCCGCGCGCGCAACCCGCTGCCTGATCGACGTCGCTCGTATAGGTCGCCGTCACCGGCTTGGGACGTGATCGCAGGACGAGCCCATGTCGATCCACCCGCTCGCTCGCTGCTGACGCTCTCAGCTCTTGAGGTCGGGGAACATGTCGTCTCGCCACTCCGTGCCCGCCGGGGGGCTCTCTCCCGCAGCGAGATCCACCTCGCGCTCGCGCAGCTCGACCCGCCGGATCTTGCCCGAGATGGTCTTCGGCAGCTCACCGAACTCCAGCCGCCGCACACGCTGCCACGGGGCGAGGTGCTCCCTGGCGTGGGCGAGGATGGACCGGGCCGTGTCCTCGTCGGGCTCGAACCCCGGCGCGAGCACGACGTAGGCCTTGGGGATCGCGAGGCGCACCGCGTCGGGCGCCGGCACGACCGCCGCCTCGGCCACCGCGGGGTGCTCGATGAGCACCGACTCGACCTCGAACGGGCTGATCTTGTAGTCGCTGGCCTTGAAGACGTCGTCGGTGCGACCGACGTAGGTGATGTAGCCCTCCTCGTCGATGGTCGCGACGTCCCCCGTGTGGTACCACCCGCCCGCCATCGCCTCGGCGTTGCGCTCCTCGTCGCCCTGGTAGCCGGTCATCAGGGGCAGCGGCCGTTCCGAGAGGTCGAGGCACAGTTCTCCTTCGGCCGGTTCGGCCGCGCCGGCCTCGGGTCGCTCGACCCGGGCACCGGTCGCCGGGTCGACGAGCACGACAGGCACACCGGGGAGCGGCCGGCCCATCGACCCCGGCTTGAGCCGCGACCCCGGGGTGTTGCCCACGGCAGCGGTCATCTCGGTCTGCCCGTAGCCGTCCCGCAGCTCCAGCCCCCACGCGCGGCGCACCTGCTCGATCACCTCGGGGTTGAGCGGCTCGCCGGCACCGACCACCTCACGCAGCGCCCCCGCTCCGCCGGAGAGGTCTGCGTTGATGAGCATCCGCCACACCGTCGGTGGCGCGCAGAAGCTCGTCACCTCGTGGTCCCGTAGCACCCGCAGCAGGGAGTCGGCCTCGAACTTCGAGTAGGAGGGCACGAAGATCGTCGCCTCCGCGATCCACGGAGCGAAGAAGCACGACCAGGCGTGCTTGGCCCAGCCCGGGCTGGAGATGTTGAGGTGCACGTCGCCGGGCTCGAGGCCGAGCCAGTACATCGTGGTCAGGTGGCCCACCGGGTAGGACACCTGGGTGTGCTCGACGAGCTTGGGCCGCGAGGTCGTACCCGACGTGAAGTAGAGGAGCAGCGGGTCCCACGGGGCAGTGCCGGGGTGCTCGGTGGGTGGCACGTTCACGGCATACGCCTCGGTCAGGTCCGCCCAGCCCTCGGTGGCACCGACGCTCACGCGCAGGTAGTCGCCCGCGACCTCGTCGAACTTCCCGGTCTGGTCCGGTGTCGTGACGACCACCCGGGCGTTCCCGCGCACCACCCGGTCGCTGAGGTCCGCCGACCCCGCGGCCGTCGTCGTCGGCATGATGACGGCCCCGAGCTTCATGACGGCGAGCATCGTGTCCCACAGCTCGGCCTGGTTGCCGAGCATGAGCATCACCGCGTCACCACGACCGACGCCCCGCTCGGCGAGCCACGCCGCCACTCGGTCGGAGCGAGCCACCATGGCGTCGAAGGTCATGCTCTGCGACGCACCGTCCTCCTCGAGGATGACCAGCGCCGTCGTGTCGTTGCCCCGCGCCATCGCGTCGAACCAGTCGATCGCCCAGTTGAACCGGTCACCGACGTCCGGCCAGACGAACTCGCGGACGGCGTCGTCGTGGCGGCCTCGCAGGGACAGCAGGAGATCGCGGGCCTCGCGGTATCGATCCGTCGCGGTCGTCATGTGGCCCACTCTGTCACCGTGGCCGCTGCCGCGGGTGGGCTCACCCGCCCAGGATCTCCGCCCGGTATGCCGCGTGCGGCTTGGGCCCCGCACCGCAGCTGAGCGGCACGTCGGGCAACGGCTCGGCAACGACCCGGACGCGGGTGCTCTCGGGCAGCGCACCACGACCGAGGACCTCGACCAGGGTCACCTCTCCCTCACGGTCCACGACCCCGGGCACGGCGTCGTCGACCGGCCCCGGCTCGTGGGCCTTGAGCACCTCCGCGAGCGCCGCCTGGACCGCCGGCTCCCAGCGTGTCGTACCGCGCAGGAAGCGGGCCTCGGCGCGCCCCTCACGGTGCCCCGCCACGACGGCGGTCGCCATGTCCGGGTCGAGCCGGCCGTAGCACGCGCCGTCGGGAAGGGAGAGGAGCGTGCCGGCGAACCGGTGCCCGCCGAGGTGGGTGCACTCCCAGACCTCGTCCGGCCAGCGGCGGGCCATGGACGTGGCGATCGGTCGCCCTCGCACCGCACAGCACGCGTCACGGGTCGCGTGAGTGCACACGAGCACCATCGGGGAGGCGTCGTCGTCGCTGTCGCTCAGCTCGACACCGAGCGCCGTCGCAGCCCGCAACAGGTCGTCCGGAGTGCGCCAGAGACCGTGCACCCAGGTGCCGCGGACCGTGTCGACAGCGAACCACGAGCGCTGGCCCTCCTCCGAGCCCCGGCGTCCCGGGCGTCGGATCAGCAGTACCCGACCGCCGAAGGATGCGCAGGTGCGCTCGACCTGCGCCCCCATGGTCTCGCTGAGCGGTGGGGTCTCCAGCGGGTTCTTCGACCACGGTCCGGGGTGCTCGATGAGCAGCCACCGGGAGGCCACGGGGGCCGAGCCGGCCAGCGGGTCACCCCGGTCGCGGAAAGCGGCTGAGCAGCGAGAGAGGTCGGTGAGGGACACGCGGCGATGCTACGCACCACCGGGCTGCTCCGCTCCAACGGGCGCACGGGCGTGATCGGCCCTAGTGTGACCCACGCCATAGCGTGACTGCTCCCGGGAGGACCCATGACCCGTCGACCCGCCCTGACCGCGGCGGCGCTCGCGTCGGCCACCGCCCTCATGCTCGGCGCAGCCCCCGCCCTGGCCGCCGTCCCGGCCCAGGCCGCTGCGCCGACGTACGTCGCGCTCGGTGACAGCTACTCCTCCGGCACGGGCACCCGCTCCTACCTCAAGGACGGCACGCGCTGTGAACGGTCGGTCTACGCCTACCCCTCCCTCATCGCCTCGGCCAGGGGCTACGACCTGAACTTCCGCGCGTGCTCGGGGGCGAAGATCCCCGACGTGACCAGTGCCCAGCTCTCGGCGCTCGGCCCCTCGACGGCGCACGTCACGATCTCGGTCGGCGGCAACGACGCCGGCTTCGCGAACGTCCTGACGACCTGCGCGCTCCCCGCCTGGCTGAGCAACTGCTACGGCGCCGTCGACCGGGCCCAGTCCTACATCCGAGGCACCCTCCCGGCCTCGCTGGACTCCCTCTACGCGAGCATCCACAGCCGGGCCCCCCGTGCGACCGTCACGGTCGTCGGCTACCCCCGGATCTTCAACGGCGAGGACTGCAACCTGCTCACCTGGTTCTCCCCCACCGAGGAGAAGCGCCTCAACGAGACGGCCGACCTGATGAACGCGATCCTCGCCGCGCGGGCCGGTGCGGCGGGCTTCTCCTTCGCGGACCCGACCTCACGATTCGTCGGCCACGCGGTGTGCGACAGCCCCGAGTGGCTCAACGGTCTGTCCAACCCGATCACCGAGTCCTACCACCCGAACCGAAGGGGCCAGTCCTCCGGCTACACACCAGCGGTGAGCCCGTTCGTCACGGGCCGGACCGTCCGGGCGACACCTGCGCTGATGAGCGCCGCGCGGGGCTCGGCCGAGGAGCTCGCCGACCGGCAGCGGCAGTATGCCGGAGTCGACCGGGAGATCGAACCCCAGGTCGTTCGCGCTCCGGACCTCACGACTCCGAAGGCGCGGGCCGCCGCGAAGCGGGCCGGCGTCGACCTGTCCGACCGGGCGAGCATCGACGCGGCGGACCGGACCTACGCGACCCGTCAGGCGGCGACGCAGTCGAGCCGCTGAGCCGGCAGGGGTGCGGGCCTGCGAGGCGCCGGCTGACCGCGCGAGAGCGCTCAGCCGGTGGGCGCGACGAGCGCCAGGGCCAGCGACCGGTCGATGACCAGGCTGTTCGCGTATCCCCCTCGCAGGAAGCCGCGCACCGCCTCGACCTTGACGGCGCCGGTGGCCAAGGCCACCACCTGCGGGATGCCGTGCAGCTGCTCGGCCGTGATCGTCACCATCCGCTCGGACACCTCCGGGTGCACGGCCGTCCCGTCCCCGTCGAAGAACACCCCGAGCGCCTCCCCCACGACACCCTGCCGGGCGACGTCGGCGCGCACCTCCTCGGGAACGGCGTCGTGGATGGTCGACTGGCCCGAGCACCACGCCCCGATGCTCACCACGGCGACGGTGACGCTCGGGACCCGCTCCATCGCCGCCCTGACCGCCGGCTGTCGGCGCATGGAGCCCGCGCTCTCGGCATTGTCGAGGATGAGGGGCGAGTAGTAGACCCACGCGTCGGCGCCACTCAGGTCCGCGGCGCGGCGGACGATGTCGACGGGGCTCCCCTGCCCGGGGATGACCAGCGACCCGCACAGCTGCACGACCGGCACATGAGGCAGCGTCGTGAGGAAGCGCAACAGCTCCGCCACCGTCCGGGCCCACGGCAGGCCGAGCACGTCATCGGCCCCGACGAGGTCGGAGATCACCTGTGCCCCAGCCGATCCCACGCGCTCCCTGACCGACGAGGAGGTGTCCTCACAGGTGACCACGATGCACCGGCGGAGGGAGAACGCGGTACGGAGCCTGGCGGAGAGGTCGCCGTCGACCCCGCTGGCGTCGACGACCTCGATGCGCACCATCCCCGACGCGCGGGCAGAGTCCAGCAGCCTGGCCACCTTGAAGCGGCTGATCGCCATCGCTGCCGCGATCGCGGTCTTGCTCTGGTCGTCGAGGTAGTAGCGCCGTGTCACCTCGGAGGCCAGCGCGGCATCCGGTGCCCGGAGGGCATCCAGCTCGGTCACCGGGTCATCCTCTCCCGTGGGGGCGCGCGGTGTCCCGGGAATCTCGACTCACGGTCCACGGGCCGTAGGGCTTGACACCTGTGACCCACGCCACTTTACTCATGTGAGCAGAGTTTGGCTCAGATGAGCGAGAGAGGCAATGATGCCCGGAACACGACGATGGAGATACGTGGCCGTCGCGGCGGCCACGACCGTGGCGCTCAGCGGGTGCGCGGGGTGGGGCGGAGGCGGCGTCGTGGGAGGTGGCGGTGACTCGATCAACGTGCTCATGGTCAACAACCCGCAGATGATCGACCTCCAGAACCTCACGGCCGAGCACTTCACCAAGGAGACCGGCATCCGGGTCAACTTCACCGTGCTCCCGGAGAACGACGTGCGCGACAAGATCAGCCAGGAGTTCTCGAGCCAGGCCGGCCAGTACGACATCGCGTCGCTGTCGAACTTCGAGATCCCGATCTACGCCAAGGCCAAGTGGATCGCGAACCTGGACGACTTCATCGCAGCGGACCCCGACTTCGACCAGGGCGACATCCTCAAGCCGATGGTCACCTCGCTCACCAGTGACGGCAGTGTCTACGGCGAGCCCTTCTACGGCGAGTCCTCCTTCCTCATGTACCGCAAGGACGTCATGGAGGAGGCGGGCCTGACGATGCCCGACAAGCCCACCTGGCAGGAGGTCGCCGACATCGCGGCCAAGCTCGACGGGGTCGAGCCCGGCATGAAGGGCATCTGCCTGCGCGGACAGCCCGGCTGGGGCCAGATCTTCGCCCCGCTGACGACCGTGGTGAACACCTTCGGCGGCACGTGGTTCGAGGAGGACTGGACCCCGAAGGTCGATGCCCCAGAGTTCGAGGAGGCGGTGCAGTTCTACGTCGACCTCGTGCGCAACCACGGCGAGAAGGGCGCACCGCAGGCCGGGTTCGTCGAGTGCCTCAACAACCTCACCCAGGGCAACGTGGCCATGTGGTACGACGCCACGTCGGCCGCCGGCTCGCTCGAGGCAGAGGGCTCCCCGGTCAAGGGCAAGCTCGGCTACGCGGCCGCCCCGGTCGTCAAGACCGACAGCTCCGGCTGGCTCTACGCATGGTCATGGGCCATCCAGGAGGCCAGCACCAAGAAGGACGACGCGTGGAAGTTCATGTCCTGGGCGTCGAGCAAGGACTACGAGGAGCTCGTCGGCGCGCAGGTCGGCTGGGCCAGCATCCCGTCCGGCAAGCGCGCCTCGACCTTCGAGAACCAGGACTACCTCGACGTCGCCGAGGCCTTCGCCGAGCCGACCAAGAACGCGATCGAGAACGCGGACCCCGAGAACCCCGGGGTCCAGCCCCGCCCGGCCATCGGCATCCAGTTCGTCGACATCCCGGAGTTCCCGTCCCTCGGCACCCAGGTCAGCCAGGACGTGAGCTCCGCCATCGCCGGCCAGACGACGGTCCCGGAGGCGCTCAAGAAGGGGCAACAGCTCGCCGAGGACGTCGCCGAGCGCTACCAGAAACGGAGCAAGTGATGACGACCTCGACCGCGCAGACCCCGACCGACGCCCCGGAGTCGCGCCCCAGCAGCGGTGGTCGCTCCACCCGCATGGCCAAGAGCGGCGACTGGGCCCGCCGAGCGCCCCTCCTCCCGGCGCTGATCTTCGTCATCATCCTCACCCAGCTGCCGTTCCTCGGGACGATCATCGTCTCGTTCATGAACTGGAACGCCTACTACCCCGACGAGCGCGGCTTCACGGGCTTCGACAACTTCGTCGCGGTCTTCACCGACACCAACGCCCGGTCGGCGGTGCTCGTGACGATCGTGCTCACCGTCTCGGTCGTGCTGATCAGTCTCGTGCTCGGGCTCATCATCGCCCTGCTCCTCGACCGGAAGTTCCGCGGACGGGGGGTGGTGCGCACCATGATGATCACCCCCTTCCTCATCGTCCCCGTCGCTGCCGCCCTGCTCTGGAAGCACGCGCTCTACAACCCCGAGTACGGCCTGCTCAACGGGGCCCTGAAGTGGGTCTTCGGTGACAACGCGCCGCAGCCGGACTGGATCAGCAACAACCCGCTCATCTCGATCATCGCGGCGCTGGTGTGGCAGTGGACACCGTTCATGATGCTCATCCTGCTGGCGGGCCTCCAGGGGCGTCCGCTCGACGTCGTCGAGGCGGCTCGCATCGACGGGGCCAGCCCCTGGCAGATCTTCACCAACATGACGCTCCCGCACCTGCGGCAGTACATCGAGCTGTCTGGCCTGCTCGGCGCGATCTACGTGGTGCAGAACTTCGACGCCGTCTTCACCATCACCAGCGGCGGGCTCGGCACGGCCAACCTGCCGTACTACATCTACCAGACCTTCTACACCGCGCAGGACTACGGTCTGGCGTCGGCGGCGGGCGTCGTCACCGTCGTGGGCACCATCGCCATCGCGACCCTCGCGCTGCGCACCGCCTTCAGCCTGTTCCAGGAGGAGTCCCGATGAGCACGACCGAGGGCGAGATCAACGCCGTCAAGGACGAGATGCGCACCGCACCGAGCGGGGACGCGCCGAACGGCGGGCAGCCGGCCCGCCAGATCCGCCACCGGAAGGAGCCGAAGTCGGCGATCCTCCTCACGGTGACGGCCTGGTTCATCGGCATCCTCTTCGTGCTCCCGGTGGTGTGGATGGTGCTCACCTCCTTCCACTCCGAGACCGATGCCGCGAAGAACCCGCCGGACATCTTCGCGCCGCTCTCCCTCGAGGGCTATCGCAACTTCTTCGATGCCGGGCCCTGGCCGCCGCTCGCGAACTCGTTGACCGCCAGCGTCGTCTCGACCGCGCTCGTCATCGCGTTCGCGTTCCCCGCGGCCTACGCGCTCTCGATCAAGCCGGTCAAGAAGTGGACCGACGTCCTGTTCTTCTTCCTCTCCACCAAGATGCTGCCGATCGTGGCCGGCATCCTGCCCATCTACCTCTTCGCCCAGTTCGCGGGCCTGCTCGACAACATCTGGGCCCTGATCATCCTCTACACCTCGATGAACCTGCCGATCGCCGTGTGGATGCTGCGCTCCTTCCTCGCGGAGGTGCCGGTCGAGATGCTCGAGGCGGCCCAGGTCGACGGGGCCGGGCTGATCACGACGTTGCGCAAGGTCATCGCGCCGGTCGTCATGCCCGGCATCGCGGCTGCCGCGCTGATCTGCTTCATCTTCAGCTGGAACGAGCTGCTGCTCGCCCGGGTGCTGACGAGCACCGTGGCCCAGACCGCACCGGTCTTCCTCACCGGGTTCGTCACGAGCCAGGGCCTGTTCCTCGCCAAGGTGTGTGCGGCATCCTTCGTCGTCTCCCTCCCGGTGCTGGCCGCCGGCTTCGCGGCCCAGGACAAGCTGGTGCAGGGCCTGTCGATGGGTGCTGTCAAGTGACCGAATCCGCTGCCACCCTGTCCAACTCGACCATCCAGTCGCTTCCCGACGGGGTCGCGCGGCCGACCTACGACCGGTCGGCCGTGACTCCGGGCATCGTCCACTTCGGGGTCGGTGGGTTCCACCGGGCGCACGAGGCGATGTACCTGGACCGCCTGATGGAGTCCGGCGAGGCGCTGGACTGGGGGATCATCGGGGTCGGGACGATGCCCGGTGATGCTCGGATGCGCGACGCGCTGAACAGCCAGGACGGGCTGTACACCCTCGTGCTCAAGCACCCGGACGGCACCCGCGAGAGCCGCGTGATCGGCTCGATCATCGACTACATCCACGCACCCGACGACCCGGGCGCCGTGCTGGAGCGGCTCGTCGACGAGCGCACGCGGATCGTCTCGCTCACCGTCACCGAGGGTGGCTACCACGTCAACCAGGTGTCCGGCCGGTTCGACCCCAGCGACGCCGGCATCCAGGCCGACCTGGCCGACATGAGCGCCCCGGTGAGCGTGTTCGGCTTCCTCGTCGAGGGCCTGCGCCGACGCCGCGACGCCGGCACCGCGCCCTTCACGGTCATGTCGTGCGACAACCTCCCCGGCAACGGGTCGGTCGCGCAGGGGATGCTCGTCGCCTTCGCGCGCCTCGCCGACGCGGAGCTGGCCGACTGGATCGAGCAGGAGGTCGCGTTCCCCAACGGGATGGTCGACCGGATCACCCCGGTCACGAGCCCGGCCGACATCGAGGCCCTCGCGGCCGAAGGGGTCACGGACCAGTGGCCCGTCGTGGCCGAGCCGTTCACCCAGTGGGTGCTCGAGGACCACTTCCCCCTGGGTCGTCCCCCCCTGGAGGATGCCGGGGTGCAGGTCGTCGAGGACGTCGAGCCCTACGAGCTGATGAAGCTGCGCCTGCTCAACGCCAGCCACCAGGCCCTGTGCTACCTCGGGGTGCTCGCCGGGTACGAGTACGCCCACGAGGTCGCCCAGGACCCCCTGTTCGCAGGGTTTTTGCTGGGCTACATGGAGAAGGAGGGCTCCCCCACCCTGCCCGAGGTGCCGGGGGTCGACCTCGAGGACTACCGGCGCACGCTCGTCGAGCGGTTCGCCAACCCCGAGGTCAGAGACACCCTGGCGCGCCTGTGTGGCGAGTCCTCCGACCGGATCCCGAAGTGGCTGGTCCCGGTCGTCGCGCACAACCTCGCGCACGATGGGGAGGTCGACCGGTCGGCCCTCGTCATCGCCTCCTGGGCCCGCTACGCCGAGGGCACCGACGAGCAGGGTGAGCCCATCGAGGTGGTCGACCGGCTGCGCGACCAGGTCATGGCCGCCGCTGCGGCGCAGGACACCGACCCGCTGGCGTTCATCAGGGACCGCGACCTCTTCGGGGACCTCGTCGACGACGACCGGTTCACCACCGCCTACGAGAGTGCACTGGACTCCCTCCATACGATGGGAGCGCGCGCCACCCTCGAGGCGAGGGAGCAACGGTGACGCCAGCAAAGGACATCGATGGCTGATCGCCTGCTCGTTGCCGGAGTCGACACCTCCACCCAGTCCTGCAAGGTCCTCGTGTGCGACGCCCACACCGGTGAGACGGTGCGCACCGGACGGGCCCGGCATCCCGACGGCACCGAGGTCGACCCCTCGGCGTGGTGGGCCGCGTGGGAGGAGGCGACCTCCGGGGGTCTCCTGGACGGTGTCTCCGCGCTCGCGGTCGGCGGGCAGCAGCACGGCATGGTGCTGCTGGATGAGTCCGACGAGGTGGTGCGCCCCGCCCTGCTGTGGAACGACACCCGATCGTCGCAGGCGGCCGCCGACCTCGTCACCGAGCTCGGGGGCGCACAGGCCTGGGCCGACGCCGTCGGGCTCGTCCCGCTCGCGGCCATCACCGCCAGCAAGCTGCGGTGGGTCCGGGAGCACGAGCCCGACGCCATGGACCGGGCCCACACCTGCGTCCTCCCCCACGACTGGCTGACCGGACGCGTCCTCGCGGAGGGCGGCGGCTTCACCGAGTGGACGACCGATGCCGGGGACGCCTCCGGCACCGGCTACTACTCGGCCGCCGACCGGGCCTACCGCCCCGACCTGCTACGGATGGCGGCCGGCGGGGACCTCGCCGCGCCGCGGGTCGCCGAGCCTGCGGAGGTCGTGGGCCACACGGCATCCGGCATCGCGGTGGCGGCGGGCACGGGGGACAACATGGGAGCCGCCCTGGGGCTGGGCCTCACGCCCGGTGACGTCGTGGTCTCCCTCGGCACCAGTGGCACCGCCTTCGCCCGGCACTCCCGACCCACGGCCGACCCCACCGGCGCGGTGCAGTCCTTCGCCGATGCCGAGGGCGGCTTCCTGCCACTCGTCTGCACCCTCAACGCCGCCCGGGTGCTCACCTCGGGCGCGGCGATGCTGGGCACCGACCTCGCCGGTCTCGACCGGCTCGCCCTGGCCGCGCCGCTGGGAGCCGAGGGGCTCACCCTGCTGCCCTACCTCGACGGTGAACGCACGCCCAACCTGCCGACCGCCACCGGTTCCCTCCTGGGCCTGACCCGCGCCAACGCCACCCCGGAGAACCTCGCCCGCGCCGTCGTCGAGGGCATGCTGCTCGGCCTGGCCGCTGCCGTCGACGCCGTCCGCTCCGCGGGGTGCACGGTCGAGCGCGTGCTCCTCGTGGGTGGAGCCTCGGCCTCGACCGCGGTGCAGTCGATCGCGCCGGACCTGTTCGGGGCGCCGGTGGCCGTGCCGAGGCCCGGGGAGTACGTCGCCATCGGCGCCGCCCGGCAGGCCGCCTGGGCCCTCGGCGGTGGCGACGCGCCGCCGCGCTGGCCGGTGGACGTGGACGCTCGGGTGGAGCCCGGCGAGGCCTCGCGAGGCCGTGAGGTCACGCAGCGGTATGCCGCGCTGGTCGCTTCGCTGCACCCCTCGACCGCCGGCTGACTCCGGCCCGACCCGTACGGTGGGGCGATGAGCACCAGCGACCGTGACGTCGACATCGTCCTGTTCGGGGCCACCGGGTTCGCCGGTCGGCTGACGGCCCTGCACCTGGCCGCGGAGGCGCCCCTCGAGGTGCGCATCGCGCTCGCCGGGCGCAGCCGGGAACGCCTGGCGGCCGTGGCCGCCGAGCTCGGGGACGCCGCCGCCGGGTGGCCGCTCCTCGTGGTCGACGCGACCGACGAGGATGCCGTGGCCGACCTCGCCGCCCGCACCCGGGTCGTCGTGAGCACCGTCGGGCCCTACGTGAAGTTCGGCACCGCCCTGGTCGCCGCCTGCGCCGCAGCGGGGACCCACTACTGCGACCTCACCGGCGAGGTGCTCTTCGTGCACCGCAGCATCGCCGCCAACCACGAGCTGGCGCAGCGGACCGGCGCCCGGATCGTGCACTCCTGCGGCTTCGACTCCGTGCCGAGTGACCTCGGCGTCCTGCTCACGGCGGAGTCGGCCGCATTGTCGGGCGCCACGCTGGGCCGCACCCGGCTCGCGGTACGGAGCATGAAGGGCGGCGCCAGCGGCGGCACGATCGACTCGATGCGGGGCCAGGTCGACGAGATGCGCCGGGACGCCAGCACCCGACCGATCGTCGCCGATCCGTGGGCGCTGGCCGACGGGGGTCGTCCAGCGCGCCCGAAGGGTGTGCGCCCGGCCCGCCCCGGTGGGCTCTCGGGCGTCCTCGACACCGCCCTGCGGCACTCCCCCGTCAAGCGCGACGAGGACAACGGCCACTTCACCGGCCCGTTCGTGATGGCCTCGTTCAACACCCGCATCGTCGCGCGGTCGGCCTCCTTGTTGGGTTACGGACCGGAGTTCCGCTACGCCGAGTACTCCGACTACGGCAGTGGGCCCAAGGGGGCGGTCACCGCCGCGGTGGTGAGCGTCGGGCTGGGTGGGGCCCTCGCCGGGTTGGCCTTCGCCCCGACGCGGGCCGTGCTCGACAGGGTGCTGCCCAAGCCCGGTGAGGGTCCGAGCGAGGAGACGATGGCGGCCGGACGGTTCCGCATGGAGGTGACGGGGGGAGCCAGCGACGGCTCGCGACACCGCACCACGGTCGCCGCCCCCTACGACCCGGGTTACACCGGCACCGCGGTCATGCTGGGCCAGAGCGCGCTGGCCCTCGCGGAGGACACCGACGCGCTGCCGGCGGCGTCAGGGGTGCTGACCCCGGCGAGTGGCATCGGGGCGCCCCTGGTCGAGCGGTTGCGGGCCCACCGGTTCACCCTCGAGACCGAGCGCCTGCCTGACTGAGAGCGTCTGTCCGGGAAGCGATCTCGCGGGAGATCGCCTGGGCATCGATCCTCAGCTCGCGCAGCATCCCGGAGATGGGGTTCGTGAACCCGGTGAACCACAGCCCCGGTGAGCCCGGCGCCTCGTGCGCCCCGTGCGCCACCGGGAGCCCGCGCTCGTCGAGCACGCCGAGGTCCCCGACCAGCGGTTCGAGCCCGGCGAGGTAGCCCGCCGCGACGACGACGGCGTCGGGAGTGATCCGGGAGCCGTCGGCCAGGACCACGTCGCCTCCGTCGAGCCGCTCCACGGCGGCCACCGGCAGCACCGCTCCGTCGCGCACGGCGCGCACGATCCCCACGTCCTGCACCGGGACCCGTCCTCGCAGCACCTCGGAGTAGAGCCCGGTCGTCGGCTTCGGCAGGCCGCGGTCGGTCAGGTCGGGCTCCTGCACCACGGCGAGGATGCCGGCGATACGGTCGACGAGGCGTGGCGGGAGCCGGCGCACGAGGATCCCCGTCGCCTGGGCGGGCCACCCCATCCGCGAGCGCGGCAGGATGTGCGGCGCCGTGCGCACGGCGAGCCACACGCGGGTCGCCCCGTGGTCGGCGAGGTCGGTCGCGATCTCCATGCCCGTGTTGCCGGTGCCCACCACGAGCACGTCCCGCCCGGCGTACGGGCGGCCGTTGCGATAGTCGCGGGCCAAGCAGAGCTCGCCGGTGAAGCCGTCCCGTCCGGGCCACCCCGGGTCGACCGGGGTGTGGTTGTAGCCGGTCGCCACCACCACGTGGTCGGCGCCGATGCGGGTGCCGTCATCGAGCTCGACGACGAGGCGCGAGCCCTCATCACCGCCCACCACCCGGCGCACCGGGGTGCCGAGCCGCAGCCGCAGCCGGTGGTGTGCGGCATACCGCTCGAGGTAGGTGACGACGTCCTCGCGCGCCACCCAACGGCCGAAGGATCTCGGGATAGGGAGCCCGGGCAGGCCGGACCACCGTCTCGGGGTGTGCAGGTGGAGACGGTCGTAGTGGTTCCGCCAGCTCGCGCCGACGGCGCTCGACCGGTCGAGCACGAGCGCCTCGACGCCCCGCTCCCCGAGGGCCGCAGCGACGGCCAGCCCGCCGGGGCCGGCACCGATGACGACGACCCGCTCACGTTCCACGACGCGAAGGCTACCCCCGGCTGCACGTGACCCGAGTCGCATCGCGCCCCACGGCGGCATGTACTACAGTTCGTAGTGCACCGTCAGGAGGGCACCATGACCGATCACTCGCCCGTCACCGCGCTGAGCGAGGACGACTGCTGGGAGATGCTGCGCGACCACGAGTTCGGCCGGCTGGCCTTCCACCTCGCCGACGAGGTGCACATCGTGCCGATCAACTACGCACTCGCGCCGGACCACCGGCTGGTCTTCCGCACCGCGGAGGGCAGCAAGCTCCTCGGCCTGACGATGAACGCCGACGTCGCCTTCGAGATCGACGAGTTCGGCGAGACGGAGGCGCGCAGCGTGGTGGTGCGGGGCCGGGCCAGCCAGCTCGAAGGGGCTCGGGCCCGGGCCACCGACCAGCTGCCGCTGCGGCCCTGGACCTCCACCGCGAAGTTCAACGTCGTTGCCGTGGAGGTCGACGAGGTCACAGGTCGTCACTTCGCCCTCGACCGGCCCTGGCTGCACATGCGCCCCGACGAGGACGACTGACCCGCCACTACGCTCCTTCCCCCCGAGGTGCAAACAATCGACCAATAGGTCACTTCATTACCGACCCCTCGGCCCCAGCGTCTTCCACGCGCGGTCAACAATCGACCAATAGGTCACTTCTTTACCGACCCCTTCGCCCTTCTTCGTTCCCGGCCTCTCGACCCGGGGGGATGCCGACAGGCGACTCCGAGTCGTAGCCTCGAGACATGATCACCGGGGCACACATGGTTCTCTACAGCGTCGACCCTGACGCCGACCGCGCCTTCTTCACGGAAGTCCTCGAACTCCCTTCCGTCGACGCCGGTGGCAACTGGCTCATCTTCGCCCTCCCGCCGGCCGAGCTGGCCGTTCACCCCGCGGAGCACACTGGTGGGCACGAGCTGTTCCTCATGTGCTCCGACCTCGCCGGTTTCGTGCAGCGGATGTCGGAGCGGGGCTTCACGTGCACCGAGCCGAGCACCGAACGCTGGGGTTCCATCACCCGCTTGACCCTCCCTGGCGGCGGGGCGCTCGGCGTCTACCAGCCGTCGCACCCGTCGCCGACCACCGCGTAGCAAGGGCTCAGGTCGTCCGGGTCGGCTATTGCGGTGCAGCCAGGCGACGAGCGATGTCGAGCGCCAACCCGATCTGGTGGTCGAGGGCCGGAGCACTGCCCCACCACGACACCGACTCCACGACCAGCCCCTCGCCGGCGAACCTGATCGACGACAGCTCAGCAGGGCGGACGACCCCGTCGCCGTGCAGGGCCGGCGGCCAGCTCTCGATGCGCCGCCGCAGCCCGACGTCGAGGATCCCAGCGGGGTCGGTGTAGACGAAAGGCCCCTCACCAGCGCTCCCGGGGGCGCCGCGCGCCTCCCGACCGGCCAAGCGTCCGATCGTCCTCATCAGTCTGCCCAGGTCGGACTGGGGACCGGCTCGTCGCACGTCGAGGGGCGGGGCCCCTGTCCCCGTGCTCGACGCTCCGGCCCGCAATGCCGGGCACACCCAACGGACGAAGGCCGCCGGGACGACGTCTCCGGTCGGCGTGCCGTCATCGAGATCGCAGTACCAGGCGAGGTCGGACGTCGAGGGCGACAACCGGCACACGTGGTCATCCCTGTTCGTCACCACCAGTCCGCGGTCGGTCGCCACGACGTCGACGAAGTCGAAGTGCGAAGTCATCACGACACCAAGCCAACCGGGGTCAGGGGACCCCGGCCCGCCAGCACGGCGAGCACGTTGTCGGCGGCGAGATCGGCCATCGCCGCCCGGGTCTGGGTCGTCGCCGACCCGACGTGCGGCAGCAGCACGACGTCGTCGCGGCCGAGCAGGCCCGGGTGCACCCGCGGCTCGTCCTCGAAGACGTCGAGGCCCGCTCCCGCGATCGTCGCGCTCTCCAGCGCCCGCACCAAGGCAGCCTCGTCGACGACCGGCCCGCGTGAGGTGTTGACCAGGTGGGCCGTCGGCTTCATCAGCTCCAGCTCGGCGGGGCCGATGAGGTGGTGGGTCTGCGGCGTGAGCGGGCAGTGCACGGAGACGACGTCCGAGACGCGCAACAGCTCGGCGACGTCGACCACCCGGGCCGCGAGGCTCTCGACGACTCCCGGGTCGGGAGCGGAGCGCCCGGAGAGGAGCACCTCCATCCCGAGGGCCTTGGCGCGCCGCGCCGTGGCCAGCCCGATGGCCCCCGGACCCACGATCCCCAGGGTCGCCCCGCGCAGGCCGGTGCCGAGGTGGCCGGTCATGCTCCAGCCCCACGGCTCACCCGTGCGGACCCGCCGCTCGGCGGCGCCCAGGCCACGAGTGGCCATCAGGACCAGGGCGATGGCCAGGTCGGCCGTCGAGTCGGTGAGCACCCCCGGGGTGTTGGTCACGACGACGCCCCGCTCGGCGCAGGCCGCGAGGTCGACGTTGTCGTGCCCCACCGCGACGTTGGCCACGACCTTCAGGCCGGGCCCGGCGGCGTCGAGGAGCTCCCCGTCGACGCGGTCGACGAGCATCGCGACCAGGCCGTCCACCCCGCGCAGTGCGTCGAGCAGCTCCGCACGAGGCATCGGTGAGTCCACGTCGCGGTAGGTCACGTCGTGAGCAGCAGCGAGGCGCTGGGGCGCGCCTCCGGGCACGCCCGCGGTGACGATCACCCGGGCCACGTCACATGATCTTCCGCACGAGGGGCAGCGGGAGGTGGCGCATGGCCTTGCCGAGCGGCACCCACGGCCACACCGGCACCAGCGCGTTGGCCTTCTCCTTCTCGATGGCCTCGACCATGGCCCGCACACCCGGCTCGGTGTCGACGATGAACGGGGTCTTCTTCACGCGCTCGTTCATCTCCGAGCGGATGTAGCCCGGATAGATCGTCGAGACCCGGATGTCGAGGTCGGGCTCGCCGAGCATCTCGTTGCGCAGACCCTCGGCGAGGGCAGCCACCCCGGCCTTGGTGGCGGCATACGTCGTCACCGTCTTGCGCATACCGCGCATGGCGGAGATGGACGAGATCATCACGAGGTGCCCGCGCTTCTGGGCACGGAAGATCTCCATCGCCGCCTCGCACTGCGCCAGTGCCGCAACGAAGTTCGTCATGGCCGTCTGGCGGTTGGCGTCGTACCGGCCGGTGCCGATCGGCGCCCCCTTACCGAGGCCCGCGTTGATGATGACGCGGTCGATGGTGCCGAAGTCCGCGCGAAAGGCGCCGAAGACCTCGAACACCTGGTCGTCGTCGGTCACGTCGAGCGAGCGGAGCTCCACCCGTCGGTCGGGGTGCGCTGCAAGGATCTCGTCACGGAGCCCCTCCAGCCGCTCGGTGCGCCGGGCGGCCAGGGCGAGGTCCCAGCCCCGGTCGGCGAGCTGGCGCGCCATCTCGGCGCCGAGGCCAGAGCTGGCGCCGGTGATGATGGTCGTCGGCATGGGGGTCCCTCCGTGGGTTCAGGGTTCGTCGATGATGGCGGTGCAGCGCTGGTCAAGGTGGCGGACGACGTCGCGGAACCCACCGTATGCCGGGTTGCTCGTCTGGCCTTCGTGGAACCGGTAATAGATCTGCTGCGCGATGCCCGCGAGGCGGAAGGCCCCGAACACGTCGTAGAAGCGCCACTGCTCGGGTGTCACGTCGATGCCCCGGGCACTCGTGTAGCGATCGACGACCTCGGCCCGGGTGAGCATGCCGGGGGCGTGGGTCGGCTGGAGCCTGATGGCGAGTGAGGTCGGGTCGTCGTCGGCCTGCGCCCAGTAGGCCATCGCCCCACCGAGATCCATGAGTGGGTCGCCGACGGTGGCGAGCTCCCAGTCCAGGACACCGACCACCCGGGTCGGGTCCTGTTCGTCGAGCACCAGGTTGTCGAAGCGGAAGTCGTTGTGCACCATGACGTGCTGGCGGTCCTCGGGTTGGTGCTCCTCGAGCCACCCCATGGTCCTCTCGAAGTCGCCGACGTCAGGGGTGCGAGCGCGTCGGAACCGAGTGGACCACCCCTGCGTCTGGCGCCGGACGTAGCCCTCGCCACGGTCGAGCGACGCCAGGCCCGAGGCGTCGAGGTCCACCTCGTGCAGCGCGACGAGGGTGTCGACGGCGTTGTGGCAGAGCTGCGTCACACCCGCCCGGTCCAGCCCCAGCCCGGGTGGGAGGTCCTTGCGGAGGATCACGCCCTCGATGCGCTCCATGGCGTAGAACTCCGAGCCGATGACGGACTCGTCGTCGCAGTGGGCGAGCATGCCCGGCACCAACGGGAACACCGGGGCGAGCGCCGCCTGGAGGTCGTGCTCCCGGCGCATGTCGTGTGCCCCCTTGGCCTTCGTCCCCGGTGGGGGGCGGCGCAGGATCACGTCGCGACCACCGGCACCCGGCCCCCCGGCATACCGCAGGAGGTAGGTGAGGTTGGAGGCCCCACCGACGAACTGGACCACCTCGGGGGTGCCGCCGAGGCCGGGCTCGTCCGGCAGCGTGCTGCGCAACCACGAGGCGACGGCGTCGGCGTCGAAGGCGTCCTCCTGGCGCACGGGGGCGGCCCCGGCCACCTCGGTCACGGGGTGAGGTCCTCGGGGTCGGCACCGGCCCTGCGGGCCAGGCGGGCCGCGCCCTTGAGAGCCGCCCGGTCGTAGAGCGGGCGGACGAAACGCTTGGTGAAGTAGGCCTGCCTGCCGAACCGGTCGGTGAGGATCACGCGCTTGCGCTTGTCGATGCCGTCGAGCACGACCTTGGCGACGTGGTTGGCATCGACCTTCGCCTGCGTGATCAGCCGCACCCCGGCGTCCTGCATGGCGGAGTCCTTGCCGGAGAAGGACTCGTGCAGGTTGGTGCGGAAGAAGGCGGGGCAGACCACCGAGACGTGGATGTCCCACGGCGAGAGCTCGAAGCCGATGGTCTCGCTCAGCGCGACCACCCCGGCCTTGGCGGCGTTGTAGCTCGACATCCCCGGGCCGTGGACCAGGCCGGCGAGAGAGGCGACGTTGACGATGTGACCGCTGCGCTGCTGCTTCAGGAGCGGGGTCATCGTGTGGCAGCCCCGAGCGACGCCGAGCAGGTTGATGTCGAGCACGCGCTCCCAGTCGGCCATCGACTCCACGTCGATGCGGCCACCCGTGGCGATGCCCGCGTTGTTGACCAGCAGGTCGAGCCCTCCCCACTCCTCGCGCACCCACGCGAGCGCGCCGTCCCAGTCCTGTTGTGAGCGCACGTCGAGCCGCCGGTATGCCGCCGGCGCCGGCACGCTGTCGGGCCGGTCCTCGGCGAGGTCGCCGACGAGCACCTCGTCGCCGCGGGCCAGGAGGAGACGGGTGAGTGCGAGCCCGAGCCCGGAGGCGCCGCCGGTGACCAGGGCGCGGCTCATCGGCTGGTTCCCGCCGTCGCGGTGGCCGGCGGATCGGTGCGGTAGGGCCGGAGCAGGTGCCGGGCGACCACCGCGAGGTGCACCTCGTCGGGCCCGTCGGCCAGCCGCAGGCTGCGGGCCCCGGCGTAGGCGGCGGCGAGTGGGAAGTCTTCGCTCATCCCACCGCCACCATGCAGCTGGATCGCGAGGTCGATGACGTCGCACGCCATCTGCGGCACCGCGGCCTTGATCTCGGACACCTCGGACTGGGCCCCCTCGATGCCGACGGTGTCGAGCTTCCAGGCGGCGTGCAGCACGAGCAGGCGCGACTGGTTGATCGCGATACGGGCCCGGGCCAGACGCTCCCGGTTGCCGCCGAGGTCGGCGATCGGCTTGCCGAACGCGACTCTGCGGGTGGAGCGTTCGCACGCGAGCTCAAGGGACTTCTCGGCCAGGCCGATCAACCGCATGCAGTGGTGGACGCGGCCGGGGCCGAGGCGACCCTGAGCGATCTCGGAGGCGCGACCGGGGCCCAGGAGCACGCTGGAGACCGGCAGGCGCACGGCATCCAGACTGACCTCGCCGTGGCCCAGGGGCTCGTCGTGGTGACCGAGGGCGCTCAGCATCCTCACGACGCGCACGCCGGGGGCGTCGAGCGGCACGAGCACCATGGAGTGCTGCCGGTGGCGGGGGGCGCTGCCGTCGGTGAGGCCCATGAAGATCGCCAGGCGGCAGTCCGGGTGGCCCGCGCCCGTGGACCACCACTTGCGCCCGTCCACGACGACCTCGTCTTCCTCGATGGTCGCGGTGGCCCGCATGTTCGTGGCGTCGCTGCTGGCGACCCCGGGCTCGGTCATGAGGAACGCGCTGCGCAGCCGCCCGTCGAGCATCGGCTCCAGCCACTGCTCCTGCTGCTCGGGGGTGCCGTACTTGAGGATCACCTCCATGTTGCCTGTGTCGGGTGCGTTGCTGTTGAAGACCAGCGGCGCGATCGGTGAACGCCCCATCTGCTCGGCGACCGTGGCGTAGTCGGTGTTGCTGAGCCCGGTGCCCCCGTCGGTGCCGAACCGTGCGGCGTACGCGTCGCCGTGCCCCTCCGGGAGGAAGAGGTTCCACAGTCCGGCGCTGCGGGCCCTGGCCTTGAGGGTCTCGACCACGGCTGATGGCGGCCACGCGTCCTCACCCCGGGAGCGGCGGCTCGCGACGTCGGCAAGCAGGCCGGGCTCGACCGGCTCGATCTCGGTGTCGATGAAGGCGCGGACCCGTGTGGCTAGGTCAGCGGCGCGGGGGGACGGGGCGAAGTCCATGCCCTTGACCCTAGAGGGTTGTTGAGCAATGCTCAATAGCGTGGACACGGCGCCGAGGACGCGGATGGCCCCTGACGAGCGGCGCCGCCAGCTCGTCGGCATCGGGCTGCGCAAGTTCGTGGAGCGCCCAGTGCAGGAGCTCTCCCTCGACGAGGTCGCCGCCGAGGCGGGGGTGTCGCGCGGGCTGCTCTTCCACTACTTCCCCACCAAGACCGACTACCACCGCGCCGTGGTCGAGGCGGCGCGGCGACGGGTCGCTCGCAATGTCGCCCCCGACCAGGGGGCCGTCGGGGAGGCGGCGGTCCGCCAGGTCGTTCAGCGCTTCCTCGACCAGGTGGCCAGGAGGCGCGAGAGCTACATCGCGCTCGTCCAGGGGCAGGCGCCCATCGCCCGAGCGGCCGGTGACGTGGCCGCGCGCGGGGTACGCGAGCAGGTCACCGCGATCGTCGTCGACGTGACCGGCATCCCGGATGCCGTGCGCCCGGTGGTGCACGGGTGGGTCGCCTACCTCGAGGACCGGGCCCTGCAGTGGGCGCTTCTCGGGACCGCCGAGCGGGAGCGGGAGCGCGCCGACCTCGTCGAGCACTGCGCGCACGCGCTCGACGCGCTCGTCGGGCCGTCAGATCGACGGGGTGACGATGATGTCGGTGCCCAGGCCGGTCAGGACCTGCGCGCCGAACGGCGAGGCCATGTCGGCCGGGCGGAGCTCGACCCGGCGACCGGGGGCGTAGTCCGTCAGGACGAACCGTGAGCGCGTGGGGGCGTCGAGTCGCTGGAGCTCAACCTCCGGCGCCGGTCCGTCGGCCAGGCCGTCGAGGACCACACCCACCCCGAGGGGCGCGAGCCCGAACGAGGCCGGCCCTGACCGGTCGAGATGGACCGTGGCCCGGGCCGCCCACCCCGGCCGCTGGGCCCGGCCCACGATCGTGCCCAGGTGCAGGTCGGCCGCGGTCAGGTCGGCATTCACCGACGAGACCAGTGTCGGTCGGATGCCGTCGAACCCGTCGACCCGCACGTCGGCGATGACATGCGGCTCGTCGAACCGGATCGTCGCCCCGGCCGTCACGTTGGCCGTCCGGAACAGCACCCCGGCATCAGCCCGGCCGCGCGACACGAGCACCGCTCGGGCGGCGTTCGGGATGGGCCCCTGACCGGCATACAGGCGGGTCAGGGGTGAGGCCTGGAGCAGCGGGACCCGGGTGAGCGTCCCGCTGCCCTGGCCGAGCCCGGCGTGCTCGAGGTCGGCCTCGCCGCCGACGAGGATCAGGGAGGAGAGGATCTGCGCGACCCCCAGGGCCAGGGCCGCCATCGGGGTCACCGACCTCTCTCGAACCACCCTTGACGGGATGCGGAAGAGCAGCGCTCCCTTGGCGCTGGCGTAGTCGGCGTGGGCCGTGTCGTTCTCGAAGTACTGCCAGCCGCCGACGTTGTCCAGCTCGATCCGGGACACGTGCCGATCGGCCGCGGTCGCGGACGGGACGTTCGGGTCGGCGATGAGGATCGAGTCGGGGAACCCCGGCCGCGGCTCGTAGCCGTAGGCCAGCACCGCGTGGCCCTTGCCCTCGAAGACCGACATCATCGACAGAACGGCCAGGTCGCCACCCGTGCGGACGTCGCCGATCCCGGTCAGGGTCGAGGCCATCGAGACGGGCACCCCGAACGAGATCTGGTCCAAGACCTCGCTCACCACCGCGGCGTCGAGCTGCTGGGCCTGCGCGATGTTGAGCACCGTGCGCAGCGGGCCCGGGAACATCGGGTCGGAAACCTCCATCTTGGCGGTGCCGTATCTGCTCAGGGGGAGCCGGAACTGGTTGGTGTCGAACAGCGCCCGGGTTGCCAGGTTGCCCATGCCGAAGCAGTTGCCCTTCTCCGCGACCCCCCGGATGGCCAGCTCGTAGAACAGGTGGTCCAGGGGGTTCGTGACCGTGTCCCACACCCCGCCGTGCGCCTCGACGTCCTCGAAGGCCCTGGCGTAGACCTCGTTGTAGCCCAGGTCGTCGGTGCCCTTGTTGACGAAGCACCACCAGCGGTCCGCCCGGAAGTCGGCGGAGATCGGGCCTGACGGCAGCCCGATGGCGTACGAGTAGGTGACGGCCCCGTCCCCGCCGCTGCCCGTCTCGCTGTAGGCGGGCCCCAGCGGACCGACCTCGCCCCAGATCGTGTCGATGCCGTAGGTGCGGGTGATGCCGCCGAGGGCATCGTCGCTGCTGAGGTCGTCGTGGTCCTCGGCCTCGCCGACCACGGTGATCACGGTGGCGGGGTCGACGGCGACCTCGGCCCCGACGTTGCCCATCGAGACCGAGCGGCCGGCATACCCGCTGTCGGGGAAGCGACGACGGTCGAGCCCGGGCACGGCGACGCCGTCGACCAGGACGCTCATCCAGACGATCAGCTCGGCATCGTGGTCCGCGCTCGGGATGCCCCAGTCGAACTCGACCCCGTCGTCGATGCTCGGCGCCTCCGCCTCGGACAGGGTCACCTCGATGGTCTGCACGCGGCGGATGCCGGTCATGGCGTGGTTGACCAGGAACCCGTGCTCGAACGTCACGTAGGTGACGCCGTTGCCGCCGGCCGCCACCGGTTCGCTGGTCGGTGCGCCCAGTGGCCCACCCGGCCCACCCTCCTCCTGGTATGCCGTCCACCAGGGCTCCTGGAGCAGGTGCACCCCTGCCGCCGGGTCCGCCACGATGCCGCCGTGCTCGAACCGACCGAGGCGCGCGCCGGTGTCGTTGCCGGAGTCGTCCCGCACGGCCTCCTCGTCGGTGAGCGGCGAGCCGAGCGGGCCATCCCAGGCACCCTCCTTGTCGTAGCGCTCGAGGATCCCGCCGTGGACCTCGGCGACGGTCCCGTCGTAACGTTCGAAGACGTCGCCGAACTGGAAGCCGTGGCGGTATCCATGGGGGGTCTCGGTGCGTGGGCCGACGGGCAGCCCCACCACGCTCGTCGGCCCACCGAGGAGCAGCCAGTGCGCGGCGACCCTCCCCAGGACCTCCCGGACGCCCGTCTCGGGGCTCCAGGCGATGATCCCGTGCTCGAAGCGAGCCATCTGCGAGTCGTCCCCGGCGACCGACGGAGCGGCGTCGCGGGAGCGCACGGCATACGGGGCCGTTCCCGGCTGGGTGTCCGTGATCGGCAGTCCGAGCACGCTGGCGTGCTCGCCGAGGTCCACGTAGCGCTCCCACACCGGCCCGGTGAGCACGACCGCACCGCTGCGGCTCGTCCAGTAGCCACTGCCGGCGTGGAACGGCTGGTGGCGCCCGCCGGGCACGACCACCTCTGGCCCGGCCTCACCGCCGACGACGTCCTCGCCCGCCCGGTAGAAGGCCCCGCGGACCTCGCCGCGACCGACCGACTCGGCGGCACTGACGGCTGCGTCCACCGACGGGGGGACGCTGTCCGTGACCATGACGACCGCGACCGCCAGGTCCCTGCCGGGGTCCTCGTTGCCGACCGTCACCTCTGTGAGGCTCGACGGGACGGTGAAGCGGTCCGCGATCGGCAGCCGGATGCGCACCGAGCCGTCGACGATCAGCGCCAGCTGGTCGGCCGAGATGACGACCTGCACGTGGGGCCAAGGCTTCAGGTACTGGATTGGGAGGAGCGAGCTCTCGCTCGCGAGGGTCTCGATTCCCAGCTCGGCCCGCAGGGACCAGTAGACCTGGGTGCCGATCACCCACGCCCCGACCCTGAGCCACCCACCGACAGTGAGGAACTCGCCCGTGGCGCCGAGGCGCACCACGGTCTCGACCAGCACCGGGTCCGCAGCCAGCGCCGCGTCCAGGGTGAGCTGCACGGTCGAGCCGGCTGCGAACAGCGACGACCCGGTGAGTGGGGTGGGCCAGAGCGTGCTCAGGGCCGGGGGCGGTCCGGGCGCGACGTCCGGCCCGGTGAACGACGCCGCCATGCCCTCGACGGGCAGGGCCTCGTCGACCGGCAGCAGCTGGACATAGGTGTTCGACACGACGATCTCCTCACGCAGGGGACGCCCGAGCCGGCGCCACCGGTCAGGAGCCCTCTCGTTCCTCGCGTGATACCTGTGGCGCGGCGTCAGCCGGGCTGGGTCTCCGCGTACGAGATGACCAGCCGCTCGGTGAGGAGGCCCGCCTGCGCACCCCTGGGTCCGCAGATCTCGAGCTTCGACGGCCACGCGTCGACCAGGGCGTAGCGGCGCACCCCGCGCCCCTCGGCGTCGAACAGCACGATCGCCGCAGTCCGCTGCGCACCAGCGGCACCGCCCAGCGAGGCGGCCTGGACCCACGTCTCGAAGGTGGTGTCAGCGGTCAGCGCCCGGGTCAGCACGACCTCACCCGGCAGGGGCCCTCCGGGCACCCGCCTGACGTGGATCGTGCCGTCGGGCGCGTTCTCTTTGACCTCGACGACCGCCCGCTGCAGGCGCAGGCCGAACACCTCCAGCACCATGGCCATGAGGACCCCGTCGACCTCCAGCCCGAACGAGTAACCCACTCCTGAGCCGTTTTCGGGTAGTTCCGGCATCCCGTCGACCTCCTGGCGCTCGCGGCGACACCGACCTCGGGCGTCCCTCGCACCAGCGTCCCAGCGCCGCCGGGGACCGTCAACGACCAACCTTCCGGATCGGGGCAATGTCAGGGCAGGCGCTCACCGCCGGCCCACAACCGCATCGCCGAGGTCGCGTCGGCGGCGTCGAAGGCATCGGGGTCGTAGTCGAGGGGAGCCATTCGCGGGCGTGCTCGGCATCCTCGAAGGCCCCAGGCAGGGCGTCGGCCAGGGCTCCGGCACGCAGCCACTGCGCGACCTCGTGGTGCCCGTGGATGCCGCCGACGTCCTCGGGCGGGCAGGCTCTCGCGCCACCCAAGCACGTCGGCTCCCGGAGGCCCGGCGTCAACGGGGCGATCGACTCGAGGGTGACGCGGTGCTCCCAGTCGTCACCGAAGTCGTACAGGTAGGTCATCCGGTCCTTGAGCTCGCGGAGCACCTGGTCCAGGCGCACGCTGTCCTCGCGGGTGCCCTCTTCGCCCTCGTCCTCGTCGAACTCCGTGAGGAAGTAGGGGTCCCCGTAGATCTGCCCGGTGCCGGGCTGGAAGCGGTGCAGGTGGGAGTCGGTCCAGCCCATCGCCGCCTGGAACAGGGTGTGCACCCTGTCCAAGGTGAGATCGCCCGGCAGCGCCAGACGCCGCCAGATCCGTGGTTTGGCCCCCTTCAGCTCGATGGTGAGCGTGAGCAGGCTCGGCTCGTCCGGGGGCGGCGCGAGGTCGATCGGCCGGTTGCCCGTTTCACGGTCCCCGGCGGATCCGAGCCCCGTGAAGAGCGCGCCGCTGACCACCTGGTGCGACAGGTCCATCAGCTCGTCCTTGCTCAGGGATGCGATCCACGCCTTCATGGTGGCGGGATCGGCGGGGTCGAACGGCAGCCGTTGCGGATCAGTCACCCGACCAGTGAACCAGCCGCACCGCCGGTGCACCGGCGGACACCCGGATCCTGCCCAAGCTTCGATCGCAGCAGACGCCCCCGTCAACGACCCGCTCATTCGGGCCTGTCCGTGCTCCACGGAGGATGTCTGCGACGCTCCGCCACGTCGCGCGCTTGGCGTCGATAGGACGCATGTCGAAACCCACTGGCGGCTCGCGAATCGACAGCGATGTGGGCAGCATTGCGCTCAGCCCGGTCGGACCCGGACTGCGGGCGGTGCCCGATCCGGTTCAGGTCAAGGCGATGGTGCACGGACAGCCGTGGCGACCTCGTGGGGACGAGGTGATTCAGGGGAGGATGATCGTGCGAGTGATCTGCTGGTTGGCCTCCCAGTAGGTCCGTCGGTCGGCGATGATCGGGTCGTCGGGCGCCGGCTGGATCGCCCCGTGCGCGTCGATCGCGCGCGAGGCCACGGTGTGGCGACCGGCGGGGGCCCGGCCCCAGTCGTAGGTCCAGAAGTTCCACGCCAGGGCCTTGGACGGGCCGCCGCGGGAGTCGGAGTCGACCACACGTGCTCGTCGCCACGGGCCGCCGTCGATGGAGACCTCGACCCGGGCGACGGGCCCGCCCCAGGCCACGCCGATGACTCGGAACCTGCTCGTGCTTCCGTGGACCTTCCGGGTGACCTTGGCGGGGGCGGACTTCAGCCGGAAGGGACCGACGTTCTGGAAGGTCCACGTCGTGTTGCCAGCCGCATCGGTGTGCTCGCGGAAGGTGACGTAGTCGCGGGCCATGAACCGGCCGGCATACCTGTGGTCGATCAGCTCGATGCGCTCGAGCCACTTGACGTTCGCCACGCCGTACCAGCCCGGGGCGATGAGGCGCACCGGGAAGCCGTGCTCGACCGGTAATGGCTGGCCGTTCATCTGGTAGCAGAGCAGGTTGCCCGCCGCCATGGCGTCGTCGATGCTCATGCTGCGGGCGAAGTGCTCGGTGATGGTGATGTCCCAGGCAGCCGGGTTGTCGGGGTCCGGTGTCCCGGTTCCGGTGCCCGGTGTGGGTGGACTGACGACGCCCGAGTTGTCGCGAATCGTGACGGTGCCTGAGTCCGCACCCCAGAACACCACCTCTGTGGCGGACTTGATCGGACGGGCGTCCTTCAGGATTGGTGCGAGTGCAGCGCCACCCCACACAGCGTTGCCGACGCCTCCGGTGAAGATCGGGGGCCCGTTGTTGCCCGAGCACTCGAGCGTGAACTCCACCGACGTGCGGCGGCGTGCCTTCAGATCAGCGAGGGACAGCGAGCCGGGGTGTGCGACGAGGCCGTCGATGCCGAGTCGCCAGGTGCTGGGGTCGATCACCGGGTGGCCGTAGTGGCTGACGAAGAAGAAGTCGTCAGCCGGGGTCAGGCGCGTGGAGAGCTCCTCCCACACCTGTTGGTTGCCCACGCCTTGGCCGGGCGGGAACGGAGGCGGTTGGTCCTCCCAGTCGAGCACGTCGTCGCCGGGACTGCCGGGGTACGTCTCCCGCGGGTCCCCGTGGCTGGGAAGCCAGGGCACCGACTCGTGTCCGCCCGCGCCCAGCGCCTGAGCCGGTCCCGAGACCTGCAATACCGACATGCCCGCCGCCGCCGTGCCGCCTGCCTGCAGGAGTCCGCGTCGACTGATGGTCTGTGAGGCCATGGTGAGCTCCTTCCTAAGGTGCGAATCTTTCGACGCTACGCCGATGTAGCTCCCGCGAAAAGGGCCGCGGTCCGGTGTAACCGCTTCCATCCCGACAATCCGTCGCGCGCCATCCCGCGGCACAGTGGGGGAGGTTCGGCAGGCGTGCTCCTGCCGTGCGTTCGCAACTCGCCCCGGCCTGCTACTTGCTCAGATCGAAGACCCAGAGAAGAACGTGCCAACGGGGTCGGCGAGGACGACGGAATCGGCGTCCCCCGGCACTGCCAGACCCGCGTCCGACCAGAACGCTCCAGCGCTGCTCACGTCCGAGACGTTCAAACACGGCGGCTCCGATTCGCAGCGTGCCTCGAGCAGTGGCGCGCAGTCCTCCGATCGACAACGCCACCAAGGCATTCGACGCCGCGCAACGGTGGCGCGGGTTGACTCCACCCGATCGAAGGGCCAGCACTGCCGCGGCCGGGTGGTCGGCTCTGCGGCGAAGCGACGCGACCTTGGCGACCCGCGAGGTCGGATCCCTTGTCGTGTCACCCATTGTGACGATTTCGAGTGCCTCGTGAATGCTGCACCCGGGGTCGACGGTTACGGGCCATCGGCGCCGCGGGCCGGGCCCGCCGGCACCTATGCGGTGTCGTCGATCTTGGCGGCCAGCTTCGTCAGCATCGTGACGTTGCGACTGGTACTGCTCAACGGGCCAAGGATCTTCTCCCAGTCACGCCTGACGAGGCGGGAGTCGGTGGACTTGCCGCTCATCCGCCAGTGCACGTCCGCTCCGTGGACGATCAGGGTTTCGAAGTCGTTCGACAGCTCTTCCAGTCGTTTGGCGTCGCACGCGGCCGGCGCCTCCTTCAGGAAGGTCACGAAATGAGTGTCGCCCGCAGCAACCGTGAAGGGCGTGGCATCAAGGACGCTCTTCAGCTCTTTCGCCGTCCGGACGAACGTCGTGCATTCGAAGCCGAACTCGTCCTCGAGGGCCCTCTGCATCGCGGATTCAACCGATGCCCGTGCTCCGGTCGTGTCGAACACGACATTGCCGCTGTTGACGTAGGTCCACACATCGGCGTAGCCCAGGCCCTCACAGACCGTCGTTAGACGGCTCATGGGCACCCGTCGGCGCCCGAGGTTTACCGCGCGCAAGAACCCGATCCGGACGGTCATGCGCCCCAATGTAGGGGCCAGAGCGCGCCGGCTGACTCGTGCACCAAGAATTCTTCGAACGAGCGCCATGTGCTCTCGGGCAGGCGATTCTCAGCACTGATCCGGACGCCGACCGCACGTCACGTCGTCGGCGGTGACTCGCCGTCCGTGTGGTGCGGCCGGTCACCGATCTCCCGTTGCTGGCGGTGCAGCTCGGTGGTCAGCTCCTGCCGCACGGTGGCGTATGCCGGGTCGTCGTAGACGCTGGTCAGCTCGTGGGGATCGGACAACAGGTCGAACAGCTCCCACTGCGGTGGGAACACCAGGTTCGAGGCCCCCGGGTGTCCGAGGCCGTCGTTGTAGTAGTAGATGAGCTTGTGGCTCTGGGTGCGCACGCCGTAGTGGGCCCAGACCCCGTGGCTGCCGTCGTCGTGCTCCCAGTAGCGGTAGTACACGGCTTGGCGCCACTGGTCGGGCGGCTCATCGCGAAGCAGTCCGCGCAGGCTGCGACCCTGCATCCGGGGCGGGGCCTCGACGTCGGCAAGGTGCAGCAGGGTCGGGGCGAAGTCGACGTTGAGGACCAGCTCGTCGCAGACCGAGGAGGCGGCCACCTCGCGTGGGTACCGCACCAGCAAGGGCATGCGGAGTGACTCCTCGTACATGAAGCGCTTGTCGAACCAGCCGTGATCCCCCAGGAAGAACCCCTGGTCCGAGGTGTAGACCACGACCGTGTCGTCGCTCAGCCCCTCGGCGTCGAGGAAGTCGAGCAGGCGGCCCATGTTGTCGTCGATCGAGGCGACGCAGCGCAGGTACTCCTTGATGTAGCGCTGGTACAGCCACGAGTCCAGGTCCTCGCCGACCAGTCCAGGCGGGGGCTCGTCCTTCACGTCCTCGGGCCACAGGTCCGTTATCCGCATCCGTGCCCGGCCGGCCGCCGGGGAGCGGTTCGTGTAGTCGTCGCGGAAGGTGACCGGTTCGGGCATCTCCTCCTCGGCATACAGCCCCTGGTGGCGGGCATCCGGCTCCCAGCTGCGGTGCGGGGCCTTGTGGTGCAGGAGCAGGCAGAACGGCCTGGACCGGTCGCGTGCGGAGATCCACTCGAGCGAGAGGTCGGTGAGGATGTCGGTGACGTAGCCGGGGACCCGTCCCCGGCCGACTGCGTCGATGAGCTCCGGGTCGTGGTACTCCCCCTGCTCGGGGAGCACCCGCCACTCGTCGAAGCCCAGCGGGTCATGGCCGTCGCCGTGGCCCAGATGCCACTTGCCGAAGATCGCGGTCTGGTAACCAGCGGCCTGCAGGATCGCCGGGAAGGTCGGCTGAGCGCTGTCGAACGGTGCGCTCAGTGTCGTCACCCCGTTGACGTGGTTGTACGTCCCCGTGAGGATCGCCGCACGACTCGGAGCGCAGATCGAGTTGGAGCAGAAGCAGTTCCCGAATCGCATCCCCCCAGCGGCGAGACGGTCAAGGTGTGGGGTCCGGTTCACCCGGCTGCCGTACGCGCTGATCGCGTGAGCCGCGTGGTCGTCGGACATGACAAACACGAAGTTCGGCCGTTGCCGCATGCCTCAGAGACTAGTGATGCTTCCCGATCAACGAGCCGCCGAAGCTGTCGTGCTCAATCTCTACCCGGCGACCATTACCTGCCGAATGAGGTAGCCGGCGGCAAGGCCGGCGACCACACCACACACTGCCATCAACAGGCCACGGGCATCGGCTGTGTAGGCCACTGCGAAACCGAGCACTCTGGCTCCGCCGGACGGGCCGCCCCCGGCCGCGTGCGCCGACTGGGCGAAACCTGCCTGATCGAAGACTCGACAGGCGTGCTCGCTGACCGAGAATGAGCGATAGCAATAGAAGTTCCCGAGACTGGTGGTGGGGCCGAGGCTCGATGTTGCGGCACCGCCGGCGAGAGCGGCCATGGCGGCCCACATGAAGGCCACTGCCCCCAATCGAGCGGTCAGCAGGAGAACCGAGGCCCCGAGGAAGACTGGAGCTGCCACTATCGCCAGAAGCGCAACCGCTTCGAACTGGTTGATCGACGGGACTCCACCCCTGTACAGTTGGCCCAGGGCGGCCATCACCCCCATCCCGAGCGGGCCCACTAGTCCGGCGAGAACGAGGACGGACCATGCAAGGCGCTCCTCGCCCGAGAGGCCGTGCCACCACGTCTCGCGTTGTCTCTTGGTGAGCTCGTCGATGCTGGAGTTGATTCGGTCAAGGCCGATCTCATCCACCTTGGGTTCCGCGGGGCTCGGGTCCTTGGCTTTCAGCCCCAACGACTCATCCACCATCTCTGCCGCGCCGTCGACCAGCTTTCCCAGGCCGACGCCGGTCCCTTTCGTTCCCTGGCCCTTCGGGTGCAGCCCTTCTGACGTGGCTCGAGGTGAGGCCGGGGGTTCGGTATCCACCGCCCGTTGCGACCCCGTCACCGGTATACGCGACGACGGGCGCCCGGACTCGCTCAACACCAGGACCTCGCCCCCCTCGCCAGCGTGGAGGTGCGTGATCGCAGCGTCGAGCGCGGAGGCCTTTCCCGGGTGCGTCGCCAGCACGGTCCCATCCTCCCGGAGCACCACGTGCTGACCACCGGTCAACGCGATCCTGAGAATCTGAGCCATGGCCGCCGCCCTGTTGCCTGAGCTGTTGCTGATCCGGCACAGCATCCTGCGGCGAGCGTTCCGTGGCAAGAGGTCGCGGCGCTCACCGTCACCCCCAAGAGGCGCTCACCGTCACCCCCAAGAGAGGGGCACTCACCGGTCGCACAGTCAGGTCGGGCGGCGGAACCTGATTTCGACAGGCCGGGCCCGGGGCCCGCGCAAAGCAAGAAGCGGGGTTCGGCGGCGTGTACGCGGAACGCGGCCCAAGTTCAACGCAGGCTCTCACGTCGCGCAGTGCCCGCCGGGCGCAATGGCTGCCCTGCACCGTCACTGCACGGGCGGCTGCGGTGTGCCGTCTGCCAGATTTCCGACCCGGTTACGGCCTGATCGCTTTGCCTCGTACAGGGCCCGGTCTGCCCTGACGTAGAGGCCTTGCAGATCCGATGCGTCGGCGGGGACATTAGCCAGGCCGACGCTCACCGAGACCCGTATCTCCTCCCCGCTGTGGAGCACGAAGGGGTGGGTCCCGACGTCCGCGACGATCTGCTCGGCCCGACGTTGAAGGGACGTCACGGAACACCCGGGCAGCAGCACCGCCATCTCGTCGCCGCCGAGCCGACTCACAACGTCGTCGCGGCGCGCCGACTTCACGAGGTAGTCGGCCAGCTGAACCAGCACCTCGTCTCCCCCAGGGTGTCCGTAGCGGTCGTTGACCGACTTGAACTCGTCGACGTCGAGAAGGATCAGGGACGTCCCTTCACTGCGGACGGCGCCGCAGATGGCAGATTTCGCGGCCTCGTCCAGCACTCGCCGGGTGGCGAGTCCGGTCAGGGTGTCGACCGCGGCCAGGCGCTCAAGTCTCGTCACCAGCTCGTCCTGCCGTTCGCCGGAACGGATCAGGAGCACGGCCGTCGTGATGAGCGCCGCCGAGACGTATCCGATATCGGTGGCGGCCACGGCTAGGGGCAAGGAGCCGAGGACCACGACCGCCACGCCGACAACAGATGCCGCCGTCATCACGACAGCACCCGCGCGCCGCAACTGTGAGGCGCCGTAGAGCGTGGGGAAGAAGAAGAAGACCTGCGCCGCGACCGAGACGTCGGACGTCAAGAGGTCGAGCAAGACGATCGCTACAACAGCCAGCAGTGGACCCAGCGCCCACGCAATCAAGGCGGGGATGCGACGGTACCGGGATGCCCAGCACGCCATGATGAGGAGCGCGACCGCTCCGAGAAGCAGGGCAGCCTCGGTCGACGTCGGATTCCGGCCGCCCGGCTGCAGCGGCAGGAAGGCGATCGTCACCAGGACCGCAACGCCGGCAAGCATGACAATGCTCCAGAGCGCTGCAGAACGACTGCGGGGCTCCATCCACAGAAGAAGCCGCACCCTAATGGCCTCCTCGCCAACGTTGCGGAGTTGCCTTGAATGACGCCAGCCCAGACTAGTCTCGAGGACGGCCGCATGAGCGAGTTATCCCCGCGGCCGGCGTACCCGGCATCGGCGAACGTCTTGTAGGGGCCCTCGTCAGAGAGTGTGATGCGTGGGTCTGCTTGCTTTACGTTGTGACCGGCCCAACTGCGCCTCTCCGTGCGAACCTGACCGCGATGCCCAGGAGCCTGGAGGAGTACGCCGGCGCAGAGGAGGCGAGGAAGTCGCCAAGTACCGCGGTGAACTCGTCAGGGCGCTCTGAGTGGGCCTCGTGGTCGATCTCCAGGGTCACGCCTCGCCTGTCGGGCAACGCGTCGAGGAGTTCGTGGGCGTGCTGGGCGGCGACGATGCTGCGGCGACGGGCTGCGACCACTGTCGGGCCTGCACCGCGGACTACCTGCTGCCGTGTCGGTCAGTTCCTCGAGGTGCTGTCGTGCGGCGCGTAGCTGTCGCTCTCCTCGCTGGGTATCTCTTGGTCGCGGTGGGCAACGGGACTGTCGAGCGGTTGGGCGGGCTTCGGTGCGGCTGTGCCGAGGACTGCTGGTGCCAACGGCCCGGGCTGAGCCTGTCGGCTGGACCCACCACTCTCCTCGGCGGATGGACAGCGGCGCCGTGCCGGCAGGGCCGCGGAGTGCACGCGTCGTCTGGTGGCGAAGGACGCGAGAGCAGACGCCGTGATGAGGTCGCCGACGCACCGTTGGCCGCGGTCGGGCGAGCACCGTCTGAGCGGGGGGGGTCCTGCTGCCGGAAGCTGAATGCGGCGATCGGCCAGCTGCCGCTGTCGTGGAAGGTGGTGCGGGTGCCCGAGGGCAGAGCTGGGAAGCGCCCACTTGTCCGGACGGTGGATTATGGGTTCATGGCCCCGCCATCTGTTTCTCCCCCCGGACGACGGGTGTGGTCGCCCGAGGTTCCGTGGCCGGTGGTGCTGGCCGCGGTCGTCATGGTCGTCGCGCTGTTGGCGCTGTCGGGGGCCTACGGCTTCCACGGGGACGAGATGTACTACGTCGTGGCGGGTCAGCACCCGGCGTTCGGGTATGTGGACCAACCGCCGCTGACCCCGCTGCTGTCCGCCGGGTCTGTCGCCCTGCTGGGGGTGTCGCCCACGGCTGTGCGAGTGCTTCCGGCCCTGGAGATGGGCTTGGTCGTGGTTCTGGTTGGGCTGATCGCGCGCGCCCTCGGTGGCTCTCGCCGAGCGCAGGTGCTTGCCGCGGTCACGGCCTCCGTGTCCGGCTATCTCGGCGCGGGTCACCTGGACACCACCACTGATCCCGACCTGCTCGCTTGGGCGCTGGTCCTATGGCTACTGGTCCGTCTTCTCGACGGCGGGGACCGGCGGCTCTGGCTCGCGGTGGGTGTCACCGCTGGGATCGGGTTGGAGAACAAGGACACCATGCTGTTCCTGGGCGCGAGCCTGGCAGTCGGGCTCGTCCTGGCTCGACGTTGGGACGTCGTTCGCTCCCCGTGGGCGTGGGCGGCCTTGGCGATCGCGGTCTTGATGTGGGCCCCCAATCTGGCTTGGCAGGCGGCCAACGGCTGGCCCCAGCTCACCATGGCCCACCAGATCGCCGGGTATGCCGCCGACAACCGCGCCCAGGTCCTGCCATTGCTGTGGCTGTTCACCGGGCCGCTGCTGTTCCCGGTCAGTGTCGCGGGCCTGGCCTGGCTGCTCGGGTCGAGGACGGCATCCCCGTGGCGGGCGATCGGGCTTACCGCCCCGATCGCGTTGGCGTTTGTTCTTCTCACCGGCGGGAAGGCCTACTACGCGATCGGCAGCACCGCCGTCCTCATCGCGGCGGGAAGCATCGTCGTCGACCGATGGCTGGCGCGGGGTCACGGATTGCTGAGAGCGGTGGCCTTCACCGCGGCGGTGGCTGTCTCGGGTGGGCTTCTCGCGCTGCTGACCCTGCCGCTCCTGCCGGTCGCGACCTACGCGAAGACCACGCTGCCCGCCACCGTCCCGGACACCGCCAACCAGGTCGGCTGGCCCCAGTTCGTCACCACCGTCGAACAGGTCGTGGCCGCCTTGCCCCCGGAGCAGCGCGCCCGAGCGATGATCCTGACCAACGACTACAGCGAGGCCAGTCCGCTGGTCCTCCTGGGCACCGGGCTACCACCGGTCTACTCCGGCCACAACGCCTACGCGGACTGGGGGCCACCGCCGGCCGACCGCACCGTCGTCGTCCATCTCGGAGACTGGCGACCGGCCGACTGGACCAAGTACTTCATCGACTGCCACGACGTCGCCCACATCGACAACCGGCTCGGCATCGACAACGCCGAGCAGGGCACGGCCGTCACGGTGTGCACCGGGACCCGCGCCCCGTGGAAGACCATGTGGCCGGCACTGCGGACGATCAGCTGACAACCGAAGCATCGTCTGACCATGATCCTCGAACCCCGACCGACAGCTCGCAGGGCGAGGCATCGACTCCACGACCGGAAGCCGACACCGAGGTCCGCATGCGGCGAAGTGGGGCAGGTGACTGGGGCGACGTCAACGGGTTGGGGCCGAGCCTGGGCCCTGGAGGGCGCTGGGCCGTCCTCCGCTTCAGGGCTGTGCGTCTACCCTCGACGCGAAGACGGCGATGTGGTGGGCCACCGCG